>JACKML010000005.1:135000-221262 GCA_024235415.1 Chromatiaceae bacterium | reverse complement strand
CGAGGCGCAGCCGATCGCCAGGATGAATCCACCGCCCACGGCAACCAGATAACCGCCCACAAGCAGTGCCAGGAGAAAGCTACTGCGTGCCGCGATGCGCACCTGCCTGGCGCTGGCCCAGCCGGACGCCGTGATGCGCAGCGGTCCCGTGCGATCGCTGCCGTCATTGCCGCGTTCGAAGTCGGCCGCATCGTTGTGCAGGTTGGTGCCCATCTGTATCAGAAGTGCCGCCACCAGAGCGGCCAATACCGGCCCCCACAGCAGTCGCGAATGCTCGGCCCATGCCAGCGCAGTACCGGCGAGGACGGGCGCCGCCGCCAGTGGCAGGGTTCGCGGCCGCACGGCGACGCTCCAGATGCGCCAGCCAGCCGGTACGGAGGGGTTTGCGGCAGACAACGGCTCGGTCACGTCTCGGCTTGATAGGCGCCAAACCTGTCCCGCCAGACATCGTCGACGGGCACAGCCTGGAAACTATCGAGAGATGTCAACACGACTGTCAGCACAGCCCGCAGGCAGGCGGTCTGGCCACGCACCGCATCGACGGTGAGTCTTATGGACCTGCCGCCTATTGCTACCACGACAAGGCGGAAGGTCAGCCTGTCGCCCAGACGCGCCGGACTCAGAAAATCAACCTCCAGCCGCACAACGGGTACCCCGAGCCGATGCGCCGAAACAAGGGTACGCAAATCGATGCCGATACCCTCAGCGAACCAGTCCTCGACGATTTCGTTCAGCAGTTCGGCATAGCGCGGATAAAAGACGATGCCAGCGGGATCACAATGGGAAAAACGTATCCGCTTGGCGCGCTCGAAAACCATCAATAGCGCTCCTTCAGAATGGGCGCCGCCCGTCATCGGCAGTATATGGGACAGCCCGAAACCGGCCAAGCCGGTTATCGGTGGTGTAATTGTGAGGGAAAGTCCGTGCTTTCGCCGCCGCACACCCAGACCCGGCATGGCCAGTGCTTGCGTTTTCGCAATGCCGGCCATCCTGGAGGCATCGGATACTGGAAACGGCCCTCAAAGACAACAAGTGTCGACGGTTATCAAGGAGACAAAGATGCAATTCACGAAGTCGCTGTTACTCGTACTGGCCCTCATCACTGGCGGCCTGTCCGGCCAGGTGCTCGCAGGCGAGAAGGATCCGCTGTTTATCGGTTTGTCGCAGGACTCGGCCAACCGGGTCAGTCACGTGCTCCATTTTGCTGACCTGCAACTCAAGCGTGGACACCCTGTGACGCTGTGGCTCAACGAAGGGGGGATCTTCCTGGCCTCGCAAAAACACGCGGAAAAACACGCAGACCATCAGAAGACACTCACCAAACTGGTGAATGACGGTGCAACCGTCCTTGTATGCCGCTATTGCATGAAGCAGCTCGGTGTCGAATCTTCCGAGCTGCTGCCCGGAATGCAGGTAGGCAATCCGGATCTGGTCGGTGGAGCGCTGTTCCGCGAGGGTACGCGCACGTTGACCTGGTAGTGATGCCGGCGCAACAGCATGGCCCACGGCGAGACGCCGTGGTGCGGCGGGACCGGCACTCCAGCCGGTCCCGCCACCGATCAGCCTTCTGTCAATACACGTCGTGCTGCGTGTTGTAGAGGTTGAACTTGCCGGTCGGGGTGATCAGGCGCGGGTCCGTGATCACCGACTTCAACTGGAGGGTCTTGTCGTCGATCACGACGATCGCCGATGGCTGGTCCTGGCCGTTCCAGACCGAGAACCAGACCTCGTCGCCGGCCTTGTTGAACTCCGGCTGCACCACCCGCTTCGGCCCATCTTTCAGACCGGCCATGCCGGCGATGTCGAGCACCTTGTAGCCCTTGCCCAGATCGCGGGTATCGAACACCGCGACCGACTGGCTGACCTTCGCATCCGGGTTCAGCGTGGTGTCGACGTAGAGGTGGTGCGACTTGGGGTGCGTCTTCAGGAACAGTGATCCGCCGCCCTGGCCCTGCAGGGTCTCCACCACCTTCCAGGCCTGCTCGGGGTGCTTCTCCGGGTCGGTGCCGATCAGCGAGATACTGTGATCACCGAGGTGGCCCGTGGCCCACACCGGGCCGTACTTGGGATGCTCGAAGTTGGCGCCGCGCCCCGGGTGCGGCGTCCGGCCGACATCGACCAGCCCGGCCAGTTTGCGTTCCTTGGAGTCGATCACGGCGATCTTGTTCGACTCGTTGGCGGCACTCATGAAGTAGCGTCCACTGGCGTCCCAGCCGCCGTCATGCAGGAAGCGCGCGGCGTTGATCTCCGTCACCTGCAGGTTGTTCAGGTCCTGGTAGTTGGCGAGCAGTACCTTGCCGGTCTCCTTGACGTTGATGATGAACTCGGGGCTTGCGTGCGAGGCGACGATCGCCGCGACACGCGGCTCCGGGTGGTACTCCTGGGTGTCGACCGTCATGCCGCGGGTGCCGACGATGCGCTTGGGTTCCAGGGTGTCACCGTCCATGATCACGAACTGCGGCGGCCAGTAGGTGCCCGCAATTGCATACTTGTCTTCCCACCCCTTGTACTTCGAGGTCTCGACCGAGCGCGCCTCCATGCCGACCTTGATCTCGGCGACGTTGGCCGGCTCCTTCATCCACAGGTCGATCAGGTTGACTCGGGCGTCGCGGCCGATCACGTACAGGTAGCGGCCGGAGGCCGAGGTGCGCGAGATATGCACCGCATAGCCGGTCTCGATGGTCGAGACGATCTTCTTGCTGTCGCCGTCGATCAGGGCGATCTTACCGTCGTCACGCAGGGTCACCGAGAACAGGTTGTCCAGATCCAGGTCGTTTTCTTTCTTGGTCGGGCGATTGTCAGGGTGCACGAGCAGCTTCCAGCTGGCCTTCATCTCCGGCAGGCCGTACTCTGGCGGCTGCGGCGGCTCGTGCTGCAGGAAGCGCGCCATCATGTCGACCTCGGCCTCCGACAGCACGCCGGAGGTACCCCAGTTGGGCATACCCGCCGGGGTGCCGTAGTTGATGAATACCTTCAGGTACTCGGTACCCCGCGCCTGGGTGATGTCGGTGGTCAGCGGCTTGCCGGTCGCCCCCTTGCGCAGCACACCATGACAGCCGGCGCAGCGCTCGAAATAGATCTGCTTGGCGCGCGCAAACTCTTCTGTGGTGAGCGGCGGGGCCTTGGGCGACAGGCTCTCCTGGGCAACACCGGGATCAATCGGGATCGGTGCACCCTTAGTAGCGCATCTGGGCATCGCCGGTACCCGGGTGTCCGCTTTCCTGCGCCTGCACATTGACAGCGCCAAGCGCCAGCGACACGGCAGTTGCCAGCTTGAGTAGGCGGCCTGCGCCGGTGAGATTCCTTAGCATACGGTGTGACTCCTGTTTGGTTGATTGAGACCCGCCCGACGCATTTACCGGATTGGCCTGGTTTTGTTTTGGGAAAGAAAAACACCTTCCTTGACATTCTTCTCAACGGGAAACGCGAAAACACTGTTCTCGGTCTCCTTCGATTTCAAACACGGCTCGTGATCACAACTGGCGGCACGTCGCTGTGCCTCTCGGGGGAGGCCCAGTTTTTTCATGCCCGCTCGTTGACCGGCCGCGGCTTCGGGCGGGTGATGGTGCGAACCCTGCGTGGGGATACCGCACACGGCACCATTCTCGGGAATCATCTGGATCGGGTTATTCAGACCCCGGCCAGATGCAAACGCAACGTCCTGTCAGTTTCAACCGCCGTCGGGTACGCCGCTTTCCATAACAAGGGGCAACCCGCGGCCGCCCCGCAATCTGGACGGACGATCCCTGCCGTGCCTTGATATAGATCATGACCCCAGGGCCTGCGGCCCGCTGTCCAGGACAGACGTCTGCACCAATCGGACCGCCCTGCAGGGCCTTGACCACCTTCCAGGTCGGCGTCCGGATGTTTCCCCGGGTCGCTTGCCCATCATCGAGGTACTGGCATCAACCTCAAGGCCCATCGCCCGCAGGGGGCCGTACCTGATATGCACGCGCTGTGCTGCCTGTGCGCTGCAGCCGCAATGTGACAGAGCACTCTGTCGGTTGCTGGTGAAACCGGTTCCTGGTCGTATTCGTTGGTCAGCAACCTCCACAAGCGTGCTCCAGCCGCCCAGCGATCTCGAAATACACCACCATGAACTCGGCCGCCATTCGCCAGCCGGTTTCCGCCAGCAACAGCAGCAGCGCAATCGCGACGCCGAGCCTGACCCGGCTGCCACCCGCAGATTCACGCAACAGATCGAACAGCGGAGCAATCGCTGTCGTCGGTGAATAACGGCCATGCAGGATCATCCGATAGCCAATCGAGAGGACTACCGGCATTGCGATTGCACCGGCGTAATAGATGCCAACCAACACTGCCGGCGAGATATAGCGGCGAAATAGTGCGAAGTCGACAACCATGGAGGTCAGTTCCGCAAGATTCGGAAGTGCAGCGGGCTCGTCGATCACGGCTTGCGTCGCAAGATGCGTGTTAGCCAGAACCCGCGCGGCATGCTGCGTTCTTGGCGATAGGCATGCCATACCCAACGTGCAATCCACAGTGCCAGCACGGGCAAGACTCCAATGACCAAAAAGGTTTTCAGGTGGGTTTCGCTTACGCTCACGAACAGGGCCACAGCCAACCAGAGCAATGTCCCGCCGATCAGCGATCGCCTTGACGTCAGCGTGAAGCGCTTCTTTGGCATCCGTTTCTCACCCAAGATCCACCACCTGCATTCGACGGGACGCCATCTATTCCCGAGAAAAAAGCGGGGGCATCAGGAGCCCCCCAAGCCTGGAGGATGAGTGCGTATTCGGTACCAGCATTGTTGCTATGTGCGTTTGCGCTGCTGGAGCAGCGGCCTCCGGCCCAAGCCGCGGCCAGAGCGACGCTCATTGCGCCTCTTGCATCGAGTACCCGGCATCACGCCAACCGACGATGCCGTCGCGAAAGTATTTGACCTGGGTGAATCCCCATTCCACTGCAAGCTCACTTGCCAGCGAGCTGCGACGGTGTTTCCGCCATGCAGGTCCACGACACCGTGCGGAGCAGCCAGCCTGCCCCTTGGTTGCCGTGCCACGTGATCCAACCGTACACGCCGACCTCAGACATCAACGTGCGTCGTGCTACAGCCCAGTTCGCCGGGGCCGCCACGGCAGCAGTCGGGGCGATCACTGGCACTGGTATTGCTCTGCATCAACCGACTCCTCCTGCGCATTGCGCCCAGACCCCACCGGGGCCCGCCTTTCATACTCGCTGGCACCATCGACCAACCAGGCATTCGCCATCAGGTAGAACAGCACCAGCAAGCTCGACGTGACAGCGCCGAGCATGAACATGGCCGCGGCGCCGTGAATGACTGGCTGTGCTGTGTGGCCGCACTTGTCCATCATTGCCATCCTGCAACATTGAATCCGAAGCTCGGCCGACGGCTGACATGTCAGAGCTTCGATGAACGGCTTCGCCTATTGAATGGCGCTCATGATTACCTGGTCGATGCCGACCTGAAATTGCTACCCACCAAGGGTTCGGCATCGATCTGCGGCACATGACACAACTTGCAGAAATGCCGATTGCTGGCGGGTCGGTCGAGCTTCTGCCCAGTGCGGTCAACGAAGTGCGACTCGCTCATCTCGACCGACTTGGCCTCGTCCTTGCCGGGCTGCTTCAGGTGGCACTCGAAGCACCCGTTTTCCTTCAGGTTGATCGTGTACTTGTCGGTGGTATGCGGCACCAGCGGCGGCTGCTGCTCAAAGTTGCGTTCGATGTTCTCCTTGTCGTTGATGTACTTCTCGAGCTTTGGCGCTGCGTTGGTGACCGGGATGTCCTCGGCGCCACGCAGCGCGGACTTGAGCTCCGCAACGGCCGTGCCCGCCAGGCCGAACAGCGCGACGAGCAGGACGGCAGAGATGGATACGGATGGCTTCATGACGATACCTCACTCTTGTGGTTTACGCCGGGTACAGCCTGGCGGGAGTTGTTTGAAAATCGCGTGGTGAAGGCAAAGACGTCCTGAGCACAGACATCGATGCATCGCCCACAGTTGGTGCAGTGGCCGGACAGGATCACGGGTCCCAGGCCCTTGTCCGCGCCCTTGAGCGCCGGCCGGATCACCTGGTGTTCGGGGCAGACCGCGAAGCAGTCCATGCAGTCGTCGCACTGCTCGTGCCGCGCCGCGGCCACGCGCAGCACCGCCGCCTCGCCGAGCAGCCCGTAGAAAGCGCCGACCGGGCACAGGTGGCCGCACCAGGCGCGGCGCCCGACGAAGAGATCCAGCAGGAAGACAGCGGCGACCACGCCCCAGGCGAGCCCCATGCCGAACACCAGGCCGCGGTAGACCATGGACACCGGGTTGACCAGCTCCCAGGCGATGCTCCCAGTGACGGCCGCGACCAGCAGGATGGCGCCGAGCAGCCAGTAGCGCGTCTTCTCGGAGAAATTCGCGCTGCCCTTGATCTTCAGGCGGCGGCGCAGCCAGTCGGCGGCGTCGGTGACGATGTTGACCGGGCAGACCCAGCTGCAGTAGACGCGTCCGCCGACGACCAGGTAGAAGACCAGCACGATGAGCCCGCCGGTCAGCGCGGCAGACCCGGGGATGTGGCCGGTAGCAAGCATCTGCAGCAGGACCAGCGGGTCTGACAGCGGCAGGGTGTCGAGCGTCAGGCTCGAGGCGATGTTGCCCTTGACGATCCAGAGGCCGAACCAGGGGCCGGCCAGGAACAGGGCGAGGATCGCCAGCTGGCTCAGGCGGCGCAGTATCAGGTAGCGGTGGGCGCCGAACCAGCCCTTCACCTCGATCGCCTCTCTGCCGGGACGGCCTCCGGGCTGCATCACAGACCTCCCTTGCGGTTCAGCGTGTCCAGCGGATTGGCCGAGAACGGCGCGGCCGGCGGCTGCGGCGCACCCGGCGGTGTGGGCGGCCGCGGTGGCGCCATCGGGCGCTGCGGCATCGGCGGCGGCGAGGGGCGCCCCTCGCCGAGGATCAGACCGCGCCCGCCGTGCTCGTAGTGCACGCCCTCGGGCAGGTTGTACTGGTGCGGCGTGTCGGGCGTGACCAGGGCCTCGCCCGCCTCGGCCTTCTGCTCCCAGCCGAGCCGGTAATGCCGCCCCAGCATCCCCTTGGCCAGCGCGATCGGGAAGACCTTGATCGCGGCCTCGTCGAGGATGCAGGCCTTTTCGCACTTGCCACAGCCGGTGCAGTCGCTCGAATGCACGACCGGGATGAACAGGGCGTGCTTGCCGCTGCGCGGGTTGTGCTGCAGGTCCAGCGAGATCGCCTTGCCGCGTACCGGGCAGACATTGAAGCAGACCTCGCAGCGCAGGCCCTGAAACGCGATGCAGGCCTCCTCGTCGACCACCACCGCGAGCCCCATGCGGGCATCGTTGATCTGGGTGAGCGCCGGGTCGAGGGCACCGGTGGGGCACGCCTTCACACAGGGGATGTCGTCACACATCTCGCACGGGATGTCGCGCGCCTCGAAATACGGAGTACCCAACGCCACCTCGTCACCGAGCTCCGCCAGTCTGAGCGTGTCGTAGGGGCAGTCGCGGACGCACAGGCCGCAGCGGATGCAGGCGGCCTGGAATGCTTGCTCGTCGGCAGCCCCCGGTGGCCGGATGGCACTCGCCGGCAAGGCCCGCGCCTGCCGCTGGTAGACACCCAGCGTCACCGCCACCAGACCGACACCCACGGCGGTGCGCAGCGTGTCCGTGAGGAAACGCCGACGTGCCGGGTCCATACCCTTTTGTGCCTTCTCACTGTCAGCCATGTGCATCACCATCCGTTGGCACGCGGGGACAGCACGGTCCCCGCAGCGCCTCTCACCCAACTCAGGCCTTCTGGATCTTGACCGCGGTCTTCTTGTAGTCGGTCTCTTTCGACAGCGGATCGGTGGCATCCAGCACCAGCTTGTTGACCAGGCGCCCGGCATCGAAGAAGGGTACGAACACCATGCCCTCGGGCATCTTGTTGCGGCCCTTGGTCTCGACACGGCAGACGATCTCGCCGCGCCGGCTGACCAGCTTCGCCGCGTCACCGCGCTTGAGCCCGCGCTTCTTCGCGTCCTCCGGGTTCATGTAGACCAGGGCGTCGGGTACCGCACGATACAGCTCGGGCACGCGCCGGGTCATCGAGCCCGAGTGCCAGTGTTCCAGCACCCGGCCGGTCGACATCCACATGTCGTACTCGGCATCCGGGGCCTCCGCCGGCGGCTCATAGGGCGCCGAGATGATGTTGGCACGCCCGTCCTTGTTGCCGTAGAACGCGACCTTGGCGCCGGTTGGTACGAACGGGTCGTAGCCCTCGCGGTAGCGCCACAGGGTCTCCTTGCCATTGACCACCGGCCAGCGCAGTCCGCGTGCCTGATGATAGGCCTCGAACTCAGCCAGGTCGTGGCCCTTCTTGGGACCCTGGGTGCCGAAGATGCGGTACTCCTCGAACAGCCCCTTCTGCAGGTAGAAGCCGAAGTGGTCCATCTCGGCATTGAGGTAGACATTCCCGCTGGCATCCGTGACCTGCTGCTTCGGAAACCTGTTCAGCGATCCATTGGCATACAGGATGTCGTACAAGGTCTTGCCGCGCACATCCGGCTGCTTGGCGATCAGTTCCTCGGGCCAGACCTCCTCGACCTTGAAGCGCTTGGAGAACTCGACGAACTGCCACAGGTCAGAGTGCGCCTCCCCCGGGGCCGCAACCTGCTGACGCCAGAGTTGCGTACGCCGCTCGGCGTTACCGAAGCCACCCTCTTTCTCGGTCCACATGGCCGCGGGCAGTATCAGGTCGGCGGCCATCGCCGAGACCGTCGGATAGGCATCGGAGACCACCACGAAGTTGGCCGGGTTGCGCCAGCCGGGGTACATCTCATCGTTGATGTTCGGGCCGGCCTGCATGTTGTTGTTGGTGCTCACCCAGTAGCAGTTGAGCTTGCCGTCCTTGAGCATGCGGCTCTGCAGCACCGCGTGGTAGCCGATCTTGCCGGGGATAGTTCCCGCGGGTAGCTTCCAGACCTTTTCCGCAAAGGCACGATGCTCTGGTTTGGTGACCACCAGGTCGGCCGGCAGCCGGTGGGCGAAGGTGCCGACCTCGCGCGCGGTGCCGCAGGCCGACGGCTGGCCAGTCAGCGAGAACGGGCTGTTGCCCGGCTCGGAGATCTTGCCGGTGAGCAGGTGCACGTTGTACATCAGGCCGTTCACCCAGACGCCGCGTGTGTGCTGGTTGAAGCCCATGGTCCAGAGAGAGGTCACCTTTTTACTGGGATCGGCGTACAGTCTGGCCAGCTTTTCCAGGCTCTCGACCGGCACCCCGGACAGCTCCGAGACATACTCGGCCGTGTACGGCGCCAGTTCCTTCTTGTAGTCCTCGAAGGATATCTTGGACAACTTGCCCTTGCCGGCGTTCTTCGCATTCTGTTCGCGCGGGTCGTTCGGACGCAGGCCGTAACCGATATCGGTCGGGGTCTTGGTGAAGTTGACGTGCTGATTCACGAAGGTCCAGTTCACCGCATCGTTGTTGACGATGTAGTTGGCGATGTAGTTGAGGATCGCGAGATCAGTCTGCGGCTTGAAGATCACGCCATGGTCGGCCAGCTCGAAGCTGCGGTGCTCGAACGTCGACAGCACGTGCACCTCGCAGCCCGGCTTGGTCAGACGGGTGTCGGTGATGCGCGACCAGAGGATCGGGTGCATCTCGGCCATGTTCGAGCCCCACAGCACGAAGGCATCGGCGTGCTCGAGGTCGTCGTAGCAGCCCATCGGCTCGTCGGCGCCAAAGGCGCGGATGAATCCGACCACCGCGGTGGCCATGCAGTGGCGCGCGTTCGGGTCGATGTTGTTGGAGCGGAAGCCGGCCTTGTACAGCTTGGAGGCGGCATAGCCCTCGTAGATGGTCCACTGGCCGGAGCCGAACATGCCAACACTCGATGTCAGCTGGTCCGCCGGCTTGCCTGCGTTGGCCTGCAGGTCCTTGGCGATCGCGGCCTTCCACTTCTCGGCCATCACATCAAACGCCTCGTCCCAGGAGACCGGCTCAAAGTCGCCTTCCTTGTCGTACTTGCCGTTCTTCTTGCGCAGCAGCGGCTGAGTGAGGCGGTCCTGGCCATACATGATCTTGGACAGGAAATAACCCTTGATGCAGTTCAGGCCACGGTTGACCGGGGCATCCGGATCGCCCTGGGTCGCCACCACACGACCGTCCTTGGTGCCAACCAGCACCGAGCAGCCGGTACCGCAGAAACGGCACGGCGCCTTGTCCCAGCGGATGCCGCTGTCGTCGGTGGTCTCGGCAATGGCCTGGACACCTGGAATGGTGATCCCCGCTGCCGCCGCAGTGACGGCGATGGCATTGGTCTTGATGAATTCACGGCGTGACTGTTTCATTGTACGGACTCCTCCGGCAGGGATTCGTTGTCGATCTGGTGATATACGAGAGAGGAAGAGGCCACGCCGTCGAGTGTTGCAAGCTGCGAGATGATGTCGCCACAACGGCCATACTCGGGACCCTCGACGGTGACGACCATGCGTCCGCCGTCGTTGGCGTGCAATTCCACCCCGGGGATTGCCGACAGGGCGTGCTCGACCCGCGCCGAATGCTCCGGTCGTGACATCAGCAATACACCACACACGTGGTACTCGTTCATGCGGCCTCCTCCAACTGGATAACCTGAATCGGGCACGTAGCGATGCAGCTGCCACAGCCGTTGCAAATGGATTCGTTCACGACCGGGACTGCGCGACCCCCGGTCTGCAACTGAAAACGGAGCGCACGTTCGGTACAGGCGTCGCCACAGGCACGACAGGTGATACCGCGCATGCTCAGACAGGATTCGCCCACCCGCGCCTTCAGGGACCAGGGATGCGCCAATCCCGGGTCCAGCGCACCGTATCCGCAGGCTGCGGCACAGGCACCGCAGAAGGTGCAGCCAGCGCGCGCAAAATCGACCTTTGGGTAGCCTCCATCGCCGGTGACCAAAATCCTCTCCTGGCAGGCCTCTACGCAGTCGCTGCAACGTTGGCAGACTGTGGTGAATCCCTCGACGGCCCAGGGCATGCGTGGCAGATAGGCACCGGTATCGCGACGGCCGCCCAGGAAGGCGCGCCTTGCATGGTTGATTGTCATGGTGCCGTCACTGAATGCAATCCGCAGGCCAAACCCTCTGCTCAATTAATTCAATGAGTTAGCCACGGCAGCCGCCGACGCGGGTGTTGCAGCACTGCATCGCGACGCAACGCCCCCATGCGTGGCATGGCCGGAGCGGTGATGCGCAATAGCACAACCGGGTACCCGATCGCCCGGCGATTCCGTTCGCGGGGAGTCCGCTATCTGGGTGTCGGCATCCCTGCGGTGGAATCAAAACGGGCCCCGAAGGGCCCTGAGATCAGCGGACGACGTGAGGGCCCAGGTCAACCCCAGCAGTCATCCTTGATGTTTGCAAACCAGCTGTTCGCGTACGCTACCTCACGTGCACGCATCTCCGGACTGCTGTCTTTGGGGGTAAGCCCACCCGAACCTTCAACACCGCTTAGCTTGCCGCCATCGAGGTGATAAACCTTGGCCACTGAGATCGCATCGTTCGGCCCGATGATTGAATAGCAGGTATTCACCAGTGAGGGTTCACCCGGTTGGCGGCCATTGAGCAAATCAACAACTGCCGCAGCGGCAACCTTGGCTTCGGAGTTTGCCGCGTAGGCAGACTTCGGCAGGGGTGATGCCGCTGAGGCATCACCGACGACATGAATGTTTTTGTGAATCGCCGATTCGAAAGTACGCCCGTCGATCGGACACCAGCCCTTGTCGTCAGTCAGCCCGGCCTTGACCGCAATCTTGCCGGCCTTCTGCGCCGGGATCACGTTGGCTACATCGACCTTGTGCGCAGTATTGCCGGCGTAGATCGTATTGCTGGACGGATCGACCCGAGTGACAAGCCCGCCTTTTCCCGCTGCCACCCACTCGACAATGCCGGCATGATGGCGTTCAAACGCCTGCATGAACAAGCCCTGCTTGGAGAACTTGTCCTTGGCATCGAAGATCATCAGCTTTGACTTCGGTTTCCTGGCTCGCAGGTACATCGCGATCTGGCATGCGCGTTCGTAAGGCCCGGGCGGGCAGCGAAACGGGTTCGGTGGCGCCACTATCGCCACGACACCGCCGTCGGGCATTGCCTCCAGTTGCTTGCGCAGCAGCACCGTCTGTTCGCCTGCCTTCCAAGCATGCGGCATCGCGCGCATCGCGGCCTCGTCATATCCCTCGATGTTGTCCTTGAAGTCGATTCCCGGCGCGACGATGCAACGATCATAGGCGAATGTCGAACCACCGGCCGTCTTCACTTTTCTGCCTGCCGCATCGATCTCGGTAACGGTATCGATTACCACATTGATGCCGTGACCCTTGAGCCCGTCGTAAGACACCTTGATGGAGTCCATGCCGCGATGACCGGAGAGCACCTCATTGCTGAAGAAGCAGGTGAAGTGTTCGGCATTGGCCTCGATCAATGTGACCTCGATCGACGGGTCGGCCATCCGGATATATTTCGCAGCGGTCGCACCGCCGGCGCCGCCGCCGACCACGACGACCTTCTTGCCCGCTGCGCCGACGATCGCCGGAAAACCCAGTGCACCGACGGCAACGGCGCTGCCGGTGGCCTGGAGAAATCTTCTGCGTGTGATATGTGCCATTGTATTTCCCCCCCTTGTTTACTGCTGGCTGGCAAAGTAGTGCAGAACAGCCTCAAGCTCGGTATCGCTGAGCTTTTCGACCGCTTTCTTCATCTTCTTCGTCATTTCGCGGTGCCCGGCCTTGTAGTCGGCCATCGAATACTGCAACCAGGGCAGCCACTGGCCGGCCAGGATGCCGGCATCATCGCCGGGCAGCGAGCCGCCCTCGTCATGGCACTTCGCGCAGCCGGACTCGTAGATCTCGGCACCTGCCTTGGCCTTGGCGACGTCGTGAGGCACGTTCGCCTTGTACACCGGTAACGCCGCGAAGTAGGTCGCCATCGATTCGATCTGCTCGTTGGTGTAACCCTTGGCGATGCGATCCATGATCGTGGCCGGACGGGTACCCTCCCGGAAACCCAACATCGTCTCGGTGAAGTAGCTCTCGGATAGACCGGCAAGATTCGGCGAGGCAGGTCCCGCGCTCTTGCCGTGGGTTCCGTGACAGCCGGCACAGGTGTTTGCCATCATCTCGGCGCCTGGATCCGCGAACACTTGCCCGCCTGCCGTCAACGCAATGATCGCTGGCGCGAGGTAGCCAAGGTATCTGATGCGGTAATTCATGTTTTCTCTATCTCCTCGGTTGTTTGTTGCACTGCTTGATCCAATGCGGCCTTGCACCGCAACCGTCATCTGCCAAAAGGCATCATGATGGATTCGGGGCGCGTGAACTTGTTGATGTCCACTGACATCCTTGCCATGTTGGCATCCATCCGACTCATCGACTGATTCATCATCGACATCGATTGATTCATCACGGCGATCGCGCCGGTCATTGCCGCGATGTTCTCGCCCAGACCAGCCATGTCTGCCGCCATCTTTGACATGTCACCGGTCATCCTCTCCATGCCGACACGAACCCGGGCGAAGTCCTGGGACATGCCTCTCTGCCCGTCGACCATGCTCTTCGCCATCACTGACATACGGTCGGTCATGGTCCGCATATCGTCAGCCATGCTCGTAACGTCGGCACCCATGCGTGACACGGCAGCGGTCATCGTGCTCATGTCGCGACCCATGTTGAACATGAACAGCCCCATGCCGGCCATGGCCGCTAGCATCACAAGCACAGCAACGACAAATAGAATCATCCGACCTGCATGCCACTTGGGGTCACTCATCCACACGCCACCGTTGACTGTCGATGCCATTGCGTTCCGCTCTCCCGACCTTCGGTTCTTGCCGCTCACGCTCGTCCACAGTGCATGCCCGGTGGCCGTGCCGGTCACCACGCCGCACGGCATGTCCCTATCAGGAAGTGGCGCGGGTCGTGCTTGTCTTTCTCGAGAAACCATGGGCAAGATCGGTGCCATGAGCAAACAAGACCAACAATCAAAGACTTGCAAGTCCCTGCGCCACGCAGGGTTGTTGCAACGTTGCATTGCAGAGCAGCCGATGCAACGCTTTTTCTGTCTGGTCGACTCGAACGCAATACGTCGGAAACGAACGCATGCTTGAACAGCGTGACATCCTTGCCCTCTTTGAGCCTCTGCTCGAACCTATCGAGGAAGGCCTCATCATCTGCAACCAGGGAGGTGGCATACTCAGTTTGAACCGAGCCACTCTCCGGCTGTTCGGGCTCGCCGAACAAGACCCTGCACCAACCCTCTCAAACCTCGGTGGTCACAATTTGCGTGTATCGCTGATTCGCGCCGGACTCGACCGCGAGGATGACAGCCATCATCACTGCGAGATGGCGATGGAGTTCGACGAAGAGGTACGTGTGAACGGCGAATCGCGCTGGCTGCGGATCAACTACTGCCCGCTGAATCTGCCGGACCAGCCACACGTACTGCGCATGATCGTGATGCGCGACGTGACCGTAGAGAAACGTTTGTTTGCGTTCATGGCGGACAAGGATGCCTGTGGCGTCGCCACTGAAGACCCGGACATGCTGCGACTCATCCACCGCCTGACTACCGTTGCTGCATCGGAGGCCTCGGTGCTCCTGCAGGGCGAGTCCGGTACTGGCAAGACCGAACTCGCGCGGCTGGTGCACCGTCGCAGCCAGCGGTGCAACAAGCCATTCGTCGAGATCAACTGTGGCGCTATCCCTTCGACCCTGATCGAGACCGAGCTCTTCGGTCATGTGAAAGGCGCATTCACTGGTGCGGTAAAGGATCGGGAAGGCCGCTTCAAGGCAGCCGATGGCGGGACGCTGTTTCTCGACGAAATCGGTGAACTGCCACGCGAGCTGCAGCCCAAGTTGCTGCGTGTCCTGCAGGATGGGGAGTATGAGCCGGTGGGTTCGGACAGAACGCTGAAAGTCGACGTTCGTTTGGTCTGCGCCTCAAACCGGGATCTTCACGACCTGGTGGACAACGGCCTGTTCCGCGCAGACCTTTACTACCGTATCGCCGTGGTCCCACTGCAGGTGCCGCCACTGCGCGAACGGCCGGGAGATATCTCCTTGCTGACCAAGGTGATCCACAAACGACTGGTGATGCGCAACTATCCAGCCGAGACCACGTTCAGCGACGACGCAATGCGCGCAATCATGAACTACCCATGGCCGGGCAATGTACGCGAGCTGGCCAACGCGGTGGAGCACTGCATCATCTGCGCCGAGCAAGGCGTGGTGACGCGTGAGAGCCTGCCCGACACCATTCGTTATTACTGCGAGGTGCGTAACTCCGCGGCACCGATTGAAACCGACGCATCGATGGAAAGCGCGCGCCACGAGATCGAAAATGCATTGCGTAAGGCACACGGCAACAAGACCCTTGCTGCGCAGATCCTGGGGGTCGACCGCACCACCCTGTGGCGGCGCATGCAGCGGCTGGGCTTTGTATGAAGTCGCAGACGCCGATACAAGGCAACCTGGCCAGATCACCCACGACCGAACAACGGCAGATTCGCCGGTTGACCGGTGTATTTTTCTCAACCAAAGGAAAGACCGATATGAAAACGTCTATGTTGCTCACCGCATTCTCCGCCGCCCTGTTTGCCGCTGCGGTGACTGCTGCGCCACCAAAGTTCGATAAAGCGGATACCAATGGTGACGGGCACGTCGATGCGACCGAGTTCGCCGCCAGCGGGGTCAAGAAGGAACTCGCCAAACTCGACAAGGATGGTGACGGGAAACTGACCAAGAAGGAGTACTCGGCCGCTCTTGACGAAGACTGCGAGTAACCGCACCGGACGAATGCGCAGTCCCACTGTTATGTTGGTGTACCCGGCGGCAAACGCCGGGTACCGCAATAGTGCGAGTGGTCCGAAGGGGTGGGAAGCTGATCGCCGGTATGACTCCTGGCTGGCTGATTCATCGCCGCATGCGATCGGGACTTCCAGGCAATTTCAATCGCCATTTAAGAGTCCGGCCGCTCCACAACATCACTTTCAGCCACACCTGCATCGGCCTGTGTCGACGCAACTCGCCCGGCAACCACCCGCTGCCGCGCCTGCCCGGCCTGCTCGCGGCGACGACGCTGCTGACTCAATGGCGGGCATTTGTCGTCGTTCCAGTAGGTCACCTGGCAGTCCAGGCAGTAGTGGCATTCATTGGCATTGATCTCGCCGATCGGGCTGATCGCCCTGACCTCGCACTCGACCGCACAGATCTGGCAGGGCTTGCCGCACTCCTTGCGGCGGCGCAGCCAGTCGAACAGCCGCAGGCGTGCGGGAATCGCCAGGGCTGCACCCAGCGGGCACAGATACTTGCAGTAGAACTTGCGGTTGACGACTGCAATCAACAACAGCGCCAACGCATAGACGAGGTAGCCCCATTCGCGCTGAAAACGCAGCGTCACCGCCGTCTTGAACGGCTCGATCTCGGCATAGCGCACCGCCTCACCAATGGATTGCAGCGAGACACCGAACAACAGCAGCAGAACGATGTATTTCAGTGCCCAGAGTCGCTCATGCACCATCTGTGGAAACTCCCACTGGCGGATACGCAGGCGGCGTGCGATCTGATTGATAAGTTCCTGCATGGCGCCGAAAGGGCACAACCAGCCGCAATACACCCCCCGTCCCCAGAGCAGCAGGCTGATCGCAACGAAGCTCCAGAGGATGAACATCATCGGATCAATCAGAAAGATCTCCCAGTGGAAGTCCTGCCGCAGCGCCCGGACGAAGGTCAACACGTTGACCACCGATAGCTGTGCCAGCGCATACCAGCCGATAAACACCACCGTGAACAGCAGATAGCCATCGCGAACCCACAGCAGCAGTCGCGGGTGTTGCGCGAGCAGATCCTGGAACAGCAGGATCAACGTCAGCAATACGAGGGCCGTGATCAGCACCCCTATCGCGAAGCTGCGTTCGGCCCACACAAGACGCCAGATAGCCTCGGCCGAAGGATCCGGTTGCGGCTCGGCAACCGCTGCCGCGCCATCCAACAGACCATGCGCGGCCGCCACCTGCTGAAGTGTCTTGGTGATGGTCTGGTTGATCACCATCATCGTGATCGTCGCACCACTGATGGCATCCACGGTGACGAATCCCTCGCTCGGGGCACCGCCGATCTTGATACGACTGCGTGCATCCAGGCCGAGGTACTGGGCAACGAAATCCGCCAGCTGGTCTTCGCTCACCCCGGCCAGCAGGATCGGTTCCTCGTGCCGGACGATCTTCACGCCAACGATCTCGGCACGCAGGTTCAGGGCCACCAGGACGCTGACAGGTTTGCCTGAATAGGCTGGGATCGGCAGGATCTCGTCTGTCAGATACACATAGCCGGCCAGTCCATTGGCATCAAACACCGGTGCGACGCGTGGATCGCCACCGAAGGGACCAAAACGCTCAGCGGCCGGAAAAGCCTCCTGTACGAGGGGATACAGCTGCTTGATCAGCGGATCGGTGGCCGCAACGGCCGGGGCAAACCAGCAGACGATGATCAGGCAGGCCGTGTTCCGGACCAGGCGGCGCATCCGCTGAATCGCACTCACAGATCGGCTCCCTGATGAAAACCCTCTTATAGATGAGCCAGGCGGAACCCGACTTGAGCGGTATCAAGACTGTCAGCGCGCGCGACCGGCCGAGTCAAAGGTTCTGCATGCGGGTCAGCTCCCGCCAGGCCTCGATCAGCGCCCGTCTGGCGATCTCGACCTCTGCGCCCGTGGTTGGGGTGCCGATGCTCAGACGCACCGCGCCGAGTGCACGCGCGGTATCCGTGCCCATGGCACCCAGCACACCACTGACGCTGTCTGTGTCTTCGTGGCAGGCCGAGCCCACCGAGGCGGCGATACCTGGTGAAGCGGCCAGCAGGGTCCTGCCATCGACGCCGGGGAACGACAGATTGAGAGTGTTCGGCAGCCGGTGTGTCGGATGGCCGTTGAGCAGGATTCCCGGAATGGCCTGTTCGAGTCCTGTATGCAGTGCATCGCGCAGTTCGGCCAGCTGTATGGTGACGGCCGGCAGCCGCTGCCGCGCCAGATCGGCCGCCGCACCCAGGCCGACGATGTGCGGTACATTCTCGGTGCCGGGTCTCAGACCGTGCTCGTGCCCCGCTCCGAACAGCACCGGGGCGAGCGGTGTGCCGCGGCGCACGTAGAGTGCCCCTACCCCCTTGGGTGCGTAGAACTTGTGTCCGGCCAGGGTCAACAGGTCGACACCCAGTTCGTCCACCTCGACCGGAATCTTGCCGACCGACTGCGCCGCATCGGTGTGGAACAGGGCACCACGTGCGCGGGCCAGCGCCGCGAGCTCGGCGATCGGCTGCAGGGTACCGACCTCGTTGTTGGCGTGCATGACAGATACCAGCACCGTGTCGTCACGCAGCGCGGCGGCCAGATCGGCCGGATCGACCCGCCCGGTCTCATCAACCGGCAGCACGGTAACCTCCCAGCCCTCGGCGGCGAGGTGCGCCATGGGCGCGGCGACCGCCGGGTGCTCCACCGCACTGGTGACCAGGTGTCGGCCGTGCTCGCGCAGCGCCCGGGCCACGCCGAGCACGGCCAGGTTGTTGGCCTCGGTGGCACAGCCGGTGAAGACGATCTCGTCGGGCAGCGCGCCGATCAGCTGCGCGACCTGGGCCCGCGCGATGGCGACTGCCCCCTGGGTACGTCGGCCATAGACATGGCCAGACGAGGGGTTGCCGAAGTACGTGCGCAGGTAAGGATCGATCGCGTCGGCCACCTCGCGTGCGACCGGGGTGGTGGCGTTGTAGTCCAGATAGACCGGATCCGTCATGCCGTCATCCATCGAGTGCCTGGGTCAGATCATCGATCAGGTCCTGCGGATCCTCGAGGCCGACCGACAGGCGGACCATCGCGTCGCCGATGCCACGACGCGCACGTTCGGCCGGATCGACACCATGGTGGGTCGTGGTCACCGGCTGGGTGGCAAGACTCTCGACACCGCCCAGGCTTGGTGCAATGGCAAACAGCTTCAGGCGATCCACCACTGCCGAGGCGGCCGCACCATCCCCCGCGATGTCCAGCGTCAGCATGCCGCCGAACCCGCTCATCTGGCGCCGGGCCAGCGCATGCCCGGGAAAGCCCTCGAGGCCCGGATACAGCACCCGGGCAATACGCGGGTGCGCCGCCATCGCCAGCGCAATCGCCATGGCCGACGCGTTCTGCGCCTGCACCCGCACCACCAGGCTGCGCAGGCTGCGGGCCAGCAGCGCGGCGGTCTCCGGTGCCGGCGTGGTGCCGAGGTTCTTGCGCCACGGCCAGACCGCGTCGACAAGAACCTTGGCGCCCATCAATGCACCGGCGGTGATATCGCTGTGCCCGCCCAGGTATTTGGTCGCGCTGTGCACCACCAGGTCGGCGCCCAGTGCCAGCGGCTGCTGGTTGACCGGCGATGCGAAGGTGTTGTCGACCATCAACAGCGCACCGTGCGCATGCGCCCGTTCGGCAATCGCGGCGATGTCGAACAGCTCGAGCGTCGGGTTGCTCGGGGTCTCGAGGAACACCATGCGGGTGCCTTCGGCGAGCAGACCGTCGAGCCGATCCAGTTCACTGCCAAGGATCAGGTGGGTCCGGATGCCGAGCAGCGGCAGCTGGCTGGCAATCAGCTCGAGGGTGCCGCCATAGGCATCGCCGATGCAGACGATTCCGTCACGGAGTATAGGTCGCATAAAGCCCATATTCCCGGATTTACCCTTGTATCTTCAGTGCGCCCACCCGCCGCGAGATCGCCTTTGGGTGGGGGTCTCGACCTGAATCACAGCTGCCAAGCCGCGTCACAACGGGATTTTTTTGGCACATTCACCCCACAGGCCGAGCGAACCCCCACCGCGTCAATGGATGATGCAGCTTGGTCAATGATGTCGTCATGGATTGGTCAGTCGAACAAACTCGCTTGCGGTGGCGCCCGGCACGGCGGCCGCCTCGGACCTTCGGGCTCAGCCATCTTCGCATCCAAGTGTGTGAGGATCTTATCGATGACGTCGGGATCCTCGATGCAGGCGATGATCCGCATCGCCCCGCCGCAGGCCGGGCAGGTCTCGATGTCGATCCCGAACACCCGCTTGAGGCGCTGCGCCCAGGTCATCGCGGCACGGCGTTCGGCCGACGTAGGCTCCTCCGGATCCGCGGTCCTGGCGTGCTGACCGCCCCTGCCCCGCTTGGCCGGCGTCACGCGCGCCCGGTATTGGCTGTTTGGCGCAAAGACGCCGTGGAAACGGCTCAGGTTGACCCGTGGTTTCGGCACCAGGGCTGCCAGGCGGGCAATGAAGTCGAGGGGTTCGAAGATGACGTGCGTCGTGCCGTCTCGGTAAGGCGTCTTCAGCTGGTACCGAACGTTGCCGTTCGGGGTGAGCGACAGACGCTTTTCCGAGATGGCCGGCCGGCTGATGTAGCGACACAGCCGTTCGAGCTTCTGGCGTTGATCCGCTCGCGCTGCCACGCCGGCATGTAGGGAGAATCCGGCGACCTTGCCGACCCCCTCATCGAATGGCTCGTCACACGCCGGCAGGGTCTGCAGCGTGAAGACCTTGCGGCCCTGCTGGGGTCCCACGGCGATACGGTACGTGATCGACGAGCCGAGGAGTTGATCCAGCGGCCCGGCCTCAAGGCCATCGCCGGCCAGATAGCTGTTCTCCGCATCCCGTTCCAATAGGCGCTGGCGCTCGAGGTATCGGCCGATGCGCCGTGCGAGGGTCTGAGTAAGTCCGGCCAACTCGGCGCTGGTCGGTGCCTTCACCCAACGGAAGCGCAGCGCACCGTCAGGGTGCTCGATATACACCCCGTCGAGGAACAGCATGTGGAAGTGGACATTGAGGTTCAGCGCACTGCCGAAGCGCTGGATCAGGGTGACTGCACCGGTCTGGGCCGTCTTACGGGAGAACCCCGCCTTCTTGATCAGGTGCGTGGCGATGCAGCGGTAGACAATGCCGAGCACCCGGCCCATCACGACCGGGCGGCTCGCGAACAGGAAGCGTAAGGGATAAGGGACGCTGAGCACCCACTGGCGCACCGGCTGCTCGGGAAACACCTCGTCTACCAGTAACGCCGCGCTCTCGGCCATGCGCCGAGCGCCGCAACTGGGGCAGAAGCCGCGCCTCTTGCAGCTGAAAGCGACCAGGTGCTCGGCATGACAAGTGTCGCAGCGCACCCGCAGGAAGCCGTGCTCGAGACACCCGCATTTGAGGTAGGCCTCGAACTCCTGCTCCACATACCCCGGCAGGGCCGTGCCCTGCGCCGCCAGGTGCTCCTTGAACTCTGGGTAATACTCGTCAACAATTTGATAAAGGAGGGTGCGCTCCGGACGGTGGTGCACATACGGCGCGCCAACACCCAGCTTGGCTTCCCTGCCAGCCGGCAACGGCAACATGATCGCATCCTTGCGAGCTCGTGCTGATTCTAAGGCTAGCAGGTTTAGCCGTTGCCTTTACCGGCCACATTTCGAGAGTGCAGGCGCTGCGTGCCAAAATCGTCAGCGGCTGTCAGCAATCTTTACAGACCACACATGGCCGGCTCTGGCCGAATACGCAAAGGCGGACTCGTCCGTCTATTGTCATCGCATTGCAAAGCATTGACCGGCAGCAACATGCCGAGAACAGGCGCGCAGACACTGCCAAATCCCTGCATCCCCGAGAAGCAGCAGACGATGGCTGCCGAAGACCTTGACACTCAGCACATTCCGCATAACATTGCCACATCATCTTCATTTTCGCGCGGCCACTTCCAGTGGCTCTCGAAAAGCCTCTGCAGATCGCGAAAAGAGGCGGGGCATAGACCTTCGATCTATCCATCAACCCCAACGGGAATCCTTTCCCGACCCAGCGGTCTCCCTGCCCCAACCAGGCGGAACCGCATCAATTCAGTAAAGCCGCATCGCGGCTGTCATTCACCCCCACAGGGAAACACCATCCCTGACGGGTCGCATTGTGCGCGGTGTTTCCCCTCGTTCACTCAAGGAGAACACCATGACTCAAACCGAAACCAAGTACTTCGACCTCCACATCCAGGGTATCGGCTACCTCAACCGCGTCCGCGAAGTGAAGCCGACCCGCGCCGAGCCCTTTTGGGCGACCGATATCGCTGCGATCTTCGGCTCGGCCGACAACGTCCAGCGAACCCGCTTCGACTGCCGCGTCGTAGGCGCCGAGGCACAACGTGTGATCGCACACGCCAAGAAGCATGTCGACGGCGAGCGCAAGGTGCTCGTCGCCTTCAATCTGGGTGACCTCTACCCGGAGCCCTTCACCTACGAGAAAGGCGCCAAGGCCGGCACCACCGGTGTTTCACTCAAGGCGCGCTTGCTGCGCATCGATTGGGTGAGGGTCGATGGACGCGTCGTCTACACGGCGCCGTCGTCGCCAAGCGCAGGCGGTACCGACGCCGCGGAACACGAATCCGCAGCGGCCTGAGCCGCATCACCGCGGAGCGCCTCGGCGCTTCGCCTGTTCTCAACCCTGCCGGGGCCACGCATCCCGTCAGGGCGCTGCGTGGTCCCCGGCATTTTCGGAGTTCACGCATGATCAACCTCACAGGGACCATCACGGTCAAGACCATCAACGGGCGCAACGGCGATTTCAATGTCGGGCGCCTGACCACCGAGATCGGTGAGTTCAACGTCAAAGAGGGCATCGAGGAGTATGCACCCGGGCAGTATGCCGGCCAGTTCTCGATCAGCCGGATCTATCCCGCCGCCTATGCGGTCGGCGGGCGCTACAACGTGGAGGTACGTGCCACCATTACCTCCATCGCGTTGACGGATATGGATACCCGGCCAGAATCCGAGGAGCCGCCGGCGAGCGAGCCGGAACCCGACGATGCCCAGGCCGAGGTGCCCAGCGAAGACGCCGCGCTGTTTGGCGACAACTGGCCGCTGGGTGATATCGTCCGTCTCGACCCAACGGTCGATCGCCCGGTGCTGCGTCGCCAGGCGGCACGCCTGAAGGCCTTGGGCTATCACTTTCAGCCGCTGGGGCGGCTTTGGAAACTCGATGCATAAGGAGATGCACGTGCACGCAGAGAAACAGTCTTTCACGTCAGCAGTTTTGCGCAACGGCCAATGGCAGTTGACCACCGACCCGCTTCAGTGCGCCGAAGTCTTCGGCCAGCTGCAAGGCGTCGTTTCCGCCAAGAGCCTCATTGCCGATGCACCGTCGGTCGAGGCCGCCTTGGCGATACTCGACGGGCTCGAGCGGCGGTATGCCGCACAGGCTGACGGGCGGCTCGATGAACTCGAGCCACCGCCATCCAGCGGCCACCTGCTGCTGCGCCTGACCTACTGAGACCACCCGTCCCTGCAAACCCTTGCAGGGACGGTGCTTCCTCAACCCACCGACTCCGCCAGCGGAGCGTTCAACCCTGCGCCCTCTTCCGGGTGCAGCGTTGAGCGTCAGCGTATTTCTTTGGAATTTGGACATGACGATGACAACCGGAACAAACAGAACCGTTCGCGCGCTGCAGACCTTTGGCGAGCCGGCTGAGGCGCCCGCACCTGTGCCTTCGCCGAAGACCACTGCCCCCATGCCAAAGCCCGCGCCGACGAAGAAGAAGGCAGCGCCACGCCCGCGCAGCCGGGCCAGAGACAAGGTGCCCCGCCTGACGGCGACCGAGCAACGACTCGGCCGGCACCTGGTCGTTGCACTCGGCGCCGTAGTCACCATCATGCTCGGCGTTTCGCTGGAGCACCTGGCGTCCGGCATCCGCGAGATCACCCACAGCACCGCCTGGTCGGCCTGGGCCCTGGCGATTGCGATCGACGTCGGCATGGTCGCCAGCGAGGTCGCGCTGATCGTGCTGGCGACCTTTCCGAACATCCGCGTCGCCGGTTACGCGCACCGCTATGTCGTCTCGACCATCGCGATCTCGATCGCGCTGAACGTCTGGGCCTTCTGGCCCCCGCAAGGCGATCCCGCCGTGACCGGCATGGTGCTGGCGGTCATCCTCGGCGCCGGGATCCCGCTGGGGGTCTATCACCTGACGCGGGTGGCCGGGCGCATCTGGCTGGCCGCGTCCAACCGGATCGCGCCGGCATGAGTTTCATACCCGTGTCGCTCGGTTAAAGCGATAAGCCTGTCCGGATTCGGAAGACAGGCGGCCACCCGGCTGAATCCAACCATCCACCTTTGTCTTTCACCTCACCGGGGAACGTCACCCCGGCAGGGCGGGCGTGATCCGGCATTCTGGAGAACGTGATGCTCAACAATGCACTTTCCCACGCGCAGATTCAGCGCGTTGCCCCTTCTGTGTTCGCGACCGAGCCGCATGGCCGGGTCACGGACCGATACGGGTTTGTCCCCACCATCGACCTGGTCGAGGCGATCGAGCAGGAAGGCTGGTTTCCGGTCACGGTCCGGCAGTCGCGGGTCCGCGACGAGACCCGCCACGGCTTCCAGCGCCACATGCTGCGTTTCCGCCAGGAACAGCCGACCCAGGTCGGCGACTCGGTGACCGAGCTGGTGCTGCTCAACTCACACGACGGCAGCTCGTCGTTCCAGCTCGACCTGGGGCTGTTCCGCCTGGTCTGCAGCAATGGCATGGTGACCCCGATCGGCAAGGCCGGCGGCATGCGCTTTCGCCACGGCCGCGAGGTCGTCAACTCGGTGATCGAGGGCGTCTACGACCTGGTCGACGAGACCCCGCAGCTCGCCGAGCGGGTCGACCGATTCAGCGGCCTGACCCTCGACGCCGGCGAACAGGACCTCTACGCACGCACCGCGCTGGCGCTGCGCTATGGCGACGACTGGCAGCAACGGTCGCCCGTCCAACCGCAGGCACTGCTCGGCGCACGGCGTACCGCCGATGCCGGCGACAGCCTGTGGCTGACCATGAACCGCGTGCAGGAGAACCTGGTGCGTGGTGGCCTGCGCGGCCGCTCGACTGGCGGTCGCCGGGTGCGCACCCGGGCCATCCATTCCGCCCACGAGGACGTCCGACTCAACCGGGCGCTGTGGCGCCTGACCGAGGAGTTTGCCGCCCTCAAGGCCGGCTGATCCCCTGCCCCGCTCACGCGGGGCTCGCTCTCGACACCCACCGCTGAACCGGGCATGCGCGCCCGGCAAAGCGGCGTTTACCCCAGAGACATGCAAGGAGCGAAACATGATGACCGACAACACAGTGACTTTTCTCAACACCCGCTGCCGGCTGCAGTTCAGCCGCTACGCCAACGGCCGGCTGGCGATCCAGCTTCACGACGACAGGGGCGAGCCCTTCGCCACGGCGACCATCAACGTGCCGACGATGCCGCTGGCCGAAGACCAGGTCCTGATCAAGGACTACGGCGAAAACGAAGGCCTGCTCACGGCGCTCGAGGAGGCCGGCGTCGTGCGCACCACCGGCGTGCGCTGCCGCCTCGGCTATGTACAGGCCGATGTCTGTCATCTGCTGATTCCGGCCCCGGCCCTTCATTGAGACACACCAGGACAGATGCCATGTCCTTTGCCACCTTTCGGGTGGCCTTTTTTGAGCGCCCTGCCGGGGTGTTGAAAAAAGTGGTGACGCAGTCCGACCTTGCCGACACATACGCTAGACTCGGCTTACCAGTTTGTTGCCTGGCCTTCGTGGTCAGTGACAAAGCGCTTGCGGATCGGGAAGAAGCGCGGCCTTCGGGCTTGATCCATTCTTCACCCAGCCGGGCATACCCGGTTTCTTTCACATCCCCTGGGGACACCTGTCCCGCTGGGGCATGGTGTTCCCAGGTTCGATCCCGCTGCGGGAGTCCTCCGCAACGTCTCCACCCTAGCCGGGGTCGTTTCGGAGGGCTCCCGTGGTGGGGCCTATTCGGAGGAACACCATGAAATCACTCACCCAGATCGCTGATCAGATCGCCGTCTGCCCCGTTCCCGGTGGCGGGTACCGGTTCAACGGCCTGTCGTCGCTCAGTGAAGCCGCCAACCGCATCGAGCCGTTGCTGGCGGACCTGGCACCCCTTTACCACACGGCCTGCATGCGGGCACTCGAATGCCGGCTGGGGATCGATCCCCGGCCCGCGCCATCGTCGGAGGCAGCCTTGCGTCAAAAACGCGAGGTCGCATGACCCGCCGTTCCGAGGTACCGCCCAGCGGTGCCTCGCTTTGCCCAGCACCTTCACCGAGGGTGCTGCGCAAAGGTTCTCTGCCGCGTCGCTCGGCCAAAGCGACAAATCTGTTCGGATCCGGAAGACAGGTGGCCGAAAGGCCGGATCCATAACATCAACCCCACCGGGACCCGATCCCGGTGGGAGGCCTCCCGGTATTAGTTCCCTGGAGGTTTCCATGTCCAACGCGATATCCGTCATCGAACTCGACGACGATCAACTCATTGCCCATGCCTGTCATGTGCTGGAGCAACGCCTGAAGTACCGCACCGACCGTGCCGGCAGTTGCCTGGAGTCACCCGATGTGGTGCGCAAGCTCCTGAGGCTGCGTTTCTCTGAACGCGAGCACGAGGTGTTCGTGGTGCTGTTTCTCGACAACCGGCATCGCCTGATCGAGATCGAGGAGATGTTCCGAGGCACCATCGACGGCGCCCAGGTACACGTCCGTGAGGTGGTCAAGGCAGCGCTGCGTCACAACGCGGCTGCCGTGGTCTTTTGCCACAATCATCCATCCGGTGTCGCCGAGCCCAGCCAGGCGGACCAGACGATCACCCGCCGGCTGCGGGAGGCGCTCTCGCTGGTTGAGGTTCGGGTTCTCGATCACTTCGTGGTCGGTGACTCAATTATCTCGATGGCCGAGCGTGGGCTGTTGTGACAGCGAAGCAGAGCGGGCCAACCCGATAGCATTGACGCAGCGGGCATCGGCTTTCCCTATCGGGGCCGATGCCCGCATCTTTTGCATTCTCATGGCTCATGCCACCAGCGCGTTTCGCGAGAGGCCTTCCCCGAGCCTGCCGTGGCAGTTTCCGGCAAGGCCTCTGGCCTTGCATCCAACACGCTGGTTGCCCGTTACCAGAAGCCGACGGTGCCCCTTTGTGCAGTCATGCGCCGTGAGAATTGCGATCTGACGCCCCACCATCGATCGCCGATCATCGAAGATCCCACGGCATGATCTTCCGGATATGGGGCTAGCTACGTTTCCCAATGGGTGCCATTCCACCCTCCTATCGGCACCCAGCGCGGACAACCCATCCGTTCACGAATCGGCGACAGCCAACCGCGCATGGCGACATGCGCGGCTTCTATCTGGCCGAAGTCAGTCCAGTCGGCTTCGATTCCTGTCCAAAGTTCCGGGGCCGCTTCAGTATTCCGCCCACACTGTTGATAGCATGAGCAGTATCGACAGGCTGAGAACACGACGATGCGGGCCGCAAGAATCAGGGTGCACAGTCATTTGTCGGAGCGCTATCTGCGATGACGCCTCCCCACACCAAAAAACGCTGGATCGGGCATGCCGATCTCGATGCGTTTTATGCCAGCGTCGAGCAGCGTGACTGCCCCGAATACCGCGACCAAGCGGTGGTGGTCGGTGCACTCCCCGGCCACCGTGGCGTGGTAGCGGCCGCCAACTACCAGGCCCGGGCATTCGGCATCCGCTCGGCCATGCCTATTGCCGAGGCCTACCGTCGTTGTCCAGATGCCGTCTACCTGCGCCCTGAGATGGCCAAGTACATCCGGGTCTCACAGGAGATTTTCCAGACGTTGGGCACACTCACGCCGGTTGTCGAACCAGTCTCGATCGACGAGGCCTATCTGGATTTGACGGGGTTGGAGAGACTGCTCGGGCCACCCAAAGACATCGGACGTGAAATCAAGCGCCGTATCTTCGAAGGCACGGGGCTGCGGGCCTCGGTCGGTATCGGTCCGAACCGCCTCATCGCAAAGCTTGCCTCCGAACACGGCAAACCCGATGGTTTGATGGTGGTGCACCCCGACGAGGTTCTGGACTTCCTCGCGCCCATGCCGGTGGCCACCCTGCGCGGTGTTGGTCGCCAGACCCAGAAGATCTTTTCGCGTCTGGGGATCGAGACCGTGTCACAGCTGCGGGCGATCCCGCTTCAATATCTGGAGGAGCAGCTGGGGAAAAAAGCCGCGGCGAGCTTCCGCGATCAAGCCCTCGGTATCGCCTCCGCTGAGGTGGTACCCGGGCGGGGTCGAAAAAGCATTTCCAAAGAGACAACCTTCGAGGAGGACGTCCGCAATCAAGACATCCTGCACGATGTGTTGCGTGGATTGGCCGCTGAGGTCGCCGCAACGGCACGCGGGGAGAATCTGTCGGGCTCAGTGGTAACGCTGAAGATCCGTTTCGTGGGCTTCGAGACCCACACTCGCCAGCGCACGATTCCGGTTCCGACCCACGACGAGCGTGTGATCCTGCGGGAGGCCTGGGCGCTATTCCTTCGCGGAGACCTGCCCCGCAAACCGGTGCGGCTCATCGGGGTGGGTATCAGCGCTTGGCAGCAGGCCGAATCGCAACAGGTCGACCTCTTCGATCAACCCCGGGAACGCGCGAGGGACCAGCGTTTGCTCGAGACCATTGACCGTGCAGCAGACCGGTTCGGAAAAGGGATATTGCAGCTCGGTTACAAACGAAAGATCAACGAAAATGAGCCTCGGTGAGAGTACCGTTGGACTGCTGGCCATATATAGGCCACGTCTGCCAGGTCGATTGGTAGCCAGCCCTATCGTGCCCGCATGCCGCAGGCGACATCGAGGAAGAAGGCTCTCGGTCATCGGCACGGCGACTAGCGCAGCAGAACATTTATGGGGATGCGACTGTCTGATGGTCGGCGATTCTGTTGAAAAACTCGGTTCTGAGAAGCATCGAGTCAGGGCTGGCTACCGATGCCAGGGAGTATTTCCCTGGTGGTTGCCATCATCATGGTTCGATGATGGCTTGGCGGGGGTCAATCGGGACGTTTTCTCGTCATGCAGGCACACCTATCCTGCCATCAGGCGGACCGTACCCACGCAGTTTGGCGAGTTTCCTGAGGTTCTGAGCTGTCGCGGCCAGCAGAAATTCATCGTTGGCACCACTGAGTCCCCGCAGTCGTAGGCGGTCGAAGCGAAGAATGCGTTTGAGATGCGCAAACAGCATCTCGACCTTTTTGCGTTCACAGCGTGATTCACGATATTCAGGCGTGTCGGCAATCTTCCTGGCTACCTCGCGCGCGTCCTCATGGACGCTGCGCGCGATCTTGCGGTGAGAGGTGTTTGGACAGCACTGCTGTTTCATCGGACAGGAGTGGCATTGCGCTTCGCTCGCCCTGTAGATGACCGTGTTGGCTTTCGTGATGCCCGTCCGTGGTTTTGTGAAGTTGCGCAGCCCATGACGCAGCGGCTTACCTGCCGGGCATTGGTACTCATCACTTTCCGCTTGCCACGTGAAATCACTGATTGAGAAGGTGTCGTCCTGACGCTGGCGCTTGTCCCAAACGGGTACATGCGGCGCGATCTGCTTTTCACCCACCAGCCAGGCGAGCATCGGCGCGGCGCCATAGGCGGTATCGCCGATCAGCTTTTCGGGCTTGAGATCCAGGTGGGCCTCAACCCGTTCGAGCAGCGTTTTCGTAATCTCAACTTCTGCGGTGCGATAGGCCGGCGTGGCCTCCACATCCAAGATCACACCACACTCGGTATCGATCAGGTAATTCGTCGAGTAAGCGAAGAAGGCCGGACCACCGGGTGCCGCTGTCCAACGGGCCTGCGGATCGGTCAACGAGATGGCTTTCGGCGTCACACCGGTAGTGGTCTCACCGTCCAACGCCGACAGATACTCACGCACCGGACGTGTTGCCAAGACCGGATCGTGCCAGTCGATCTCTTCGCTACCGGGTACGCCGCGCTGACGACTGGCATCCGCTTTGATCGTGCTGGCGTCTATCGCGAAACCTTCACCACGGATCAGTCCCTCGGCCATGCAGCGCGCGACCACATCTTCAAACACTACACGGAAGGCTTCGCTGTCACGGAACCGGCCATGACGATTCTTGGAAAAGGTCGAATGGTCTGGGACGTCGCCCTCCAGTCCCAATCGACAAAACCAACGATAGGCGAGATTGAGATGTACCTCTTCGCACAGGCGTCGCTCAGAGCGAATACCAAAGCAGTACCCGACGATCAGCATGCGGACCATCAACTCAGGGTCAACTGAAGGACGGCCCGTGGTGCTGTAGAAAGCGGTGAGGTGCTGGCGAAGATGGCTCAGATCGAGGAAGGTATCAATCTGACGCAGGAGATGGCTTGAAGGAACATGCCGCTCAATACAGAACTCGTAGAACAGCGCATTTTGCCCGGCTGGCAACTGGCCCATCATCGGCAACAGTCCTCAATGACAACGGCGTTACTGGATTATCCGTCAGCGGCGATTTTATGGGGGAGTTTTTCAACAGAATCCGGCCAAAACGGTCGTTCAGAGTCCGATCCGCCTAAGACCGCAGTGGGCTTACTACCCGACGCCAGCCACGGCCAGTACATCACTGCGCCGCTTTCGCGCGCCACATTGCGTGACAGGAAATACACGAGGCATTCAGGTCATTCAATGCGCTGTTTGCTGTCTGCCAATCACCCTTTGTCGCCGCATCCTCGGCACTGATCGCGTGTTCATCGAGGATCTTGTCGAATGCCAGCAGGCTTTGCTTGAAGCCATCCTGGTCCTCAGGCGGCATGATCGTCCACGGCTTGTGGTTCGGTGCCGGGTGATGGAGGACGATATCCGCGCCTTCCTTCACCATCTGTTTGTTCTCCCGGATGATGCCCTCGTGAATCATCGATGAGGCCTTACCCAGGATCTCCATCAACTGTCGGTAGCTCATGTCTGCCTGCTGTTTGCTGGCGACAAGCTGCTCCGCAGCATCGTCTTGCGCGAATGCCGGAAGGATCGCCAGTCCGAGCGCCAAGGGGAGGAAAGAGAGGGTCTTCATGATTCTTTGTTTTCCTGATCAACGATTTCAAAAGTGCTTACGTTTGTATCGCCGTCAAACACCGACGACGCGTGGCCCAGCCAAGACGACCTGCGACACCGCGAATAGTGAGCGCTTCTCTCACCCCTGTCTCGTGGGCTTGGCTTTGATGACCCCGTTCCCGCTGCCAGCGATCACCGAGGTTCTGCCCAGCTGCCGCACGCCTCGGTAAATAAACCGCCGGACGGACGACTGCTCGCGGCGCGCCTGGCCGATCGTGCGGGACCCTGCTCAACCGCTTCGACGTTGTGAGCGTCGGCGACCCGAAAAAGCGGGTCGCCGATCGCGTGCTTGCAGAACGCTACCGGATTATCACCGACCACCCATGGGGCCACGCGGGAACCCACTGTCCCGGCTGATCTCTACCTGCCGTACCAGCGAGTCGTCCACGGTCACGATATCCACCAGCAAGGTCTTGTCGTCTTTTTCCGTCACTTGGCCGACCTTCAGCCGATCATTGCCGCGCATGATGAGACGTGCCTGCATCAGCGTCCTGGCCTGTTCCACGGTCAGGTTGAGATCGCGGTCGGAAAAACGGCCGCCGGGTCCCGCGTGTTGGCCCATCTCGTAACGTGGCCCGTGGGCACCGGCACGATCGCAAAAGCCATGCTTCTCGCCCCAGCCGGCGCTCGCGCCCATCGCAACAAGGCCGGCGGCCACCACAACCATCGAGACTGCGGCAATCTTGGTCGCTTTCTTCATCTTGAGATCCTCGTGTTCAAATTGAATTGTCTGTTCGACGGTTCCCATTGCAGCACCCGCATGTGTCTGCTTATTGCCGGATTTCCGGTGTTTCGTGACAAATTGTGTCAGGCACCCTGCCTGACACAATCGCTCACAAAGCCGCTTTCCGGCTGCCGCCGTGACGCCTTAGACTGCAACGCATGGATACGCAGCCGCACATTCTCGTTGTCGACGATCACCGCGAGATCCGCGAACTCGTGCAGCGGTTCCTGGTCGAGCACGGGTTACGCGTCAGCGTTGCGGCGAATGGTGTCGAGATGAACAAGTTGCTGGCAGGCGCCGCCGTTGACCTCGTGGTACTCGACCTGATGATGCCGGGCGACGACGGCCTGACGCTGTGCCGCAAGATACGGGCAACCTCCGAGATTCCGGTGATCATGCTGACGGCGATGGGCGAGGAGACTGATCGCATTGTCGGGCTCGAAATGGGCGCCGACGACTATCTCGCCAAGCCGTTCAATCCACGCGAACTCCTGGCGCGAATCAAGTCAGTGTTGCGGCGCACGGATGGCGCCCACAACCGTGCCGTGCGCGAGGCGCCGGAACGGCTCAGCTTCCTCGGCTGGACATTGCTGCCAGGCGCCCGGGAGCTGATCGATCCCGACAACACCCTGGTGCCACTCAGCACGGCGGAATTTTCGCTGTTGACGGCGTTCGTGACGCGCCAGGGGCGCGTGCTGAGCCGGGACCAGTTGCTCGATCTGGCACGCGGACGAGACACGCGGGCCTTCGACCGTGCGATCGACACGCTGGTCAGCCGGCTGCGTCGCAAACTCGGCGACGACCCCCGCAACCCGCAGATCATCAAGACAGTGCGCGGCGGGGGCTACCTGTTCGCCCCTGCCGTCGAACACGCCGATGCGCCTGTGGCCTGACACGCTCGCCGCCCGCACGATCTCGCTGCTGCTCGGGATCACGCTACTGATGCTGATCGGCAGTGCGATCATGCTCAAGGACGAGCGCCGTGAGCGGTTCGAGGAGCGAGGCCGCTTTCACGTCACCGAACGACTGACGACGCTGGTCCGAATCCTCGACGTCACCGACCCCGACAGTCGGCAGCGCGTTCTCAAGCAACTGCGCCTGCCGGGTGACGAGGTCACACTGAGCATTGAACCGCGCGTCGCCTCCCCACAGCGAAGCCCGCTGGAGCGCAAGATTGCCCAGCAACTGCTCCGAGGACTGAGCCTGGACGATGAATCCGCCGTTCGCGTGGACTTGCGCGATGCCGGAGCCCTCGATGTGTCGGTTCGCCTGGGACAGCACGACTGGCTGAATTTCCGCAGCACGCGTTTTGACCGTCCGCCGCCTTTCGCCAGCAGGACGCTGCAGCTGCTGGCTGTGTTCCTTACGCTGCTCGTATTGAGCGGGCTGTTCATCGCCCGGCGCATGGCCCGCCCAATGGCCGACCTGGCGCGTGCAGCAGAACGCTTTGGCCTTGGGCAATCGTCGGACCCCTTGCCTGAGAACGGACCGCGTGAAGTGCGTGACACCATTCGTGCGTTCAACCAGATGCAACAACGACTGCACAGGCTGATCACCGAGCGTTCACAGATGCTCGCTGCCGTTTCCCATGACCTGCGGACACCGATAACGACCTTGCGCCTGCGTGCCGAATACATCGAGAACGCCGACATGCGGGAAAAAACACTTGCCACGCTGTCCGATATGGAAGCGATCGTGTCCGCCACGCTCAACTTCGCAAGAGACGAAGCCGCCGACGAACAGGTCCGAGCCACCGATCTTGCCGCGCTGCTACAGAGCACGGTCGACGATTATGCGGACATGGGACACAACGCGTCCTACGAGGGACCCGACAGGCTGACCATCCTCTGTCGACCGGTTGCGATGAAGCGGGCTTTTGTCAACCTGATCGACAACGCACTCAAGTATGGCCAGACGGCGCGTGTGCATCTGCTGCCCGACACGTCAGGGGCGGAGGTGCACATCGACGACGACGGACCGGGCATCCCGGCGGACAAGCTCGAGCAGGTGTTCAGTCCGTTTTTTCGCCTTGAGACGTCGCGCAGTCGCGATACGGGCGGCGTTGGCCTGGGGCTTGCGGTCGCGCGATCCATCGTTCTTGCCCAAGGCGGCACGCTGCATCTCGAGAATCGGCCCGGCGGTGGGGTTCGGGCCGTGTTGCGTGTCGCCCGGGGGTAGGCAGCAACGTTGATGGGGTGGCGGCGGAAACGACGAATGCGTTGTGCTGACTGAGGGCCTCGTGTGACGTTCCCAGGTCGATTGAGTTCCTGTAGTGCACCACGGAAAATCTGGACAATCACCGCTACAGCCAGCAAGACAAACACCCCCAGCACAATGCGTAACTCGATCCTCGCTGCCCTTGCATCCGCAGGTCTTTTTGGCCTCAGCACGCCGTTGGCCAAGGTCCTTGTGGCCGAAGTGCCCCCCGTGGCGCTGGCCGGACTGCTCTACCTCGGTTCGGGCATCGGACTTCTGACCTGGCGCTATGCCCGCGGTCACACGCTTTCGCGACAGGGCGCGCATGAGGCGCCGTTGGCGAGCGCAGACTGGCCCTGGTTGGCCGGCGCCATCCTCGCTGGCGGTGTCGTTGCCCCCGTGCTGCTGATGCTGGGACTCGAAAGGACCACCGGGGCCGCGGCGTCCCTGCTGCTCAATCTGGAAGGGGTCTTCACCGCCCTGCTCGCGTGGTTCGTGTTTCACGAGAACTTCGACCGGCGCATCGCGATCGGCTTTGTGCTCATCGCCGGCGGCGGCATGCTGTTGTCGTGGGAAGGGGAACCTGCGGGTGGACTGCCGCTCGGCACCCTGGCAATCGCGGCCGCCTGCTTCGGTTGGGCTATCGACAACAACCTCACGCAGCGGGTATCGGCCAGCGATCCGGTGCAGATTGCCGGCATCAAGGGTTTGGTCGCTGGCGGCGTCAACCTGTCGCTTGCAATGATGACCGGTTGGCAGCCGTCGTTCACCACGGCAATGCTGGCCGCACCGATTCTGGGGCTGTTCGGCTACGGCATCAGCCTGACACTGTTTGTCTGGAGCCTGCGACATCTGGGCACCGCAAGAACCGGCGCCTACTTCTCGGTCGCCCCTTTCTTTGGCGCAGCCATGGCGATGCTCATCCTTGCCGAGAAACCCGGTTCAGCGTTCTGGTTCGCCGCAGTCATGATGGCGATCGGCGTGTGGCTGCACATCACCGAACGCCACAGCCATGTTCACCGTCACGAACAACTTGTCCATACCCATGCGCACCGGCACGATGAACACCACCAGCACGAACACGACGCATCATGGGATGGAGCGGAGCCTCACACCCATGCGCATATCCACGAACCAGTCGTGCATGCGCATCCGCATTATCCTGACCTGCACCACCGGCACCATCACTGAACGATGCAGGACACATTAACCCGCTGATCTTCTTCCGCTGCGTGACGCCGGTCGTGGGGCTCGCCCCGACTGGACATACGCCAGGATGGTTTATGCCTCAGAAAGCCAAGGAGTAGACGAGCCCTGCCACGGCCGATGCGGCGATCACCGGGATGACGCCCACCTTGTACCGCCACAGGGCGACAAAGGCGCCGATGGTGATGAGCAGCGAGAACCACTCGAAGCGGCCCGTGAACGGATCCGCCTCGGCAGCCTCGGGCCACAGCACGTGCCAGGCGAAGAACACGGCCAGGTTGATAATGACGCCCACGACGGCGGCGGTGATGCCTGTAAGCGGCGCCGTGAACTTCAGATCGTGACGCGTGGCCTCCACTGCCGGCCCGCCGACCAGAATGAACAGGAACGACGGCAGGAAGGTGAAGATCGTCGCCACGGTCGCGCCGACAATGCCGGCCAGCGCGAGGCCTTCCGGCCCGAAGATCTCCTTGGTCCAGCCACCGACGAAGCCGACGAAGGCGACCACCATGATCAGTGGCCCGGGTGTCGTCTCGCCCAGTGCGAGGCCGTCGATCATCTGCGTGCCAGTTAGCCAGCCGTATTGATCGACCCCGCCCTGGTAGACGTAAGGCAACACGGCATAGGCGCCACCGAAGGTCACCAGCGCCGCCTTGGTGAAGAACCAACCCATCTGCGTCAAAGGGCCGTGCCAGCCGTAACCTAGATAGAGGAATCCCTCCAGCAGCGCCCAGATGACGAGGCCGACTGTGACGTGGCCAATGGCCGAACGCCAGGTAAAGCGCGCCCAGCTCGGCGCTGGCGTATGGTCGTCGATCAGCGCTGGACCGAACGACTTGTCGAAGGCGCCGTGGCCGCCACCGGTCTTGAACCTGTCGGGCGCGACGCGACCGCCGAGATAGCCGATAACACCGGCCGCCAGCACGATGTAGGGGAAAGGCACGTGGAGCGCGAATATTGCCACGAAGGCGGCCGCCGCAATACCCCAGAGGACCCCGTTGCGCAGCGCCCGGGAACCGATGCGGTAGGCGGCAAACACCACGATCGCCGTCACCGCCGGCTTGATGCCGTACAACACCCCGGCCACGGCGGGGACACCACCAAAGGCAAGATAGATCCAGGTCAGCGCGATCAGGATGGCCAACGATGGCAGCACGAACAGTACCCCCGCCATGATGCCGCCCAGCGTGCCGTGCATCAGCCAGCCGATATAGGTGGCGAGCTGCTGCGCCTCCGGACCCGGCAGCACCATGGTGTAGTTCAAGGCGTGGAGGAAGCGGTGTTCGCTGATCCAGCGGCGACGCTCGACCAGTTCGGTGTGCATCATCGAGATCTGCCCTGCCGGACCACCAAAGCTGACGAAGCCGAGCTTCAGCCAGTAGCGGAACGCCTCCCATAGCGAAACCGGTGCGGGCGCTGCGTGCTCCACCGCCGTATCAGTCATCGTCGACATCTTTCAAAGCCCGTAGCAGCTTGTTGAGAAGAAAACCTTTCACGTCGTTGCAGTCGAATACCGCCGGTACAGCCCATCGAGCACCGGCGTCATCGCTGCGAGCAGGGCATCGTCATCAGGCGTGCTATCCCGCAGCCCGGCCAGCACCGCCTCGAAGCCGGCCGCCTCGGGAACTGCCGCACCACCCACATCCAGGAAATGCACCAGCCGCCCCAATCCGGCCAGACCGGGATTGCTCTCGAGCCCGAAACTCGTCAATAACACCTCGAACGTCACCCGCTCACCGACGTGCGTGAACGCCGCACCGTCAAAATCGAAACCCAGTGCCTCGCCGGGGCAGGACTCGGGGCGCTCCAGCCAGAGGAACTGCACGTCGGTGTCGATGAAGTGACGAATCAACCAGGCACTCGCCACCCGGTCGACCCACAAGCGCCGCCGCGTCGCCCAAAGCCTGCCGCGATAGTCGGCAGGATCGAGCCGTGCGATCTCGCCTGCCATGGCGGCCGGCTCCCGGGGCGAGTACCGCAGATTCAACTGATCTGTGATTTCTTCCACGGCCACCGTTGCCTGCGCTTGCGCGCCACCCGGAAAGAAATCGATCTCTGTTATGGATTGCAGATCGCGTTGCAATTTGCGCAGCCTCTGCCTGGCCGACGCCTCGTCGAGCCGGGGCAGTTCCGAACGCAAGCTGGCCACGCCCCTTTCGAGCTCGGCGTAGGCTTCCGCGCGGTCGAATGGCTCCCGCAACTGCTCCTCGACACCAGGGCGTTGGGCAGCCAGCTCCAGCAGCCAGACGACACCGCCCGCCTGTTCAATCTGTCCGCCGACGGCCTCCAACCTGGCCCGATTGCGGTCGGTCGCCGGCAGCACCACCACGCCATCGCGCAGGCTGACTGCTCCGAGCTCCCTCAGCGCACGCCAGAGACGAACGCGCGGCGTGCTCTGCGAGCGGCCAGGCAGGCTGGTCGTAAACAGGAGCCAGTTCGCTGGAGGCATAATGAAACGTATGTTACCTATTACAACGCACGTTCCACAAGAAGCGAACTCTGAGGCGGCCTGCCGAACACGCGGCAGGTCGGATAAAAACGCTCGTCGATTGCAAACTGGGTTGCCTCCTTCAACCGTCGCGACGACAGAAGCGACCCCTTTGTCTCCCTATCGCGCACGCCCACCGACCAACAGCACGATTTTGCGCCCGGTGTTGGTTCCTGATGCTTACGAAATCAGAAAGCTGCCGTTCCGCGAGCTTTCCCGGCCTTGACCGGTAAGCGACCCGCTGCAGTCATTTCCGGCTCGGCTCCTGAGCGGCCGCTTCGGCCGAACAGCAGACGGCCGCGTTGCCGAGGGGAGCGCCTACTCTGGCAGCACTCAGCTGAGAACCGCGGCCTTGGGGAAGCAATGATCGGCGCGTTCCATCGGAGACCCTACTTTGCCCGCACGTATAGTACTTTGGTCTCCGAGCCGGGCGATGTCCTCTCCTCGAACTGGAAGATGTCACGCTTGCCCTTAACCAGATCACTGAGCTTTTTGAATCCGTAGAGCCGCGAATCGAAGTCCGGCTGGATTTTCGTCAGGTAGCTACCGAAGGTCCCTAGATGCGCCCAACAAGTGTCATCACTGGCCTTGTCCAGGGCTTCGAGCACAAAGGCAGTTGGAAAGTCCTGCTGAGCGGCGCGCGAGCCGTTCTTTGCCTGGGTTGCGGCTCCCGCGGCCTTGGCATCTTTGCCCGAGGCCTCTGTAGCGGATTCCGACTCGGCGACATTGCTGACCGGCCGCAGCACCTCGGTAAACACGAACTTGTGGCAGGCGTTGCGAAACGCCTCGGGGGTCTTCTTCTCCCCGAATCCAAGCACGTTCAGGCCTTCCTCGCGTATGCGCAAGGCGAGACCTGTGAAATCACTGTCGCTGGAGACGAGACAGAAACCATCGAATCTTCTGGTGTACAACAGATCCATCGCGTCGATGATCAACGTGCTGTCGGTGGCGTTCTTTCCCGTTGTGTAGGCGAACTGTTGAACCGGCTTGATGGCGTACCGGTTCAGCACCTTTTTCCACTGCGCGCTGTTCGGTGAGGTGAAATCGCCGTAGATCCTCTTCACGGTCGCCTCTCCGAACCGGGCGATCTCGCCGAGAAGCCCCTCAATGACGGCCGCCTGCGCGTTGTCCGCGTCGATGAGAACGGCAAGACGCAACGTCGGCTCTTCGGCTTCGATTTTGGCAACCAGTCGGGGATTCACCATGGACAGGGTTCTCGATTTTTGGTGGGTATCAGTTCGGCGCCAATCACTGGGGCCGCCGACCAGCAGTCAACGGCATCGAACGGCGCATCGCACTTGGATTATGCCGTCAAGGCCAACCACCGCAAACCGCCGGTAACGCGGCACACCACAAGCAAGCCCCGAGATCAACTCACAACCCCGCCCAACATCGGGCGGAATTGATCGTTCTCCTCCCCTGCCTCACCGAACACACTGCATCCAGACGCAGACACGGCCCCGTGCCGGAAACGAAAGGATGCTTCATGGCCTTGATTTTCCCATGCCCCAACTCCGGCTCACTCTGTGCCGGCTGGACGGCGGTCGGACTCGTGCTCTCCACCCTCGGCGCCCTACCGGCAGGTGCAGACAGTTCCATGAATGATCAGACCAACGCCGATTCTTCACCTATCCATACCGTCTACTTTGGTTTCGGTGACGACAGCGTGTCGCCCTCCGAACGGCAGCGACTCGACCAGGCAGTCGACTTGCTCAGCACCGACAACGTTCCCCTGGTGGTGCGCGGCTTTACCGACAGCATCGGTTTCCAGGCTTACAACGATGAACTCGCCCGGCGCCGGTCGGAGGCGGTGCGCAAGGCGTTGGTTACCCAGGGAATCGCTGCCGCACGTATCGAGACGGCATGGACCGGGCGCAGCGACTACGTGGGCGACAACCGTAAAGAGGCGACCCGGCGACTCAACCGGCGGGTCGAGATCCGCCCCGCGGCCCGCCAATTACAGGTCGTGGGACCGGAGCTGCCGCACCCGGCGGATGAACACCCTGCGCTGTCCGAGAAAGACCGCCTGCGCGTCGGCCGCTACTCCCAACTCGCCGCGGTACCAACGCCCGGCCAGGCGAACCCGCTGCAGACGATCATCTCGCTGATCTTCCCCGGCCAGATCCGCACGGTCGGTGCCGCACTCAACCACGTGCTCGCCCGCAGTGGCTGGGCTCTGGCGTCGACACAGGCCAGCGACCCGACAATTCCATACCTGATGAGCCTGCCGTTGCCCGAGTCGCAACGCTCGCTGGGCCCGATTGCCCTTTTCGATGCCCTCGCCGTACTTTGCGGCGAGGCCTACGTGATCGTGGTCGACCCGGTGAACCGGCTCGTGTCGTGTGAACTGCGCGCCCCCTACGCGAGCCTCGCCCGGGTCGAAGAAGGCGTACCCACGCCTTACGACAACCCGAAGGCAGGACACTGAGATGGCCAGCCACACGATGAATGGCCAAGTGACGAGGAACCAGAGACGGAGCGGCCTTGCTGTCGGTCTTCGCGCATTGTTCGCCGTGACGCTGGCATCAGCTCTACTCGCCGGCTGCAGCACGCCCTTGGAACGGCAAACAAAGGCGACGGCATTAACCAGCGCCGGCGATGCCCAGGCGACGGCCGACAAGACCGGCCGGTTCGCAACAGACGCACCGGAGACAGATTTAGCCATCGCTGGCAGCGACTACCACGCCGACACGCTTCCTTGCCTCGCCCGGCCCACCGACTGTCGCGTTCGCGACCTGCGAACACCCTGGGAAGAACGCCGCTACCTGATGCCGGACGGTACCCTCAGTGCTCCACCAGGTTCAGAAGCGCCCCGATGATTCGGCGACCTATCCTCATCGCCCTCGGTCTCTCTGCGGCAACCACGCAATTAGCTGCCGCAGAAGCCGAAATCCGCTTGACCGAGCAGCGCCCGCTCGAGCAGGTCGAGTTCGCGCACACCCGCGACCAACTGACCAAGGCCTGGGGGCTCACGGCACAGGAGGTCGAGCGCTACGAGATACTGATGCGTGGTCCGCGCGGGGCCTTCTCTGTGACGAACATCTCGCCCATCGAGGTACTTGGCATCCACGCCGAGACGCCGGCAGAGCGCCAGCACTACGCCGACCGCTTCGTTAGATTGCTGTACGAGGACACCGAGCGCGTGCTCGCCTTCGAGCGCGCAACCCAGGCGGCGTGGCGGCGTCTTGGCAAGCCGATGTTCGAGGCAGCTCGCCTGCCTGGCGCATCGGCGCCGCTTTCCTCGAACAGGGACCAACTCTGGGGCAAGCGACTCGCCCTGTTCGTCGCCACGCAGGACTGCCCGCGCTGCGCCAAGAGCGCCCGGGAACTCGTCGACCTCGTCGCCGATGGCGGTCCGCTCAGCGGTCTCGATATCTACGCGGTCGATACCCAGGATCCCGACGCGATTCGCACCTTTGCACGGGACGTGGGCGTACTCCCCGGCGCCGTGTCCGATCGTCGCGTCACGCTCAACCAAGGCAAGGCGCTGTTCCAGCAGTACGACGGTGATGACCGCGGACTGCCGCAGGTGTTCGTGCGTGACGGAACGCAGCTGCGCCCGCTGGATACTGTCGCAGGGGCGTTGCGATGAAGCGGCCCATCCTCGTGCTCGCCCTGCTGACCTGTTTACCACTTCCGGCCTACGCGCTGCGTGTGCCGGCGGCCTATCACCAGGTGGCACTGGAGTACGACGTGCCGGCCGGCATCCTGTTTGCGATTGCAATGACCGAGAGCGGGCGCCAGCGCAAGGACGGTCAGACACTCCCCTACCCCTGGGCGATGAACGTGAACGGCCAGCCTTTCTACTTTGGCAGCAGGCAAGAGGCCGACGCACACCTCGAGCGGATTCTTGCCGCGGGCGAAAGGCCGGACATCGGGTTGATGCAGGTGAACTGGCGCTATCACCAGCACAAGCTCGGTGATATCCGGCAGGCCTTCGATCCCTGGCTGAACCTGCGCGCCGGCGCGATTGTCCTGCACGACGCGTACCGGGCGACCGGCGACTGGTGGACGGCGGTCGGGCGCTATCACTCGGGCACGCCCGCGCGTGCCGAGGCCTACCGGGCCCGGGTACTGCGCTGGTACACGAGGCTCGACTGATGCGCAGGCTGACCGCAACCTTCCTATTGTGCGCGGTGATGCCAGCATTCGCGGCCACGCCGTTGACGGTCCTTTACGACCGTGGCGACACGCTGCCACTGGCGCCGCTGCTGGAGGCCTCCGGCTTCACCCAGGAGGGCGAGGCCGACGAGCCACCGCCGAACCTTCCGCCGACGGACCAGATTATTCAGCAGCACCTCCAGGTGCGCTCCCCGAGCCTGAGCCCGGGTGTGCAACCGCGCATCGCCGTCGGCAAGTCCGGCGCCCACCTGCCCCGGCCGATCTTCCTGGTCGGCGCCGATGCGCGATCGTTGGGCTGGATCGCCCAGCATCGCATCCGCTTGTCCGCCCTCGGCGCCGTCGGCCTGGTGGTCGCGGCCGAGGGCTTGGACGACATCCTGCAGGTGCGGCGCGCGGCGGGCGACCTGCCGCTGGCCGCCGGCAGCGGCGAGATGCTGGCCGAGCAGTTCGGGCTGCGCCACTACCCGGTGCTGATCGGGCCGGAGTGGATCGAGCAATGAGCGTCCACCCGATCGAGGCCCTGTTGCGTCCCCCGGTCGAGGCCTGGTCGGCCAGTACCGCTGCAGTCGGTGCGGCGATCTGCCTGCTGGCCCCCTGGGCACTGTTCATGACACCGGGGGTGGCTTACGGTGCCGCGTTCCTGTTCGGCTGGCTGGCCTGGCATCGCGGGCGCCAGGCCTGGCGCGTATTGCGCTACCAGCGCCACATGCGGTCCCTGCCCCGTTACCGGATGCGCGCCGACCAGATCCCCTGGTCGCCGAGCCGGCTGTTTCTCGGGCGCGGTTTCGCCTGGGGTCAGAAGCACACGCAGCGCCTGCGCGATACGCTGCGGCCCGAGGTGCGGACCTACCTCGAAGACTCGGCACTTTCGCGCTGGGTACGCCGGCACGAGCCTGCGTGGGAGCGATCGTCGGTACTGCGCTGGCTGTACCGCCTGACGTCGGCAGATACCCTGTTCAATCCGCTGCGCCCGGCCCCGCCGGTCGGTGGCAAACCGCAGCTGCATGCGGTCGAGCCGGACGAACAGGATGTCTGGATGCCGCTCGATGAGCGCAACGGCCACACGTTGGTACTCGGCACCACGCGGGTCGGCAAGACGCGCCTGGCAGAGATCCTGATCACCCAGGACATCCGTCGTGGTGACACGGTGATCGTGTTCGATCCCAAAGGGGATGCCGACCTGATGCGCCGGGTGTATGCCGAGTCGCGGCGCGCCGGCCGTGACCTGTTCGTGTTCCACCTCGGCTACCCGGACCTGTCGGCACGTTACAACGCCATCGGCAACTTCAGCCGGGTGACCGAGGTCGCCACGCGCATCGCCAACCAGCTGCCCTCCGAGGGCAACTCGGCGGCGTTCAAGGAATTCGCCTGGCGCTTCGTCAACATCATCGCCCGCGCCCTGGTCGACCTGGGCCGGCGCCCCGACTACGCCCAGGTACGCCGGCACATCAACGACATCGAGCCGTTGTTCATCGAGTACGCACGGCACGTGCTGGTCCGCGAGGACATCGTCGACTGGGCCGCGCGGATCGGTGGCATCGAGTCCAACCTCAACGAGCGCAACCTGCCGCACAACCTCAAGGGCCGCGGCATGCACGCGATCGCGGTGTTCCGTTTCCTCAGCGACCGGGTCTCCGCGGGCGAGCTGTACGACCCGGTGCTTGAGGGCCTGATGGGCGCGTTCAAGTACGACCGCACCTACTTCGACAAGATCGTGTCCTCGGTCGGGCCACTGATGGAGAAGCTGACGACTGGCAAGATCGCCGAGCTGATCTCACCCGACTACACCGATGCCGAGGATCCGCGCCCCATCTTCGACTGGCGCTCGGTGATCCGCAGCCGTTCGGTCGTGTATGTCGGTCTGGACGCGCTGTCGGATACCACCGTGTCCGGCGCGGTCGGCAACTCGATGTTCGCCGACCTCGTCTCGGTCGCCGGTGATCTCTACAAGCACGGCGAGGCCGGCGGCCTGCCGAAACTGGACGAGACACCGCAGAAGCTGCGCATCTGCCTGCATGCCGATGAGTTCAACGAGCTGATCGGCGACGAGTTCATCCCGATGATCAACAAGGCGGGCGGCGCCGGCTTTCAGGTCACCGCCTACACCCAGACCTGGAGCGACGTCGAGGCGCGTGTCGGCTCGCGGGCCAAGGCCGGACAGGTCGCCGGCAACTTCAACACCCTGATCATGCTGCGTGTGAAGGAGCTCGCGACCGCGCAGATGCTCACCGACCAGTTGCCAAGGGTCGAGGTCCATGCCCTGACGCAGGTATCCGGCGTGAACGACTCGTCGTCACCGGGCTCGGGTGTGGACTTCACCTCGCGCAACGAGGACCGCCTGACCGTCACCGAGGTGCCGATCATCTCGGAGAACGACGTGATGGGCCTGCCCAAGGGCCAGGCGTTCGCGCTGGTCGAGGGTGCGCGGCTGTGGAAGCTGCGCATGCCGCTGCCCGACGCGTCGCACGACCCGCACATGCCGGCCGACCTTGATGCCTTGGCCGAGCAGATGGCGGCGAGCTATCGCACCGCCGACCACTGGTTCGACGACAGTCAGACCACCTCCCTGCTGCGGGTGGGTGCGGCATGAGCGCCAGTGCCGCCCAGGTCCAGAACCGCCGCTCACACGCCGGCCAGCAGGCAACCGACGGCACACCCAGCGTGCTGCGCGCGACCTTCCGGCTGGTCTTTTGGCTACTCGTGGCACTGCTGTTTTCGATCGTGATCGAGTGGATCGGCATGCTGCTCTGGTGGCCCGAACAAGGTGCGGCCCACAGCGAGGCGATGCTGTCGGACGAGTTGGGTTACCTGTCGGGTGATCTGCGCGCGACCCTGCTGGTGTCCGATACCGCGGCCTATGCGCAGGCGTTTGCCGACACCGCCTACCACTGGCTGTGGCAACGCACCGGACTGGAGTCTGCGATCGCCTGGCTCGCGGCCACGCCAACGACCCACGCATCGGCATGGCAGGTGGGCCTGCATGAAGGCTACAACCGGATCGCCGACTTCATCGTTGCCGCAGCGACCATCACCCAGGTCTTCGCGGTGCGCCTGGCCGTGCTGACGCTGGCGATGCCGGCATTCGCACTGGCGATATTGGTCGGCGTGCTGGACGGACTGGTCCTGCGCGATCTGCGCCGCTGGGGTGGCGGGCGCGAGTCGAGCTATCTGTATCACCACGCCAAGCGCTGGATCTGGCCGCTGTTCATCACCGCCTGGGTGCTCTACCTGTCGTTGCCGTTCAGCGTGCACCCGGCGTTTTCCATCCTGCCGTTTGCCGCGTTGATTGGCCTGCTGGTCGCGATAACCGCGGCCTCGTTCAAGAAGTATCTGTAGGAGACCGTCGTGCGTTACCCCATTGCAATCCCCGTCGCCGTGTTGGCGGTACTGGCCACCAGCGGGCCAGCGACCGCCGCCGATGCCGAGCGCGAGGCGCTCGCACGCCTGGCGCATGAACTCGAGGCCCTGGCCCCGCTGGTCGATGCCGCAGAGGCCGGTGCCGAGCCGGCCGAGCGGGTGCGTTTCCGTTACGACTGGCTGCGCCGCGATATCCGACGGGTGCGCGAAGGCGTGCTCGAGCATGCGGCGGCCGACCAGGCCGAGCCGCGGCGCTACGACCCGCTACGTGGTGACTACCGGCGGTAACCCATGAACGCGTCGCAGCAGGCCGCTTTCAGCGCCGCCACCGGGCACGCACCGGGCGCCGTGAACACGCTGATCGCCAGCATCGTGCTGGTGCTGGTGTTCGTGTTCGCCGCCTGGCTGGTCACGCGCACGCTGTCGTCGCTGTACCGCGGCAGGGCGACGGAACTCGACCTGCTGTGGATCGGGCTGCGCGCCTCGGCGCTGATCGCCGTCGCGATCTACGTCGTCAACTGATGTTCGAAACCGGATGCCCGCGCCGGAGTCCGCGGGTTGTTTGTAGCAACGATCGGAGGATCGAAACCATGTTGTCCCGATTCAGAAACCGCTGGGTTTCCCTGTCTGCCCTTGCGGCCACCTACCTCGCCGTGCCGCGCCTGGCGCTGGCGGCCGTGCCCGCGCCACCGACACCCTCGACGACACCCGGCAGCAACGATGCGATCGCCTGGTTCAAAGGCGTGTTCGAAGATGCCTCGGAGGTCGGCATCCTGGTGATCGGCGTGGTGCTGTTCATCATCGGCGCGGTCGGCATGATCTGGGCGGTCACCCAGGTGCTGACCAACAAGGGCACCATCGGGGATGTCGCCAAGATCGGCATCGCGTCGGCGGCCGGCATCGCGTTCGGCACCTATGCGCTGACCCAGGCCACCGGGGTCATCTGAGGCCATGTCGTCGGAATCATCACAACCGACACAGGGCTTCGGGGTGCTCGCCGACCGCGTGGACGGCGAGCCTCCCGCGATCCTGGGCTTGACCACCTCGGAGTTGCTGCTGGTCGCACTGACCACCGGGCTGGTGTTGCTGCCGCTGCTGCTGGCCATCGCCGCGGCGGTCGACATCGGCAGCGTCGTGCTGGCCCTGACCGGCTTCATCTTCATGGCCGGGATCTATGTCGGCGCGCTGATCTTCCGCCGGTTAAAGCGCGGTCACCCGATGGGTCACTACCAGGTGAAGTTCGCCGTGCTGATGCAACGGCTGTTCGGCGGCAACCGCTTCCTGCTGCGCAGCGGGTACTGGTCGCTGGGGCGCACCCGCCACCCCGGCACCCGAGCGGGAGGATGACCGCCATGTCCCGCTACCGTCACGAGATCGACAACGCGCGTGCCCACATCGTCAGCCTGTGGCTGGTGATCATCCTGCTGGCGATCGGCCTGGCCTACGCGTTTCGCGGCTGGGCCAATGCGCCGAGCGACATCACGCTGCACATCCCGCCAGATCTTTCGGCCGGCAGTACCGTGCGCGTCGGCGAGGTCCCGAAGCCGAATGTCTACGGCTTCGGCTACTACATGTGGCAACAACTGAACCGCTGGCCGAAAGACGGCGCCGAGGACTTTCCGGCGAAGCTGTACCGCTTTGCCGCCTATGTGACCCCGGCCTTTCGCGCCGAGCTGCTGCGCGACATGGACAGGCGCGGCCGCATGGGCGAGCTGACCGGGCGCGTGCGTGCCCTGTACGAGGCACCGGGCGCGCAATACGACGACAGCCGCGTGCAGACCGTCGGGCCGAACGCCTGGACCGTGACGATCGAGGCGGTGATCGAGGAGACGGTCGCAGGACTTCCCGTCAAGCACACGCGCATCCGCTACCCACTGCGCGTCGTGCGCTACGACGTCGACCGCGAACTCAATCCCTGGGGCATGGCGATCGACGGTTTCGCGTCGCCCGGCCCGAGCCGCGTCGAGGAACCGGCCAAGGAGGCCTCCTGACATGGTTCCCTTTCTGATTCTCACAGCGGCACTGACACTCAGCGGCGTGGCCACGGCAAAGGAACGGCCCACCCCCCCGGTCACCGACGCGACCGAGCAGCAGGTGTGGCGCGGGACACCGATCCGCGTCGATCTGCGCCTGAACACCGAGCGTACCGTGCGCATGCCCGGCGCCACCCAGCTGCGCAGCGGCCTGCTCGGCGGACCGGTGCCCGGCCTGCGCGCGCAGGCACTGGGTGATCATCTGTACCTGAAGGCGGAACAGCCGTTTGCGGCGACACGCCTGATCGTCCAGCCGGATGCCGGACAGTCGATCCTGCTCGACCTGGCCGCCGACCAGCGCTTTCCCGCTGGCGCACCGCTCGAGGTGCTGACCCATCCCGCACCGGCAACAGGCAATCCCTCGGAACCGGCCTCACTGACACCGCAAAAGACCGACAGGCCGGTCGGCTATGTGACGCTGGTGCGCCACGCCGCACAATCCCTGTACGCACCCACACGCCTGATCCCACGTTCCGGGGCCATCGCACGTGCGCCTCTGCCGTTCCACGACGCTATCGACCTGGTGCGCGGAGGCCATATCGAGGCACTGCCGGTCGCAGCCTGGCGCGCCAACGGTCCCCACGGTCCGCTGTGGCTCGCGGCGATCAAGCTGCGCAACACCCTGACCAGACCGGTGACGCTGGATCCGCGCGACCTGCGCGGGCAGTGGCGGGCGGCGAGCTTCCAGCACGCGCGCCTGGGCGCCACGGGCGATCCGACCGACACCACCACGGTCTACCTGGTCGCCGACCGGCGCCTCGAGGCCGCCCTCGCGCCGTTCGTGCCGAAGCAGGCAGAGGTGGTGCGATGATCACGATGAACCGGATCATTCCGATCATCGGCGGCATCGTGCTGGTGATCGCCGTGGCCGTCGCGGTCAAGAGCGGCGAGCGCCGACCCCAGCCGGACCTGATGGCCAACCTGCCCACGGCCGCAGCACCGGACGTCGACACGCCCGCCGACACGGTGCGCTCGCTCTCGGCCCAGGTCGCGCAGATGGTCGATCAGACCCGGCGCCTGACCGAGGAGAATCAGAAGCTGCGCGAGCAGAACTCCGCCGCGATGGACCAGGAGAAACGCGTGGCCGACAAGGTACGCGCGGAGCTCGCTAACGATATCGAGCGCGCCGGTCGGCGTGACGAGCACACGCTCACCGCGCTGTCGCAACAGCTCGAGAAGCTGCGCAGCCGGATCGCCGTGAGCGAACAGTCCCAATCCACCACGCCGGCACTCGCCGACATGCCGGTGGGCTTTGGCTATGGGGACAGCGGCATCGCCGGTGCGATCCACTGGATCGAGGCGCTGGACGCGCCGGCCGCCGGCACGTCCGACCAAGAGCCGACGTTTGCGTCGCTGACTGGTGGTTCGTTGCTGCACGCCGGTAGCGGGACACGCGAACCCGACACGCTCCCCGACCCAATCCTGAATCCGGTCCGTGCAGTCGCCGGCAGTGATGGCAAAGCCACGCCGGCCAAGTCGCATGTCGAACCGGTCTACACGATCCCTGCCAATGCGACCCTGACCCAATCGACGGCTTTAAGTGCCCTGGTGGGCCGGATCCCGGTGGGCGGCCAGGTGCAGGACCCGATGCCGTTCAAGGTGCTGATCGGTACCGACAACCTCGCTGCCAACGGTCACCAGATCCCGGGCCTCGAAGGAATGGTCATGTCGGGCATCGCCGTCGGCGACTGGACGCTGTCGTGCGTGCGCGGAACCATCCAATCCGCGACCTTCGTGTTCGACGACGGACGCGTGCAGACCTTCGGCGGGACGTCGCGCGGCAGCGGCCAGGGCGCCAACCGGCAGCAGGAAGGCCTCGGCTGGATCTCCGACCGCTTCGGCGTGCCGTGCATCAGCGGTGAGCGCATCACCAACGCCCCGACCTTCCTCGCCCAGCGGATCGGCGTCACGGCACTGACCGCGGCCGCGGAGGCCGCCGCCGCATCGCAGACCACGAGCACGGTCAGCAACGAGGGCACGGCGAATACCACCGTCACCGGTGACCAGGGCCAGTACGTACTCGGCAAGACCGTCTCCGGTGGCGCCCAGGAGATCGGCTCCTGGCTGACCGAGCGCCAGGCGAGCGCGTTCGACGCGGTCTTCGTGGCCGCCGGCGAACCGGTGGTCGTCCACCTCGATGTCACCCTGCCGATCGATTACGACCCCGCCGCGCGCCGGCTCGATCACCACGCCCGCCTGGCCGGCCCTGGAGGTGCCTATGGCTATCTGGATTAGACCGCTGATCGTCGCCGGAGTGGTCTTGGCCCTGACCGCTTGTGCAACCAGCAAGGAAGACGTCTTCCCGCAGGATGGCCCGGACATGGCGACCATCTACGACCAGCATCAACGCAGCGCCGGGATGGCGCGCGATCCGTCACTACAGCGCCAGGGACTGGAGCGTCCCATCGCGCGTGGCACTGCGGACCTGCACGACTTCACCCAGCAGGCTGCCAACGAGATCGAGCAGGTCTTCCCGCTGCTGCCCAACCCGCAGATGGTGATGTTCGTGTTTCCGCACCTGAGCGCCGAGGGTGCGCCGGTACCGGGCTACAGCACCGCGTTCCCGATGTACGCGGTCGATCAGTACGCGATGCCCGGCGAGGTCTATCAGCCATGAAGGACCTGCTCGCACTGTTCGGATTGACGGCGACTCCGGCGGCACCCTCCGAAGCCGATGTTGCCCTCCGCCCGGTCACACGCCGCCGGCTGGCACGCGACCAGTACACCCGGCCGCCATCGTTCACCGACCTGCTGCCATGGTGCGAGTACCTGCCCGACCACCAGGCCTTCCTGCTCGAGGACGGGCGCAGCGTGGGTATCGTACTGGAGATCACGCCGGTCGGTTGCGAAGCGCGCCCGCCGAGCTTCATGGGCGAGCTGCACCAGGGGCTGCTGGGCATGCTCTCCAACGTGCTCGAGATCGACCCCTCACCGTGGGTCGTGCAGGTCTATGTGCAGGACGAGACGGATCTGCGCACGACCAGTGCAGCGCTGCGTGACTATGTCCGCGCCGATCTGCGCGACAGCACGCTGACCCGGCACTGGCTCGCGGTGATGGACGCACATCTTTCCGCAACTTCGCGCCCCGGTGGTGTGTTCCACGACAGCGTCGTAACCAACTGGCGATGGGGCGGCAAGCTGCGCCGCACACGCCTTGTGGTCTACCGGCGCTTCCGGCGCGAGGAACAACCCTTGCGTGATTCGCTGGAGCAGCTGCGTGACCAGGTCGGACGCCTGCGGGCCTCGCTCGATGCCGCCGGTGTGTCATCCCGTGTCGCCGATGGCGAACATGTCTACGACTGGCTGCTGCAATGGTTCAACCCCAAGCCCGGCATCTGCGACGGCGACAGCGCGCGCCTGGCCGATATCGCGCCCTACCCCGGTGACCGGGACCTGCCCTTCGGGCGCGACTTCGCTGAGCTGCTGACGCTCTCGGTACCCCAGTCCGACACCGACGCGAACCTGTGGCGCCTCGACGGCATGCCGCACACCGTCGTGTCGGTGCAGGGGCTGCGCCGTGCGCCCGAGATCGGCGCCCTGACCGCGGAACGCGCGGTTGGCGACCAGGTCTATGCGGTGTTCGACCGCCTGCCGGTGGGCACTGTGATGGCGATGACGCTGGTGTGCCGGCCGCAGGACCTGTTGCGCGCGCACGTCGCCAACGTCAAACGCGCCTCGGTCGGTGACGGCGCCGAGGCGGTGCTCGCGCACGAGAACGCCTCGCAGGTCGAACTGCAGATGGCCCGCGGCGACCGCCTGGTGCCGACCTACATGAGCTTCTACGTGCGCGCCGAGAACGACACGGCACTGCGTCGCCAGGTCAACCACGTCGAGAGCCTGCTGCTGCAGAACGGCCTGCAGACGGTCGGGCGCGAGTCTGAGTTCCTCGCCTGTGACGCCTGGTTGCGCAACCTGCCGATGAACTACGACCCGGCGCTCGACCGCAGCCACCGGCGCTCGCGGCTGATGTTCGGGACCCACTTGACCAGCCTGCTGCCGGTGTACGGGCGTTCCCGCGGTACCGGTCACCCCGGGCAGCTGTTCTGGAATCGCGGTGGCGAGCCGCTGAGCTTCGATCCACTGCACAAAGACGACCGCAAGAAGAACGGTCACATGCTGATCGTCGGGCCCACCGGCGCCGGCAAATCCGCCACGCTGGTCTACCTGATCATGCAGGCGCTGGCCGTGTGGCGGCCACGCGTCTACCTGATCGAGGCCGGCAACAGCTTCGGCCTGATGTGCGACTACCTGCGCAGCCATGCCCTGTCCGTGCACAGCGTGGCGATGCAGCCCAACGCCGACGTCAGCCTGCCGCCATTCGCCGGCGCCCTGTCGCTGCTGGAGACCGATCCGACGCTGGCCGCCGTCGACCTGGAGGCCGTCGACGCCGCCACGCCCGACGATGACGACCCGGCCGATGACCTCGAGGAAGGCCGCGACCTGCTCGGCGAGATGGAGATCGCCGCACGGATCATGATCACCGGCGGCGATGCGCGCGAGGACGCCCGGATGTCGCGCGCGGATCGCCTGGTGATCCGCCGCGCGATCCTCGAGGCCGCCGGCCAGGTACGCGCCACCGGTCGTGACCAGGTACTGACCGAAGACGTAGCCACGGCGCTGCGCCGGGCCGGCCAGGACGAATCCCTGGATCCACGCCGGCGCGAGCGCGCCGTGGACATGGGCGATGCCCTGTTGCTGTTCTGCTCCGGGGTCGCGGGGCACTTCTTCAACCGCGAGGGCAATCGCTGGCCGGACGTCGACGTGACCCACCTGGACATGGGCATCCTGCAACGCGAGGGCTACGAAGACCAGCTGACTGTGGCCTACATCGCGCTGATGAATCACATCAACAGCGTGGTCGAGGCACGCCAGCACGACGCCCGCCCGACGCTGGTGATCACCGACGAGGGTCACATCATCACGACCAACCCGCTGCTCGCCCCGTACGTGATCAAGATCACCAAGATGTGGCGCAAGTTCGGGGCCTGGTACTGGATCGCAACCCAGAACCTCGACGATTTCCCGGACGCGAGCCGGCGTATGCTCTCGATGCTCGAGTGGTGGCTGTGCCTGGTCATGCCGAAGGACGAGGTCGAGCAGATCGCGCGGTTCCGCCAGTTGACCGACGAGCAACGCCAGATGCTGCTATCCGCGCGCAAGGAGAGTGGCAAGTACACCGAGGGCGTCGTGCTCACCGACAGCCTGGCCGCGCTGTTCCGCAACGTGCCACCGGCGCTGGCCCTGGCACTGGCCCAGACCGAGAAGGACGAGAAGGCCGCGCGTGCGCAGATCATGCGCTGCGAGCACTGCAGTGAGGTCGAGGCAGCGATGCATATCGCCGCCGGGATCGAACGGCGACGGGCGGGTGACTGAGATGCGCAGCGCCCTCCTTCTTGTCCTCATGCTCGTGGCCAATCCGGGCTTCGCCGAGCCCCGCCTCGAGGTGTTCACGGACCGTCGGCATCCGGTTGCACACACGGAGGCCTTCACCGACGTGACCGTGTACCGGCTCGATGGCCTCGCCTTGGCACAGGATCAGCTTTCCGAGGGCCTACCCGGCGATCCGCAGGAGGCCGCGAGGATCGCGGCACAGCGCCTGGATGCGCAGCCGATGCTCAGTGAGCAGATGATGCAGGCCGGGCAAGGTCTCACGCTGGCCCACCTGCAATACCGGCTCGACCGCTACCCGGCGATCGTGTTCGATGGGGCTACGGTGATCTATGGCGTTACCGATCTCGCGATCGCGTATCGGCTGTACGAGGCGAACAAATGACGACGCGCTGGACTGTCACCCGCGCCGGGCTCGTCGCGTTATGCCTGGTACTGCTTGCCCCTTCCTGGCCGACGACCAGCGTTGCGGCAACCACCAACACCGCCCAGATCCTGGCCAAGACCACCGCCGCCCTGCCGCGTTGCCTGCGCTGGCGCCTGACCGGTATCTGCCTTTGGCTGAGATGCGGCATCCGTGGCTGCCGGGTCCGCGTCTCACCGCGCGTGTTCAACTATGCACCCGATGCAGTCGTCACCACCCATAACGAACCGGCCCTGCATCCCTGGGTCGAGGCACGACCCATTCTTGCCGCAGCCAATGCGGGCCTCGCCGGCCTGGTCGGTGGCTTTGCGGATGCCTCAGGGTCCGTCGAGGGGCGGCGGGAGCAGGGCAACCCGGATCGCGGCCGCGATCACCAGACCTTCCGCGAGGCCGATCTGATTGGCCACCCATTCTCGGCCAGCGGCCTGGTGCTGGGTGCCACCGGGCTGGTCTGCCCACCGCGCACGATCCCGCTGATGCCTTACTTCGTATCGACACTCGATGCCCTGGTCTGGCGCGAGATCGTACCGATCGAATCGCTCTACCCCGCTTCGCTGATTCCCGGGCTCAAAGAGATCGGCAACTGGCCTTTGAATACCTGGGGCAACGTGTTTCCGCGCACCGGCATGGCGCTGCAACAGGAAGAGCCCAAGGCCGGCGCGATCCTCGCGCAGCGTGCCGGCGAGATCACGACGCGCTCCGCCCAGCCGCATGTCTATGTGCCGCTGTCCTGGGGTCAGCGGAGCTGGGGCATGCGCTACTGGAACCCACCCGCCCTCGAACCCAATGACGAGACTACCGGCAGCTGGCAGATGCTCGAGCCGCGCACGGACACGAGCTGTGATGCATTCGGCGAGAACGATTCGCTCAGCCTGACCAGCTGGTCGGATGGGCGCAGAGATCCCGGCGGGGACTACCAGTTCAACCTGTGGCGTCCCTACACCTGCTGTCGCCGGCGCGGCATCTTCATCCGCGCGATCCCCTAATCGTGAGACCCGTTATGCCTCCCTCTTCCGTTCGCTTCCTTCCGCTGCTGGCACTGTCGGGCATCGTCGCTGCCGGTGAGGTACCGGTCCCGACCGAGGACCAGGCCTGGTACTACACGATCGGTGGCGCAGAGCCCGTGTCGATCGCGCTGAACCCGGCCGGGGCCCACCAGGTCCTCGATGCGCACGCCTCACTGACCGCCAGTTACAGCTGCGGCAACTTCGACATCGTCAGCTCGGTGACGAACTCGTTCTCGAACGCGGCGACCAGCCTGCAGAGCACGGTGATGGGCGCTGCGCGCGGTGCGATCGCGGCGCTGCCCCTGTACGTCTTTCAGCGGGCCGCGCCGGGTCTGTATGAGCTTTTCCAGACCTATGCGGCGGACTTCAGCCTGAACTTCGGCGATGCGCTCAAGTCGTGCGAGCAGATGGAGCAGGAGATCCTCGCCGGCAAGGACCCGTACGAGGAGTGGATCCAGATGGCCAAGGCCGGTGACTGGCGGCGCCTGATGGGCACCACGACGGATGCGGTGGCTGCCAAGCAGTCCGTCGAGAGCACGGGTGGTGCAGCCGGCTACCCGTTTCCGAAGGTCACCAGCGGCGGCGTCGTGATGGCCGGGGGCACCGGTGGCCCACCAATTGAGCCGATCAGGGACATCACCGCCGCGGGCTGGAATACCACGCTCGGACGCCCGCCCGGCAGCAACGCCCCGTACACACCACCACTTATTGGACCAGAGGTTCGCCTAGCGACGCTGTTCCCGACCCCAACGTCGGCAGCCGACTATGCAGTCGACGTCCTCGGCGACGCGGTGATCCGCACCTGCGACGGCTGCCCGAAACGCGGCATCCCCGGCAACGGCCTGAACGTGAAATACGAGGCGCACCGGCAGGCCGTTGCGACCGACCTCGTCGCCCTGGTCGGCGGGACCGGCGTGCCGGCCAATGCCGACCTGCAGGACGTCTCCGCACCCGGCGTCGCGGTCTCGGCCAAGGTCATCGGGACCCTGCGGGAGCTACCGGCGGACGAGGCCGGTGTCTTCGCCGGCCGCCTGGCCTCCGAGGTCGCGATCGCACGCACCATCGAGGAGGCCTTCGCAATCCGTCGGCTGCTGATCAGCGGCAAGCGGGTGCCCGAGGTGATGAGCACCAAGCCGGCAATGGACGTCGCAGTGAGCGCGGTCAACGAACTGGAGCAAGAGATCGAGAGCTTCCTGTTCGAGCAGCGCGTCAGCAAGGAGATCGCGAGCAATACCGCCGCCGGCGTCGTTGCACGACGCAACCAGCTGGACGCACGAAGCCAGCAGACGCTGCGCCAGGGGCGCCCGGAACAATCACCGCTCGAGGAGGGAGGCCGCTTCCAGTGAGCTCCCGACCAGAGGGCGCATTCGATGCGCGTCGCGCGCGCCGGAGGCTGCTGCGCTTGGGTGCGGTCCTCTTCGGCCTGGTCGCCGCAGCCATTCTCGTGCTGATCGAGATCTACGGCTATGCCGCCGTGCGCGACGGCTGGGACCGCATCGCACCCGCCGTCACCGCGGTCAAGTGGGGCGGCATGATCGCACTGATCTGGCAATGGAGGCCCTTCATCCACTGGGTCGCGCAGCGCCAGCGCCTGAGTACCGCCTACCGCAACTACCTGCTCGCCATGCGATGGCGCGTTGCTAGCGCACTCGTGGTCCTGGAAATCCTGTTCGGCCAGAACCTGCTGGCCCACCTGCTGAACTGAAGGCATTCATCCATGGCGGTCGATTCCTACCTCGAGCTCTTCACCACGCTGTTCGGCTGGCAGTGGTACGGCATCATCTGGGACGCGCTGACCGACACAGGGATCGTGTACATCCCGTTCGTGATGATCCTGCTGACCTGCTGGAAGGACGCGGCCCGCGGCGGCAGCTATGGCAATGTCCACGATATCGCGTTGCGCAGCATCGAGATCGAGTTCTACGTCGCCGTGTTCGTGGCCCTGATCGCCGGCCCGCCGGCCGTCGGCCTGAGTGCTAACGCGATCAGCTACACGCCCTCGGCCACGCTGAACGACCCGGCACCCGCGACCGCCACACCGGCGCTGCCGGATTCCAGCTTCGGTTCGGCAGGCGCCTTCTCGGGCGCCCCGGCCAGCGTAAACATCCCGGTCTGGTGGTACGCGGTTCTGAGCCTGACTAAGGGGATCAATCACGCCATCGTTACCGGCATGCCCGACTCGATCGGCATCCGCGAGGTCCAGCAACAGGCACAACTGGCCACCGTCAGCGATCCAGTCGTGCGTGCAGAGGCCAGCCAGTTCTACAACGACTGCTTCGTCCCGGCGCGCTCGAAGTACCTTCGCGACAAACCGACCAGTGCCGCGATCACCGCCCTGCTCAACGAATACGGCGCCGACGATCCCGACTGGATGGGATCGCATGTATATCGCTCGCTCTACTACCCCAACATGCGGTCTGCGTCCCGGGTCACCGGCTGGCCGTACGATGCATCAAGGGACCTGGACTACGGCACCGCCGCAACCGGCGGCTGGGGCCAGCCCACCTGCGCTGAGTGGTGGCTGGGCGACAGCACGACGACCGGGATCCGCGACAAGATCATGGCCCTGCCCGCGGCGAGCGACTTCACCAACACGCTCGCAAGCGCCGCCACGCGGTTCTCGACCTTCCTCGGATCCTGGGGAAGAACCGCGGCCATCGCGGCGGAGAAACTCACCGATACGGCCGTGCGCAAATCACTGAACAATTCGCGCGTCGAGGCCATGACAACCTTCCAGCCTGACACCTTGGGCGCGTACAGCGGGCGTGAAGGCGTGCTGGGCAACCTGTACGGCGCCGCACAGGATGTGGCCGGTGCCGCCGGCGCCGGCGCAACCCACTTCAGCCTGGGCACCATGCTCACTGCGATCAAGCCGATGCTGCCGACGATACAGGCCGTCACGCTGATGGCGGTCTATGCCCTGCTCCCGATCATCGTCGTGATCTCGGGTTATTCGCTTTCGATGCTCGCCGTCGGCGCCATCGGCATCTTCACCATCAACTTCTGGACCGTGCTGTGGAAGTTCGCCCAGTGGGTCGACGAGAACCTGACCGTCGCCATGCATCCCGGCAGCCTGGACGGCCTGATGAACTGGGCCGCAGCGCCTGGCGGATTCGCCGGCGCGACCAGCAAGGCGCTGATGCTCGACACCATGCTGGCGATGTTCATGATCGGGATGCCGGTGCTTTGGACGATGATGATGGCGTGGGCCGGCATTCACATCGGCCGATCGATTGAAGGGAGCCTGGAGGCCGGGTGGAAAAGTTCGCGTCAATCAGGGGAAGCTGGTGCAAGAATTGCGACCCGTACCGCTGCGAGGACTCGCAAATAGCAGGCAATCCACCGCTTGGATGAAGCCCTCAAACAATGAAATCAGCGGTTATCAGCCGACGGGACGGTCGCCATCGGCGTAAGGAGATGATCCGTGCACTAATCCATGGCCATGCTTTTCCTGATACATCCCATAGGGGTCGAGTTCGTCTGAGGCATCATCGTCCTGAGATCTGCCCAAGGCGACCCAGCCGAGGAAAATTACAGCAGCAAACGACAGCAAATAAACGCCCCAAAGGACAGAAAGCACCAGATACGGCACCGCGAATCCAGCCACAACGGCCAGCACCAAGCCAGCACCCAGGGGATACCTGCGACAGACGGTTACGGCGCGCCCCAGAACATGGATGCGTCCGAGACAGTTTAATAAGCGCCACACGAAACGCACAAGCGCTGCGGGCAGCCAGCGCAGGCGAACCAGCACTGTCCAGATGGCGATCACGCCATACACAGCAACAGCCGAGTAGAAACCGATTTCGAGCTGGTCCATTTCAGAATCCTTTCAGTATTTCCTATGTACGCCAGTACTTGGCCGCGCAACAATTTCCGCTTGTGTCGAACTCACACGTTTTGTGATGTTAGGAAGCCTGGAGCCGCGGAACGCGGCCCGAGACGAAACCAAGAGCCTCCATCATTATCGACCAAGTACTAGTCTTCAGCATAGCCACGGGCTTGCGACGTGCGGAAGTCCACTCCCATGTAACGTCAAGGAATACGTCGGCCAAGTCGGACAACCATTTATTGAGACAGTTCGGAATGGGTTCTACTCATTCTGACAGCTGACAATAAAGCCCGTCAGGGTCAAGGACAAAAAGACTGGGAAGGGTACGGGCACATCAAGGGGAATGAGCCAATCCAGAAAGGGCTGCCGCGCTTCGCGTACCGCGCGACAAAAGGCATGGAGCCACAACGCAACACGCCTGTTACTGCAGTTTCAAGTCTCATCCCTAACTGAATGCCGAGGGATAGGTCTTTTGAGGTTCTCGTATACATCGGCGATTCGATCAGCAGCAACATCAGGATCCTCATGTTCCCAGACTCTCAAGACGGCCCACCCCTTGGCATTGAGTAGCGCGTCAGTATCCCTGTCGCGAGCGCGATTGGCTTCAATCTTGCTCTTCCAGAACTGTGCATTGGCTTTCGGCCACGTTCCATGTTCCGGGCACCCATGCCAGAAACACCCGTCAACGAAGACCGCAAGCCGCACATTGGTAAAAACGATGTCTGCCGTTCTGCGTGGACGCGAAGAAACGAGATAATTAACGCGATATCGCAAACCCAAAGCATGGAGGCGACGGCGAATCGATAACTCTGCGGAGGTGTCACGCTGCCCCGTCGCAGACATTCTTCTGCTGGCGCTCTCCGATGACGGCTTCGGCCTTTGTTTGGGAGTACAGATGAGCCTTCGCACCTAATGGCCGCGTAAGTGAAAGATTCATACTATGAAGCAGTCAACCCATGATCACCAAAGTGATTCAGCAGGCTTCTTGCGATCGCCCGTCCCAAATCGACAGGCACAGCATTTCCGATCAATCGCCCGACTACTGAGAACTCAACAGGTTTTCCAGGCGGTACGAATGCATAGTTGCGAGGAAAGCTTTGAAGAATCGCTGCCTCTCTCAAAGAGATGGCACGGTTCTGCTCAGGATGCCCAAATCTTCCGTTCCCGAAACCGAAGCACTGCGTGGTCATCGTAGGCGCTGGTTTGTTCCATTCCATGCGGCCATAGACACTGGGATACGTCCGACCGCTAGGTGCCTTATGGCAATCCGCCACTAGGCTTTTTGGCCAGTCCCTCCAGCTGCCGCCCGGTATGGATGCCCTGATTCGAGCCATGTTGAGCGAAGAAAGCCTCGATGCCGTATGCAGAGGATCCCGCGGAGCCTGTTCGCCAGCAGCAATCGGTCTCAGCCTCCCGATCGCATCACGGACAGTGCGGTGCTGCTTGTGCGTTGGAGCGATCATTGCGATCTCTCCATGCCGCGATGCAAGCAATACCAGCCTTCGGCGCGTTTGCGGTACTCCGAAGTCAGCGCACTCGACTACATCCGCCCAGACCTTGTAGCCGACCTTTCGAAGTCGTCTGACGAACCCTTGAAACACGCCGTGTTTGGACAGCGCTGGCACATTCTCCATCGTGAGCGCATCAGGAAGAAGCTCTTCAGCAATTCGACCAAACTCGTTGAGGAGGCTCCACTTACCATCTCTGCTGGAGTCATATCTCTGACTGTATGTCGAGAAGGGCTGGCACGGAGCACACCCTGCGAGCACCTTAACTGCACCGGTCGGGAATAGCACACTCAGCTCGTCGCCCGAGATGCCTGCCACATCACGTTCGATGAACTTCGCGTCATTGTTACTCTCATAGGGATACTTGCATGCTGGATCTACGTCAATACCCGCTACAACACACAGCCCTTCTTTGGTGAAACCATGAGAAAGCCCTCCGGCCCCGCAGAATAGATCGATACTCGTCACACCAGTCATTTCGTCCTTCATCCACTGGCCACGTTCATTTGATTGTATTGTTCTTCTTGTAGCATCCCAGTTCGTTCAGTTTAACGCCTTAATGCGCTCGACGGTGGATGCCATTCGTCTGGATAAATCGAATGTCGTGGCTGGCAATACTCTGTTGCCAGCGGCAATAAACTGTTCGAGATCCCGCCGCTCTTCCAAGAGGTAAGACCAGTCCCAGAAAGGATGGGTGACAGCCAGCCAGTGGCGTGGCCTCAGCTCCGCAAGTTCTAACCCGGCGACTTGAATCCTATTCCCACCGAAAACCTCTGCGACATCGTCAGCATACCTACCCGCCATCTCTGGCCAATCTGTAAGCCCGGGCCAGTCGAAATTCCCATCCAGACCCGCCCGAAATCTTGGATTCATAAGAACCAACAGAGTTGAGAGACCTAGCCGCCAATCCAACAAACCGTGCCACTGCTGATTGCCAAATCGACATAAACATTCGTAACAAGCTTGATCACAGCTTTCCCTATGATTTTCGGACAGATAGGGGCGGTCGAGAATCGACTCAATCATATCGATCACTAATGGCCTGCCGGATTGCGTACCCGCCAATGCATCACATAGGCCCGACCCATTGACCAGCGAATCAGCGATTTGGAGGACCGGCCTTGGCGAGCCATCCGCACCAGGGATCATGCGTGGCGCCAATACCTCGAACTCATCGGGATCCACATCGAGAGCTGAGGCCGCCTCATACACCAACATGTAGCTTGCGGACAAAATACCCGCTCGAAATCCGATCGTGGTCGGTAGCGGCACGGGCGGTTGCGGATCTTGCTGACGCTGAAACTCCAACCCTCTCGGGACCTCTGTCGGATGTAAGAGAAGAGAATCTGTAACACGAGGAGCCGAAAGGTAAAATCCACGCACTGGCCCCCTCGTCGCGTCTACCTGAAAGCCCGTACCACGGCGGATCGTTTCTTGATCCACCCAAATATCTCTTACAGTCGCAAGCTCTCGCTCATCATGAGTTCGCACTCTAATATGGCCAAACTCGGCATTGAAGCCGGTCCAACCGTTATCGGTTCTTTCACCTCTATTCAGCCGATACAAAGTTGCTTGGCGATTGAGCCCTACAGATGCGTTTGTGCCTGAGACTCCATGCATAGTGGGCAACCGATCACCCGCTATCGATGTTTTCGTCGCGCGCGTCGAACGAACTTCGTCGTCGCCCCGATATTTCGGATCGAAATCCGTGATGAACGCTCTCGGCACGTAGCAGATACGCGTCGAGTCTGGATCAAGGCTCGCACCGCAGATAGAGCACGTCATCGCGAGCAACCCACTTTGATTTGCCGAACCGCAATTCCCGCATTCATTGATCTCGGACGAAGGCCCAAGCCCATCTACCAGGGAATCTAGCCGCCACTCACCGCGGCGCCGAAACATCGCGGGTGGTATGTATCCAGCATAACCAACCGCACGGTGTACTCTTTTGTCCTGCACAAGCTCCTGGCCGGGCGCGAACTCTTGAATCGCCAGTTCGAGATCCCGGTCAATCGATGTCAACTCGACTCGACCAGCCAGACGACCACCCAGAAGTTTCGTATACAACGCCCTTACTCGGGTAGGCATTCCATACATCGGAAAGCGACCAGATTCGGCCAGAGCCTCTGCCAAACCCTTGGCCATGTACTCGTCCACATCTGTCACTTCATCAAGGTCTGCCATAACCTCGTTGGGACTCAGACCTGTCAGTACTTCACTGGAAGTCAACGCGATGTCCGCACAACACCATTCGCAAAATTCGTCCCGAAACCGGATAGTTGCGTCCAGCGCCGAGGCGAGTCGCGTAGAGAAACTCGGATCGTTTCGATACTCAAGGACCCGGATGAACTCACCATGCGAATCCGGCCGCGGCATCATGTCCGCCGGCCATTCACCGCTCCATGTCTGGCGCAAACCTTTGAAAGCTTCGATGAGCCATGCTTTTCGCACTAGTCTTTGCGCAATCAACGCCAGGTCGCTTGACAGAAAGGGGGGCGGCGGGGGATCGCCCGTAATGCGTTCCGGGAAACGGAAATAGTGCAAATCGTGGCTACGGCTCCGGCATACGGTAAGAACTGCCGGAAACGCCTGGCCTCGTCTTCCGGCTCGCCCGACACGCTGCTGATAGTTGAAACGCTGGGGCGGCATATTTGCCTGAAAGACGGCCCGAAGGCTCCCGATGTCGACACCCACCTCCATGGTTGTAGTAACGGACAGCACGTCAATTGTTTTGGCCGCTTTCTCCAAAACCCGCGGCACTTGAATATCTTGCCCTTGAGGAAGGATGTCATCGTCGTCCCTGATTAGGATTCCCTTGAAGCGCCTCAGCCGGGCAGAGGGATTGGCCGTCATCCCGGTCAACTCTTCGGCACGTAGGCGGCATTCCATATTAGCATGCGCGAACCGTACCCCGAGGTAGTTGTCCTTGCGCAGATCACTCACTATTCCGGACGGAGCTTCATTCAATGGACGGTAGCAACGCGTGCATGTGCCTGTGCCCCGATGAAGGTGAATCCGGCCGCAGTTCTCACATCGCCAGAAACCTTCCTGTTCCGCAGGAACTCTTACTCGAATCGCGTGCGCCCTGATAATGCCGCGTCCGTGCCCCTCGGCCTGAAGCCGAATAAGAAATTGGCCAAAACGTTCTGGTGCAAGCTGCGCACCCCATGATGCCAATGCAAACATGCGCACCCGGGAATTTGGTGGCGTGTCGCTCCAAGACTGCCACTCATCGAGTCGATTTCGATCGAATTGGCTGGGCGTATACCGATATTGGTCGGACAGCACCCGGAGCAGAGCATCGAGCGGTGCAACGTCATTCCTTGACTCTCCGGGGTTGAGCGAGAAACAAGGATAGCCGAGGCCCGCACCCTCAATCGAGAAGTAAGTACGATTGAAAACCGTCGAGTTAACCAGCTCGCGGAGACTTTCGACGACTAGACTGCGAGCATCGGCCAGTTCCGGTGAAAACCGATCCACTTCTTGCCACCGGACCTCACCGTCATCGACCGTGAATAACTGCTGCCAAGCAAAATCTACGTTCCCACGGCCAATGGGCTTGACGCCGCTCGGGTCTGTCGGATGGATACCCAGAGTCACCATTCGCTGGAGCATCGGTTTGACGGTTGAATCTGAAGGATTGACCTCAAGATCCACGGCGTCTCTCAATCTGACTGAGTCATCGTCAGCATTGAAGGTCTCCAACTGCCGCTGCTCCCTTCCTAATTCGCCAATTCGCTCTGCATTGGAAACCGGATCAGTGGTGGCAAGTTGCCCGATTTCTAGCTTGATCGCCGCTAGTCTTGTTCGAACCTCGTCCTGGGAAAGCATTCTTTGCGCGGAACTGACAATTTCCGAAATTAGGAGCCCCCTCCTCACATCTTCATGATGGCGTCCTTCTAAGTCCAACGCCGCTCTAGCCGCGTCTTGTCGACTGTCTGCAAAAGATACGAGGCGGGCCTCTGGATCCTCCCGCTTGAGATCGGACAGCAACTCACTTGCCAACAACTGTGTCGTTTTGGCGAAGCCGACCCGAAAATTTCGAATTGGCGAATGCCGCATTGGAGCTGGTCGAAACTTGTACGACTCGCCACAACAAGGGCACTGGAAAGGCACTGCCGATCCTGCATCCGAGGGACCTTGGAATCGCCTACTGGGGTAGCAGTCTCTTCTAAGACCATCATACAAGAAGCCACGAATGCCGCCCGGCTCCTGTAGTTCAGCCCGGCCGATTGAAACAACACCCGTCGAGGGATTTAGCTTTGCTGGCAGCCAATTCCCGGGGCCATCGCTTTGTTGCAGTTCCTCCTGTCCATATGGAGCAAAACGGTCCACCACTGGCAGAAAGATTGCGAAGTCCTCTGCACTCAGATCCTCAAATAGTCGGCCCTTCGCCTCTTCTGGCAGAGCCTCTGGATCCGGGTCATGAGGCAGCAACTCGACCCTACCCGTTGCCCCCTGACTGCGCATTCCCCCAAAAAACAGATAACCGCAACACTCGCAGTACAGCAGTTCGAAGAACCGTGGGCGACGATGCTCTCCAGGACTCCCTCCTAGCTTCTTTCCCCGCTCGACTGAAAGCTCACCATAGAACGCCTCGATACGACCATTCGCATCGCTACCGGGATCTGCGGTTCGTGGAGCTGCAAACAAGCCTTCAATGGCACGCAGAAACCAATGCGTTCTAAATGAACTTAAACCGTTATCGAGTCCGTTGCCCGCAAGCTCGGCGAAAGCTCTAATACATATCAGCCGTCGAAGCGCTTGTAGCGCTGACTTGGAATCAGAGAACAGCCGATCCGCCATCATTTCTACAGAGGTAGCCCGGACCGCACTGCCGTCCGCACAGGAGACCTCTAATAGCAAGGTTGCGCGCTCAACGATCGCCCGTGGTAACGCTTGGTCAGCCACATCACCATCTTCAATGCCCAATGAAACCGCCAAGGCTCTCCACGCCCCTGGAGCTTCGTCGGGGCCACTCGGTAGACTTCCGTCGTTGGGAAATAGTGCATCGTAGACCGCAATGAGCCGGTCGGCATTCGGAAGGCGGTCTGGACGAGTTGTAGAAATTGAGGTGACACCCTGCACAACGGCATCCTGCCATTGTTCCCTCGTTCCGCCTTGGCCAAGCCCCTGAGACCCAAAGAACGCCCAAAGGTAGTCCAAACTGCGCTGCCCATCTTGACCAATCATTGGCAGTGACGCGCTTGATGAAAGTACCCGCAGCTTGTGGCAATGCGCTGGGTCATTTAGTCCCAAACGGGTGAACAACAGACGCAACAGAAAGGCAACCTCTGTCCCAGCGGTGCCACGCTGCAGGTGGAGCTCATCGACGACAATAAAGAAGTATGCATCCGGGTCACTTAGCAGCCAGTTTCTAGTCTGCGTCCAGATCGATTCTTCCACCTCCCTAGCGAGCATCGTCGACAACATGCTGGTATTGGTAATCAATACGTCTGGGGGGAACTGTTGCATCTCCCAGCGGTCCAGCATTTCACCACCAAGGGTGCGCTGAAAATTGAAAGGGAGATCGGCGTCGCCGTCTCGTTGTGCCTGCTCGTTCGCTTCCCGGCTAGTCGCCTCGGCCGAGGAATACCATCGGCGCAGCTCTGCCACACGGCGCCTAACCCGACTGATTTCATCCCGCTCACCTGAACGCCGCGGATGCTGAAGCCATCCCGTGACGGGTGTGGCGCTGGTATATCTGCCGAAGAATATGCGGTTACCCGCTGCCTCTTCATCAAGCACACGGTGCGCGTCTGTCGAGTCCAAAGCCTTCCGTAAACGCACTAATTGGTCCTCTACCAGTGCATTCATCGGGTAGAGAATCAATGCCCTCACTGCTTTTGGGCGAGCAGCCGGCTCGACACTTCTCATTGACGAGACATCTTGTGGCTGAGGATTGTCGGCTCGCCACCAAGGAGACCAGGTCTTATAGCTAACCGCTGGCCAACGGCGCGCCTCCTTCGAAATTGTTGCCAATATTGGCAATAGAAACGCCTCTGTCTTGCCCGAGCCTGTTCCGGAAGTAACGATACCGGGAGTGCATTCGCTTACCCCTTTTCTAAGCATCTCAAGCTGATGCTGATACAGGCCAAAACTTGCTCTCAAGTCGCCCGTTCGATCGTCCGGCTCAGCTGGAATCAACCCAGCCATTGTCAATCTCGCAAAGAAAGCAACCTCCTCCCGTGCAAACTCCGGGAGCCATGACGAAGCATTTCCTGGCTCGCTTAGTTGGTCGATTCGGAGGCCTTCGCTAGGACCCAGATAACGCGGCACTGGCTCTATTAGCGGAGACGTGCAAAGTGTGCCTGGCATTTCAAGCAGCACCCGCCGGGCCGATTGGACTGAATCGTGTCGAATTCGGAATGCAGTCTCCAAGTAGGTTATGTAGAAACTGCGAAGCCGTTCGAAAGCATCAAAAGGATTCCTCATTCTTTACTCGCCGTATTGAAATACTCGGATATGCGCTGCCAGGCCTGAGCCTGAGAAAGCTGGTTCAGTCGACTGAAAACTTTTTCGTAGTTCTTTTCAGATTGGTCCGGTGCTTTTGGAGACGGCGAGCGACCCAAAATCATTGCGGCAATCGCTTCCCCGATCGCGCGTTCGGGGTCTTTGATGAGCTTCAAATAGACGGCAAAGACGCTCGCGAGATCAGCCTCTGCAAGCGACACGCCGGACGCCCGGGTCCAGCGCAATAGATACGAAGGGTCATATCCCTCTGGCGAGACTGTCAGAGCGTCATACAGAGGACCAGCAATCCGCGAGTGATTGGGCGGCGATTGGTCAGCCAGTGCAACACCGCTCATCTCCTCATGGTCACTTGGAACCACAGCCAGTTGGGTACCGAGTTCCGTCGACACTCGATAGGTTGCATCTCCGCCATATAGCGTACCGATGATCTTCAATCTTCGCGGCAACGAAAGAAGTTTGTACCGACCATCGTCTCGTTTCCAACCAAACGCACTCGCCCCGGCTTGACAAGGCAACAACAACTCCGGAAGAAATGCTTCGAGCGGCGCTCGATTGCATCCGGACAAGACCACAACGGAGCATTCATCTTCTGAGGAAGTCGAGAGAAAATCACCAAGAGTCGCGATACCCTCCGCAGACGTCGCTGCTACGGGGGTGATTGGTGAATCCAATAGATCCGATACGCCAAAAGTGGTGGTGCTAACGGATACACGGACGGAACGATCTGCAGCAATAACACTGGCAATCGCTAATGCCACGCGATCTGCGCTCGGCCCAAGAACCAAAGAAACTCGGTGCGCCAGAATCGTCGCCAGCGCGACCTGCATCATGTACGGATCCACCACCACGCTAGACGCCCATCCGACCACAGCCTTTGTAAGGTCCTCTGTTTTCTCGATCAACGCAATGGGGCGATTTGCGCTCTTGGCCGACACCTCAGCAGGTTGATCTTCAGCAACCCAATCCAGACGAACCGCTCGCTTTAAAGCATCCAGCAGGCCATGCCGGGCCAGCGCCTCTAGTGGCGCATCGGTGATGTCCCGAATTGCTCCTCGAACTCCATCCCTGAGCGCCTGAAGTTCGTGCGAAGTCCGCTCTACTTCCGCCCTGGTATGTGCAAGTTCATCTACCGCGGAAGTTTGTTCGTCCTCAATCTCTCTCTGCCGCGCCTCTCTAAACTCCGCGAGCTCGTCTGCTAGCCGGGATTCCACTCCTTGCTTGATTTGCGGATACTCCATCAGTGCCGCTACAACTGCCTCTAGCTCGCCGATATCCGACTCATAGCTCTCCACAAGACCAGTAATTGCGTGACGCCGAATTTCTTCTTTTTCCGTATCGTCTCCACCGATGCCCGCGGCATCAATGACGCCTGCATATTCCCTGAGAAGACTTTTTGTGATTCCCAGGCCATCGAGAACACTTCGATCTATTGCCGAGAGGCGCTTCCGCATGTGCTCGATCAACTGTGAATCTGAAAGCGCGCATTGGAAGCCATCAGGTGGCCCGAGTTCTAACGTTAAAGAGATCTCGGAATTCTCCAGAACAACCGACTGAAAGTGATCGGCCGCCATAGCGTACTTTGGTATCACGCCCTCAAGTCCCGGAACAGACACCAAGTAACGACTAGCATGACTCTGCGTCCTGACCGACTCGGGGAGGAGTACCCAATGGTCGCTTTGAGGGACTTTGACCAGTGGCCTACCTACTAAGGGCAAGTCGAACGACAGGTGACCGGATGCTAGCGCCCGCCGGAAGGCTAGTGGCCCAAGTGCGTCTTGGAGAACCAAACCCTGATAAGGTCTCTTAGCATCTAGAACCGCATACTTGTCTCGATGTCTCGAATCGGCTCCGTAACTCGGCTGCAGCTGCAAAGAGACGACCCAGACAGTGTGCTCAGCCACTCCGTGGGGTGGCTGCCACCAAAACACCAAACCCTCATCAGCGAACGTCGTCCTTCCATCAACGATCGTGGCCCATGGGGTAGCGTCGACGTCGTAAATCGGCCGCAACCTTGCAAATCGGTTGGGCAATTCGTCCTTCACAAATTCGACATACGCAAGGAACTGCCCAGCGGAAGCCAGATCAGAGATCATGCCGCACCACCCATCGGTCGAACCTGTTTAGCTTTCATTTGTTGGAAGACGTCCTTCTCTTCTGCTTTTCACGTTCAACCACAAATGCATACCTGCTCGTCGCGTCGTGTAGTCCTGTCATGTGCTTTTCTCGTCGCGAACGCTTTTCACCGATCCAAGCGATGCAGGAGTCCTCTGGGGACCAACATGAACCACTTGGATAGACGAAAGCACCATCCGCGGCGCGGAAGCAGACGCCACCACCGGAAAGAACTGTTCGGCGGCCAATCTGAGCCGGGAGCGCCAAACGAGGCTGCGCCAACACTATCGAACCATCGCCCAGTACTTCCCCCAATGACCCACAACGCTCTGAGGTGTATACCAGCAGCGCCCAATCCCTGCTGTCGGTATTCCAATGAGTTCCATCCGACCGACAAACGACAAATAGCGCTCGCTGTCCGGGCGCCTTCAATTGTTCAAGCCTAGGAAAGCATTGCTCCCCACCATCAATGTCCTCAAATCGCTGCCGCTCATCAGACCAGACCCTCTTCTCCTCGTCTGGATAATCGGTAACGTCTTCGCGAGCTGACTTCGCGCGGATTTCGTTCAAAGCTGGCAGACGAACTTCTGCTAGGGAATCGAGCCAGCGGATGTTCCACCCGGTTCGAGCCTCCAGAGAAGCAAGAGCGCCTTCGTCGCCAACGTGAAATTCGAGGGCGCCCGCTGTAGTCTTATCGGGCGAGGATATCCACTTGCCAGGCTGGCCCAATGCCCCACTAATGATTGCGCGCATTGCCTGAGAGGTAAGACCTAAAGCCCGTACGACGAAGTCATCTGGTTTCGCATGTGCAACCATTGAGAGCGGATTGGCAACCAGCGCCTGGTTGGACCAATGTCTCGCGTGAATCTGACGAAGCACACCGTTTTGCAGGAGTTCGTCAATCTTTCTCCATCCACCATCGTACGTACCCCAAATTTGGATCATAAGATCCAGACATTCCCCGAGAGATAACGCGTATCGACGTGCAAAGATCGCCGAAAGAACCTCCAAGGATCTAGCCCACCGCTCATCCACCGCTCCAGGGTCCAAATACAAAGGCGCAATCGACCGTGTTCTAGATCTCACGAATGGGCGAGCCACCTCTCCGCGGGAAACAGAGTTGAGCTCTAGCTTGGCGGATCCAGTTGACAAATTGGGTGAGAATTCTTCTAGCCGACCATTTAATCCGGTTTCGAGCCAGCTACTTGGAGTGCGGACGGGCTTGAACCGGAGAGCAGAGCTTCTATTCGAAAATCTGAAGCGCGCTCGCGCAAGTTCCTTGTCGGATGCATCAAATGCGGAAATTCGCACAACCGTATCACCGCCAACATCTTGGCTCGCAAGCAAGGGTAGATTAAGCATGCCTCCCGTTTCTGCTAGTTGGTAGGACGACTCCTGCTCCCCAGTCTCAATTGAGGCGACGCCAGACTTTGCGCCATGACATTTGAATGAGGGGATCAGCGGAGGCAAGCAGAAATAAGCGCCATCTTCACGACGAACAGACCCGACAACAGTGACCGAGGGCCTGGCCAACCTTGTTGCCAGCAGATCGGGGAGGAATACACGCTTGTCCAACCAGGCTCGCACTCGTTCGTCAATCTCAACTGGGCCGAATAGGCTCCACAATGAGCTGTCGAGCAATGGTGATTTGAAAACGGGTTGGCGGTCCGGCGAATCAACGGGGGCGCCAAACAGCCAGTCATGCTCTTTGCGCAGCAATATCCAGAAAGGGGCTTCCCTTGGTGCTACTGGCGAGTCAAACCACCGGCCGTCATTGTCTTGTACGAAGCCGATACAACCCTCTTTGAGAGAGTGCTCCAAATTTGGTCCTAGCCAACTGCGATATTGGTTTGATTTCGCCCAACTTCGCAGACTCTCAAGCATGCGACCCGCCAACCTCTTATCCCTGCAGCTTAGCGGGACTAGGCCATTGTAGGGTGATTCGTCAGCATCCTTTTTCAAATCAGAATTGCCGCTAGGCAGGTTTCGGCAGAACAGCCATACACCGGGCGCATGTGGGTCTGTTGGATCTATCTCCAATCGGCAACCCGCCCTGGACGCTTTCCCCGAACGCCTCGTTCGTGACCACGAGGTCTCTTCAATTGCATCCCAGAACGGGGTACCAGACGCCTTTTCTAGTTGATTGCTCTCAATTAAGCGGGCAAATCCTCTGAATTCTTCGCGAAACCGATCGGAAAAGCTAAACAGATTCGACCTGATTACTTGGAGGAGGCGTGGCAATGCTGACGAGCTATCAATATCCGTCTGGGTGAAGAGTTCTGCCAATCGATTTTGGTCACGAAACCCCGGAAAAGCGAGGCGCTTTGAGTAGCCGATGATTGTTTCGTTGCCAGGATCAGGCAACACAAGCCTACGAGTATCGCCCCGCTTCTCTGAGCGATTGATGGACCATTGACGAGCATTCTCCCAGAGGGCCGGCAGGCAACCTCGTGACACGTAGTCACCATCTTGCAGATCCAACATCTGGGCTAGTCGTACTCTAAAGTTCCCCTCATGCTGCAAAGATTCTTCCGCAGACGCAGCAAGAATCGTCAAGTGCAGTTGCGCGTAGAAAGGCAAATCATCACTGCTGGTGCTCCAGCGGTACATGACACTCGAATCGAACAATCGCCTGACCCGATACTCCCAGTGCGGCATTGCGGCCAAGAAAGATTTGCGAGCCTCGGCCGGACTCTCAATGCCAGAAGCCTGCGCCAAGAAATTGTCTGTCGCGTCTATCCGCGTGATAAAAGGCGACGAATCAATCCGGTCAAAGAAGACCGCCCGCACCAGAGTGCGATTCCAGTCGGCTAAATCGAATTGCCCCACAGGCGCTCCATCGCAAGGATATTCTTCTGAGTTTGGCTTGGAGATGAAGTGTAACTTTTTTGACCAATTGAGGCCTAACGGCAGCATGCGGAAACCGCCAGTTGGTTGGTGAAGCAATCTTTGTCAGCGCCAGAAGCGGCCACGGGATCGGCCGCGAGCAGGTGCAGCAGGGCACGCTGTCGCTGGGCTTGCCAGGGACAGACGGCCAGAGCCTGTGTCGCCCGTTCACGCATCCGCTGGGACGTCTCCGATGATCCCAGCCACCGTTGCAACCGCAGCAGGCTGGGTGACGCACGCCAGGCGCGCTCGAGCCGCTCGGGCAGGTCCTCACCGCGCTGTTGCTGCACCGCCAGCGCCTCACACCAGGCCCGCAGGTCATGCAGCCTGCACGTTGCCCGTGCGATCTCGCCCAACCCTGCAGGCCCTTCAATGCGCAGCACCACCTCGTGCAGCCAGCGGTCCTCTTGGTTCGCCCAGTCGCTCGGCCCACGCTGCGCGCACCGGGGAATACGGTGACAGCACATGAATTCCTGAAGAAAGGCTTTGTCGGAGCTGTCTTTTTCGCCCGGCACATTTTCGTCGCATTATCCTGCCGCTGAGCCTTACCGCCGTGTCAACAAGCTGATCGTCCGCCGGGGTATTACCGACGCGGCTCATTTATCGACAATCGATACACTGTCCCCCGATTTGCGCATAAGCCATAGCCGGGCTTCGTAGTCGACATTGGGGGCAGCCGTCCTTGCATTGCTGCCGCTTGCCTTCTTCTCTTTCGCGCTCGCCACTCGGTACTCTCCCTGATTATTCTTCAATCATTCTTCGACCAACCTTGCCACCCGCTGCGCGACCTCCCGCGCCACCCGCAGCATTGCGTCCACGAGCTGCTCATCGACGTCCATCACGCCTTCATACTCGGCGAGGTTGCGCTTGCGGTGGGCCTGGTCGAGCACACGCCACTGCTCGTTGGGCAAATCAATGGTGTGCTGCAGGCATTGGAAGACGAGGTAGCGGGATTCGGAACGATAGCCCTTGGCCCGGAGTGCCGTGAGCGCCAGGGCGTGGGCCGCGTTGTATACGAGGTCGAAGCGACTTTCGAGGCTTAGCTCGGCACGCTCGGCATCGACCAGACGCCGGCGACCGGAACGCAGCAGGCCGCCAAGTTCCGCCTCCGCTGGCGGCTCGGCCTTGAGCTTGCCGATCCGCATCAGGTTATCGAGTTGTGGATGTGTCACTTTCGCTTCCAATCAGGACCAGATGTTCGCCTTCAAGCACGCGGCTTAAGAATGGGTTGCCCGCTGCCCGCCGATCTACGAACTCTTTTTTTGTATACATCGTGGGACTGATCTTTCTATCCAGGCTCGATTCCACTTCCGCCAGCGTGGAGTAGACCTCTTCCAGCGTCATATCGTCGGCAACCACGAGCAGATCGATATCGCTGCTCGCCGTATCGGTACCCTTTGCCACGGAGCCGTAGACCAAGGCCAGCGAGATACGCTCGGCCAGGGGCGCGAGTGCCTGACGGATCGGTTCCACCATGGCGACGGTCTTGCGCACCAGGGCGCACAGCTCCTCGAACACCGGGCAATCGGGGTTGGCCTGGTAGTGCTTTTGCTTGCCGATTCGGGTGACAGTGACCAGCCCGCTCGAGGCGAGCCGCTTGAGCTCGCGCTGTACCGCGCCGGACCCGGATGCGGTGAGCTCGATCAGCTCACTGGCGAAGAAGCTACGTGACGGCTGGCCGAACACGAGTGCGAGAACGCGCTGTTGGGTGGTGGTGAATAGCGCATCCGCAAGACTGGTAGACACATCGGCGCGTTCGGCTGCCGCCTTGCGGCGGGCCGGGCGGGACGAGAGTGTTGACGATACCTTACCCATTTCGGGCATATTAATGCCCTATTTGGGTAGGATGCAACGTCCTTGTCTGACCCGGCCCTCAATCGGCCCTGGCATGGCTGATCGGAATACCGGGGACAGTATCTGAATTCCTGAAGAAAGGCTGTGTAGGAGCCGTCATTTTTTGCCCCGCACATTTTCGTCGCATTGTCCTGCCGCTGAGCCTTACCGCCGTGTCAACAAACTGATCGTCTACCGGGGTATTACCGACGCGGCTCATTTATCGACAATGGATACACTGTCCCCCGATTCGGATTCGATTCGCAACCAAGCTTCGACGTCCCGCCCGAGGTCCGCGACCGTCACCCCGTGCCCGCCTGCCCAATGAGAACGGAACGGGCATGTCGAACAACCTTTTGCCGGTATCCGCGCTTCCGCGTCAGCAACAATGTCCAGACCAGCCCCCCTGCTGGCGTGCACGATTTGATGCGGCCGCAGGTTCGGGGCGCAGCCGCGACGGTCAGAGGCAGGAGCGATGGCAAGGCCGGGCTCAGCCCGCGTCTTCGCGCTGCTGGAATTCCCGTTGCAATGCCGGGTAACGACGGTAGGACTGTCGAACCGCGGCCAGCCAGGCGGCGGCCTCCACCGAGCGATCGACCCGGGCACAGGTCAGCGCCAGCGATGCCGCATGTCCATAGTGTCGACGCCGGCTGTTCTTGGTGACGCCGGCAATGCGCTGCTCAGCGGCGCGGCGCATCGCCGCGATCAGGGTCTCCCGGACAGTCGGGTCGATCGAAGACATCACGCCTGATAGCGCGACCAGTTCCGACAACGCCGGCGTGACAAGTCGGGGCGCGTCGTGTCCGGCGGGTGGCGACGAAATCTCGTCTGCGTCGGCCATTCCGTCCGGCGACTCGCCATCACCCAGCCATGCGGTGAATAGCGGGAACAACAGCGGGCCCGGATGCTCAGGATTGGACCAGCCGAGACCCGGGGCGCCGGCGAGCAGCGTGGCGCCGGCCGCGGGATCGTCCGCGAGCAGGTGCAGCAGGGCACGCTGTCGTAGAGCGGGCTCGGGACAGACGGCCAAAGCCTGTGTCACCCGTTCACGCATCCGCTGGGGCGTCTCCGATGATCCCAGCCAACGCTGCAACCGGGGCAGGCTGGGCGATGCACGCCAGGCGCGGTCAAGCCGCTCGGGCAGGTCCTCGCCGCGCAGTTGCTGCACCGCCAGCGCCGCCCCGTCGAGGAACTCGGCGCAGGCATCCGGACGATCGGCCAGGCATTCGACGGCGGCTTCGTTGGCGGCGAGCGCGGCCGACCAGTCACCGGCGGCCGCCAGCGCCTCACACCAGGCCCGCAGGTCATGCAGCCTGCACGTTGCCCGCGCGATCTCGCCCAACCCCTCAGGCCCGTCGATGCGCAGCACCACCTCGTGCAGCCAGCGGTCCTCTTGGTTCGCCCAGTCGCTCGGCCCACGCTGCGCGACCCGCGCCGCGACGGCCTCGCGCCATCGCAGCAGGAAATCATCAACCCCGGGAAGTGACTCGACGGCGGCCTGCTCCAGTTCGCGCAGCGGCGCTGCAAAGTGCCAGACCCCGCCCACCGCGTCGAAGGCCGCCAGCACCGCCCGCCCGCGGTGCCGCGCGGCCGCGGTCATGTACACCGCGACCGCGTACTGCGCGGCGCAGTCACCGACCTCGATGCCGAGGACCTCATCGACCATCTCATGCTGACCGATGTCGAACGCGGCGTCTGCGAGCGGGATCAACAAGGCATGGAAGATCCGGTAGGCGGCGGCGTAGTCGCGCGCCAGGAAGGCGTTCGATCCGACGCGCAGCCAGGCGTCGACCTCGGCCGGGTCCGCATAACCGATACGTTGCGCCGCGTCGGCGAACCGCTCGATCTCGGCAACGATCGCCTCACCCGGTGCAGCCGGCACCCAGCCCGACGGATTGCGCGCGGCGTGGTCGATCACGGCATTGACGAACCTTGCGTGCAGCCGGTCGTCGAACCAGGGCAGCAGCTCGCGGATCAGCGCGCGCAGCTCGTCGGCGTCCAGCGCGTCGAGCGCCGCGTCGGTCAAGGCGTCGCCCGTCTCCGGCCGGTCGTCTCGTATGCGCGGCATCAGGCGAGACCCAGATGGCGCCCAAGCGCCCGGGTGACGAAGCGCTCACCACCGGTCTCTTTCGCGACCAGGTCACGGATGCGCTGCCGCGTGGTCTCCGCGCGGCCCAGGCGCTCTGCGGCCGCGAGGGTGTGCGTGTAGGCATCCAGCACGTCCGCTGCCGTCACGTCGTAACCGTATCCGGCGACCAGCCAGTGCACCGCTGCCATGCCGGCCTCGAGCGCGAACGGCGGGTTCTTCTCGGCAAAATCGCGCGCGGCGCGAGTGAGTGTCTGCGGTGCGCACGGCGAGCGCTGCGCCAGCGCGATTGCCTCATCGAACAACCCGGCCTGCTTGGCGGCGGCGAACCACTTGCCCTCCTCGCCCGGCGTCGACGCCACCAGGTCGTCGAGTATCTGCGCCGGCGGGATCTGGGGGTACTTTTTCGCGACTGCGCGATACCAGGCGACATAGGTCCCAGTGCGGTTGGCGAGCAGGCCATAGCGCCGGTAGGCCTCGTCGACCATCCCGGACGACAGCAGGATCGCCTCGCAGGTCTGCGCCACGGCGACCGGGCTGTCATACGCACCCTGCCCCGCCTCGGCATAGCGGATCGCCTCAGACTTCCGGCCGAGTGCGGCCAGCGCCTGGACCCCGAACTGGCGGTAATGCCACAGGTCGTACGGAGCCATCGCGAGGAGCTCGAGCAGTTCCTCATAGCGCTGCGCGGCGAGCAATGCGCTCAGGCAGTGGGTGGTGCCCTTGAAGAAACCGCGCAGCGCGGGGTCGGGGCTCCAGGCCAGCCTGCAGGTGCCAAGCAGCTCATCGGCCCAGTGCGAGGCAAGCGCGTTCGATACACACAGCTCTCCCCAGTGGTCACCGAGCCTTTCGAGATAGGGGATCTCGTCATCCTGACAGGCCTGCCACAGCCGCTCCAGCCATCGCTGTCGCGTGGCCTCATCAACCGGGGCGGCGGCGATGACGGCCGCAAGGTCGGCGATCGCCTTGTTCACGGCGGTGCCGATAGCGCCCGACGAGCTGTCGACCTGTTCGATGGCCGGCGACAATCTTTCCAGGAACAACACCGCGCCTTCGGCGGCCACCACCTTGTCTTTACGGGCGACCCGCTTGATCTCGGACACAGCCTCGCGGATGCGCTGGATCGCCGGTTGCGATTTCCAGCCGAAGGCGTGGCGGCGGAAGCGGGGACGGAATGCCCATGGATGTGACGGGATCTTGCTCATGATCGGCAGTCTGTGATCGGCTTTGCTTGTCCGATCGTCGCACAACCTCGACCAGCGCGCCCCTGAAGCCCCGCTGCTTGCTCTTTGATTAACTGCGGAGGAGACAGAGCAGGCAGAGATTGGCCATCAGGCCCAGTTCGTCGAAAGGCTGGAATAGTGATCTACGATTTCCGAAGTATGACGAGTGGATAGCGTCTGGAGATCGCGAGGGATCGGTCATCTGGAATAAGTGCAGCGAAGCCCGATCCGTGAAATCCCGCCCTACCGCGGGAGGGATTAATGCCACCGTAACCGGCGGCCGCATGCACTATGCCGCACATGTGGCCTCAAGCGCGCTCGGAAGCCAGATCTATCGAACCGGTTCCGTCCGGTTACTATCCGGTGGAAACCCCGGAGCAGTTACTCGCGCCTTTCCGATCAACAACGCACGCGCTTCGGTCGATCATTGGCCTGCCAGAGGGACACTGGCAAGAGGTCTATCTCCCGGTCCTCGAAAACTACTCAACGTTGTGCCAGCGCTTGCCAGCCTCCGAGGCACATCATCACGCCGAGCTTGGTGGGCTACTGCGTCACGGCCTGGAGACAATACTCGAAGCACTGACATTGCGCCGGAATCAGCTTTTACCTGCGGGCGCACCAGCCGAGGAAATCGCAAGTCAGCAGGACCTTTGGACCTACGCGGCCGTAACCGCTGCACTCCTTCACGATGTCGGCAAGCCGATCACTGACCTTGTTGTTACCTACATCTCGCCGCCTGATACACAACCGAAAGTTTGGCAGCCACTGACGGCTATGCTCCCCGCGGGGGCTCACTACCGTTTTCGCTTCAACCCACAGCGCGAGTACCACCGGCATGAGCTGATGCCGCCGTTGCTCGTACACAGGTTACTGCCGCAGGTTGGCCTGAACTGGCTCGCGTCGGAGCCTGCCGTGCTCGACGCATGGCTTGCCACCATCAGCGGGACCGAGGATGCAGGGCCTTTGGCAGCGATCGCCCACGCGGCAGACGGTACGTCAGTCGCACGGGACCTGTCCGGTGGCGTGCGGACACGCTCGCCGGCAGCGCGCACCAAACCGCTTGCGGAAAGACTGCTGACGGGACTACGGCACATGGTCAGAGCGGGCACGATCACGCTCAACCGGCCAGGTGCCTCCGGGTTCGTTGCTGACGGCAGCTTGTGGCTGGTATCCAAGCGCGTCCTCGACGACCTGCGAGAACACCTGACGAAGGAAGGTCAGACGGGGATCCCGGGGCGCAACGATCGGTTGATGGATGAACTACAGCAATGGCACATCATCGAGGCGAATGGTGACAAGGCGGTTTGGTTCTGTGAAATCCGGATCGGTGACTGGTGTCAGACGTTGTCGTGTCTGCGCATGGAACTGACCCAGATCTGGCCGGACCTCAAGGAGGTGCCGACCGCCGCCAATCTTTCGGTGTCGCCGTCTGCGCAACCACCCGCTTCTGGTACAGCGAGCGCTGAAACAGCCGACGACCGGACTGCCGAATCTCTTGGCGAGAAACCCGCCGCGCCCCAGAACTCGCCCGCAAACACCCCGGAAGCACCAATCAGCCGAGCAGGATCAAGCAAGGTGCCAGATACCGACTCTTCGCCGATTGCCCCTTCAGATCCGGCGACGATCGGGCAACGGGACACGGAGGCGGCCCGTTCAGCAGCGGCATTGGCTGAAACATCAACCGATTCATCGGCCGACGACGAGAGCAACACGGACCTCGGCCAGCGCTTCGTGGAATGGCTGAAAGCCAACATCCGTGAGGGACGCATCGAGATCAACACCGCGCGCGCACGCGTTCACGTGCTGACCGAAGGCCTCGCCTTGATCACACCGGGGATCTTCCGCGACTTCAGCCCTCTCCACTGGGAGCGCGCTCAGAAGCGCTTCCAGAAGCTCAGGCTTCACGCGAAGACCGAGAAAGATACCAACGTCTGGACCTGCCAGGTCGCGAAAGATCGCAGGACTTCAACCGTGAAAGTGATGCTCATCCCCGACGCCGAATCCGTCCTTGGGATCACAATTCCTGAACCCAATCCCGTATTGACACTTCTCAATGCCGACCAACTGAAGCGTCCTGTAAAGTCCGCACCCTTTTCTGACATGGATGAGTTGGAATGAAGAACCCTGCACCTTTGAAAACGATATCCGAACTGGTCGAGGACTACCTTTCGGAACGCCTGTTGCGCCCCGCTACCAACAAGCTCTACCGCGATGTCGCCCGGCGCTTCACCGACAACACCGGCCTTTACCTGATTGAAGAGATCAACGCCGCTGAGGTCCGCAAGTGGCGGACGGCCGTGCTTAGCCGCGCGAAGGAAGAGAGCTGGAACACGTACCGCAGGCACATGCGGGCATTGTGGAATCACGCGATACGTCACCATGACTGTACGAGCAATCCCTTTGCAGACACTGCGCCGGCGCGGGCGCCGAAGCTGCGCAAGAAGACCGTCGACAGTGTCGACCTGCAGACTGTGCTGCGCGCGCTGCGCGATACCGGCGATGAAGGCGCCTACGTTCGCCCCACCTGGTTCTGGTCGATCGTCATCAACACCTTCTACTACAGCGGGATCCGCAGGCTGCAGCTGGTTGGTTTGACCTGGAAGGACATCGATTTCGATTCGGCCACGATTCACCTGAGAGCTACGTCGAGCAAGACACATCGCGAGTGGTTCATACCGATCGCCCAGCCATTGCGCCCCGAACTTGAGAACCTGTACCTGCTGACGACCGAGCGCCTTGGTCGAACGCCGCGTAGCAAAGAACAGGTATTCAACGTCACGCTGTTCAACGACGGCTTCAAGGGAAAGACGATGACAGTCGATCAGCTGGGCGCGAGCTTCTGGCGCCTATCGAAGGCAACCAATATCCGCATCTCGCCGCATCGTCTTCGTCACACGATGGCCACCGAGTTGGCGGCATCCAAGGATATTCGCACGCTGCAGGAACTGCTCGGTCACACGAACATCAGCACGACGATGCAGTATGTCCATCCGGACATGGATCGCATGCGCAGTCTTCTCGAGACATTTTCGTCTTGATCGTTGCCAGGTGAGAACCGACGTGCTAAAAATTCGGTGACACACCTGCAAACGGTGTCGGTGTGCTTCCAGCGTTAACGCGCTGGGAGCAGCACGACTGGCAAGTGGTTAGATGCGTTGACCGCTACGCCTCGATGGAGACGTAGCTGGGAAGATCAAGCGGCGACGGTCGCCTTTGATTACAAATCAGCTGCTCTACCTACTGAGCTACGCCAGCGCATTTTGAAGATCACGCCACCAGAGCGGCGCATGTGATTCTAGCAAAAAGGCGTCCTGCGGGACACGGATCGGCCTCATTTCACGGGCAGGCCAGGCGCTCCGCAGAGGCTCCGTCCGGCAGCGGAAGGCTCAAGCCAATGTCTCCACCGTCGCGGTTGCGCAGATACAGCCAGCGCCCTTCCTTGCGTACCCCCCTCGGGATCACCTGGTTTGGAAAGCCTTTCTTCCGGATATTCTCGGCATGCCGATTGGCGCTCGCCTCGCGCGTGAAAAGGCCGAGCGATATCGCGTTGCGGTACTCGCCTGAGCGAAACAACCAGGTGTCTTTGACGCCGGCATCTGCCAGTTCCTGGATCTTCCGGTTACCTTCCTCGCGGCTCGGCAGCGCAGCAATCATCACATAATAGGAATCAGCCATCGTGTACTCCTCGACGATGTCTGAATAGAGCGTCAGGTGTTCCGGCAGATATGCGATCAGCGTATCCGCTTCGTGCGCGGTGAAAGGACCGACCCTTGCGCAGCTGGGTGACAGCACCTCCGGACGCAATGTGGCAACCACAGCGCCCACAGTATCGGCCTTCTTGTCGCTGACCGAGGAATCCGCGGGAGGAAACGTCGCTACGGCACCCTGCGGATACGTTGGGTCTTTTTTGACCGATGTGTCGCTGGAGCCCTCCATAGCATCGGCCTCGCGGTCTGCGCCTGGATCGACAACGACCTGCTGCTGTGGTGGTATGGGTGTCGACTCTGCCTGCAGCGTTGGGATTGCCGTCTCCTGATCGGCCGACAATTCGCGGTTGGAAATCGGGCCTGCCGCCGGAACGGGAGCCACATCCATCTCGCCGACATCCATGACAATTTCCGGAGGCGCCTTTTCGGCTGCCGCACCATCGTTGGTTGCCCCAATCGGCGGCACAGACGAGTCGGGCATCGACCCATCACTTCGCCCATGCAGTTCACTGAGGAGGCGCAGCCGGCCGATATCCGGCGGCGCCAGTGCCGAAACACCGGGCGGCGGCAGAGATTGCTGTTTCACCCAGAAGTACAGCACGAGGTTGGCGACCACCAGAAACACAACGAACCAGCGCACTAGGTATCTCCATGTACCGCCAAGACTGCCAATCCCCTAAGAACCAGGTCGCCGAGTATTGTGCACGGTTGCGGCAGGAGATCCAGGATCCGTGGTGCATCACCGCCACCGACGAAGGTCTGCACCTGCTGACCGTCGAACAACGACCCACTGCCAGAAACAAAGCGTTCGACGATTCCCGCTACCGCATAGCGCGCACCCAGTGCTACTGCTGTTGGCGTGTCACGCCCGAGCATTGCCAGTTCATCCACGATACTGTCACGGGGAATGGACGTATTGGCCAGCAGGCAATCGCGAAACAGGCGCAAGCCTGGGAGGATGACCCCACCCATGTGCTGACCGGACTGATCGACGAAATCAATCGTGGTCGCGGTGCCTGCATCTACGACACACAGCGGCTGGCTGGTTCGGGCACGTGCGGCAACCATAGCCAGCAGACGATCGACGCCGAGCTGTTCCGGCTTCAGATAACCGGAGACCACATTAGGCATGCGGTCGGTGGCCTTGATGAACCGGACGGGCACACGCAGAGAATTTTCGATCATTGCTACGAGCATTGCAGCGTCTTCAGGACTGATGACACTGGCCACAAGCACCCTGTCGAATTCGATCTTGCAATTGTTGATCGCGGCAGTGAATGCACTGCCAGCATCGTAGCTACCACTGACCACGCGCCCGATATCAGCGTCGAGGCTGTGCGCGATTTTCCACCGCGAGTTCCCCAGATCAACCAGCAAAGCGGTCATACTGGTCCCCGGACGCGAAGACTGACCTCTCCCGCGTGGTACTCGCGGCGGCCCGATATCTCATCGAGCAGCAACGCCCCGGAAGTCGTGATGCCGCGATAGATACCAGTATTCACTTGACCACCGCGAAGCAACAGAACCTCCCGGTCGCGCATTTGGTCAAATCGATTCCACCGGTTGAGAAATGGGGACAGGCGTTGTGTCGCGTATGTCTGGCAAGCATTGATCAGGCCATCGATCAACATCCCTGCCATCCTGTTGCGTGACACGCTGGGCGCACCTGCCTGCTGCAAATCCATCCACGGCTGATCAATCAGCTCGCCTTGATCCGCCGGGATACGGAAGTTCACACCAATGCCGATCACCGCTGTCGCCGGCCCACCGGCTTCACCGGAGGCCTCGATCAGAATGCCGCACAATTTGCGCCCATCGAACAGGATATCGTTCGGCCATTTCAACGTATGCCCCTCGAGACCGAGACGCTGCAGTGACTCTGCAACTACCACACCGGCCACAAGGCTCAGCCCCGCCAAGTCGTTCATTGCCAGATCGAACCGCCAGGCCAACGAAAGGTAGAGGTTCTCGCCAAAAGAGGACACCCATTTTCGCCCGCGCCGCCCGCGACCTGCGGTCTGCATTTCGGCCAGCCATACCTTTGCGCGCTGGCTTTGTAGCGGCAGATCGGCACTGGCACAGCTATTGGTGGAATCGACAACCTGGACGACCGAGAGAGCATCGAGAGAAGCCTTAGAAGCACCACTTAATTCTGCGCGGATTCGGTTGTCGTCGAACAGTTCGAGAGGCGCCGTCAGACGGTACCCACGACCACGGATAGCGCTGATCGTCAGGCCAAGCCCCTTTTCCAGCCCCTTGACGTGTTTCCAGACAGCAGTGCGCGTAATCCCCAAGGCGAGTGCCAGATCCTGACCCGAGTGAAAACGGCCATCAGAGAGCTTCAACAACACCGCCTCACGTACGCCCTGTCCGCTCATTCAGGGGCTACTCACGCGATTGGACTTCAACCAGGCGTTTCGACGCGATCGCACCTTGGGGTCGAGCGACTCGGTCGCAATGATCCACAGGTCACAGGTATCATCGGGCGGTGCCATGATCGGAAGCATGGATGCGCTCAATCGATCCCGATGGAAATAATGCATCTCTACCGCGTCGCCAGCGGCACGATTGAGAAGATCTCCAAGATTGGATACGGAGACCCGCTCTCCATCAACGGCGACGAGAATGTCACCAGCCGACAAGCCGGCGGACCGTGCTGCTCCCCCAGAATACACATGGGTAACACGCAAACCTGCGGGCTGCGGCTCAATTCGTGCGCCAAGCGCAGGTGCGAGGGGATTGGACGGCGCTGCAGGTTGGTAGCCCCCTACATCCTCTGCGTTGTTGGCGCCGCGCACGCGATACCCGATGCCCAGCTTGCCGAACCACTCGGTCAACGGGAGCTCTTCCTTTCCGTATACGTATTGCTGAAAGAACGCTTCAAGTGACGCTCCGAGCAATTCACCCGCCTCCACTTCGATACCGCGTTCGGGGACGCCAATACCCGTTCTTCCGTAGCGTTCCCATAACCGGCGCATCAGATCATCGAGCGAGAGCGAATCAGCACTCCGCTCCCGCAGCGTCACATCAAGACCCAATGCAACCAATGCGCCTTTAGCGTAATAGCTGACGACAGCATTCGGAGCATTTTCGTCCTGCTTATAGAACTTGATCCACGCATCGAAACTCGACTCGGCAACTGTTTGGCGCAATCGACCCGGTGTACGGAGGACACGTGTAACGGTGTTCGCAAGGGTGTCCAGGTATTCCTCGGCAGACAGGACCCCGCTACGGACCAACGCCAGGTCGTCGTAATAAGAGGTGATTCCTTCGAATGCCCACAACAACTCCGTGTAACACTCGCTTCCCAAATCGGCAGCAGCAAGTCGAGCTGGTCGGATGCGCTTCACGTTCCAAAGGTGAAAATATTCATGGCTGCACAGGCCGAGGAATTGCCGGTAAGCCTTGTCCGGTTTGATCATCTGTCTGGCCGGCAGATCTGTTCGTTTACAAATGAGGCTCGTGCTATCCGAGTGTTCGAGACCACCGTATCCGTCGGCAGTAGCCAGCGTAAGGAAAAGATACCGGTCTACCGGCAGACGCCCGAACATTCCGGCATGTTCGGCACATATGGGAGCCATATCACGACACAAACGCTCGATGTCGAATCGCCCACCGTCAGTAACCGCGAAGTAGTGGGGGGTATCCCCTACCAAAAACCGCCCGCGCTCGAACTTCCCCATCTCGACAGGGCAGTCGATCAGACGCGCATATCCCCGCCCGCTATAAAGGCCATAACCGAAATCATCTACATCGACGACAGGTAACGTAGTGGCTACAGACCAGTCATGAGTGACCGGATCTGCAGGTCGCGGGATCCGCAATTCCCACACAGCTTCAGGCAGGTTCTTAACCGCAAGGAATAAGCACGCGCCATTGAAGTAGGCTCGCGTCCAGTCGACATAAGCCCCTCGCACAGAGAGATCGAACGCATAAACCCGGTACTCGACGACGAGCTTTTCAGCAAACGCCGGGACTTCCCACGTCTGCTTATCCAGTTTGCTCAGCACGACAGGGCCGGTCGCATCGTGAGCAGAAATCTGCGTAATATTGCGGGCAAAATCCCGGATCATGTAGCTTCCCGGGATCCAGGCCGGTAGTTGCAGAGTAAGCACCCCAAAGGGCAACTCGGAAAAGGCCATTCGCACAACGAACTCGTGCGCATCGAGATCGAGTTCCGTCAGCTCATAGCGAATTACAGTACCCACCACCACCTCTCGTTGTTGTTTTGGCACGCAGCGCACCCAGCGTTCGTTCAGGCTTCGGGCATGCGATGGGCCCGGTTGGTTTTTTGCACAACCAAAGCGACAGCCTTAAAAAAACACGACCGCCCCATTGGCTTTCCACCACTATTGAACCATACAGGTACACGCATGGCTCGGCGTGCTTTAGGCATAACTCGGCTTGAAACTTACAATCCCACCAAACGGGACATAGAAAAAGAAAAACCCCGACCGCTCACGCGATCGGGGTTTTTTGATTGAAGCCTGGCAGTGACCTACTCTCACATGGGGAAACCCCACACTACCATCGGCGATGCATCGTTTCACTTCTGAGTTCGGGATGGATTCAGGTGGTTCCAATGCTCTATTGCCGCCAGGCAATTTGTTGTATCTGCCGCTATGCGGCAGATAAGCGTTCGGTTTGATCGATTAGGCGCTGGGGTCAAATTCTCTTCGCCCAAAGATCTTGGGCGTTATATGGTCAAGCCTCACGGGCAATTAGTACTGGTTAGCTTCATACATTACTGCACTTCCACACCCAGCCTATCAACGTCGTAGTCTTCGACGGCCCTTTAGAGACCTCAAGGGTCTAGTGAGAATTTATCTTGGGAGGGGCTTCCCGCTTAGATGCTTTCAGCGGTTATCCTGTCCGAACATAGCTACCCGGCAATACCACTGGCGTGATAACCGGAACACCAGAGGTTCGTCCACTCCGGTCCTCTCGTACTAGGAGCAGCTTCCCTCAATTCTCAAACGCCCACGGCAGATAGGGACCGAACTGTCTCACGACGTTCTAAACCCAGCTCGCGTACCACTTTAAATGGCGAACAGCCATACCCTTGGGACCGACTTCAGCCCCAGGATGTGATGAGCCGACATCGAGGTGCCAAACACCGCCGTCGATATGAACTCTTGGGCGGTATCAGCCTGTTATCCCCGGAGTACCTTTTATCCGTTGAGCGATGGCCCTTCCACACAGAACCACCGGATCACTAAGACCTACTTTCGTACCTGCTCGACATGTCTGTCTCGCAGTCAAGCACCCTTATGCCTTTGCACTAACCGTACGATGTCCGACCGTACTTAGGGTACCTTCGTGCTCCTCCGTTACTCTTTGGGAGGAGACCGCCCCAGTCAAACTACCCACCATACACTGTCCCCGGCGTTGTAGCGCCTGGGTTAGAACTTCAAACATACCAGGGTGGTATTTCAAGGTTGGCTCCACCGAATCTGGCGATCCGGCTTCAAAGCCTCCCACCTATCCTACACAAATAGGTTCAAAGTCCAGTGTAAAGCTATAGTAAAGGTTCACGGGGTCTTTCCGTCTAGCCGCGGGAACGCTGCATCTTAACAGCGATTTCAATTTCACTGAGTCTCGGGTGGAGACAGTGTGGCCATCATTACGCCATTCGTGCAGGTCGGAACTTACCCGACAAGGAATTTCGCTACCTTAGGACCGTTATAGTTACGGCCGCCGTTTACCGGGGCTTCGATCAAGAGCTTCGCTTGCGCTAACCCCATCAATTAACCTTCCGGCACCGGGCAGGCGTCACACCCTATACTTCCACTTTCGTGTTTGCAGAGTGCTGTGTTTTTAATAAACAGTTGCAGCCACCAGTTCACTGCGGCCCCCGGGGGCTATTCACCCCCAGGGGCGTACCTTCTCCCGAAGTTACGGTACAATTTTGCCTAGTTCCTTCACCCGAGTTCTCTCAAGCGCCTTGGGATACTCACCCTGCCCACCTGTGTCGGTTTAGAGTACGGTTTTCTATAACCTGAAGCTTAGGAGCTTTTCCTGGAAGCATGGCATCAACCACTTCGGCTCCGTAGAGCCTCCCCGTCACGTTTCAGGATTGTGTTCCCGGATTTGCCTAAGAACACTCCCTATGCGCTTGGACCTGGACAACCGTCGCCAGGATGGCCTAGCCTTCTCCGTCCCTCCATCGCAGTTATAGAAAGTTCAGGAATATTAGCCTGATTCCCATCGACTACGCATTTCTGCCTCGCCTTAGGGGCCGACTAACCCTGCGCCGATTAGCGTTGCGCAGGAAACCTTGGGCTTTCGGCGGAGGGGCCTCTCACCCCTCTTATCGTTACTCATGTCAGCATTCGCACTTCTGATACCTCCAGCATGCCTCACAGCACACCTTCAACGGCTTACAGAACGCTCCTCTACCATGCCTTGCGGCATCCGCAGCTTCGGTACACAACTTAAGCCCCGTTAAATCTTCCGCGCAGGCCGACTCGACCAGTGAGCTATTACGCTTTCTTTAAAGGATGGCTGCTTCTAAGCCAACCTCCTGGCTGTCTGTGCCTTCCCACATCGTTTCCCACTGAGTTGTGATTTGGGGACCTTAGCTGGCGGTCTGGGTTGTTTCCCTTTTCACGACGGACGTTAGCACCCGCCGTGTGTCTCCCGTGATTGCACTCTCAGGTATTCGGAGTTTGCATCGGTTTGGTAAGTCGGGATGACCCCCTAGCCGAAACAGTGCTCTACCCCCTGAGGTGATACACGAGGCGCTACCTAAATAGCTTTCGAGGAGAACCAGCTATCTC
>JACKML010000005.1:0-130000 GCA_024235415.1 Chromatiaceae bacterium | reverse complement strand
TGCTGCACCGCATCGTCACCAGCAACGAGGAGGCTGAGGCGCTCGCAAAGATCCGGCCAGGACAGAAACTGCGTTTTCAGTTCGACGAGAATCACGAGCTCACTAAATTGGAATGGCACCAGAATCGCGTCGAGAGCGTCACGATCTCGATCTCGGACGATGAAATCATCGTGGAGCAGGTAAGCAAGGCGCTGGAAAACCGTATCGCCTCGGCGGCCGGCGTTATCGAATCTTCACTGTTCCTCGACGGCCAGAAAGCCGGGCTGTCCGACGGGCAGATCATGAAGCTGGCAGCGATTTTCGGGTGGGACATCGATTTCGCACTGGAGATCCGCGCCGGCGACCATTTCCGCGTCCTGTTCGAAGAACAGTACCTGGACGGGGAAAAGCTGCGCGATGGAGCAATTCTGGCGGCTGAATTCACGAACCGTGGCACGACTTATCGAGCAGTCCGTTACGAAGACAGCAACGGTGAAGTTGGCTACTACGACGGCGACGGCCACAGCAAGCGGCGCGCATTCATCCGTACCCCGATCAAATTCGCGCGCGTGAGTTCCGGCTACAATCCGCGCCGCTGGCACCCCGTGCTGCAGAAGTGGCGATCGCACAAGGGCGTCGACTACGCAGCGCCGACCGGCACGCCGGTCAAGGCGACAGGCGACGGCCGCGTCACCTTCCGCGGCACCAAGGGTGGCTATGGCAAGACAGTCATATTGGAACACGCCGGGAAGTACACGACGCTGTACGCGCACCTGTCGAAGTACTCCTCTCGCGCCAGCGCGGGCAAGCGGGTGAAGCAGGGACAGGTAATCGGTTACGTGGGCAAGACTGGACTCGCCTCCGGACCCCATCTGCATTATGAGTTTCGGGTTGCCGGGGTGCATCAGGACCCGCTTCGCGTGAAGCTGCCAAAGACACTTGCGTTGTCAAAGACAGAGATCGCCACATTCCGCAGGGCCACCGCGCCCCTGATCGCCAAACTCGAGGCCATACCGGCCGAGACCATGGTCGCAAGCGCAGACACCGCCAAGACGAACTGATCGAAATGGGCTTGTTCATCGGCGTCATGTCCGGAACAAGCATGGACGCCGTCGATACGGTCCTGGTCGATTTGAGCACGTCTTCACCGCAGCTGGTGGCGTCGTTGCGCAGCCCGTGGGACAGCGCACTGCGCAACCGCATGCGATCGTACGCAGCCGGCCAACCACTGGACGCCGCTGCCTACGCAGGACTCGACGCGGACGTCGGTGAGTTCTTCGCCGCAGCAATCCAGGCGCTCCTTTCTCAAACACGCCCCCCGCTCGAGCAAATTCAAGCCATCGGCTGTCACGGACAGACGGTGGCGCACGCGCCGGACAGGACTCCGCCTGTGACCCTGCAGCTGGGTGACGCGAATGTAATCACCGAGCGCACCGGCATCACGACGATTACCGACTTTCGTCGACGCGATATGGCGGCTGGTGGTCAGGGCGCGCCGCTGGCCCCGGCGCTGCACAACGCGCTGATGCGAGACGAGCACGAGTCCAGGGTGGTACTAAACCTTGGCGGGATCGCCAACATTACGGTTCTACCATCTCAGTGCGAGGTACCAGCCATCGGTTTCGACACCGGCCCTGCAAACTGTCTGATGGATCATTGGGCGACGCAGCACCTGTCCACTCCCTACGATGAGGATGGCGCCTGGGCGGATTCAGCCACACCCAATGCCCGGCTGCTGACACGGATGCTGGCAGACACCTACTTTTCGCTCACGCCGCCAAAAAGTACTGGCACGCAGTATTTCTCCAGCCATTGGCTGAACTCGGCACTGCGCGAGTTTCCCGGTCTGGCAGCAGCGGAAGTGCAAGCCACTTTGCTGGCCCTGACCGCTACCACGGTCGCCGATGCAATTCGGCGCCATGCACCCGACACCGAACGTGTTCTGGTGTGCGGTGGCGGCGTCCATAACGCCGCGCTGATGCGGCAGCTGGCAGATCTCTTGGAAAGGCCGGTCGAATCAACCAGGCACGTGGGCCTGGATCCGGACTGGATGGAGGCAACTGCGTTCGCATGGCTGGCACAGCAGACGCTTGCCGGCAAGACTGGCAATCTGCCGGCCGTCACCGGGGCTGCAGGGCCCCGCATCCTCGGCGCCGTACACCACGCATAGGCGGCTCAGTATTCTCCCAGAAAGGCCTTGATGTGCGCTTCCACACAGCGCGCCAGCGCGTGCAGTTCGTACCCGCCTTCCAGAGCAGAGATGACGCGTCCGTCAGCACTGCGGTCGGCCTGCTCGCAGAGTCTGCGCGTAACCCATGTGTAGTCTGCATCCACCAGATTAAGACCCGCCATATCCTCTGCCTGGTGCGCGTCGAACCCGGCAGAAATGAACACGAGTTCCGGCGCGAAGGCCTCCAGCCTGGGCAGCCAGTGGGTCTGTACCGCTTCGCGAAACGCCTGGCCGCTGCTGCCCGCCGGCAACGGGGCGTTGACCACATTGGTAGCCGTGGAGTCGAACCCGGTATGTGGATAGAAGGGGTGCTGGAACGTCGAACAGAAAAGGACACGCTCGTCACCCGCCACAATGTCCTCGGTCCCGTTTCCATGATGGACATCGAAATCGACAATGGCGACACGTTGCAGCCCGTAGTGATTCAGCGCGTGGTATGCCCCCACCGCGATGTTGTTGAACAGGCAGAAACCCATCGCGCGATGGCGTTCGGCATGGTGTCCGGGGGGCCTGACGGCGCAGAACACCTGCCTGGCCTTTTCCTGCATTACCAGATCGACACCCAACGCAACCGCTCCTGCCGCGCGTTGTGCGGCACGCAATGAATGCGGGTTCATCGCAGTTTCGCCATCGATCCAGACGATACCGTCTGCCGGTGAAGCCGCAAAGATCCTGTCGATGTAATCCGTATCGTGCACCGACTCCAGCATGCCGCGTTCGACGAGCGGGGCATCGTATTGGTGCAGGACCATCTCCAGCCCGGTGGCAATCAATCGGTCGTTGATTGCGTTCAGGCGGGCCGGCTGCTCCGGATGATGATGCCCCATATCGTGCAGCTGGCAGTCAGGATGAGTGATATACGCAATGGCCATTAGGTCGCCCTCAATTTTCCTGCTATCTTGCCGCCATGATTGTTGCGGTGCAACAATTCCATATAGAATCGACGCAAAGCTGAATCAAAATCGCAGCAAGACGTGCGAACGACAACATCTGGCGCAGTAAAGAGATGAAAAAGCATTACCTCAACAAGATATTCGAACCTCAGTCGGTGGCGGTCGTCGGTGCTTCCGAGCGCGAATCATCGGTCGGCGCGCAGGTGCTGCGCAACATCCGTTCCAGCGGGTTCCAGGGTGAAGTCTACCCGGTGAACCCGAAGCACGAGATGATTCAAGGGCTCAAAGCCTATGCGTCTATCAGCGACATCGACCATCCTATCGAATTGGTGGTAATCGCAGTGCCTGCCGCCGCCATACCGGCGGTGATGCACGAATGTGGCGAACACGGCGTGGGCGCAGTTCTCGTCCTGTCGGCTGGCTTCGCCGAAGTGGGTAAGCAGGGACTGGCTCTGCAGAACGAGATTGTCGATATTGCGCGCACCCACAACATCCCGCTGGTGGGGCCAAACTGTCTTGGCATCATCCGGCCGCGTGTGGGGCTTAACGCGACATTTGCCAAAAGCGGGGTCGAATGCGGGCAGGTTGCCCTGGTCGCCCAGTCCGGGGCATTTTGCACTGCCCTGCTCGACTGGGCATCTTCGAACGGATTCGGCTTCTCCGCGGTTGCCTCGCTCGGCGCCACCGCAGATATCGGGTTCGGCGATGTTCTCGACTACCTGGCGGTGGACCCCGATACCAAGAGCATCCTGTTGTATGTCGAAGGGATATCGGATGCCCGCTCGTTCATGAGCGGCTTGCGGGTGGCCGCCCGCCTGAAACCGGTCATCGTGGTCAAATCGGGGCGTAACGAAAGCGGCTCCCGTGCAGCCGTGTCACATACAGGGGCCATGATCGGCGGCGACGATGTGTTCGATGCCGCAGTACAGCGCGCCGGTGCAGTACGCGTAACCACCGTCAACCAGTTGTTTGCAGCCGCCCAGACTCTCGCGTCTGGCACCCGCGTGGAAGGTCCACGGCTGGCCATACTGACCAACGGCGGCGGTCCTGGCGTAATGGCAGCAGACCGCGCGAGTGACCTTGAGGTTCCGCTCGCAGAACTCTCGGCGAAGACGATCGAAAAACTCAGCGAGGTCCTGCCTCCACATTGGTCGCATAGTGACCCGGTGGACATCCTCGGGGATGCGGACAGCCGGCGCTACCAGACGGCCACCGAGCTCGTATTGGCAGACCCCGGCGTGGACGGCCTCCTGGTATTGCTGACGCCTCAGGCAATGACGGATCCAACCGCCTGCGCCGAGGGCGTGATCGCGGCAGCCAGGAAAGTACGCAAACCGGTTCTGGCGTGCTGGATGGGGCAGGACCTGGTCAACGAGGGACGGCGCCGCTTTTCCGAGGCAGGCATCCCGCAGTTCCACAGCCCTGAAGCCGGTGTCGATGCGTTCGGCTATCTCGCGTGCTACCGGCGCAACCAGAAAGCTCTGTTGCAGGCGCCCGCGCCCTTGTCGAAGCATCGCGAGCCCGATGTGGATGGTGCACGCCTGATTATCGACAATGCCATGGGCGAACGACGCTACACCCTCAGCAACACCGAAGCGAAGGCCGTGCTGCGTGCATTCCACATCCCGACATCGACCAGCATCAACGTCAACTCAGCAGCCGAGGCACTGGTGGCGGCCGAGGGTGTCGGACTGCCGGTGGCGATGAAGATCAATTCGCCGGACATTACACATAAATCCGATGTCGGCGGCGTACGCCTGAACATCCGCGAACCACGCTCCGTACGCACCGCATTCCGCGAAATGATGGATAACGTAAAGACGCAGCGTCCTGACGCGCGAGTCTCCGGCGTCACCATCGAACCGATGCTGGAACGCCCGCATGCCCGCGAGATCATGATCGGGATCGCGCACGATCCGGTGTTTGGCCCTGTGATCAGCTTCGGTGCGGGCGGCACCGCAGTCGAGATCTTTGCCGACAGCCGCGTCGCACTGCCACCACTGAACGAATACCTGAGCCGCGAGTTGATACGCGGCACCCGCGCCGCACGATTCCTGCAGCAGTTCCGCAATCTGCCGGAGGCCGACATCTGCAAGCTGACCGACGTCCTACAGCGCATCTCGGAGATCGCCTGCGAGCTGCCGGAGGTTCAGGAACTCGACATCAACCCCCTGCTGGTAGACGAGGAAGGTGTAATTGCTGTGGACGCCCGCATCGTGGTCGCAGCACCAAAAACCAGCACGGCTCACTACGGCCACATGGCGATCCACCCGTATCCGCCAGAGCTGGAAGCCAATTGGCAGTTGCCAGACGGCACAGATGTCTCGGTACGCCCTATTCGCCCGGAAGATGCGGAGATCGAACAGGATTTCGTGCAGAACCTGTCGGCCGAGAGCAAGTACTTCCGTTTCATGCAAAGCATGGACAGGTTGACGCCGCTGATGCTGGCTCGCTTCACCCAGATCGACTACGACCGCGAGATGGCATTGGTCGCCGTCATCAACGAAGACACGCCGCAGGCGCGCATACTTGGCGTGGCCCGCTATGTCAGCAATCCCGACAAACAGTCGTGCGAATTCGCGCTGACCGTCGCGGACGCCTGGCAACAAAAAGGCATCGGACGCCAACTGATGCAACGCCTGATGACTGTCGCCAGGGATCGCGGCATTGAGATCATGGAGGGTGAGGTACTGTCTCACAACAGCAAGATGTTGCGATTGTGCGAGCGACTCGGTTTCCGCACGGTGCACAACAAGGACGAACCCGATGTGGTGGCGGTGCGGCGACACCTCTGAGTCGACCCCAACGAAAAAGGCGCCTGTCCGGCGCCTTTTCTGCGATCACCTATTGGTAACCGGCAATCAGGTAGAGAAGGATGACCCGCAGCCGCAGGTCGTGGAGGCGTTGGGATTGCGAATGACAAACTGCGCACCCTGCAGACCCTCCGAATAGTCAACTTCCGCGCCCATCAGGTACTGCACACTCATCGGGTCGATCAACAGCGTCACGCCGTCGGTCACCACCTGCTCGTCACCTTCGTTGACTGTTTCGTCAAAGGTGAATCCGTATTGAAAACCCGAGCAGCCGCCACCCTGGACGTAGATGCGCAGCATCAGCTCGGGATTGCCCTCTTCGGCAATCAGTTCGGCGACCTTCTTCGCCGCCGCCGACGTGAAAACCAGGGAATCGCTGCCCGTCGTCGCTACTTGCTCGCTCATAACCACCTGCCTGCGAAGGTTAATCGGGCTGCCAAGCCCGCTGAATCAGGGAAAGTATGCTTTTTCCGATCAATTTGGTCAAGTATTAAGCCTGCTCATCCCGCTCGCTGTCGTCCGTCGGCGGCGTCCCACCATCATGCCCAAGCATCCGGGGCTCCTGCTCCTCGGTGTGCACCAGCTTGCCATTAACCTCCGCACCCATCGCCATCTCCAGCAACCGGTAGTAAACGGTCCCGCTGACACGCGCGTTGGTTGCCAGCTCGACCCGCTCGTTGGCATAGACGTCGCCGACCACGGTCCCGTTTAGGATGAGATTGTCGACGCGCACATCGCCTTCGATCCGGCCCTGTTCGCTCACCGTGAGGGTGGACTGGGTATCGGCTTCGCCGCCGACGTTGCCCTTTACGGTGCCATCCAGGTGCAACCCTCCGGAAAACTCCACATTACCGGTGATCGCTGTTCCCTGGCCGATTACCGTGGAGACCTTGGGTGCCTTGAAACGCTTGATTCGTGCCATCTGATCGATTCCCGTGTAAATACCCGAATCAGGCCTCGGACACTTTCCAGTCGTAGGCCTGCTGGAAAGACTTGAACACCTTGCCGTCGGGCTTCACGGCAACTTCAATAGAAGCGGGTTCAAACCCGGAGGGCAACTGGAGTTCGGTCTTCAACTTCTGAAAATTTTTGAACTTGATACCGATATTGCTGCGCCTACCATCGGTCAACTCAGCCATATCGAAGGTCTTTTCCTCGCCATCCAACTCGCCGGTCACGCTGACGGTCACGTTGCCGCTGACCGTATCCGCGTCGTCGCTGCGTTTGGAAATCGTCACCTCGAAATGGTAGGCGCGCTCCCCGATCTCGGTGAGACTGTAGTCATCGAGGACCAGCTTCTTGCCACCGCCGGGGACCAGGCTCTTCAGGAACGCCAGCTGGCTTTTCAGTTCGGCGCGTTCGTCCTGCAACATCTTGACCTCGGATTGCACCCGCTCCGCCGCCGCACGATCGATCTGCGCAGCGCGTTCGAAACGGGCTGCCGCGGCGCGCAGTACGTCGCGCTCTTCCTCCAGTTCGGCGATCCGCTCGCGCAGGCCCGCTTCGGCCTTCTCGCGTTGCCCGACGTCTATGCCACCACGATGGCGGCCGAGTTCCAGCACCTGCCATGACCAGGCGGCCAATGCAGCGAGGAAAAGCATCCACAGCCAGGTCCTCGCACCCCCGCCGCCAGGTTGCACAATCCGCGGGGTGATCACCCGGGTCGGTTTGACCTTGCCCATGATGCTCAGGCGCTCAAGGCAGCAAGGCCACGTGCCCGAGCCCCGTTGCCTCATCGAGCCCGAACATCAGGTTCATATTCTGCAACGCCTGCCCGGCCGCACCCTTGGTCAGATTATCGATCACCGACAGTACCACCACGGTATCGCCACCCTGCGGCCTGTGTATGGCCATCCGGCAATGATTGACCCCGCGCACACTGCGCGTCTCCGGATGACTGCCCGATGGCAGCACATCGACGAAAGGTTCGTCCGCATAGCGCTTCTCGAAAATCGCCTGCAGGTCGCCGGGATCGCCGGTGAGACGGCCATACAGCGTCGCATGAATGCCACGGATCATCGGTACCAGATGCGGCACGAACGTCAGCCCGACGGGTTGCGTGCTGACCCAGGACAGCGTCTGGCGGATCTCGGGCAGGTGTCGATGTCCGGCCACCCCATAGGCCTTGAAGCTCTCACCCACCTCACCCATCAGCATGGCGGCATTGGCGCCTCGACCGGCACCACTGACACCCGATTTGCAGTCGGCAACCAGATTGCCGGTATCGATGAGGCCGGACTCCACCAGTGGCAGGAAACCAAGCGCAGCGGCCGTCGGGTAACACCCCGGGTTGGCGACCAAACGGGCGCCGCGGATTTGCTCGCGATTGAGTTCCGGCAGACCGTAAACGGCCTCGGCGAGAACATCGACACATGAATGCGGCATGCCATACCACTGCTCCCATACGGCCGGGTCCCGCAGGCGGAAGTCGGCGGCCAGGTCGATGACCCGGGTACCTGCATCGAGCAGCTCCGGCACCATTTTCATCGCCGTACCGTTCGGGGTGGCAAAGAACACCAGGTCACACTCGGCCAGCGACGCAGGATCAGGCTCGGAAAAAGCCAGATCGAAATGACCACGCAGGTTGCCGTACAGATCCGAGACCTGACGCCCGGATTCGGCACGCGAGGTAATGCAGACGACATTGGCCTGCGGGTGCGTCGCCAACAGTCGCAACAGTTCGACACCGGTATAACCGGTCCCACCAACGATTCCTATCTTGATCATTGCGACCCCAGACGTCCAAACGAGGGAGGTATTCTAAACACAATTGCACAACGGTTTGCGCCATCGGTTTCCTGCCGACGGCGCGTCCTGCGGTGGATTTGGTTGACGCCGCGACGCGCGTGCTAAAGTCCGTTCTGCCGTGCGGGGCTGCCTGCGCGGGCTTGCGCCGCAGGTTGCGTAAAGCTTGGACCGCGGGCAAACCCAGGTGAATCTTATGGAAACGATCGACGCCGTCGCTTTGATGCTCGGGGCCGCATGGGCGTCCGGCATCAACCTCTACGCCGCCATCCTGATGCTCGGATGGATGGGTGGCAGCGGACACGTCGAGCTGCCTCCCGAACTTCATGTGTTGAGCAATCCTGCGGTCATGCTCGCCGCTGGCGGCATGTATCTGGTCGAGTTTTTTGCAGACAAGATCCCCGGCGTGGACACGGCCTGGGATGCGCTGCACACCTTTATCCGCATCCCGGCAGGCGCCCTGCTGGCGGCGGGGGCGGCACAGGGGCTGGACGTCGGACAATCCGGTGAACTGGTCGCGCTGCTGCTTGGCGGCGGGGTGGCTGCCACCAGTCATGCCACGAAGGCGGGCACGCGGGTGCTGGTCAACACATCACCGGAACCGTTCAGCAACTGGGGGGCATCCCTGAGCGAGGACCTGGCGGTTTTCGGCGGGCTTTGGGCCGCGCTCAACCATCCCTGGTTGTTCATCGTGCTGCTGGTGCTTTTTCTTCTCGGCACAGCGTGGCTGCTGCCAAAGATCTGGCGCGCGGTCAAAGGACTGGCAGGCATGGTGCGGCGCTGGTTCGGGCGTGGCAACAGCGTTGACGGCACAGAGCCGACATCGGCAGACGGCGGGATACCACCCAAAACCGACCTGAATTCCCTGGAAGATGCGAAATGACCTCACGCTGGCTGATGAATCTTGTCGCGGCAGCGGTTCTGGCCGGCGCAGTCTGGATGCTGTGGCCGACCAGCAGGCCGATGCCGGAGACCACATTCAATCTGCTCGACGGCCGCACCCTGCGCAGCAGCGACTTACGCGGCCAGAGCCTGCTGATCACCTTCTGGTCGGTCAATTGCGAGACCTGCATGCGTGACATGCCTCGACTCAGCCGTCTGCATGAAAGCCTGAAAGATCACAACTTCATGGTGATCGGCGTGGCTATGCCGCACGACCCGCCGCCCGCTGTCATCGCGACGGTGGAACGCCACAATCCGGGCTACCCGATCGCGCTCGACGTGCATGGCGAAGTCAACAAGGCGTTTGGCGGCATTTCAGTGACGCCGACCAGCTATCTGATCGGACCCGATGGCAATATCAACTTTTCCGAACGCGGGCCGCTCGATGAAACACGCGTGCGCGCAACCTTACTCACGTTCCAGGGTTAACGAGCAATGTGGCTGAAAGCATGGCATCTCATCGGCATGGTGACCTGGTTCGCCGGCCTCTTCTATCTACCGCGGCTGTTCGTGTATCACACGATGAGCGACGATCAGGTTTCGATAGACCGTTTCAAAGTAATGGAACGCAAACTGTTTTTCGGCATCACGACCCCGGGTGCCGTGTTTACGCTGGTATTCGGTTTCTGGATGCTGCACGACTATGCATGGGCGGCGTTCGGCGATCATTTGTGGCTGCACATCAAGCTCGCCCTGCTGGGTGTGCTGGTCGCATACCACATTTATTGCGGCAAGCTCGTGGCCGACTTCAAGCATGACCGCAACCGTCGCAGCCACGTGTGGTATCGATGGTTCAACGAACTCCCGGTATTGCTGTTGATCGCGATCGTGCTGCTGGCCGTGTTGAAACCTGTTTGACCGATGCAGCGCAGCCGTTCCCACAGCAGGCGACAGAACCCTGAACAGGTCGCGCGGACACGCCGCAGCCACGTCATCTGGCTGAGCGTTCTTGTCATGGTCGTATTTGCCACTTCGCTCGGTGGCGACTTCGTATGGACCGACCGCGAAGACATCCTGCAGGGCGCCCACCGCATCACTGGCCTCGCCGATATCCCCACCGCGTTGACGAACTCGCGACCCGCCTATCAGGCGCGCATCACCGGTGGGCTGACGGATGGTTCGGCTGGCAGTTGGCAACCGCTTGCCCTGCTTTCCAACAGCGTCAGCTGGGGCCTGTGGGGTGATTGCGCGGCGTGTTTTCACCTCGAGAACGTGTTGTTGCACGTGCTGGTGGTGGTTGGACTCTATGCCTTGGGACGCCACCTGCTGTCGCGACGACGCCACGGCAATCGACTGGCCTTCTGGTCTGCCGCGCTTTACGCAGTGCACCCCGCCACCGTCACCAGCGTCGCCTGGATCGGCGGGCGCCCCTACCTGCTGGCTGCCGCGTTCGGCGTATGGAGTCTGGTGATATTCACCCGGCTGCAGGCCACGACCAACGCGCACCGCGGTTACGTAAGGCGCTGGTGGGGAGGCATGACACTGCTTTCACTGTTGGCCATGCTGGCACACGAAACCGCGTACGTCCTGCCGCTGCTGGCGCTGCTGATCGCGGGTTTCGAAAGCAAGGAGCGTGGCCGCCGTGCCGTCAGCGGTATCGCACCTTCACGCCTGACCGGTCTGGCCCTGTTGCTGGCGGCCCTGTTACTGGTCATCGCTTACCGCACGGCGGTCCTGGGCGGATTGAACTTTGCGGTCGACTACGCGACCGACAGCTTCCTGGACAACGCCGGAACGGCGTTGCGCCATCTGTGGTTCCTGATCGACGAGACACTCCTGCCTTATGAGCCGATCGTATCCGATGCATGGCCGATCACCCGCGGCTGGGGGGCCGTCGAGGTCGCCGCACTGCTTGGCTTCGTGGTGTTGGTGGCAGCGACGCTGATTGGCCTCAAACTGGACCAACCGGCCGCATTCGGCGCGGCATGGTTCCTGCTGTGGCTGGTGCCGGGCGTGGGCATCTTCCCGAGCGACCACTATCACAGTGGCCATACCCTGTACCTTGCCATCTGGGGACTGGCATTCGCCGTCGCACAGGGTCTGTTTCTGCTGTGGCGCCCGGTGGGCCGGCAGTTGGTCCCGGGTAGCGAAGCCGTCGTGTTCGTACCACTGATTCTGCTTCTCGGCATTATTTCGGGTTCTTCCAGCATGCGCTGGTGGGACCACACCCGGCTTTTCGAAAGCGAGATTGCCAGCGACCCGCATTACATGGAGGGTCGCCTGGAACTGGCCAAAGCGGCCGTCGAAAAAGGCGACGCCAGTGTCGCACTCAACCACGCGCTGGCGGCGATTGAAGCCTCACGTGACAAGCAATATACCGGTTACTGGTCGACGCGCGACGCCTTCTTCGTCCTCGGCAGGGCACAACTCGGCCTGGGCATGAACCACGACGCGGCCGGCAGTTTCAGTGCCGCGCTGGACGCACGACCCGGCGATGCCAAGGTGCTTTACTGGGCGGGCGTTACCCAACTCGCACTCAAGGATTACGCGGCGGCCGAGACACACCTGCGCCAGGCGCTTGCACGCGCCCCGGGCCTCCAGGACGCACAGGCGGATCTGGGTGTCGCGCTGGCGGGTCAGGGGCGCTTTGTCGAAGCCCAGCCACTGCTGCAACAGGGGATAGAACAGGGCCTGGTCAGCAGCACGCGCCACAGCGCGCTGGCGCTGGCGTTGATCGAGGCGAACCGTCTGGTCGAGGCAACGGCACAACTGGAGGCCTCACTGGCGCTACGCGAGGACGCCGATGAAAGGGCGCGTCTGGCCTGGGTCCGATGGCGCCTCGGGCAGAGCGACAAGGCGCAAAGCGACCTCAACATGGCGCTGCTGATGGAGGAGACGAGCAGCCCCTACGTCAACTGGGTGCAGACGCAGCTGCAACAACCGACGCCGCCCGGCACCATTCAGGACAGGCCCTAACGAAGAATGCCCGCTCGCGCGGGCATTCTTTCTGCTTGACCGGAGGGTGCCTGCTCAGGAGCAGCCGCCTCCCTGCGAAGAACCACAGGTTCCACAACCGCCACCGGACACCGGCTGCAGGTTGTTGAACACGAACCGCGCATCGCCGTCGCCGGCGTCAACGAAGTCGATCTCTACGCCGCGGATATATTCCAGCGTACCGGCGTCGACGATCACGCGAACGCCTTCGATCTCGCGCACCTTGTCATCGTCATTCAATTGATCGGTAAAGGTCATGCCGAAGCTGACACCGCTGCAGCCGCCCGGCGTGGCGAACACGCGAACGCCCTGGATGGTTTCTTCAACCTGACCGAGCAACTCGGCCATCTTGCCTTGTGCCGGAGTGGTCAGCGTGAGTTCGGATTCGGTCAGAACGGCTTGCGTCATGGTCTCAACCTCGGGAGGCTCAAAAAGGAAAATCCGGGCGATTGTACCATCGGGGACGCTCGATTTCAGTACAGGCGATCCCGCGCAGATAGTGCGTAAAGATGCCGCTCCGCGTCGACCACGTGCTGCCCCCAGTGCTTGCAGAATCCCGTTCGCCAACCACCGAGTGTCTCGCGCGCGTCGTCATAGCGTTCCAGACGCGTAAGGCCGTGTTTGAGTTCGCAATAAATATCGGTGAGATCATCGGCCAGGCTGCCGCTCATCTCCTGGCGATCCGGCGTCACATCGTATTCCATCCAGTAACCATCGAGATCACCGAGCAGCGCGTGCAGCCGGCTGAACAGCTCGAAGCGCTTGTCCAGATCGACGCTCGGGTCGTAACCGGCTTCGTCGGGCGATGGGCCTACCGCCGTCATGGCCGCATGCAATCGCGGCAGGATCTCGTTCAGCTGTGACAGGGGCTCACGGTAGTCCTCGTCCAGGCTTTCGATCAGTTCACAGTACCTGCGCGCGATCGCGAGCAGCTCATTGGTGTCTTTGTGCATGGCGCATCCTCGGAGGCCGGGCGTACCGGCAACAGCTCGCCCTCCGCAAACCATTGATTTTACGGCAGTTGGCACAATTGCAGGGCTGAATGGAAGTGTAGCCCAGATTCCCCGACGGCCTAGGCCAGCGCGCGTCAAAAGCCCCAACCACTTGGAATAACGAAGAATAAACAGCGACTTATCACGCAGGCACCGCTGGCCTACGTGATCAGAATCAGATCTCGATCATCTCGAAATCCTCTTTTCCGGCACCGCACTCGGGGCATTTCCAGTTCAGCGGCACGTCATCCCACCGCGTTCCCGGCGCAATTCCTTCTTCGGGCCGGCCTTTGGCCTCGTCGTAGACATAGCCGCATATGACGCACAGGTAGGTCTTCATTACTTCCTCTTCCTCGGCCCGGTTGTTGGCAAAATAAAGGGGGCGTGGCGTAATTCTGCCAGATGTCTGGCTGCGATTGACCGGCCCAGGGCAGGGTTTGCCTTTCCGCCACGGTAGTGCTGATACAATCCCGCCGCGATGAAGCATCCCCCCTGCATCCTGTGTATCGGCGGCCACGACCCGACTGGAGGGGCCGGCCTCCAGGCAGACATCGAGACCGTCACGGTCCTTGGCGGCCAGGCGATGTCGTTGGTGACGGCACTCACCGCGCAGGACACCCACAATGTGGCCTCACTGCTGCCGACACCGGCAGACTTCTTCACCGCCGCGGCCGAACGCCTGCTGCGCGATATCACGCCTGACGCAATCAAGATCGGATTGATCGGCTCGGTCGCATTGATACCGCCACTGGTCCAGATCCTCCGCGGTTTCCCCGGACCTGTGGTGCTCGATCCGGTGCTGGCCGCCGGCGGGGGTTTTGACCTCAGCGCCGTCCGCCTGGTTGAGGTGATGCGTGAACAACTGCTGCCACTGGCCACCCTGACCACGCCAAACCGCGCAGAAGCCCGCCGCCTGGCCGACAACGACGATGCGGCCGAGGCAGCGCAGAGCCTGTTGCACTGGGGCGCCGACGCAGTACTGCTGACTGGCGCCGACGAGGCCACAGGCGAGGTCGTAACGAATCATCTGTATCTCGGAGACGGCAATCCCCGCGCATTCCGCTGGCCACGCCTTCCACATCGCTATCACGGATCCGGCTGCACCCTGGCCAGCGCCTGCGCCGCCTACCTGGCGCTGGGCGACGACGTGATTACCGCTGTGAACAGGGCCCAGGGATTTACCGCAGGCGCGTTGCAGGTGGCCAATCAGCCGGGAGGCGGCCAGTGGCTGCCGTGGCGGCGCGGATGAACCCACGGCTTCGCGGCTTGTACGTGATCACCGAGGATCGAGCGCTGGGCGCCGAGGAGGCACGCGTGGCCGTGCACGCCGCCCTGCGCGGTGGCGCTTCGTTGGTTCAATACCGGGACAAGAGCGACGACCGGCAATGCCGCCTGGCCACCGCGACGGCTCTCCAGACGTTGTGCGCACACTTCCAGGTCCCGCTGCTGATCAACGATGACGTCGACCTCGCCTGTGCCGTAGGCGCAGACGGTGTACACCTGGGCCGCGACGACATGGCCATCGACTGCGCGCGGGCCCGCCTGCCCGCCGGCAGCCTGATCGGCGTCTCCTGCTACAACCGCTTTGACCTGGCACAACGGGCAGCCGCCGGGGGTGCCGACTATGTCGCCTTCGGCAGCTTCTTTGCCTCACCGACCAAGCCGCAGGCGGTTGCAGCGACGCCGGACCTGCTGCGCCGTGCGCGCACCGAATTATCGGTCCCGACGGTTGCGATAGGCGGGATAAGCCCCGAGAATGGCGCCGCCCTGGTGCGTGCCGGCGCCGACATGCTGGCGGTGATCAGCGCGGTGTTCGCGGCGCCCGATGTTACCGCTGCCGCCCGTGCCTTCGCGCCCTGTTTCAACCCCGCCGAGGAGGCCCGACCATGACCGCTGCGCACGACCGTTTCGAACTCGCCCAACGCCACATCCCGGGTGGCGTCAACTCGCCGGTACGCGCGTTTCGCGGCGTCGGCGGCGAACCGGTGTTTATCGACAGCGCGGCCGGTCCCTACCTGTTCGATCCTGATGGCAAGCGCTATATCGATTACGTCGGCTCGTGGGGTCCGATGATCCTCGGCCATGCGCATCCGGAAGTCATCGAGGCAGTTGCCGACATCATCCACAAGGGGCTTTCTTTCGGCGCTCCGACCGAGATCGAGACCCGGATGGCCGACCGCGTGTGCGAGCTGATGCCATCGATCGAAATGGTGCGCATGGTCTCGTCAGGCACCGAGGCCACGATGTCGGCGATCCGCCTGGCGCGTGGATTCACCGGGCGCGACAAGATCGTCAAGTTCGAGGGCTGTTATCACGGTCACTCGGACTCGCTGCTGGTCAAGGCCGGCTCGGGAGCACTGACCCTGGGCGAACCGTCGTCGCCCGGTGTGCCCGCCGCACTGGCCGAACACACGATCACGCTGAGCTACAACGATCTCGATCAGGTGCGTGATGCCTTTGCCACGGCCGGAGATCAGATCGCCTGCATCATCGTCGAACCGGTGGCCGGAAACATGAACTGCATCCTGCCCGAGCCGGGTTTCCTGCAGGGTCTGCGCGAGGTCTGCGACCAGTACGGCAGCCTGCTGATCCTGGACGAGGTCATGACCGGCTTTCGGGTCGCCCTCGGTGGCGTACAGGCGGTATACAACGTGCGCCCGGACCTGACCACGCTGGGCAAGGTGATCGGTGGCGGCATGCCGGTCGGCGCCTTCGGCGGCCGACGCGATGTGATGGAAAAGATCGCGCCGCTGGGACCGGTCTATCAGGCCGGCACCCTGTCGGGCAACCCGGTGGCCATGGCCGCCGGACTGAAGACGCTGGAATTGATCGCCATGCCTGGCTTTTTCGATGCACTCGGCGCCAAGGTCGAGACCCTGGTCCAGGGCATGATCGCGGCCGCACGCAAGGCCGGCGTACCGATGACCGAGAACCACATCGGCGGGATGTTCGGCCTGTTCTTCACTGAGGCGGACAAGGTGACCGATTTCGCCGGCTCCATGGCCTGCGACCAGGCGCGTTTCCGCGCGTTCTTCCACGGCATGCTCGAGCACGGCGTCTACCTGGCACCCTCTGCTTTTGAAGCCGGTTTCGTCTCGGCAGCGCATACCGACGCGGACATCGATTCAACACTGAGTGCAGCCGAGGCGGTGTTCGCCGGCCTCGACTGAGCCCTCCACTTGACCGAGTGGTTTTCCGCGCTTCTGGGCTGGATCGAACTCAATCCAGGCTATGCCGGCTGGGTGGTGTTCGCAGTAGCGCTCGTCGAGTCGCTGGCGATCGTCGGCGTGCTGGTACCGGGCGTGGTGATCCTGCTGGGTGCCGGCACCCTGATTGGTGCCGGCATCCTGGATTTCTGGCTCATGTGCCTGTGGGCAATCGCCGGGGCCATTATCGGCGACGGTCTGAGCTACTGGCTGGGCCACCACTTCGAGTACCTGACCGCCCGCTGGCGCTGGTTCCGCCTGCACCCCGACCATCTGCAGAAGGGTATCCGGTTCTTCGAAAAATATGGCGACCTGAGCGTTGCCCTGGGGCGTTTCTTCGGCCCGATCCGCGCGATCGTGCCCCTGGTCGCCGGCCTGATGCACATGCCGCCACGGCGTTTCTATCTTGCCAACGTATTGTCAGCCCTGGTCTGGGCGCCAGCCTACCTGATCCCGGGCATCGTGCTCGGCGAATTGAGCACATCGGGTGACTGGCGCTCCCTGCTGTTCCCGCTCGCCGCCGTTGCACTGATCCTGCTGGTATGGGCGCTGGTCCACCTGCGCCAGCGCCATCAGTCGTCGCGCTGAGACCCCGCAGGGTTAATCAGACCGGACAACCGCTGCAGACGCGCGACACTGTCGTCGATATCGGACAAGGCGCACTTCTCCGCCAGCGGCAGCGGCAGAATCTCGATCAGCCGATTGACCACATGATCGGCACTGGGCTCAGTCGCGGGATCGGCCGAGATCAGGCGGTCGAACGGCGGGCCGATACGTCGCAGCAACTCGTCGAGCAGGTCGGCGGCCCACGCCAGGTCCGACGGCAGCGCCTGCGGCCGCGGCGGCCTCAACGGCACCACCTGTGCGCGCAACAGCCGGTCGTGCTCGACTTCGGTGTCTCCTATGGCCACGCGCTGCCCGCCTTCGCACAACAACCCGAGCAGGCCGTCATCGCGCTGCTCCCAGTCGATGATGCGTGCCAAAGTGCCGGTGGCGGCAATCGTTGCCACGCCACCGGATTCCTCACCATCGACGATCGGCACAACCACGAACGGCGCGTCATGGCGCATGCATTCACTGACCATGCGCAGGTAACGCGGCTCGAAGATACGCAGAGGCAGCAGGCCGCCGGGGAACAGCACGACGTTGAGCGGAAATACTGCAACCCGCTCGGCCACCTGCCCGGAAGCGTCAGTGCTCATCGCCCCATCGGGCGGTCAGCGTATGCGCGACCCCGAGATGATCGAGGATCCGCGCAACCATGAAATCGATGATCTCCCCAACCGACGTCGGGCGGAAGTAGAACCCCGGATTGGCGGGCATGATCACCGCACCGGCCCGAGTCAGACTCAGCATGTTTTCGAGATGGATCGACGACAACGGTGTCTCGCGCACCACCAGGATCAGCTGACGCCGCTCCTTCAGCGCGACGTCTGCGGCACGGTCGATCAGGTCATCACAGATCCCGTTTGCCACCGAGGCCAGCGTGCCGGTCGTACACGGACAGATCACCAGCGCCTGCGGGGGGTTCGAACCGCTGGCGACCGGCGCCGTCCACTGCTGACGGCCAAACACCTGCAATTGTCCGGGCCTGGCGCCGAACTTCTCCGTCAACAGCGTGGCAATCTCTTCGGGATGCCCCGGCAGCTTCAGGTCCGTCTCCATGTTCGCGACGACCTGGGCCGCCTGCGACACCATCACGTAGACGTCCCGCTTCGCCGCCACCAGGCATTCGATAAGACGCAGGCCGTACTGGATACCTGAGGCCCCGGTCAGGGCGACGCCAATTGGCGCTTGTTTACCGTTCATAGGGATTATTTAAGCATGCCCGATCGATCGCATACGCAGTTTATGGCGGCATGCATGCGACGGCCAATGACCGCCTGTCAGCCCCGACTATCCAGGGCGTCGAGGAGACGCTGGTGGATGCCTTCAAAACCACCATTGCTCATGATCAGGACCTGATCACCTGGCGCAGCCAACCCGGCGACTTCATCGATAATCGACTGCGTACTGTCGTGGACATGCAGGCGCCTGCCAAGACTCCGCAGCACGGTGGCCGCATCCCAGCCGAGTTCAGGCGGTGCAAACACCCACACCTGATCTGCCTGCCCAAGCGCATCCGCCAGCTGGCCGACGTGCACGCCCATGCGCATGGTGTTGGAACGGGGTTCCAGAATCGCCAGGATGCGTCTGTTGCCGACCTGCTGGCTCAGGCCATCCAGCGTCGTGCGTATCGCCGTGGGATGATGCGCAAAGTCATCGAACACCCGCACCCCGCCCACCTCGCCGCGCAACTCCATGCGACGCTTGACGTTTTCGAATCGCGCCAGTGCCTCGATGCCGACGGACGGCGGCACACCGGCATGGCGCGCCGCGGCGAGCGCGGCCAAGGCATTGCTGATGTTGTGACGCCCGCTCAGTGACCACTGCAGCGTTCCGACGTTATGCGTCTCGCAGATCACGTCGAAGCTGCTGCCGTCGGGCGCACAATCAGCCACGTGCCAATCGGCCTCCAGTTCCGTGTCGAAGTGCTGCAACGGTGTCCAGCAACCCATCTCCAGGACATCGTGCAGATTGCCATCGCTCAACGGTGAGATGATCAGGCCGTTGCCCGGCACTGTGCGCACCAGGTGGTGAAACTGGCGCTGGATGGCCTCCAGGTCGTCGAAGATGTCCGCATGATCGAACTCCAGATTGTTCATCACCAGCGTACGCGGCCGGTAGTGCACGAACTTGGAGCGTTTGTCGAAGAACGCCGTATCGTATTCGTCGGCTTCGACGACGAAAAACGGTGCGTCCCCGGCGCGCGCAGAGATACCGAAGTTACGCGGTACGCCACCGATCAGGAAACCGGGCTTGAGACCGGCGTATTCGAGGATCCATGCCAGCATGCTGGCCGTGCTGGTCTTGCCGTGTGTTCCCGCGACCGCCAGCACCCAGCGATCGTGCAGCACGTTTTCTGCCAGCCACTGCGGCCCCGAGATGTAGCGCAACCCACGCGCAAGCATGTGCTCCACCGCCGGGTTACCTCGCGACATGGCGTTGCCCACGACCACCTGATCAGGCGCGGGGTCGAGATGCCCCGGGTCATAGCCCTCCATCAGGCGGATGCCCGCCGCCTCGAGTTGGGTGCTCATCGGCGGATAGACGTTGGCGTCCGAACCCGAGACCTGATGGCCGAAGGCACGCGCAATCAACGCGATGCCCCCCATGAAGGTTCCACAGATGCCGAGGATATGGATATGCATTCAGGTACCGATCGCCGGTGGAAAGACTCTGGCGATCAGGTTGAACGCCATGATGGTGTAGCTGAGCACGATGACGACGCCTGCCAGCAATGGGATACCGAGCGCATGCCGCAGCACACCGCCGAGGGCGACATGCAGCCAGATCGCCAGCACGAAATCGATCAGCATCGCCAGTTCGGTAATGCCAAGCGACGTCGCAGGCCCGCGTACGAAAAGCATCAGGCACCCGGCCAGGACCCCGAGCCCAAGAAACGCCGTCGCGGTCTGCAGCCAGCGTGCGACATGACCACGAAACTGCAACAGCACGAGCAGCATGATCAGGGTCAGTCCCAGGTCGAGAACATTCGCCCCCAGCGCAGCGCCCGCATTGCCGAACAATGCCGTTCCGTTGGCCGTGCCGATCAGGACATTGAGCACCGCGAGCAAGGCGAAGAGTTCCGGCGACGAAGGCAGGTCCTGCGGGCCGCGTTTCAAGACCGCGAGGCGAATGAAGTACTCGATCAGTGCGCGCATCCGGACGTTCCGAAAAAACCCGATGCGGACAATCTTACCCCGCCACAGCCTGCCTGCGCCTGTGCGGATGATATCCTCTGCCTCGTTAAAGGAAGGATCAAATGCAAGAGAGATACGTCGATACCGCGCAACAGCTGCTCGAGTTGTGCGCAATGCTCAAAGGCAGCGAGTGGCTGGCGGTGGACACGGAGTTCATCCGCGAGCGCACCTACTATCCACGGCTTTGCCTGATCCAGGTCTGCAATGGCGAGGTGGCCGCCTGCATCGATCCCTTGCAACTGGACGACCTCCAGCCATTGCTCGACATCCTGTACGACGCCAGCGTCCTGAAAGTGCTGCACGCGGCGCGCCAGGACCTGGAGATCTTTCTGCACGATCACCGCGGGCTGCCAATGCCCGTGTTCGACACCCAGCCGGCCGCGGCATTGCTTGGACACGGCGACCAGATCGGTTATGCCAACCTGGTCAAGCTGCTGTTGAACGTCGAACTGCCGAAGGACCAGTCACGCACTGACTGGTCGCACAGGCCACTTGATGAGCAACAGTTGCGCTATGCACTGGACGATGTGGTCTATCTCGGCCAGCTGTACCTGCACATGCGCGGGCATCTGTTCGACCGCGAACGCCTGCAGTGGCTGGCCGCGGACTTCGCAACCCTGGCCGATCCGCAGACCTACTTCCCCGACCCCTGGGGGATGTGGCAGCGCACCAAGGGCAAGCAGATGTTGCGGGGACGCCAGCTTGCCGTGCTGCAACGGCTGGCGGCGTGGCGTGAGATCCAGGCGCGTGAACGCGACCTGCCGCGCAAATGGGTGCTCAAGGACGAAGTAATGATCGATCTATGCCGGCGCATGCCGCGCGACGCCGGCGGCCTGTCGAAGATCCGTGGCCTCGAACCCGGCCAGATCCGACGCGAGGGCGAGGCGCTGCTCAAACTGATCGCCGAGGGCGCTGAAACGCCGCGCGAGGACTGGCCGGTGGACCAGGGCCGAACAACGCCATTAAACGCCCAGGAGGACGCCATGGCCGACCTTCTGAGCGCCACACTGCGCCTGATTGCCGACGAGCACCAACTGACGGCGCAGGCGATCGCAACGCGCAAGGAACTGGAGAGATTCGTGCGTGGTGAGCGCGACTGCACCCTGCTCGAAGGCTGGCGTCACGCCCTGGCGGGTAAGACGCTGGACGCCGTCATGCACGGCGCACAACGTCTCGAACTGCACGATGGCCGGCTGCAACTGGTGCCGGCCGGCGACCCAGCTGAACCGATCAGCCAATCACCCGGTTGATGCGCAGCACGAAGGGTACGTGCTTGAGGCGTCGCAGTATGGCCGCAAGGTGCTTGCGTCCCTTCACCGTCACCACGAAACGCAGACTGGTGCTGAGTCCATCGCGCTCTTCGCTGCGCACGTCTTCGATATTCGAGCCTTCCTCGGCGATCAGCGCTGCGATGGTCGCCAGCATTCCGCGCTGATTGCCGGCGTCGACACGGATCGCCGTCGAGAACTCGCCGCTGACATCGTCTGCCCACTGCACATCCAGCCAGCTCTGGCCCTGGCGGCGGAAGTCGCCAAGATTCGGACAGTCATGGTTGTGCACCACCAGCCCGCGCCCCGGACTGAAGATCGCGATGATCGGATCACCGGGTATAGGGCCACAGCATTTGGCGAAGCTCACCACCATGCCTTCGGTGCCCTTTATCGTCAGCGAACCGGCTGGACCGGCGTCCGCGCCCCCCTGTTCGGTGCTCGACACGAGTAGGCGGGCAACGAGCTTGGCCATGCGATTGCCCAGGCCAACCTGTTCGAGCAAATGGTCGAAGCTGTGCAGGCCAATCTCGGCCAACAGCTGTGTGCGTTCCTGCTCACCCACAAGGTCGAGCGATCGGCCCTGTGTCTCCAGTTCACGCTCCAGCAGCCGCCGACCAAGCTCGACCGCCTCCGTCTGTTCAAGGCGTTTGAGGTATGAGCGGATGGTTGCACGGGCCTTGCCGGTAACCACGAAATCCAGCCATGCCGGGTTGGGACGGTTGTTGGGCTTGGTGATGATCTCGACCGTCTGCCCATTGCGCAGCTGCGAACGCAAAGGCGCCAGTCGACGGTCCACCCGCGCAGCCACACACTGGTTTCCGACGTCCGAGTGCACCGCGTAAGCGAAGTCGATCACCGTCGCACCCTTGGGCAGCACGAAGATCTGGCCGCGTGGCGTGAATACATAGACCTCGTCCGGGAACAGGTCGACCTTGACGTGCTCGAGGAATTCCATCGAATTGCCCGAGTCTTTCTGCACCTCGAGCAGGTTACGCAGCCAGTCGGCGGCCGCGTCCGGTGTCAGCGCACGCGCGCCTGTATCCTTGTACTGCCAATGCGCTGCGATTCCTTCCTCAGCCACGCGGTGCATCTCACGCGTGCGGATCTGGATCTCGATCGGCAGACCATGCGGCCCGAACAGCACCGTATGCAGCGACTGGTAGCCGTTGGCCTTGGGTATCGCGATGTAGTCCTTGAACCTTCCCGGTACCGGGCGGTACAGGTTGTGCACCACGCCGAGCACGCGATAACAGGTGTCCACCGAGTCGACGAGGATGCGAAACGCATACACATCGGCAAGCTCGTTGAGTGACAGCTTCTTCTCCAGCATCTTGCGGTAGATGCTGTAGACGTGCTTCTCCCGTCCGTAGACGTTGCCGTCGAAGCCCTCCTGCTGCAGGCGGCCACGCAGCACTTCCTCGATGTTGCTGACCACCTCCTTGCGGTTACCGCGGCGTTTGCGAAGTGCCCCGCGCAGCACGTTGTAGCGCCACGGCCAGTGTGCCGCCATGCCAAGCTCCTCGAGCTCGTGGCGGATACTGTTGATACCGAGCCGGTTGGCGATCGGGGCGTAGATATCGAGCGTCTCGCGCGCGATGCGGCGCGCCTTGTTCGGCCCCATCACACCCAGCGTGCGCATGTTGTGCAGACGGTCTGCCAGCTTGATCATGATGACCCGGATGTCCTTGGTCATCGCCAGCATCATCTTGCGGAAGTTCTCCGCCTGGGCCTCGGCACGTGACCGGAACTTGATCTGCGTGAGCTTGCTGACCCCGTCAACCAGCTCGGCGATTTCCCGACCGAACTCGCGCGCCAGCTGCTCCTTCGCGGTCTCGGTATCCTCGATCACGTCGTGGAGGATCGCCGCCATCAGGCACTGGTGATCCATGCGCATGCCGGCCAGGATGCGCGCCACGGCAACAGGGTGATAGATGTAGGGTTCGCCGGAGAGCCGATTCTGGCCTTCGTGGGCCTCTGCCCCGAACAGATAGGCGCGGTAGACCTCGCTGACCTGTTCGCGGGTGAGATAGCTTTCTAGATAACTGCAAAGATCGCTGACAAGAAAACGCGCATCGCCGGTTGCCGGGGTGTCAGCCTGGTCCGGCGGCAGGGTGGAGGGTGTCTCAGAAAGAGAGGGTTCCACCGGCCGATCTACTCATCGTCGCTTCCCAGGTCGGCAACGCCCAGTTGGCCGGCCAGCGCCGCCGCCAGTTCGTCGTCGATCGAGTCCTTGGTCGGCTCCGGTTCCACCATGGTCTCCTCGGTGATCAGGCCTTCGGCGATCTCACGCAGGGCCACGACGGTGGGCTTGTCGTTCTCCCATGGGACCAGGGGGTCAACGCCGTTTGCCAGCTGGCGCGCGCGGCGGCTGGCCAGAAGAACGAGATCGAAACGGTTGTCCACGTTGGTGAGACAGTCTTCTACGGTGATACGGGCCATGGTGCGTCAACAACTCCAGGGATCGGGAAATCGATTGCGAACGGGTAATTGTATGTTTTTGTGGCCAACTAGCCAAGCATGCTGGCCAAGGCGGCGGAAAAGCGCGCCGACTGGCGCGGCTCGCGCAGACGCTCGGCGGTCACGATTGCGCGCAATTCCCCAAGCGCAGCATGGAAATCATCATTGATCACCAGATAGTCGTACTCCGCGTAGTGCGAGAGTTCGCTGCGGGCATCGGCCATGCGTCGCTCGACCACTGCCTCGCTGTCCTGTCCGCGCCCCGACAGCCGCTGGCGCAGGGCATCGATACTGGGAGGGGCGATGAAGACCGACACCGCATCGGCAAACCGCTGGCGCACCTGACGCGCGCCCTGCCAGTCGATCTCCAGCACCACGTCGAGGCCGCGCGCAAGCTGACTGCGCACCGCCGCCTCGGAGGTACCGTAGTAGTTGTCGAATACCCGCGCGTGTTCGAGAAACGCCCCCTCGCCGACCAGTTCGAGAAAGCGCTCGACGCTGACGAAATGGTAATGCGTCCCGTCCTGTTCCCCGGGGCGCATCGCACGTGTCGCATGTGAGACCGAAACCACCAGGCGATCGTCGGCCGGCACAAGCTCACGCAGCAGACTGGTCTTGCCAGCCCCGGAAGGCGCGGACACGATGAACAGGATTGCTGATTCAGACATGTTGCTGCTCCATCTACTCGATATTCTGAACCTGCTCGCGCATCTGTTCGATCAACACCTTCATCTCCACCGAAACCGCGGTGGTCTCGCTGTCGGCCGACTTCGAACCGAGGGTGTTGGCCTCGCGATTGAGTTCCTGCATCAAAAAGTCCAGGCGACGCCCCACCGGCTCGTCCTGTTTGAGCACGCGCTCGACCTCGTCCAGATGGGTGCGCAGGCGGTCCATCTCTTCGTCGACGTCCAGACGCTGCGCCAACAGTGCCATCTCCTGTTCGAGACGGGCCTGGTCGAGCGTTTCCGCCACCTCGGCCAGTCGGCTGCGCAGGCGTTCACGCACCGCGGCGATCACCTGCGGCATGCGTTCGCGCGCGAGCTCGACCTGGGCCCGCATCGATGTGACGCGTTGCGCGATCAGCTCTGACAGGCGTCCGCCTTCGCGCTCGCGCGCCTCCAGCAACGAGTCTATGGTCTTGTCGAGCAGCTCGACCGCCGCCTCCTGCAACGGCGTGAAATCCTGCTCGGCACTCTCCAGTACGCCGGGCCAACGCAGCAGGTCCATGATGCTGAGCTGATGCGAGCTGTGCAGCCGGTGTGCCATCTTGTCGGCAGCAGCGAGGATCTGGTCGACCAGACCGTCATTGACCTTGAGCTCAGTGGCCGCAGCAGTGGCTGCCTTGAACCGCAGATTGCATTCCACCTTGCCGCGCCCGAGACGCAGCGTGACCTGTTCGCGCACAACGGGTTCGATCGCGCGCAGCTCCTCGGGCAGACGGACCGTCGACTCGAGAAACCGGTGATTCACCGAACGAATCTCCCATGTGAGTTCGCCGTACTCGCCATGTCCCTGCTCGCGCGCAAACGCCGTCATACTTCGAATCATGCTGACCTCGGTTGGAGCGCCCGCTGCATTTGCCTGCGGGCATTGGGTGTATCATAAGGAGCATTGCCTCCAAACGCACCGTGACCTGTCCGAAAGAATGTCCCCACGCCCACGCGACAGTCTTCCCATCGGCACGGTGCTCGACTGTTACCGGGTCACAAAGCTCATCGGAAGCGGTGGCTTCAGTCTGATCTACCTCGCCGAAGACGAGGACAGCCACGACGAAGTGGCGATCAAGGAATACCTGCCCAAGCGCTTCGGCGCGCGCGACGAAGGCGCCGCGGTCACTGTCTTGCGCGAGGACAAGTACGAGAGCTTTCAGCGCGGGCGCCGCCTCTTCTACCAGGAGGCGCGCCTGTTGGCGACGCTGCGTCATCCCAACATCGTGCATGTCCGCAACTGCTTTCTGGCGAACAACACCGCCTACCTGGTGATGAACTACGAGCCGGGGAAGAATCTCGGCCGCTACATAAAGAAGCGGCAGGGGGGACTGAGCACGAACTTTCTGATGACGGTATTCCCTCCGTTGCTGGATGCCCTGGCACTGATCCACAGCCGTCAGCACCTGCACCTCGACATCAAGCCGAGCAATATCCACCTGCGCCCGGGTGGCAACCCGCTGCTGCTCGATTTCGGTGCCGCGTATCACCTCGACGACGTCGGCGACAAAAAGGCGCAGGTGGTGACACCCGGCTTCTCACCGATCGAGCAGTACTACGCCTCGGCGAAGGTGGGGCCGTGCACCGATGTGTATGCGATTGGCGCCACGATGCGTGCCTGCATTGAAGGCAAGCCGCCGCCCTCCGCGGTGGAGCGTCATGCGAAGGACACCCTGCATCCGGCGGTCGAATCGTTCGGTCGCCATTATCCACGCGAGATCCTCGAATCGATCGACTGGGCAATGCGGGTCGATCCGGAAGACCGTCCCAACAGCGCCGGTGAGCTGCGCGATGCGCTGCTAGGCCGCATTCCCGTACCCAAGCCAATGAAGGGCGGCGCGCCGGCGACCGTGCAGGAAGACGAATGAGCGGCCCGGAAAAAGCGTTCGAGGCCGCCAAGGCGTCACTGACCGGCGACCGCTCGTGCAATCAGGACCGGTGCCTGGTGCTGTCGAGCGGCGAGACCCTGCTGCTCGGTCTGGCCGATGGCCTGGGCGGCCATCCGCGCGGCGAGGTCGCGGCGCAGTTGTTGATCGATGTCTGCGAGGCCATGTTCAGGCAGGCGCAAAAACCGCTCCGCGATCCCGAGCTTTTCATGCTGCAGTGCATCGGCAGGGCACATCACGCGATCATCCGCTACGGGGGCCGCCAGGATCCACCGATCGCACCGCGCACCACGGCAGTGCTGGCGATTGTGCAGCGCGGCATTGCCTACTGGGCGCACGTCGGAGACAGTCGCCTGTACCTGGTCCGCGACGGCCAGGTGCACGCACAGACACGTGACCACGCGCAGGTGCGTTTTGTTCGCCAGCGGGCGGACGAGGCCTCGCGCCCGCGGGCCAGCCTGACACGCTGCCTGGGCGGAATGGCAAATCCCCCCACCACGACCTGCAGCCCGCCCACCGTGTTGCAGGCAGGCGATATCCTCGTGTTATGTTCGGACGGGCTGTGGGGACAGGTGCCGACGCAATCGCTCATCGACGGCCTGAACGACGAATCCGGCCCCATCGGCGACAGACTGGACATGCTCGTCGATCAGGCGGCAAAGGTGCCAAACAGCGACAACGTGACCGGCGTTGCATTGCGCTGGCTGGCGCCACCCGTCAGCTGCGGCGACGATGCCGTCCTGCTCGAACCGGCATCGGACCCGCAGCTCGAGGAGGCGATTGCGCACCTGCACAACATGCTCGAAAACTCGGGCGAACAGCAACGATAAGGAAACAAGATGCGACCCAGCGGACGTAGCCCGGACCAGATGCGGCCCATTGTCTTCACCCCGAATTTCACAATGCACGCGGAGGGCTCGGTGTTGGTGGCATTCGGCAATACCAAGGTGATCTGCACCGCCAGTGTCGATAACCAGCAGCCGCGCTGGCTGCGCGACCAGGACCAGGGCTGGGTCACTGCCGAGTACGGCATGCTGCCGCGCTCGACCCACAGCCGGATGAATCGCGAGGCGGCCCGTGGCGGCCAGGGTGGGCGGACGATGGAAATCCAGCGCCTGATCGGTCGCGCCCTGCGTGCCGCGGTGGATCTGCGCAAGCTCGGGCCACGCACCGTCACGCTCGATTGCGACGTGATCCAGGCCGATGGCGGGACCCGGACCGCAGCGATCTCGGGCGCTTTTGTGGCCCTGCGCCAGGCGCTGCAGCGGCTGCGCCGTGACGGTGGCATCGACGACGACCCGATCGCGTCCAACGTGGCATCCGTCTCGGTGGGAATTTACGAGGGCGTCCCGGTGCTCGATCTGGACTACGCCGAGGACTCGGGGGCGCAGACCGACATGAACGTGGTGATGGACGGGTTCGGGCGCTTCATCGAGGTCCAGGGCACCGCCGAGGGCGCGCCGTTTTCCACCGAGGAGATGAATGCAATGCTCGATCTCGCGCGCCGCGGCATCACGCAGATAATCGACGCACAGAACGCGCTGATCGCCGGCGATTGAGGGCGATTGGCCAAAGGCCGCCAGGGAAACGATAATTCCCGACCGGCATCGCACCGTCGATGCCAAGACGACCAGGAAGAACCAGCCATGTCACAGCGCATCGTCCTCGCCACAGGCAACAAGGGCAAAGTAAAAGAGTTCAGCGAATTACTGGCCGACCGTGAGATCACAGTCGTTCCGCAGTCGGATTTCGGCGTCCCCGATGCAGAAGAGACCGGACTCACCTTCGTCGAGAACGCGATCATCAAGGCACGCAACGCGGCCCAGCACACCGGCCTGCCGGCGATTGCCGACGACTCCGGCCTGGAGGTCGACCACCTCAACGGTGCACCCGGCATCTACTCGGCACGCTACGCCGGGGCGGACGGCGGCAGCGCCGCAAACAACGCCAAGTTGCTCGCGGCCCTATCGGAAGTTCCGGAACCGCAGCGCAGCGCACGCTTTCAGTGCGTTCTGGTCTATCTGCGTCATGCCGACGACCCTACGCCGATCATCTGCCAGGGAACATGGGAAGGCGTGATACTGCGCTCGCCACAGGGGGAGGCGGGCTTCGGTTACGACCCCTTGTTCTTCGTTGATGACGAGGGCTGCAGCGCGGCCGAACTGCCGGCCGAGCGCAAGAACCAGCTCAGCCATCGCGGCCAGGCGTTGCGCTGTCTGCTGGCGGCACTCAGCTCGTGAACGCTGCCGGCACATCGCCGCGCCTGCCGTCGCCAGGGGGGGACTGCGATCGTGGCACATGAACCGCTGTTGAAGAAGGTCGCCGGGTTATTGCTGTCGGTCGAAAAGATCAACAACCAGCTGATCGCCAAGGCGCGGGCAAAAACCTGCGAAGGCTGTCCGCAGTTGGACAGGAACAGCAAGCGATGCAAAGTGTGCGGCTGCTTCCTCGAGAACAAGATCGTTCTGATGACCAACAAGAATCCCAAGAAACTGGGCCGAATCGAGATCACCCACTGCCCGCTCGGGCTGTGGGGCGACAAAGTGATTGCGAACCTCTATCGACAGATGGACGGCAAAGACCCGTTGTGAAGCGCGCCGGACGCGGCCGCAACGGCGATTTTTCGGCTGAATTACTGCAACTCCAAGAAAGCGCGGACGCGGCAGAGCCCGTCACGACACCCGCTCGCGCGACATGATGCTGAACGCGGTTACTTCACCAGCGCCACAGGATCCACTGCTGGATATTGCTGCGCAGCGGCTCGCCCGGCCGATAGTCCAGTTCGCCATCGCCATTGATGTCGACGAAGTGATACGGCGGTCCCACGATCGGCTGCACCCGTACCAGGAACAGCTGGCCGTTGCGGCGGTATTCGTAGATCGTTTCCCTGTCGGTGCGACGAATAGTGACTTCGGGCTCCAGCGGCTCACCGGATTGCAGTGGTGGCGGTGGCGGTGGCGCCTCGATTACCTCGCCATCGGCCGCAAAGACACCACCGGCCAGCATCGCCCACACCAGGCCGATAGCCGCCAACCGCTTGTTACGTCCTTCCTCACTCAACACCAGCGCTACTCCTGTTCATTGGCATGCCCTCCGGCGTGACCGCATATCTTTCAATAATGGAAGATCGCCTTCACATTGTCTTGCGGTTGATCTCACAAATTCGGTCGTATGCCTTTATCGGCACTGATGCCGCTGCTCTTGACCATGTCCGAGCGCAGCCAGTCGAAGAAATCAACCGAAGATCCGCCGCCTGCCAGCGCCCGACTCCCCGTTGCGCAAGCGCCGCTTGGCCCGGCCGCGACCGACCGGTAGGATTGTACCCCGGCTCAAGGCCCGGCCACTGCCATCGATTTTGGAGCGAACTGAACGCATGAAAACCACTGTCATCGGCCTCGGCGCCATGGGTGCCGGTATGGCTGGCAACCTGTTCCGCGCCGGCCTGCTTACTCAGGCCTGGAACCGCACCCCGGAACGCGCACAGAGTGCCGCCGCGCAACACGGCTTCACGGTCGCAGATTCGCTGGAATCTGCCGGCGCCCAATCGGACCTGGTGATCACCTCGGTGTCCGCCGATGCCGATCTGCAACAGGTGGTCGACCGTCTTGCCCGGGTGATGACCGCCGGCAGCGTGGTCCTGGACACATCCACGGTCAGCATAGATACGGCGCGCACCGTCGCAGAAAGGCTCGAGGCACACGGCATCCATTTCCTCGATGCACCGGTGTCCGGCGGGAAAGAAGGTGCCGAGAAGGCAACCATGGTGATGATGATCGGCGGCGACGAAGCGGTGCTCGAACAGATCATGCCCGCGCTGAACGCGATCAGCCGCAAGGTCGTGCATATGGGCCCTGTCGGCAGCGGCCAGGCGACCAAGGCAGTCAACCAGATCATGTGTGCCGGCATCAACCAGGCCGTCACCGAGGCGCTGGCGTTCGGCCAGCATCAGGGCCTGGACATGGACAAGGTGGTCGACGTGGTCAGCAGCGGCGCTGCCGGGAACTGGTTCGTCGAGCATCGTGGCCGCAACATGACTCGCGGCATCTTCGAGCCGGGATTTCGCCTCGCCCTGCATCACAAGGACCTCAAGATCTGCCAGACGATGCTGGCGGCCGACCAGGTGCAGCTGCCGATGGTCGAGATGACGCTGGTGCACTACGAGCGATTGATGGAGCAGGGACACGGCGATGAGGACATCTCGGCCCTGTACCGCGCCAAACGCCCGCTGTTCGGCGAGGACGTCTAACCCCCGCGCATGAACGATCTCAATCCGAGACAGCGCGAGGCGGTCCGCCACCTCGACGGGCCGCTATTGGTGCTCGCCGGCGCAGGCTCCGGAAAGACCCGCGTGATAACCGCCAAGATCGCACATCTGATCGAGCACGGCGGCGTCGCCGCGCGTCATATTACCGCGGTGACCTTCACCAACAAGGCTGCGCGCGAGATGAAGGGACGTGTCGGCAAGCTGCTCGACGCCGAGGCCGGGCGCGGCCTGAGCATCTCCACATTCCACACCCTCGGACTCAACATCCTGCGTCGCGAACTCAAGGCTGCCGGCCTGCGTGCCGGCTTCAGTATCTTCGACGAGCAGGACGTCGAACAGCTGCTGCGCGAACTGGCAAAGAAAAACGAGGCCGACAAGGACACGCTGCAGCGCGCGCGCTGGCAGATCTCGGCGTGGAAGAACGATCTGATCGACCCCGATACCGCCCTGAGCAACGCGACGGACGACTTCGGGGGCTTTTATGCCGCACTGTACGGCGCCTACCAGCGTGCGCTGCGTGTCTACAATGCCGTGGACTTCGACGACCTGATCCTGCTGCCGGTCAGCCTGCTGCGCACGGAACCGGCGTTACGCGAACGCTGGCAGAACCGCATCCGCTACCTGCTGGTCGACGAATACCAGGACACCAACGGCGCACAGTACGAGCTGGTCAAGCTGCTGGTCGGGGTGCGCGGCGCGCTGACCGTGGTCGGTGACGACGATCAGTCGATTTACGCCTGGCGCGGTGCGCGGCCGGAAAACCTGGCGCGTCTGCGCGATGACTTTCCCCGCCTTCACGTGATCAAACTCGAGCAGAACTACCGTTCCACCGGGCGTATCCTGCGCGCCGCCAACACACTGATTGCCAACAATGAGCACGTGTTCGAGAAGCGCCTGTGGAGCGAACTCGGCCCGGGCGAACTGCTGCGCGTGGTCAATTGCCGCGACGAGGAGGACGAGGCCGAACGGGTGATCAGCGAGATCATCCAGCAACGCTTCAACAGCGGGGCACCTTACAGCAGCTTTGCCATCCTGTACCGCGGCAACCACCAGGCCAGGCCGTTCGAAAAGGCGCTGCGCACGCAGAACATTCCGTATTTCATCAGTGGCGGCACCTCGTTCTTCTCGCGCAGTGAAGTCAAGGATGTGATGGCTTACCTTCGCCTGATCGTCAACCCGGACGACGACAGCGCATTCCTGCGCATCGTCAACACCCCGCGACGCGAGATCGGCACCAGCACCCTGGAGACCCTGTCGCACTACGCGGCCGAGCGCCGCTGTTCGCTGTTCCAGGCGATCGACGAACTGGCGCTGGGCGAACGCCTGAAAGCACGGCCACTGTCGCGCCTGCGAGAATTTTCAGCATGGCTGAGCCACATTGGCCGCAGCAGCGAGGACTCACCGGTCGATACCGTGCGACAGCTGCTGAGCGACCTCGATTACCGCGACTGGATCGACCAGACCAGCGGCAGCGACAAAGCCGCAGAACGCCGCTGGGAAAACGTCGAGGACCTGATCGGGTGGCTGGAGAAACTGCGCGCCGACGAAAAGAGGGGTGAGAGTCTCGGTCACATGGTCAACCACCTCTCGCTGATGGACATCCTCGAGCGACAGGATGAGGAAGAAAGCGGTGACCGCGTGGTATTGATGACCCTGCATGGCGCCAAGGGGCTGGAGTTTCCGCACGTCTTCCTGGTTGGCATGGAAGAGGAGCTGCTGCCTCACCGCAGCAGCATCGAGGAGGACAACATTGCCGAGGAGCGGCGTCTCGCCTACGTCGGGCTGACCCGCGCTCAGCGCACCCTGGTAATGACCTGCGCCGAGCGCAGGCGGCGCGCCGGGGAACTGGTACGTTGCGAACCAAGCCGCTTCCTGCAGGAACTCCCTGACGACGACCTGAAATGGGAAGGCCGCGGTGCCGCAATGTCCACGGAAGAAAAACAGGCACGCGGCAAGGCCAGCCTCGCTGGGCTCAAGGCGATGCTTGGCGCCTGAACCGCTGCATCGACGCAGTCTGTTGGCCGGCGACAGGAACAAGAAAGCCCGGCATCAGGCCGGGCTTGCTGGTTTTCGTTCGATCGAAATGACCGCCTACTGCGCCTCACTGACCAGGTAGGCGACAGCGGCGGCAATGTCGGCATCCGACAGATCCATGCGCCCACCCTTGGGTGGCATCGCATTCTTGCCTTTGAGCGCGCTGTTCGTCAGCGCCTCGACGCCTTGTGCGAGACGCGGCGCCCAGACAGCCTGGTCACCACGCTTGGGGGCACCGGCGGCACCGGTGTCGTGACACACAAAACAGGCGCTACCGTACACCGCCTTGCCCTTCGCGAGATCGGCCGCCGGCGCGGCCTCTGGTGCGGCCGACTCCGGCATCACCGCCGCAACAGCGGAAGCCGCAACATCCATTGCACTGTTAGCCATCTCTTTCACTGCCTCGACCGGACCGGCGGGCGTAGCAGCCGGCTCGGCCGCGGCGGCTGGCTCAGCACTGCCCGTGGCGGCCACGTCGACGCCGCTCTCGGCAAGCATGCTCTCCACTGCTGCGCGGATCTCGGCGTCGCTGACCATGGCACCACCTTTAGGCGGCATGCCCCCTTTACCCTTGATCGCACTCGCGGTCAGCCCGTCGAGGCCGCCTGCCGCCTGCAGCCGTGGCTCCCAGGCAGCCTTGTCTCCGATCTTGGGCGCACCCAGGACCCCGGCACCGTGGCACGCGATACAGGCGCTGGCTACGATGTCAGCACCGCTCTTCGGCGCCGCCGGCGCTGCATTGACGGCCGCCACATCGACGTTGCCGACCGGCTTGATGCGCTCGGCTATCGCCGCACGCTGCCGCGGGTCTTCGCCGCGCTCTTCCTCCACCGAACCGATGATCTGATTGGCGGCAATCAGGATGATGGCGGTGAAGGCAAGCAACGCCCCCAAAATCACCAGAAACATGCGCAAAAAGGCGGCGTCGTTTTGTGCAGACACTGTTGTCGCTCCTCGGAATTTCAATCATTGACCGGAATCGGCCTGAAAAAATGCCGCACGATTATAGCGGCTAGCGCACCGCTGCGGTACTGCCGCCCCGATCAGAGGCTGCTGCCGACCCGGTAGTCGGCCACTTTGATCAGACGCGCCAGATCCAGGATCTCCACCCGGTGGCGCTCGCACAGCATGATGCCGTCGGACCGCAACTTGCGCAGAACGCGGTTGGTGTGCACCGGCGTCAACCCCGTCAGTTCACCCAGCATCTCCTGGGTCAGGGGGAAGGGCATGCTGTGCGACTGGCCATCAACCTCGTGGCGCCGATCGAGCCGATGATATAAATCGACCACGGCGTGCGCGATCCGCTGCTCGGCCGATTTGCGTCCCAGACCCAGCACGTTGGACTCACAGGTCATGAGATAGCGTGCCTGGATACTGGTGATCTGACGCGCAATGTCGGTGTGGGTGTCGATCATCGCGTGCAGATCGGTCTGGCGAAATCCGCAGACCACGACGTCAGTAATCGCCAGTGCACCGTGGCTGTGGAGCGAATCGGACATAGGTGCATACCCGACGAAATCGCCGGGCAACGCTACCCGCAGTCCCTGGCGGCTGCCATCGGAGTGGGTGCGATAGAGCAGCAGCCAGCCGTCGAACAGGGTGTAGGCCATCGCCGCCGGAGCCGATTCCTGGTAAAGGTGGGAACGCGCCGGAAGACGGTACTGAGCGGTGCGGCGTGATTCGGCATCGGTCAGATAAGTTTCGGCGACGACCTGGAAAAGCGCCTTTTCCCGTATCGGGCAGATACCGCATCGCGTCGGCAAGGCGCGGATCTCGGTCAACTTGTTTTTCAGCACGCTCTCTCGTCTCCTGCGCATTCGCTTGGCGTCGCCCCGGACCTCGCCGCCCCCAGGCGCACGACCAGCAGGCCACGGCAGCCAATCTGCAACGCGCAGAATATCCCACCAGACGCGCATGTTGCACGCCAGTTCCCATGCGGCTGACAGGGGTTTGCCTGTCGCTTCCACCTGTAACACTGGCTGTGGCGACGAATCGTGTAAACTTGCGCGCTTGATTCCGCAAGCCCCGACGCTATGAACCACGGCACCGCCGCGCCCACACTGGAGATCGATGCGCTCAGTTGCGTGCGCGGCGACCGCGTGCTGTTTCGCGACCTCAGCTTTGAGGTCCGCCCGGCGGAACTGCTGCACCTCAAAGGCCGCAACGGCACTGGCAAAACGACGCTGTTGCGTGCGCTGGCCGGCCTGCTGCTGCCGGAATCCGGCGAGGTTCGCTGGGACCGGCGCAACATCCGCAGCCTGCGCGAGGAGTATTCGCGCCACCTGCTGTACCTGGGTCACCTGAACGGCATCAAGGGGGACCTGACCGCGGCGGAGAACCTGCGCATCGCGGCCACGCTGGATGGTTTCGAGCTGTCCGAGGCACGCGCCTGGGAGGTGCTGGGAGAGATCGGCCTCAAGGGCCACGAGGACCTGCCCAGCAAACACCTGTCGCAGGGACAGAAGCGGCGCGTTGCACTGGCGCGGCTGCTTGCCAACCAGGCCCGCGTATGGATCCTCGACGAGCCCTTCACGGCGCTCGACGTCAATGCGGTGCAACTGCTGCAGGACGTGATCCGTCGGCACGTCGAAAACGGCGGCATGGCGATCATCACCACCCACCAGGCGGTACCGATGATCGGTGAGCATACGCGCACCGTCTCCCTGGGCAGCGCCGATGCTTGAGCCCTTGTACTGGATCATCCGGCGCGACCTCACGATTGCGATGCGTCGGCGTTCCGACGTGTTTACCACGCTGATTTTTTTCGTGATTGTGGTCAGCCTCTTTCCGCTGGGCATCGGCCCGGAACCGGGCACCCTGCGCCTCATCGCCCCCGGTATCGTGTGGGTCGGCGCCCTGCTGGCCTCGATGCTGGCGCTGGAACAGATTTTTTCCGCTGACCATCGCGACGGCACGCTGGAACAGATGCTGCTGACTCCGCAACCGGTAGCACTGCTGGTGGCTGGCAAGGTGCTCGCGCACTGGCTGGTCAGCGGCGTGCCGCTGGTGATCATTGCGCCACTGCTGGGCCTGCAATACGACCTGTCGATGGACGCACTGCAGGCCCTCGTGATCTCGCTGTTGCTGGGCACCCCGACGCTGAGCCTGATCGGGGCCATCGGCGCCGCCCTGACCCTGGGCCTGCGTTCCGGTGGTGTGCTGCTGGCGCTGCTGGTGCTGCCGCTGTACATCCCCGTCCTGATATTCGGCGCCGGGGCGGTCGAGGCGACCGTGTCCGGTCTGGGAGGCCAATCGCACCTGTCGCTGCTGGGCGCAATCCTGGTGGCAAGCCTGGTGCTGGCACCGCTCGCCACCGCGGCGGCATTGCGGGTTGCGGAAGACTAGCGAACTCTGGGATTTTGCAGCTGTCTATCGACTCCGGTAGGCTCTACGGCCCGACGCCGTCAGGGTCACAACGAACTCTGCACAAAAACCAGTCAGATCAAGGAACAACGTGCGGATTAGGGCAAAATAGTCGGGTTTGCAGCAGCCGGGGTTCGGCGCGGCCAACGCCGCCCCCAGGCCAGGAAATCATTAACGGTATCGACCGAGGCACAATGTCTTCCCGATTCATCAACTGGTTCAAGTTCTCCTCACCTGCGACCTTCTATCCGCTGGCGCGCAAGATATCCGTGGTATCGACTGTCGTCGCCGTGGTGCTGATCGCAATCGGCCTGTACATGAGCTTTTTCGTCGCCCCCACTGATTACAAGCAAGGTGAGGGCTACCGGATTATCTTCGTCCACGTACCCGCGTCATGGATGTCGATGTTCATTTACCTGGTAATGGCCGGCTGGGCGGCACTGGGCCTGGTGTTCAATACCCGCCTGTCGGCAATGATGGCTCAAGCACTGGCACCGACGGGGGCGATGTTTGCGTTCCTGTCGCTGTGGACCGGCTCGTTCTGGGGCAAGCCGATGTGGGGTACCTGGTGGGTGTGGGACGCCCGCATCACCTCGGAACTTATCCTGCTTTTCCTGTATCTCGGATACATGGCGCTGCGCTCGGCGATCGACGACCCGCGCCGCGGCGACCGTGCAAGCGCGATCCTGCTCTTGGTCGGCGTGGTCAACGTGCCAATCATCTATTACTCGGTGAAATGGTGGAACACGCTGCACCAGGGCTCCACCATCCGCATGAATCAAGAGACCACGATGGAAGAGACGATGCTGTTAACCATGCTGATCATGACGCTCGGCTTCTGGGCGTATTCGATCGCCGTCTCGATGGCGCGAGTACGCGCCGTGATCCTGGAACGCGAGCGGTCCGCCAACTGGGTGCGCGAACTGGCAGAAGGACGGACCTGAGCATGGCCGAGTTTTTCCACATGGGCGGCTACGGCCTTTATGTCTGGGGCTCGTTTGGCGTAACCGCGCTGTTTATGATTGCCGAGCCGCTGCTGCTGCGCTCGCGCTCACAACAGATCAAGAAGCGCATTGCACGCGTCGCCCGACTCGAACAAGAGGTGAATCAATGAAAGCGCGACACAAGCGGCTCGGAATCGTCATCGTTGCCCTCGCCGCCCTCGGCCTGGCCACTTTCCTGGTGCTGAATGCACTCGAAGGCAATCTTTCGTATTTCTTCTCGCCCACCGAGGTGGCCGACGGGAAGGCGCCGCCCAACCACGTATTCCGCCTTGGCGGACTGGTCGAGGCCGGCAGCGTGACGCGCGAGCAAGGCAGCCTGACGGTCAACTTCGTGGTCACCGACATGGCGAAAAGTATCACCGTCGCCTACAGCGGCATCCTGCCCGACCTGTTCGCCGAGGGTCAGGGCGTGATCGCCCAGGGCCGCCTGGGACCGGACAATGTGTTCGTCGCCGAGGAGGTCCTTGCCAAGCACGACGAGACCTACATGCCGCCCGAGGTTGCCTCGGCACTCGAAAGCGCCGGCAAGATGGGCGAACGTCACCCGGGGAGCAAGCCGCTATGATTCCGGAACTCGGCCAGATCGCCCTGCTGATCGCCCTGGCACTGTCGGTCATCCAGGCGGTATTCCCGCTGATCGGCGCACAACGCGGCATCACCTCATGGATGCAACTGGCTTACCCCGCTGCACGCCTGCAACTGCTGTTCGTATTCAGCGCCTTCGCGCTGCTGACCTACAGCTTCCTTACCCACGATTTCAGCGTCGCCTATGTGGCACAGAACTCGAATACGCAATTGCCCACCCAGTATTTGTTCTCGGCAGTGTGGGGCGGACATGAGGGTTCGCTGCTGCTGTGGGCGTTGACCTTGTCGATCTGGACCGGCGCCGTGACGATGTTCAGCCGCAGCATCCCGCTGGCGATGATCGCCCGCGTGATCGGCGTCATGGGACTGGTCGCAGTCGGCTTCCTGCTGTTCATGCTGATGACCTCCAATCCATTCGATCGCCTGCCGATGCCACCGGCCGACGGTCGCGACCTCAACCCCTTGCTTCAGGACTTCGGCCTGATCATCCATCCGCCGATGCTATACATGGGATACGTCGGCTTCGCGGTACCCTTCGCCTTCGCCATCGCCGCGATGCTGGGCGGCCGCCTCGACGCGGCCTGGGCGCGCTGGTCGCGGCCGTGGACCAACATGGCCTGGCTGTGCCTGACCATCGGCATCACGCTGGGCAGTTGGTGGGCGTACTACGAACTCGGCTGGGGCGGCTGGTGGTTCTGGGACCCGGTCGAAAACGCCTCCTTCATGCCGTGGCTGGTCGGCACCGCGCTGATGCATTCGCTGGCAGTCACCGAGAAACGCGGCGCATTCAAAGCCTGGACAGTGCTGCTGGCAATCTTCGCCTTCTCGCTGAGCCTGCTCGGCACCTTCCTGGTGCGCTCCGGTGTCCTGACTTCGGTGCACGCCTTCGCCTCGGACCCCGAGCGCGGTGTATTCATCCTGCTGTTCCTGATGGCCGTGGTCGGCTCGTCGCTGACACTCTACGCCCTGCGCGCCAATCAGATCCGCAGCTCGGTGCGCTTCGACCTGCTGTCGCGCGAGACCGGCCTGTTGCTGAACAACGTGTTTCTGGTCGTCGCGGCGGCCAGCATCCTGCTGGGCACCCTGTATCCGCTGGCGGTCGATGCACTGAATCTCGGCAAGATCTCGGTCGGACCGCCCTACTTCAACAGCGTGTTCATCCCGCTGACCGCGCCGCTCGCGGTGTTGATCGGCATCGGTGCGCTGTCGCGCTGGAAACGCGACAGCTTTGAACGCCTATGGCCCAAGCTGCGCGTTGCCGCGGTGGTCGCCCTGACGCTGGGCATTGCCTACCCGATCGTGTTGACACCACAGTTCGCGTGGCAGGCAGCGTTTGGCATGGTCCTCGCGATCTGGGTGACGGCATCGACAATCGTGGTGATCCGCGAGCGCCTCGGGCCACAGAATGCCTGGCGCAGCATCCCACGCGGTTTCTGGGGCATGGTGCTCGGCCACATGGGCATCGCGGTGTTTATCGTCGGGGTCACGCTGACGTCGATCTATTCCACCGAGAAAGACGTGCGCCTGGCGCCCGGCGAAACCTATGAGATGGGCGGTCACGCGTTCGAGTTCATCAGTGTCGAGGCCACCAAGGGACCTAACTACACTGCGTATCGTGGCAACCTCGTGGCCAGCAAGGATGGTGAGAAGATCGCCGAGATGCACCCGGAGAAACGCATCTACCTGGTGCAGACCATGCCGATGACCGAGGCCGCGATTGACGCCGGTCTGACACGCGACCTGTTCGTTGCCCTGGGCGAGGATCTGGGTAACGGCGCCTGGAGCCTGCGTATCTACCACAAGCCTTTTGTACGCTGGCTGTGGCTCGGTGGCCTGCTGATGGCAATCGGTGGCGGCCTGGCGGCCACCGATCGGCGCTACCGCTCACTGGCGCGCCGCACGCGTGAGCTCGACGGCAATACTGCGGGAGCCGCCGCATGACCCGGGCGGTCGTCCCACTGGTACTGTTTCTGGCCCTGGCCGGATTGTTCTGGTTCGTGCTGGGCAAGATGAACGAGGGTGAGTACAACCCGCGCGACGTGCCGACCCAGTTCATCGGACGCAGCGCACCGGAGTTCAGCCTGCCGGACCTGCTGGATCCGACCCAGACAGTTCGCCCATCCGATATGGCCGGCAAGGTCTGGCTGTTGAACGTCTGGGGCACCTGGTGCCCGGAGTGCTGGAAAGAGCACGAATACCTGGTTTATCTGGCACGTCGCGAGGGCGTTCCGATCGTCGGCATCAATTGGCGCGATGACGCGGCCGATGCCAAGGCCATGATCGAGCGTCTCGGCAACCCGTTCCTGAAGATTGCTTTCGACCCCAGCAGCAATGCAGCGATCGACTGGGGCGTGTACGGCGCACCCGAGACATTCCTGATCGACGCTGGCGGCGTCGTGCGCGAGAAGCACACCGGGGCAATCACGCCGCAGGTATGGAAAGAAAAATTCAGCCGCTACTTCGCGGCCGCCCGGAGTGCCTCATGACGTCTGTTAAGTCCATGTTCTTTGTCGCCGCCCTGCTACTCGCGGTCTCTGCGTCTGCCCGGGTCGAGGTGCACAATTTCGAAGGCCCGGAGCAGGAGGCACGCTACAACAAGCTGATTGCCGAACTGCGCTGCCTGGTCTGTCAAAACCAGAACCTGGCCGATTCGAACGCCGAACTGGCCGTCGACCTGCGTCGCAAGACCTACGAAATGGTCAAGCAGGACAAGAGCGAAGGCGAGATCGTCGACTACATGGTCGACCGATACGGCGAGTTCGTGCTGTATCGCCCGCGCCTGACCAACAGCACGCTGCTGCTGTGGGCCGGTCCGTTCATCATTCTGGTGATCGGGATAAGCCTGCTGATCCGCACCGTCCGGCGGCGCCGTGCCGGGCAGGACAATAACATCGATGACGCCAGCATCAGGAATGCGGCGGCATTGCTCGATACCGACCGAGACAAGAGAAACGCATGACCCTGTTCTGGATGATTTCCGCCGCGATGATTGTCGCGGCCCTGGCCATTCTTGCGCCCACCCTGCTGAGGCAGCACCGCGCGAGCACGGATGCCACCGAGCGCTTCAACGTCGAGATCGCACGCGAACACCTCGCGGAACTGGTCAAGCAGAAGGATGCCGGCGACCTGTCGGACGAGGAATTCACACAGGCGAAACAGGACCTCGAGCTGGCGCTTGCACAGGATCTCGAGGGTACCGCCGTCGCGCGTCCGACGTCTTCAGCGAGCGGTGGGCGCATCGCCCTGGTCATCGCTGCGCTGCTGATCCCGCTGATCACCGTACCGACCTATCTGAAGATCGGTTCGCCGAACCTGATCGAGGGCTCAGGCAACGCCACCGGTGCGGCTGCAGGGCACGGCAGCAGCGGTGAAGTACCGGCGATCGCCGACCTGGTGGAGAAACTGCGCGCACGGATGGACGCCGACCCGGACAATGCCGAGGGCTGGTTCCTGCTCGGCCGCACCTACATGCGACTGCAGAACTACGCCGAGGCAGCGCATGCGTTCGAACAGGTGGTGCGCCTGCTGCCCGAGGAGACCGCTGCCCTGTTGTCGCTTGCCGATGCAATAACCATGCGTGACGGTCGGCGTGTCGGACCGCGTGCGATGGAGCTATTGGAAAAGGCCCTGCAACTGGACCCGACAAGCGTGACGGCGATGTGGCTATTGGGTAATGCCGCGGCCGACACCGGCGACAACGCCAAGGCGCTCGATTACTGGCAGCGCGCCTACCCTTTGCTCGACGACGAACCGGCGATGCAGGCCGAACTGGGACAGATGATCACGCAGGCCGGTGGGCAGCCGCCCGCGCAGGCCGCGATGCTACCGCCGATCATGGGCGGCACGGGCATGTCCGCCGCACCACCCGCGACTGACAGCGCCACGACCGACGGCACTGCGATTGACGGTGCCAGGATCACCGTCGAGGTGGCGCTGGCGCCTGCAGTTCTCGACAAGGCATCGCCCGGCGACACCCTGTTCGTACTCGCTCGCGCCGAGAGTGGGCCGCCAATGCCACTGGCCGTTGCCAGGCATCAGGTCAGCGAGTTGCCGCTGACCGTCACCCTGACCGACGCGATGGCCATGATGCCGGCGATGAAGCTGTCATCGTTCGCCCGGGTGAAGGTCAGTGCAAAGGTCTCGAAGAGTGGTCAGGCGGGGACGCAGGCCGGAGACCTGGTGGCGAGCGATGTGGTCGTGGACAGCGCCAATCCGCCGCAAAGCGTGCAGCTGCTTATCGATCGCGTCGTCGAATAGGCGCGCGCCTGGCGCAGGTGGCAAGGCGCCGCACCCATCGTGGCGGGCGCGGCGGGCGTCTTGTACAGCTGATGCGCCGTCCGGCGCCGTCGATCAGACGGCGGGCCGTCAGCCCATGTAGCTGAGGGCCTCTTCACCCGGGTTTGGCAGGCCGGCTATCTGCCACAGCTGACGGCAGCCGCCAAAAGACTTCTTCACCGCCTCACGATCGACGCCCAGTTTGCGACACAGATTGCGCATCGGCGGCAGGGCCCCAAGGCGAAAATACCTGTCGCGGACAAAATCGATGATCAGCCACTGGGTCTGACCCAGCGTACCCAGTGCCTGCTGGTCTGCGAGTTGCTGGGCCAAGTCCCGGGTCCAGAGCTTGCGCTCCAGCAGGAAGCCTTCATCGTCGAGTGGAAAGGTCGCGACCGTCGTAACTGGTGCGCGGCTCGAAACTGCCAGGGGCATGGTCAAATCTCCTTTGGACAAAACAATTGTCGTGCTGGTCGCACCACAACCACGGGCCGAAAGGCCTTGCGTCTATTGCGCTGCGCCATCGACAACAAGAGGATAGTCCGGTTTTTTCTGATATGGGTATTGAATTTATGTATGTGATGTATTGGACGGCAATCCCCAGACGCCGCGCAGCCGGCCTGGTCGAGTGCAGCGCCCGCAAAACGTGGACAAAGACCGTTCCTATTGACAGGCGGCAGTGTGTCGGTGGCGTTTTGTCGCGATAATCCCACGGTGTCGATCGGAGCTACCGATGTTCAGCGTACTCATCCTTGGTCTGCTGCTGGGACTGCAACATGCAGTGGAGGCGGACCATCTCGCCGCCGTTGCGAGTCTCAGCACGCGCAGCCATAGCCTGGGCGACGCGGCACGTCATGGCATGGCCTGGGGCCTGGGGCACGCCCTTACCCTGCTCGTGTTCGGCGGCAGCGTGTTGCTGCTCGGCGGCTCGATCGGCCCGCATCTGGCGTTGCTTCTCGAAGCGGCGGTCGGGGTGATGCTGGTCGTCCTCGGCGCCGATGTATTGCTGCGCCTGTGGCGGAAACGCGTGCACTACCATGTCCACAGCCACGGCGAGGAAACCCATTTTCACGCCCACAGTCATGTTTCCGGGCGTCCGCACGTCGCCGACCCGCACCAGCATCGCCACAAGAAACCGCTGCCACTGCGTGCGCTGCTGGTCGGCATGGTGCATGGCATGGCCGGCTCTGCCGCGTTGATGGTGTTCGCGCTCGGTAGTGTGCAATCCGTGTGGCAGGGCCTGATATACATGGCGATGTTCGGGTTTGGCTCTATCCTCGGGATGTTTGCACTCGCGATCGTTATCAGCCTGCCACTGCGCTGGTCCGCACGCAGCCTGACCTGGGCACACAATGGACTCACCACGGTGTTGGGCATCTTCACCATTGCGTTGGGCGCCATGCTGCTTCAGCAGTCGACCCACGGGCTGATGTACGGCATCGCTTGAAACAGCCCCCGGCACACGATGTGTGCAGCCGCAGCGACCGTATCGGGCAGCGAGAAAAGGCACAATCACCATTGAGGTGAACTCGACAAATAGGCGAGAATGCCCGCGCGCAGCGGCGTGGGTACTGCCCTGTCGCTGGCACAGCGACCTGGACGCCGAGGCAGCGTCCGTGACACAAACAGCTTTATGCGCCCGTAGCTCAGTTGGATAGAGTACTGCCCTCCGAAGGCAGTGGTCACAGGTTCGAATCCTGTCGGGCGCGCCAATTTCCTTCGCCAACCGAAGGAATCCGCATGATCCAGTGCAAACGCATCTATCTTCCGGCCACGCCGGAAGACGGCCGGCACCCGGGTCCTGGTCGAGGGCCTTTGGTTGCGCCGCATCCTCGGCAATCTACCTGTGGCTGAAGTAGATTGCGCCATCGACCAAGCGGCGGCAGTGGTTCGGACATGTGCCGGATAGATGAAACAGATTCCGGTCACGCCACCGGCAGGAACTCGAAGCAAGGCCCGAGGCAGTGCAAAGGCTGCGGGACATCGCTGCCCAAGGCAGCCTCACCCTGGTTTAATCGGCATGCGATGTACCGGGCAACAGCCCAAAGGTCCTGCTCGACTATCTCTTGCACCCCCGCCAACATCAGTGACCAACAAGCCGAACCGCGGATATTTGGCCTTACAGGCCGCGTGCCGCGGCGACGACCGCCTGCCCCAGCGACAACCCGCCGTCGTTGGTCGGCACCCGCGAATGACTGAGGACGTGCAGCCCCGATTCCCTCAACCCTCGCGCCACGGCCTGGAACAACGTCTTGTTCTGCAACACGCCGCCGGACAGCGCCACGCTGTCGACCTGGTGCGACGCCGCCAGACGGCCGGCCAGCCCGACCACCGCATCGGCCAGGCCGGCATGAAAGCGGGCAGCGATGGTCGGCAGCGGCACGCCCTGCTGCAGATCTGTCAGCAACGCCTGCCACATCGGTGCCGGATCTAGGATCCAGGGGTCGACCTGCGTATCGACGGCAAAAGGATAGCCCTGTTCCAGCGTGGTATCGGCGCTTAAGGCGAGGACCTCCAGTTCGATCGCCGCCTGTCCCTCATAGGCGATCGTCTCGCGACATACACCCAGCGCACCGGCAACGGCATCGAACAGACGCCCGCAGGAGCTGCTTTGTGGCGCATTGATCGCGCGCGCGATCATCGTGCCAAGCAGCTCCAGTGGTTTCCCGTGCCAGTATTCCGCCAACTCGATCCCGCCGAATTCCTGTACAAAGCGATCCCAGCCGACGTGGGTGGCCAGGTGCGCATAGGTATTGCGCCACGGCTCCAGGATCGCCTTGGTACCTCCAGGCATCGGCGCCGGCGCCAGGTGCGCGACACGCCGGTAGCCACGGTAGTCAGCGAGTAAAAATTCGCCCCCCCAGATGGTGCCATCCGCGCCGAACCCGAGCCCGTCCAGGGCGACACCAATCACTGGCCCCGCATCCAGCGCCCGACCGCAATCGGCCAGCACGCTGGCGATGTGTGCGAAATGGTGTTGCACCATGATCAGTTCCAGGCCTTCCCGCGCGGCCAGGGCCTGACCGTAGCGCGTCGATCGGTAGTCCGGATGCAGATCCACGGCCACAGCGCCCGGCCGGTGCTGGAACAGCTGTCGGTACAGATCGACAGTGCGCTCGAAATCGTCAGCGGTGCACGCGTCCTCGAGGTCGCCCAGGTGCTGTGATGCGATGGCCTGTCCGTCCTTGAGGAGGCACAGGGTGTTCTTGAGTTCACCGCCAAGCGCCAGTACCGGGGCAGCCCGCTCGAAACCCGCCGGTAGCACCAGCGGCGACGGCGCATAGCCGCGGGCGCGACGCAGCACGCGGGGTCTGTCATCCATCACGCGCACGACCGAATCGTCCACGCGATTGACGATCTCGCGGTCGTGCAGCAGGTAGTGGTCCGCGATGCCCGCCAGACGCCTTCCGGCGTCCTCGTTTGCCGTGCACTGCGGCTCCTCACTGAGGTTGCCGCTGGTCATCACCAGCGGGGTGTCCCAGTTCTCCAGCAACAGGTGGTGCAACGGGCTGTAAGGCAGCATGAAGCCGAGTGTCGACTGCCCTGGTGCCACTTCGGCCGCCAGCCTCGACTGATGGACCGCTCGAAGAAGCACCACCGGTGCTGCCGAGGAGCCGAGCAGTGCGCGTTCGCTCTCGTCGATGCTGCAATAGCGTTCGATTGCCTCGAGATCGCGCGCCATCAGCGCAAACGGCTTGCGATAGCGCCGCTTGCGCTGACGCAGGCTTGCGACCGCATCCGCATTGCACGCGTCACATGCGAGGTGGAAACCGCCGATGCCCTTGATCGCGACGACCCTGCCCTGTCGCAACAGGCGGCTTGCGGTCGCGATGGCATCCTCGGCGGCGTCGACTCTTGCCGGAGCACCGTGTGCATCCTCCAGCCATACCCGCGGCCCACACACGGCACAGGCATTCGGCTGCGCATGAAAGCGCCGGTCCGCAGGGTCCGCGTATTCACTTTCACAGGCCGGACACATCGGAAAGGCAGCCATGCTGGTGTTGGCGCGGTCGTAGGGAATGCGATGCACGATGCTGAGTCGCGGACCACAGTGTGTGCAGTTCGTGAACGGGTAGCGGTAGCGCCGGTTGGTCGGATCCAGGACCTCTTCCCGACACGCGGCGCAGGTCGCCGCGTCGGCAACAACGCCGGTATGTACGTCACCACCGTCACTGGCCACGATCGAAAAACCGCCCGGCGCGGACTCGAACGCCTCGCCGGGGACCGAGCGCTCCAGGGCGTCGATACGCGCCAGCGGCGGACACTCGCGTATCAGCCGCGCGACAAAATCGTCGATCACAGCGGCCTGCCCCAGCAGCCGGATCAGCACCCCGGCACCATCGTTGCGCACATCACCCGACAGGCCGCAATCACGTGCCAGGCGCCATACGGTAGGCCGAAAGCCGACACCCTGCACCAGGCCACGCACGCGAATCGATTCACAGATCAAGGGAACAGGCATCCTCGAATAACTTGCCGCAGGTATAATTATCGCGCCTATTGCCGGCGGGGTCACAGACAGGCTTTTCAAATGTCCTATCCTTACTCTCCGTCACGAAACGGGAGCGAGAACCTTGCGTAAACTCACCATTCTCGGCGCTGCACTGCTTGCGGCGGCCTGTGCACCAGTGCAGCAAAAGCCCACGCCTGTTGAACCACCGGTGGTTCAGCCTCCACCGCCGCAGCGATTCGACGGACTCGCCGCCCTGTCCAGGCAGGCGCCCCCGGAACGCGACGCTATCCGCAAGCCGTTCCGCTATGACCGCAGCATCAGCGCCACCGAGATCGATGGCCTGCGCTATTTCTTCTACGAACCTGGCAAACAGCGCAGTGTCGTCGGCTTCTCGTTCCAGAATGACGGCTCACCGACAGTCAACCCTGTCGGGCTGAAGAAGAAGGGGCCGCGACGCGAGTATGCGTTCATGTTCGCTGACCGCGCGCGTGAGAACATTCACCTCGCAGTCAATGACGACGTCAAGATCTCCGGCCGCTTCAGCCACGACAACATGTTTCGCGAGCTGCACTTCTTTCCGCGACGGCAGCTGCCGTCGCTGGAGATCGATCACGCCAACGGCTTGCTGAAGGTCACATTGCCGACCGGCGAGCCCGTCCTGTTCGACCAGCACAGCATGGAACTGGTCGGCGGTGCATTGAAGGAGGCGCCGATCGACTTCAACAGCAGTCGCTATGCGCGTCACAACCCCGAGGTCCGCTACCAGGGTGACTACATCGCGATCACCGTCGCCCAGCGTGGCGAGGCACCACGTCGTGCCAGCGTCTGGGGGCAGACCAAGCAGGCCGAGGTCTACTATCCGGCCAAGTACAAAAAGGCGTGCAGGATGTCGCCCAGGTACATCTGGGATCAGAGGCCCAAACCGGGCGACAACGACCCGACCCTGAACATGCTGCACAAGACCGATACGGAATTGTTCACCGTCATCGAAAAGCAGTGCGGATGGGACCTTGCGGCATTGAAGAAATCAGCCCCGCAGCTGGTCAAGGCGTCGATCAGCGCGGACTCGGTAGCCGAAGGGGTCTCGGCGCTCTCTTCGCAAACCCCGGCGAACAAAACCGAGCAGACACTGGTAGACAAGACAGCAGCCCGGCTCGCCAGGTAGCAAGCAGGACGCCGTTAGGGCAGGCGCCCGCCGGCATCGCCCTGCAACGCCTTCAGACGGGCACCCAGGCCGGCCACGCGTTGCGTGACATCGTGTTTCAATAACTGCAGGCGCTCGCCCAACGGCGGCGACATCGAGGTGGATTGCCTGTAAGCCAGGAGGCCGACGACAGCGGCACCAAGCAGAACGACCAATACCAGAAGCAGACCAACCCAAAGACGCCTCCTGTTCCGCACCAGGCCGCCCACCGTGGGTGCCGAGGGACGATCACGCAGGTCCGCTTGCCCTGCAGCGGCCTGGCGCCACTCGCCGGGCACTTCCAGATCACCAGCGAATGGGGTCGCCGATTGCGCCTGCGTACGCTGCCGTGCGGCCTGGTGCAGGCTGATCCGCTGCTGCAGGCGGTCCATCTCGGCACGCAGTTCGGCAAGTTCTTGCGCGCTCGGCGCCAGCGGTGCGCGGGGCCTGGTACTGACCTCACGAAGCGGCACGGGAACAGGATCGGCCGGGGCCGGTTCGTCGGCCAGCAGCACGTCTTCGTCATCGCGCACCAAGGTCGCGGCCGCGCGCCCGACGATCCAGGCGTCCGGAAACAGCTTGGTTGTTCCAGCAGGCGGGTCTTGGTTGCTCATGAAGGTCCCTGCGAGCGTTGGTCGTGGAAAAACAGATGCCTGCAATTTAGATTAGAAATTGTTTATTTGCTAATCCTTAGGTTCCTCTCGCGGTGGAGAGGTGTCTGCAGGATTCCCGCAATCGTGAAATTCCATTTATTTATCCGCCTGTTACTTGCTTTGCCGGCAAAGTGCGCATGGCTGCTCGCAGCGCAGTGACAACACGAACAATAAGAATGTGCTGATGAATTGAGAAAGATCAATGCACCATCCCGGGTCAGCGGCCAAACTCCCTCTCAACGCATCGCATTCGACATGTGTTGCGTGGGATCTCACTCCTCCTGACTATTGAGTTTACCCGTCGCACTGCGGCGGGTTTTTCTTTTCAGCGGGCAGCGCCGCCCGCCGGAAGGGATTCAAGTGCCGCGCCAAGGTCATCGCCCAACCGCGCAAGTACCGCGCTGAGCGTCGCCGCGTAGGCGTCGAAATCAGCGCCCCCGGATGCCTGGCGGTACGAGGCCTGGCGAATCGCCACCACCTGGCCACTGCGATCGTCGATCAGCGACCATGCGACGTCCAGAACGACCTCTCCCCCAAGGTTACCGTCGAAGCGGCGCAGCGCCAGCACGATGCGGTAATCGGTCTGTGCGCTGACCCGGCTCGGGTAGCCGTAGACGTGCTGCGTGCCAAGACGCTGGCCGATGCGCTGCGTCAGCACGTGCACGATCTCTTCATCAAGTCGCCCGCCCCAGCGATTGAATTCATCCACGCTCAGGCGGTTCTCGCCCACCCGGGTGACGATCTGCGGTCGGTCCAGGTACTCTGGCATCTCTACCGGCCCGACAGCCACGACCAGTGCCGACTTGACGTGGGACACGGCGCCACCCTGCACACTCAGGGCATAGAACCTCGCCGTGGGCGTGGTGCTGCAACCGACTGACGTGGCAAGCGCGACACCGATCAGCAACTTGGCAATGATTCTATCGGTCACGGCGAGATGGCCCCTTTTCCGCGGATCAACGCCTCGGGATGGCGCTCCAGGTAATCCGCCATGATACGGAAGGAACGCGCCGCGGATCCGAACTCCTGCAGCGCCTTTTGCGCCTCCGCCTGCAACGGCGAGTTAGGTTTGAGGACACGCTCCAGGCTGTCCAGCGTGTTGCGCGTCTGTTGCAGTGTCTTGCTCAGCTCAGAGGCCGTCTCCCGGTCGAGTCGTTCGAGCAGGCCGTTGGTCGCATTCATCGTGTCGCGCAGAGCCGCGAGCGTCGCACTGAGGTCCTCGCCCATCCGGTCCAGCGGCAGCCGCGCCAATCGCGTCATCAGGCTGCGCAGTTCATCCAGCGGCGTCGGCACTGTGGGCAGCTCGGGAATGCCGCCCGGGTTCCACGCAATCTCCCGCGCCCCGTCCTCGGGATAGAAATCCAGGTCGACATACAGCGCCCCACTGATCAGGTTGCCCGTCTTGAGCTGGGCGCGCAGGCCGTTGTGCACCAGGCGGTCCCACAGCGCCCTGTCGACATCACGCGGCTGCGCCCCCTGGCCGCCCGCATCAACGATGCCCAGGCGGTCCGGCTCGATTGCGATGGTCACCGGGATGTTCGCAGTCCGCCTCTCGGCATCCAGTTGCAACTGCACATCCAGCACCTCGCCGATGCGGATGCCGCGCAGCTCCACCGGGGCGCCCGGCAACAGGCCGCGCACCGAGCCGGCGAATGCCAGTTGCCAGGTCTCGCGCACGCTGTAGCGGCGTTCGAACGCCGCCTGCTCATTGGCGTACAGGCGGAATTCCGTACCTTCGGCCGCGAGCTCACCCGTGTCTGAGCCCGACGGGTTTCCGAACGCAATACCGCCGAGCAATACCGAGGCGAACGATTGGGTATCGAGACGGATGCCGCTGGCATCGAGCGACAGGCCGATGCCGGAGGCGTTCCAGAAGCGGGTATTGGTCCCGACAACCCCATCATGTGGCGCATCGACGAACACCTGGATGTCCACGCCGCGCGGCTCGCGCAGCTGGTAACCGACCACACGCCCTGCCTCGATACCGCGATACAGCAGCGGCGAGCCGACACTCAGGGAGCCCAGCGCATCTGCGGTCAGGGTAAAGATCCGCCCCGGCTCCGTGGCGGTCACAATCGGTGGTGACTCAAGCCCGACGAAGTCATCCTGCGGCGCGCCCTCGGTCGACAGGTCGACCGCAATGTAGCTGCCGCCAAGCAAGGTGTTCAGTCCCGACACCTGGGTTGCCGAGAGCCGCGGGCGCGCCACCCAGAACCGGGTATTGTCGTTGAGGTAGTCGCTGACGCTGCCCGCCAGCCGGGCGCGAACCTGCACCCGGCTCAGGTCCCCGCTGAGCTCGATCGCCTCGACCAGGCCAACGTCGACATCCTTGAAACGCACGCGCGTCTTTCCGGCCTCCAGACCCTCGGCGGTCAGGAAGCTGATGGTGATCAGCGGGCCCTGCTGGGCAAGGGTGTGATAGCCGAGCCATGCCGCCGCAAAGACCGCGACCAGTGGGATCAGCCATACCAGCGAGATGCGTCGGCGGTTGTCGACCAGCGCCTCGGGCAGGTTATCGTCAGTTGGCGTTCGGTTCGACATCGTATGACACGTTATCCCAGATCAGCCGTGGATCGAAAGTCTTGGCCGCCAGCATCGTCAACACGACCACGCCGGCAAAGAACGCGGCACCCAGGCCCGCCTCGATCTCGGCCACCTGGCCGAGGTGCACCAACGCCACCAGCACCGTGACGACAAACACGTCGACCATCGACCAGCGCCCGACGAACTCGGTAAAGCGGTACAGGCGCAGACGGTCCATTGGCCGGGCCTGGGCATGCAACTGCACAGACAACAGCAACACCACCAGGATCGCAATCTTGGCCAGTGGAATCAGCACGCTGGCGACAAACACAATCAGCGCCAACGGCCACATGCCGTGCGCCAACAGGTACTCGGTCCCGCTCAATATCGTGTCCGAACGCAGCCGCCCGAGCTGGGTCACATGCATGATAGGCAGCAGGTTTGCCGGCAGGTACAGCATCATCGCCGCCACCAGAAAGGCCCAGGTACGCGACAGGCTGCGTGGAATGCGGTCGTGTAGCGGGGCATCGCAGCGCGGACAACGCATAGGCAGCGCCGCCGCCGGCCGACTCACCAGACCACAGACATGGCAGGCGACGAGGCCGCGCGCATTGGCCGTGATCGCCGGACGATTCATGCGACCAGGTCCCACAATCTATGCGGATGGACCTGGGTCGCCGCCGCGGCCAGCACGATGACCAGCAGGCCGAGCGACCACGCGGCCGGGCCGGCGACGATGGTCGCCTGCTCGGCCAGCTTGACACTGGCGACCAGCACACCGAGCAAAAAGATCTCGAGCATGCTCCACGGGATGATCGCCTGGGTCAGGCGCAGCGCCGCGACAAAGGCAGGCGGGCGAAGACCCAGTGACAGCGGCAGGTACAGGTAGATCAGCAGGCCGATGTGCAGGGCGGGGGCGATCACCGTCGTGAACAGCACCGTGCTCGCCAGGACCGGCATGCCCTGCGCATACAACTCCCGGATGCCTGCCAGCAGATAGGTGCTGTCGCGATGTCCCTGCAGGCCAAAGTCCATCAGCGGGTAGACATTGCTCAGCACGAACAGCACCAGTGCGGTGAAGCCCAGCGCCAGCGGCGTGCTCACGACATCCCTGCCCTGGTGATGCAACACGCAGCCGCAGCGACGGCAACGCACCCGCCCGCGCCCCTGATCGACGGGCAGGCGCTGCAGCAGGTCGCACTCGTGACAGGCGATCAGGTCGTGATGATGTGGCAGGGCATCGGCCATAACGGCCCGAGACTAGCAGACCGCCGCAGCCGTTGCCCGGCCAAATCAGGCGATACCGACCTGGTCGGACAGGTACACGTCCTGGATCGCGTTCAGCAGCCGCACACCGTCTTCCATCGGCTTCTGGAACGCCTTGCGACCGGAGATCAGTCCCATGCCACCGGCACGCTTGTTGATCACCGCGGTACGCACTGCCTGGTGCAGATCGTCCTGCCCCGAGGGACCGCCGGAGTTGATCATGCCGATCCGGCCCATGTAGCAGTTCGCCACCTGGTAGCGCACCAGGTCGATCGGGTGGTCGCTGGTCAACTCGTCGTACACCCTGGGGTGGGTCTTGCCGAAACCGATGGCCTTGTAGCCACCGTTACAGGTGGCCTGTTTCTGCTTGACGATATCGGCCTCGATGGTCACCGCCAGATGGTTCGCCTGGCCGGTCAGGTCCGCCGCCTCGTGGTAATCCACACCATCCTTCTTGAATGCATTGTTGCGCAGGTAGGCCCACAGGACCGTCACCATGCCCAGCTCGTGCGCACGCGCAAATGCCTCGCTGATCTCGATGATCTGCCGCCGCGACTCCGGCGCCCCGAAATAGATGGTCGCACCGACCGCCACTGCGCCCATATCGAACGCCTGATCGACGCTGGCGAACAGGGTCTGGTCGAATTCGTTCGGGTAGGTCAGCAACTCATTGTGATTGAGCTTGACCAGGAACGGGATCTTGTGCGCATAGCGGCGTCCGACCGAGCCAAGGACACCGAGCGTCGATGCCACTGCATTGCAACCCCCGGCCATCGCCAGCTGGATGATGTTCTCGGGATCGAAGTAGATGGGGTTCGGTGCGAACGAGGCACCACCGGCATGTTCCACGCCCTGATCCACCGGCAGTATGGACAGGTAACCGGTGCCACCCAAGCGGCCGTGATCGAACAGGGTCTGCAAGCCACGCAGCACCCCGGGTTTGCGGTCGGAGTGCGCCGTGACCCGGTCGACGAAGTCCGGCCCCGGCAGGTGCATCAGGTCTCGTGGAATTGTGGTGCACCGGTGGTCGAGGAGGAATTCCGCCTCGTCACCCAACACATGCAGAATATCGGTCATCGTCTTCTCCTCCGGTAACGGTTAGACAACAGCTTAGGCCGCCGCCGGCGTCAGGCGGATGAAAAAGCGGGTGCGACATAAAAGCACGCTTTCCGCGTGGCGAGGCCTGCGGCGACATGCGCGGGGAAACCCATGTGGATTCGCCGGCTTATCGGTATCCCGACGCCCGGCCTGCAGGCATTGCGACAGAATCCGCAAACGATACTGGCTGCCGGTCGCAGAGCGACCGGCAGCCAGTTCAACCGACGTTCTGTTCCTGTGTGATCAGGAAGCGGGTTTGACCGCCTCGGCCGGTGCCGCCGGCGCTGGGTCGGCCGGTGTGGGCGCCACCTGGGTGGTGGTCTGTTCGGTCTTGTGCTGCAACTGGCTCCACCACTCGCCGAGATAACCCTTCTGCCACAGCGCACCGAGCACGGCAAACACGACCACCAGGAACAGGTAGAACTTCCATGGGCGTTTCTTATCCGCGAACGGATCGCGCATCGAGCGCTGTGCGCCGCTTGGCAGTTCAGCCGTACCGGTGAGCGTGGAGCCGAACGGGATATTGATCCGCGCCGCGGTATTGACCGCCCAGCCGTTGGCGTCGAGGATCGGGCCAAGGTTGCGCTGCCGCAGCTTCATGTACGCCATGATCATCGATGGACCCGAAATCAGCAGCATCAGGCCACCAACAGCCAGAGGCATCTCCCACCACGACAGGCCGAGAAAACCGGTGAGTACCGCTGCCAGCGCGGTACCGATCGCACCGACGGCGAGGCCGATAGCCGCGAAGATACCGGCAAACTTGCCGATATCGAACGGTGCGGCCGCTTTGCCGTCCTGTGCCTTGGCCGAGAGATCACCAACGCCCTTCGCCGCGCTGTCCTCCACCGCCTTGTCCTGTGCACCGGCGAATTTCTCGATCTGTTGCGAGATCATGCGACCGATGCGTTTGTATGGCGACCAGAACGCCTGGGAGATGCTGATTGGGTGCTCGATGACCTTGGTGATCGTGGCGTCCCAGTCGGCACCTGTGCGGTCATAGAAAACCCCGTTGCGCCCCACCATCAGGTTGTCGGCATCACCACCGGTGAAGGCCGCCGCGATGGTCATCTTTTCCTGGCCGGCGCGGCGCCGACAGTCGCAGTACGCCAGATAGGTCTGACTCCTGGTCGCCAGGGCGCTGTGTGCCGCCACGTCCGACACCACGACACACAGCTCGCAGCTGCGGCCGTCCAGGTACAGCGTGCCCGCCTGAAAGATCGCCTTGCGGTCTGCTGAATAGAAGTCACGCAGCGACACGAAGTTGTGCAGCAGGGTGTCGAGATGCTGGTAGTAATGCACCAGCCGGTCGACCGATGCGATCGCGTCCGCCACGCCGGCCAGCTCCTTGTCCTGCTCGATCAGCCCGGTGATCGTCGCATGCGTGTCTCCGCCGGCCAGCTCCTTCACCCGCGCCCAGCCCAGGGCCGCCACCGCATCACCCCGGTGACGCGCACGCCATGCCGAGTGGGCGGCGAAGCGACTGCTGATGTCGTCCCACTGCGCCGCGGTCAGTTCGCTGACATTGCCGAGCAGAGGTACCGCGACCTGGTCGCGAAACGCGCCCAATGCGGCCGACCAGCCCGGGTTGAGCTGCTGCTCCAGCGACAGCGGCCGATCCGCCTCCACGCGCGCCAGCGGAAATGCCGCCAGCTCCTCGGTGGCCGACGACAGCGTCTTGTGTGCCAGCGCGGTGTATTCCGCCTCCCCCGGATTGAGGAAGGGCGCTGCGCGGGTGTCGAAGGCAACCAGGCGGGAGCGCGTGAAGTAGTCGTTGATCTTGGCCTCGACCGCCTCGTACACGGACGCAGCCTGTTCGGTCGCGTCGCCCAGCGGGCGCACGTTGGCGGCATCCGCCTCGGCCTCGGCCCACCACTCGGAAAACGCCGTCACCTCGGCAAAGAACCTGTCGAGCAGGTCCTGGTCGATGCCCTCGGCGCCACTGCGGTCCGGCACCGAGCCGACACACGTGATGACCTCCTCGATCACCTTGGCGATGCCCGCGTCTTCGGCCGACGCGACCGGCACCACCCCGTCACCGTTGAAGCGGGTCTCGGCAAAGATCTTGTTGGTATCCGCCGTCTCCGCGGCAGTAATCACCGTCGCATCGGCACTGCCCACGTTTTCCAGGATACGCCGCGCAGACGCCAGTAACTGGGCACCCTCGTCGTCACTGTCGTTGATGGACGCCAACGGCAACCCGGCGGTACGTTCGAACAGCTCGTTCGGGTCCTTCAGGACCTTGCATACCCATTGGGCTGCCGCCAGCACCTCCGGTACGCGTATGCGTCCATCGCCGTCGGTATCGAGCAATGCCAGGGTGTGCCGGTCGAATTCGACCCCGGTGGTAGGACAGCTCAGTGCCGCCCACAGTTTCTGGTTCAGCTCCGGCAGGTGCCGGATATCCTCCGCAGAATCGATCACCACCTGGTCGAAACCGCCCAGCTGATTGAAGCGCCAGCGGTGTCCGTCGGTGCGCGCGTTCGACGCCATAGATCTTCCCTCTCGGTTATTTATTGGTCTACGTGGAGTTCACCGCGACGCATCACCAGCGTCCGGGCGCACAGGCAGGAAAGGCCCGGCACATGACCACTTTGCCGCGTCCGGGAAGAAAATTCCATGACGTGGTGCCGGAAGCGCTCAATGCACCGCGCGGGAAACCTTCAGAGCGCAAACCAACGCCCACCGGCGCCAATCGCGATCGTCAGCAGCCCGATCAACGTGTTGATGCCGACCAGCATGCGGATCTGCGCGAGGCTCTTGCTGCCAGCCGGCCAGTCCTGCGCCGCGACGGCCCGCTTCAACCGTGCAAAAGGTGCGAAATACACATGGGCGAAAATCAGCATCATCACGATACCCAGCGCCAGCATCGCGTGGACATAGAGCCCGACGTTCGCCATTCCGGAATACCAGCCGAAAATCATCCACAGCCCGGTCGCCAGGATCGCCACGATGGCCGACCAGACCCACGGAAAGAAACCGGCAAACACGCCCGCCCACAGCGTCAGGCGCGCCGGTGGTTCCAGCTGACTGGCCGCCACCGGCCGCAGAATCGTGTAGGCGAAAAACATCCCGCCGACCCAGATCACCACGGCAACGACGTGCAGCAGCATTGCAAAACCCATCATCTCAACTACTCCGAAATGGCTGTGAACGTCCCTATTCTACGCGGTGACGAGGGCAATCAGACAGCCACACCGCGTGGGGTTTAAGATCGCGTCACCGTCACATCCAGGTGCAGAACATGGACAACAGTCAACATCACGTCGCCGTACTGGGCGCCAGCCCGAAGCCGGCGCGCTATGCGAACCAGTGCATTCGCCTGCTCAAGCAGCATGGCTATCGCATTACCCCGGTGCATCCGCGGTTCGAAGACATCGAAGACCTGCCGGTCACGCACGGCGTCGACGCGATCGCCGACCCGGTCGACACGCTGACCCTGTATGTGGGACCACAGCTGCTCGAACCGCAGGCAGAGGCAATTGTGCGCCTGCGGCCAGGCCGGGTGATATTCAACCCGGGTACCGAGACGCCGGTGGTGCAGCAGCAACTCGATGCCGCGGGCATCGAATGGTTCGAGGCATGCACGCTGGTGATGCTCAGGACCAACCAGTTTTGACGCGATGTTTCTTGGCCTCGCACTCATCCTCGGCGCCCTGTTGTGGGCACGCGACCTCCGGCGCCGCGCACCCCCCGGCAGATCGGGTTTCCGCGGCCCGCTGATCATGGGCGGCATCGGTGTTCTGGTGTTCCTGTTCTACCTTTGGGTCGTCACCCACGGGGCGCTTGACGCATGAGCCGTTACCGCCCGCCGGCGCCACCGAAATCCGTCTACATCACCCGTGGCGGCTGGGATGCACTGCACGCCGAGCAGGAGGCGTTATGGAAAAAGCGCCGCGAGGTGGTCGGCCACCTGGCCGCCGCTGCGGCCGAGGGCGACCGCTCGGAGAATGCCGAATACATCTACCGCAAGAAGCAGCTGCGTGAACTCGATCGCCGCATACGCTACCTGCAAAAACGCCTGCCGGAACTGAAGATCGTCGACCGTCCGCCGGACGGCACCGCGCAGGTGTTCTTCGGCGCATGGGTGACGCTGGAGACGGCATCCGGCGACGAGACCGTCTACCGTATCGTCGGCGCCGACGAATTCGATCCCAAGCGCAACTGGATCAGCATCGATTCACCAATGGCGCGCGCCCTGCTCAAGCGCCGGGTGGACGACGAGATCGCAGTCGACACACCCGGCGGACGGGTGGAACTGGTCATCCTCACGATCAGCTACAGCGCACCCGCGCATCCCTAGACCGCCCGGTGGGCGGGCAAGGCGTCAACGAATCCAACCGAACGCCGCAGCCACCAGGTAGGCGACACTGAACAGCACCAGGCCCGCACTCCACACCTGCAGCCACAACACCCTCCCCCTGCGCCCGAGCCACAGCAAGGCGAAGCCGATGATCAGCGCCAGGGCAACGGTGAAATTGAGCATGAAATGCAGGCCGCTGCTCTGCGAGTAGATCTGCATCTCCTGCACCGGCGGCACACCCTCTGAAGCCTCATACCGCATCAGATAAGCTCCACGTCGGTCATCACCTCAACGAGCGCCGGGCCTTCGTAGGCAAGTGCCCGTTTCAATGCCCCATGCAACTCATCCGGGTTGTCGACACGTATCCCGAGACCGCCGCAACTCTTGGCAAAGGCGGCGAAATCCGGATTGCGCAACGTTGTCTGCCACACCGGCCAGTGACCGGCGCGCTGCTCCTTGCTGATCTTGCCGAGTTCCCCGTTGTTGAGCACGACGTGCGTGATCGACATGCCGTATTGCACGGCGGTCGTGAACTCCGCCATGTACTGACCGAAACCACCGTCGCCGCTGACCGAGACCACCTTGCGACCGCGGTAGTCGGGCTGCGCGCGGGTGGCCGCCCAGGCACCCATCGCCGCCGGAAAAGCGAACCCGATCGACCCCAGGTAACCGGACATCAGTACCCGCTGGCCTCGGCATTCGAAGTAGCGACCGAACGAGTAGGTGTTGTTGCCGACGTCGACGGCGACGACTGCATCAGCGGGCACCTTCTCCGCCAGGATCTCGAACAGCGTGGCTGAATTGACTCCCTTGCCACGATCGCGCTCGCGGCGCGCGGCCTTCTCGTCGCGCCAGATGCGCCAACGCTCCGCCAATGCCGGCAACTGATCCACGGATCCGGTGTCTTCCGGTAACGCGCGCCACAGCCATTCGGCGGTCAGTCCGATCTCGCCCAGCACCGGCAGGTCCACCGGATGAAACTTGCCCAGGGTCATGGCGTCGAAATCGACCTGGATGATCGGTTTCCCGGCAGAGATACCCGTGTGGTTGGCGAAGCTCGCGCCCAGCACCAGCAGCAGATCACTCTCGTTCATACACCAGCTGGCCACTGGCGTGCCGCTGCGACCGAGCACGCCGGCAGCCAGCGGGTGGTCGTCTGCTATCTGCCCCTTCGCCTTGAAGGTGGTCAGCACCGGCGCCTTGAGTTTGTGCGCCAGCTTAAGTACGTGCTCCATACGCCCCAATGCACCGTAGCCGACAATGACGACGGGGCGTTTGGCATCCTTGAGCCGCTGCAACGCGTCGGCCAGACAGTCGATCGCCGGCAGCATGCGGCGGTCGCCTAGCCGGCCGCCGGGCGCTCCGGCCTTTGCCCGGTCATCTGCCGGCAGCGTCTGTACCTCGTCAGGGAAGATCAGGTGCGCGACGTCGCGCTCGACGATAGCGGTTTTGCACGCCAGGTTCATCAGCTCGACAGGGTTGGAGTCGCGCAGCACGGTCTGGCTGAAGCGAGCAACCGGCGCATAGGCGCTGGCCAGGTCAATCTCCTGGAATGCGCCGGGCCCGAGCACCTGGGAATTGACCTGCCCGGTCAGTGCGAGCACCGGTGCACGGTCGACCTTGGCGTCCCAAAGCCCGGTCAGCATATTGGTCGCGCCGGGTCCGGCGATGCTCATGCAGGCCGCCGGCCTGCCCGTCAGCTTGGCGTACCCGGACGCGGCAAATGCCGCCGCCCCCTCATGGCGAATGCCGATGTACTGCAGCCGGCCCTGCTCCTCCTGCAGCCGCAGGGCGTCGGCCAGGCCGAGGTTGGAATGCCCGACCATGCCGAACACATGGGTCACACCCCAATTGACCATGGTCTCTGCCATCAGGTCGCTGAGTGTCGGCGTGTGCCGTGTCGATTCCTGCACCGAGACATAGATGCCGTCATCGCGTAGCTCGACCGGGTATGTCTTCACCCCGTCATCGTGTGCACCTGGTGAGCGGCCGTTAAGCGGATGGAAATCCCATCCGTGCCAGGGGCAACGCAGCCAACAGTCGCGATCGCCATCGTTGCACTCGATACTGCCCTCGGCCAGCGGCCCGCCCTGGTGCGGACAGGCGTTGTCCAGTGCACCGACCTGGCCATCGTGAAAAGTCAGCGCAATGCTCTGGGTACCGGCCTGCACCGCGCGCACCTCGCCTTCGCGCAACTCATCCGCCTCGGCGACCTTGTACCAGGCGGTGCGCAAGCCATCCTGGGCGTCGAGCTCATCCTGCGTCACCTGCTTGTGCGCACCATCGCACAACGGGGGGTTGGCAGTGCGCTTGCACTGGCAGAAGAAGTAGCGATCATCTTTCCCGGCGGTGAATTCCACCGGCACAAACTCCGTGCCCGCGTGTGAGCCGTCACAAAATGGCTGGGTCTTCGAGCGCCCGCAACTGCACCACCACACGGTCTCACCGGACTTCAGCGCAACCGCCTTTGGCTTGGTATCCGCGATGTAGGGTTTGCGCATGGTCGGCCTCCGGGCGGCGATGACATGAATTGGTGGATGTACGGCTCGCACAGGGTCGCAGCGATCTTTACCACGATCGGGATCGCGATAAACCGCGCGGCCGGTGGGGTGCGCGATGCGCGCACCATGACGTGATTCGAAATGACTTTAGGCCGAATCTGCAGCACTCTCAATCTCGACGGCGGCACCGCGAAATCCCCTTGCACCCCGCTGCATTCTCCCTCTTAATTGAACCCTGTTTCATGCTTGCCTCAGGCTACCTGTTTACCGGTGCACATTCGCGCGGCCCATCCCTCTGACCTCGACGCACTGGTCGCCCTGGAGAATCGCTGTTTCGAGGGCGATCGCATCAGTCGGCGCCAGTTCCGTCACCTGCTGCACAGGGCGCATGCCGCATTGTTCGTCGCTGAACATGAGCAGACGCTGATCGGCAGCCTGGTCCTGCTGTTCAGCCGCGGCACTTCCACGGCCCGCCTGTACTCGATCGCCGTTGCCGAGACAGCACGCGGCAAGGGCGTCGCACGCGCGCTGGTGGAACGTGCAGAAACCGAGGCATGGCGCGAGGAACGGGCCCTGATGCGGCTGGAGATCCGCAAGGACAACGCCAGCTCGATCGGCATGTTCGAGGCCCTTGGCTACCGGCGTTTCGGTTCGCATCCCGGTTATTACGCCGACCAGATGGATGCCTGGCGCTATGAAAAGGCCCTGGACAACCGACTCAAGCCACGCCTGGAGCGCGTACCTTGGTACGAGCAGACGCTGGAGTTCACCTGCGGACCGGCGTGCCTGATCATGGCGATGCAGACGCTGGACCCCACGATGCAGCCGAGCCGCAGTCTCGAACTGAAGCTGTGGCGCGAGGCCACGACCATCTTCATGACTTCCGGGCTCGGCGGATGCGGCCCCTACGGCCTTGCGCTGGCCGTGCACCGACGCGGCTTCGATGCCGAGATATGGGTCAACGACCCCGGCGTACAGATGATCGATTCGGTGCGCAGTGCGGAAAAGAAAGAGGTGATGGCGCTGGTGCAGGCTGACATGGAAGCCGAGATACGCGAGATCGGCATCCCGGTCAATTTCGGTGTGCTCGATGATGCGGCACTGGAGGCGGCCTTCGACCGTGGCGCTGTGCCTGTCGTATTGATCAGCTCCTGGCAGATCTACAATGAGAAGTCACCGCATTGGGTGGTCATCAGCGGATTCGACGAACACTTTGTGTATGTCAATGATCCGTTCGTCGACTATGACGAAGGCGAGACCGCGATCGACTCGGTCAACATGCCCATCGGCCGCACACAGTTTCAACAGATGGCACGTTATGGCCGCAAGGGCCTGCAGTCGGTCGTGCTGATCACCCGGAGGGAAATTCATGAGTGATCACGTGATCCTTGTCGACAGTCTTGCGCAATGGAAGAAGGACTTCCCCGACTATTCCGTGGTCGAGGTACGCGACTACCTGGTCGATCCGGCCTGGTCCAACAGGCGCAACCTGCGGGTACTCAACCTGTGCCGCGACACCGACTACCACAGCCCAGGCTACTATGCATCGCTGCTGGCCGAGGCGCGTGGTCACAAGGTCATCCCGTCGGTGCGCACGCTGCAGGATCTCAGCCGCAAGTCGCTGTACAGCACCGAACTCGACGACCTGGACCGGCGCGTCGAGAAGCTGTTTCGCGACCAGCCTGCCGAGATCACGCGCTTCGAGGTGCTGGTGTGTTTCGGTGAATGTGAGGCACACGCCCTGCGCCACCTCGGGCGCGCCCTGTTCGAGATGTTCCGCGCGCCACTGATCAAGGTCGAACTCAAGCGCTCGAAGGTATGGCACATCACCGGTATTCGCAGCGTGGGGCTCAAGGCACTGCGCCGCAGCCAGGAAGAGATGTTCTTCACGGCGATGGCCGGGTATCTGCGCCGGCCATGGCGGTCGGCCCGTGGCCGGCGCAACATGCGCTACGACCTCGCGATACTGATCGATCCCGAGGGCAGGTTTGCACCCTCCAACCGGCGCGCATTGGCACAGTTCATCCGTGCGGCGCGCGCCGAAGGCATCGACGCCGAGCTGATCACCTCGCGTGACTTCGGCCGCATCGCCGAGTTCGACGCGCTGTTCATACGCGAGACCACCAACGTCAATCACTACACCTATCGTTTTGCGCGCCGAGCGGCATCCGAGGGCCTGGTGGTGATCGACGACCCGGATTCGATCCTGCGCTGCACCAACAAGATCTACCTCGCCGAACTGCTAAACCGGCACAAGGTGGCAACACCGGCGAGTGTGATCGTCAGCCGCGAGGAGCTCGATCGCGCAGAGCAGCAGCTCGGTTACCCGATGGTATTGAAGATGCCGGACGGCGCCTGGTCGACCGGGGTGTTCAAGGTCAAGGACCGCGCCGAGTTCGAGGCCAGGGCAGAACAGCTGTTTCGGGATTCCGAGCTGATCCTGGCGCAGGCCTATACCTACACGGATTTCGACTGGCGCGTCGGCATACTCAATGGCGAGGTGTTGTACGTCTGCCGTTATTACATGTCGCGCGGGCACTGGCAGATCGTCGATCACTCCAAGGGCAAGCCGCGCGAAGGGGCATTCGATACGCTGCCGCTGGACGAGGCACCAAAGAACGTGGTGCAGACCGCGCTGAAGGCAGCCAATGCGATCGGCAACGGCCTCTACGGTGTCGACCTGAAGCAGACCGGCCGCAAGGTGCTGGTGATCGAGGTCAACGACAACCCGAACATCGACGGCGGGGTCGAGGACAAGGTTGCGGGCAACGCGCTATACCAGCGCATCATGCGCGAATTCCTGCGCCGCCTGGAGGCACGCGGGCGCTAGGGTATCGGACCGGGCTTTTGGCCTGTGGGATAAGAATCGCCGAGGGGCCCGGCTCCTACAGGGCCAGCGGCGGCGCCTGCGCGGGACCACAGGTCAACCGGCGAAGCTGCGGATGCAGCAGCATCGCGCCGATATCGGCGGTCTCGATCAACTCGACGCCACGGGCGCCGTAGGCAATGGCCAGTTCGGGGTCTGTGATGTCATACAACATCCAGCGCCCGAATTCCTCCCAGGGCATCTGCCCGGACGTTATCTTGAGATGGTTGCATATCAGCAGATCCGGGCGCAGCTCCATCGCCAGCCGATGGTGGACAGTGTCGTAGGCATGCAGGACCCAGCCGGTCGCCAGCGCGCTGTGGTGCCGCACATAAGTCATCGCGGCATGATCGAAGGAAATCACGATGCATTGTTCGGCGCGAGGCTTCAGCAGTGCCAACAGACGCGACATCGTCGGCTCCAGGCCCCAGTGTGCGAGGCTCTGTTCCTTGATCTCGACCATTACGACCGACTGCGGAAAATGCCGCATCAGATCCAGCACCTGCTGCAACATCGGCACTGGCTGCGGGTGGAAGGCGGTTCCGAAGCGCACCGGCTCGTGAACACTGAGCGCCGAACACTGCGCCGTGCCCGCTGCAAACACCGACAGGCTCTGGCCGGCGGTGCGCAGAAAGTCGTCGTCGTGCAGCACCACGAAATCGCCGTCTGCATTCATCTGCACGTCACATTCGACAAAGCAGGCGCCCGACTCGAGCGCGGCACGCAGACCGAGCAGGGTGTTTTCAGGGTAGCGCGCCATGAATCCGCGGTGCGCCACCAGACGCGGTATCGCCATTATTCGAATCGATCCACGAAAAGCCGGGGCCTCAGATTACCGATTACTGCCGGCACGAGCGCCGGGGTTCTCGTCACAGCGATCAATGGGAGGCATCATCCCCGGCATCCGCCTTGGCATTGGCTGCCTCCCATGCGCAGATCGCCATTTTGCGCCCGCTCCCCCAGTGATAGGTACCGAATTCACCGGATTCGCGCAACACGCGATGGCAGGGAATAAGGAATCCGACCGGGTTGCGAGCCACCGCGCTGCCCACGGACCTGGCCGCACGCGGCCGCCCCAGGCAGGTAGCCAGTTGGCTGTAGCTGATCAGACCGGCGAACGGCAGCTGCAAAAGTGCACGCCACACCTGGATCTGGAAATTGGTACCGCTGACCCAAAGGGTAAGGCCATCCGCCGCACGGTCGAGCGGACGCGCAAACACGCGTTGCAGCATTGCTGCTGCACCCTGGTCGTCACGCACCAGGTCGGCACCCGGCCATTGCTCACGCAGACCGGCGCCGATATCGTCGACGCAACCGTCATCGACAAAGCCCAGGTGGCAGATGCCGCGCGTCGTGTAGGCGATATGCGCCAGGCCGAACGGCGATACCCCGATGCCATGATGAATCCGGATCCCTGAGGCGACGGCCCTGAACTCGCCCGGCGACATGGCCTCCATGTTGACGAACAGGTCATGCAGCCGCCCCGGTCCCGACAGGCCGCTGGCGTGCGACAACTGCAGCAGATCACCGGTCCTGGCCATACATTGCTTGGCATATTCCACGCTCAGGTACTGCTGGAAACGCTTCGGGCTGATCCCGACCCATCGGCTGAACAGGCGCTGGGTATGCGACGGGCTCAGGCCAAGGTGCGCCGCCAGCTCACACAGCCCGGCCTGATCGGGATGCCGCGCACGCAGGAAGTCGATGGCATATGCGATCCGCTGATAGTTGTCAGTCGTGTCCATCGATCCTATGCCCGACCCTGAGAGATCCCTGGAAGGCACTCTAGCCGCGCGAGCAGCCGCTGCCCACCCGGTTCTTGCGGCCGATGCGCGCAGCGGCAATGCCACGCAAATTGTGTGTCTGCGCCGGTGCGCCCCGGTTTTATCCTCTCGGCGGCGGAAGCGAAGGGGCGGACGCCGGGCCCAAATGCCGGAGGCGATATGGATGGGACATCACAACGCAAGGCGCGCCTGGGGCGCTGGATAGAGTCGTCCGCCGTTCAGCGGTTGATCATTTTGCTGATTGTCGTCAACGCGGTGACCCTTGGACTCGAGACCTCGAAACAGGTCATGGAGACCGCAGGCGGGCTGCTCAATCTGCTTGACCGCACCCTCCTTGGCATATTTGTCGCCGAAATCCTGGTGAAACTGTACGCATTTGGCAGGCGGTTCTTCCGCAATCCCTGGAACCTGTTCGACTTCTTCGTTGTCGGGATTGCACTGCTGCCGTCGACCGGCCCGCTGACCGTGTTGCGTGTGCTGCGTGTACTGCGCCTGATCTCGATGGTGCCGCGCTTCCGCTTCGTGGTCGAATCCCTGCTGCGCGCGATCCCGGGGATCATGTCGATCGCCGGCCTGCTGGTGATCCTGTTCTATGTCGCCGCGGTGATGGCCACCGGCCTGTTTGGCGAACGTTTCCCACAGTGGTTCGGCAGCATCGGCGAGTCGATGTTCAGCCTGTTCCAGGTGATGACACTGGAAAGTTGGTCGATGGGCATTGCACGCCCGGTCATGGAAGTCTATCCCTGGGCCTGGTCGTTCTTCGTCCCTTTCATCCTGATCGCGACCTTCACCATGCTCAACCTGTTCATCGCGATCATCGTCAGTACGATGCAGTCCATGGTCGAGGAGCAGAAGGAGCAGGAGACGGCACAGATCGGCGAGTTGGTGCATGTGGAGAATGCCGAAGTGCATGCCGAACTGCGTGCCCTGCGCGGCGAGATCCAGGCGCTCCGCAGATCGCTGGATGGTTCCGGGTAGTGTCCCGGCCCACGCGGGTACAGATCGTGCGATGATCCACGCTACCATCCACAACGCGGAACCTGTACCCGATGAGCACACCCGGCAAGACCCAGAGCATGGCGCTGTTTTGCGATTTCGAAAACGTCGCTCTTGGCGTGCGCGATGCAAAGTACGCGGCATTCGACATCGGTAAGGTCCTGGAGCGCCTGTTGCTCAAGGGCAGCATCGTGGTCAAGAAGGCCTACTGCGACTGGGAACGCTACAAGGAGTTCAAGTCGCCGATGCACGAAGCGGCGTTCGAGCTGATCGAGATACCGCACGTGCGCCAGTCGGGAAAGAACTCCGCCGATATACGCCTGGTCGTGGACGCCCTGGACCTCTGTTACACCAAGGCACACGTCGACATCTTCGTGATCATCTCGGGCGATTCCGATTTTTCACCCCTGGTCAGCAAGCTGCGCGAGAACAACAAGGAGGTGATTGGCGTTGGGGTCAAGCAGTCCACCTCGGACCTGCTGATCGCCAATTGCGACGAGTTCATCTTCTATGACGACCTGGTGCGCGAGGACGAGAAACAGCGCCGCGCCAAGCGTAAGCGCAACGCCAAGAAGACGACGGCGAAACCCGCTGCCGGTGAGGTGCCGAGCGAGGAAGACAAGAAACAGCAGGCGTTGGACCTGGTGGTCGAGACCGTCGAAGACCTGTTCGAGGAACGCGGCGAGCAGGAAAAGGTGTGGGGATCGATGGTCAAGCAGGCGCTCAAACGCCGCAAGCCCGGTTTCAACGAGAGTTATCACGGCTTTCGCAGCTTCGCCAAACTGCTCGAAGAGGCCTCGGCGCGCAAACTGCTGGAGCTCGAGTACGACGAGAAGTCAGGCGGCTACATCATCCGCAACTACGTCCACGAGGACTGAGCCACGGGACCAACCGCCGATCCGGGCTATACCTGGGTCTGACGGGCCTTTCGCTGCATCGACCAGCCGGCGATAACGATCCCTATGGTCACCAGGGCCACCAGCACGGTCGCCAGGGCATTGATTTCCGGACTGACGCCCAGACGCACGCTCGAATAGACCACCATCGGCAGGGTCGAGGCGCCAGGCCCCGAGGTGAAACTGGCGATCACCAGGTCATCGAGCGACAGGGTGAACGCGAGCAGCCAACCGGCCGCCAATGCAGGTGCGATCAACGGCAGCGTGATCACGAAGAACACCTTCCACGGCCGCGCGCCGAGGTCCATCGCCGCCTCCTCCAACGATGGGTCAAGGCGCACCAGGCGCGATTGCACAATGACCGCGACATAGGCCATCGAGAAGGTCACGTGGGCGATCGTGATCGTGGTCATACCCCGGCCTGCCGGCCAGCCGATCAACTGCTCCATCGCAACGAACAACAGCAGCGAGGCCAGGCCGAGGATCACATCGGGCATCACCAATGGCGCGCCAATCATCAACGCCAGCGCGGAGCGTCCGCGAAAGCGCCCGAAACGCACCAGCGCGGTACCGGCCAGGGTGCCCAGGACAACCGCCAGGGTGGCGTTCATCAATGCGATTCGCAGGCTGATCCAGGCGGCCCCAAGCAACTGCTCGTTGTGCAGCAGGCTGACGTACCACTTCGTCGAGAAACCCGCCCAGACCGTGACCAGACGCGATTCGTTGAACGAATAAACGATCAGCGAAAAGATCGGCGTGTACAGAAACGCATAGCCGAACGCCAACAGGCTGAACACCAGGGTGGGCCGACGTACGGTCACTCCGACTGCCCCCGTTCACGGAAACGCTCGAACAAAAGCACCGGCGCAACCAGCAATGCCAACAACGCGACGGCCACAGACGCCGCCACCGGCCAGTCTCGGTTATTGAAGAACTCGGTCCACAGTACCTTGCCGATCATCAGCGTATCCGGCCCACCGAGCAGGTCCGGGATCACGAATTCGCCGACGGCAGGCACGAACACCAGCAACGAGCCGGCGATGATGCCCGGCAGCGACAGCGGGACGGTCACGCGCCAGAACGCACACAGCGGACGACAGCCCAGGTCGGCGGCCGCCTCGAGCAGGGCGTTGTCCATGCGCGACAGCGTGGCGTACAGCGGCAGCACCATGAAAGGCAGATAGGCATAGACGATGCCAAGGTAGACCGCAAACTCGGTGTGCAACAGATGCAATGGTTCGTCAATCAGCCCGAGCGACATCAACACATTGCTGATCAGGCCATTGCCCTTGAGGATGCCGATCCAGGCGTAGACGCGAATCAGAAAACTGGTCCAGAACGGCAGGATCACCAACATCAGCAACGGCACCCGCAGGCTCTCGCGCACCCTCGTGATGCCCAGTGCCATCGGGTAGCCGATCAGCAGGCAGATCAGGGTCGATACCGAGGCGACATGCACCGAGTTGGCAAACGCATCCAGGTACAGGTTGTCTTCCCACAACAGCAGGAAGTTCGCGAAGTTCAGCCGTACCTGCAGCATGCCGCTCTCGGCGAGATCGACCAGGGCGGAGTATGGCGGAAGGCCGATCACCACCTCGGACAGGCTGATGCGCGCGATGATCAGGAACGGCAGCCCGAAAAACAGGCCTAGCCAGAGCAGCGGCAGGCTGGCAACGGCACCACGCCCCGGAGTCAGGTGCTGGCGCAGGCCGCGGCGTGCGCGCTGCAGCACTTTATTCAAGGAGGGCGACGGCATCTTCCGAATTCCAGCCAAGCCACGCTTCGTCGCCCCAGGTCAATGGGGCAGCGGCACGCCGCGCGCGATTGGTGAGCTGCGCCTCGATCAGCGAACCGTCCGGCACGCGCACATGGTAGATCGAGACATCACCGAGATAGGCGATCTCCTCGATCCTGCCGTGCAACCGATTGTCGCCGGCCGGTGGCTCGGTGGTGCCAATGCGCACCTTCTCCGGACGTACCGCCACCACCACCGGCGTGCCGGGGGCGACTGCCTGCGAAGAGCGCACCCGCAGTTCGGCAGCATCGCCTTCGCTGTCGTCGACGTGCACCAGCAGCAGGTCATCCTGCTGTTCGACCACACGCCCCTCGAACTGATTGACGGCACCGATAAAGCCGGCGACAAAGCGATTGCTCGGAAACTCGTAGATCTCCGACGGTGTACCGATCTGCCGGATACGACCTTCGTTCATCACCGCCATGCGCGTCGACATGGTCATCGCCTCCTCCTGGTCATGCGTAACCATGATGAAGGTGATGCCAAGGCGTTCCTGGATGTTCACGAGCTCGAACTGCGTATGCTCGCGCAGCTTGCGGTCGAGTGCCCCCAACGGCTCGTCGAGGAGCAGCAGTTTGGGGTGTTTGACCAGCGACCGCGCCAGGGCGACGCGCTGGCGCTGTCCACCCGACAACTGGTCCGGTTTGCGCCTGGCGAATTCATTGAGGCGGACCAGTTTGAGCATGTCCTCGACCCGTTGTCGGATCTCGCCGCGCGGGATCCTCTCCTGGCGCAGGCCGAACGCCACATTGTCTGCAACCGTCAGGTGTGGAAACAGCGCGTACGACTGGAACATCATGTTGACCGGACGTCGGTACGGCGGCAGGTCCGTGACGTCCTCACCGCCGATCAGCACGCGTCCCTTGTCCGGGCGCTCGAACCCGGCGAGCACGCGCAGCAATGTCGACTTGCCGCAGCCAGACGCCCCCAGCAGCGAAAAGAATTCACCCGGAAAGATGGTCAGCGAGACGTCATCGACAGCGTAGTGGCTGCCGAATGTCTTGGTTACGCCATTGATCTCGACCAGAGGCGCGGCAGTCGGGTCCTGCCACGCCTCCAGTTCAGGTCTCGGCCCCGCCATCGGCCTTTAGCGACCGGCCTTTACCCGGGTCCAGGCCCGGGTGCGGGAGCGCTGTGCCGCCGGGTCGAGTTCGGCCGGGGCGATCAGGCGTTCCAACACCTCCTGCGGAGGGAAGATGCCTTTGTTGTTGCGCACCGCCTCGTCCATCAGCGACAGCGATGCCGGGATCGCGTTGGCGTAGCCGACGAAATCGCTGATCTTGGCAATGACTTCCGGACCCATCAGGAAATCGATCAGGCGGTGCGCGTTTTCCGGATGCGGTGCATCCGCCGGCATTGCCATCACATCGACGAATGCCACGGCGCCTTCACGCGGGATCGTCAGGACCACCTCGACCCCGTTGTTCGCTTCGACCGCACGGTCACGCGCCTGAAGGATATCGCCCGAGTAGCCATGTGCCACGCACAGATCACCATTGGCGAGGTCGTTGATGTACTGCGAGGAATGGAAATAGCGGATATACGGGCGGACGCTTTCAAGCAACGCGGTCGCCGCGTCGAGATCGGCCTTGGCGGTGCTGTTAGGATCTTTGCCCAGGTATACCAGCGCGGCGCTGAACACCTCGGTCGGGTCGTCGATCAGGCTGATGCCGCAGTCGGCCAGGCGTGACGCGACCTTGGGATCGAACATCAGCGCCCAGGTGTCCTTCGGTGCATCGGCGCCGAGGCGCTCGTTCACCTTGGCCGCGTTGTAACCAATGCTGGTCGTGCCCCACATGTAGGGCACCACGTGCTCATTGCCCGGGTCGAGGTCCACCAGGCCCTTCATGATCACCGGGTCGAGGTTGCCGTAATTGGCCAGCCTGGTCTTGTCGACCTTGCGGTAGATGCCGGCCTTGATGTGTCGTTGGGCAAACGGGCGGGCGGTCGGAAACACCAGATCGTACCCACTGTGGCCCGCCAGCAACTTGGCCTCGAGGACTTCATTGGAATCGTAGACGTCGTAAACGACCTTGATACCGGTCTCTTCCTGGAACTGCTGCAACACCTCGTCGGCGATGTAGTCACTCCAGTTGTAGACATGCAGTACCGGTTCTTCAGCTGCAGCGATATTGGCGCCAACCAGGGTGGCCGCCAGCAAACCAATCAGGGGAAGCCTTGACACCGAATCAATCTCCAAAAAGGGTTCACAGGGCCGAATAGGTTGCACGCAACACGCCCATCCGTCACCTGGTTTTTTTCAAGCCACCGGGCGGTGCCGGGCACCACACGGCATTGATCGAATCTGGTGCGGTGACAGAGAGCACCGGAGCTTGCGGAGCGCCGGCACAGAGCCGCCCCCGGCTATCGACCCGGGCTCGCCACGACGACAAAAGCCTGTACCTCAAAGCCGATGCGATGGGCAGGCGTCAGCGGCATAAAACGCAAGGCCCCCACCGTTCATTGACCGGTGGGGGCCTTGCTGCATCAACTGCGGCGATTCCGCCGCAGCGGACCGTGATCAATTATTCGCAGTCTTCGTCCATGCCGGCCGAGTACTCTTTCTTGCTGAGCTTGCCGTCGCCGTCCTTGTCGAGCTTGGCCATGTCCTTTTTCATGCCGCTGGCCGCAAACTCGGCGGCATCGACTGCACCGTCACCGTTGGCATCGGCCTTAACGAACTTCATCGGGGCCGCGACCGCAACACTGGTGGCAAAGAGAGCGGCGGCTGCCGCGAGGGTCATTTTGGTCATTTTCATCGGTTGTTTCCTATTGATTTCGATAGATATCGGTGAGCAGCCACACTTGCTTGCCGGGGCTGAAAAATCGCTCGGTGCTTAATTTAGGCCTTTCCGCCGCCACACGTCGAGCGCCATCAATAAACGCATGTAATTTGTCGCAAATTCATTAATATCGATCAAGCTTTGACAGAAAATATCGCTAGGCGGCGCTAACCAGAGACCAATCCGGCGACCAATGGTTCCCCATTCCTCAACGACGGCAGGAATGAAGATGCGCCAATTTGGGGCGCACCATCCGTGTGCGCATTCAAGCACGGGGCACCTGCGCCCGCTAACATCCGTATGTGGACCCGAGGTCAATCAAATGGTGCTCGATAGCGATTTCTCCCTGGCATGACGCGACAATCGATACAGAAAAGCCGCCGATTTCTTTACCTGGCCCTGGGTTGGGTCTGTGTCGTTCTGGGCGTGATCGGCGCCTTTCTGCCATTGATGCCAACCACTGTGTTCCTGCTGATCGCGGCGTGGGCGTTTTCGCGTTCGTCTGAGCGCTGGCATCGTTGGCTGCGCGAACATGCCCGCTTCGGCGAGACCATCCGCGCCTGGGAGGAGCACCACGCGATGCCGCGGCGAGCCAAGCGGATTGCACTGGTGGCACTGGCGGCCTCCTATACATTCACCGCCTGGGTATTCGGGCCCTTGTCGTGGACCGCTGTTCTCGCCGGCGTCTGCATGGCGGGCGTTGCACTGTACATCGCGCACCTGCCTGTCCTGGGCAAAGGGGCCCGGCACACAGCCAACGCTTGATTTCTACACCACCCGACCGCACATTCTGCGCATTGAGACCCATTTTCGGAGAACCTCCAAATGATGCGCATCCTGCTGTTTCTCGGCACCAACATCGCCATCATCGCGTTGATCAGCATCACCTTCCGCCTGCTCGGTATCGACAACCTGCTGGCGCAAAACAACGTCGACCTGGACATGAACGCGCTGCTCATCTATTCGGCGATCATCGGCTTTTCCGGATCCCTGATATCGCTTTTCATGTCCAAGTTCATGGCCAAGAAGAGCATGGGCGTGCACCTGATCGAACAACCCCAGTCGCAGGACGAGATGTGGCTGCTCAACACGGTTCAGCACCAGGCGCAGGCGGCGGGTATCAAGATGCCCGAAGTCGGTATCTTCGAAGGGGCACCGAATGCGTTTGCCACCGGGTGGAACAAGAATGATGCGCTCGTGGCCGTCAGCACCGGGCTGCTGCAGTCGATGAATCGGGACGAGGTCGAGGCGGTGATGGCGCATGAGATCAGCCACGTCGCCAATGGCGACATGGTCACACTCACGCTGATTCAGGGCGTGGTCAACACCTTCGTGGTGTTTTTCTCGCGCATAATCGGCCACTTCGTGGACCGCGTGGTCTTCAAGGTCGAGCGCGGTCACGGCCCGGCCTTCTGGATCACTTCGCTGATTGCGCAGTTCGTGCTCGGCATACTGGCCAGCATGATCGTCATGTGGTTCTCGCGTTGGCGCGAGTACCGTGCCGATGCGGGCAGCGCAAACCTGGCGGGGCGCGACAAGATGATCTCGGCGTTGCGACGTCTGCAGCAGGCCAAGGATCCGCAACCGCTGCCGGACGAGATGGCGGCCTTCGGCATCACCGGCGCTGGCCTCAAGGAACTGTTTGCCAGCCATCCGCCGCTGGAACAGCGCATCGCCGCTCTGCAGCGCAACCACTGAGCCGGCTTTGCGGCTGCAGGGGAAGCCGGTTCGCTGTTTTTTCAAGCAAACCGGCTTGCAGCCGCTGACCAGGGTATGGATATCTCCGCCGTTTCAAACAGCCTGCTGCAACAGATAGGAAACAGCGCCACTCAGACCGGTGACGCGGTGTCGGTATCGCTGATGCGCAAGGCAATGGACATCCAGTCGGCGCAGGCCACGCAACTGATCGAGTCGGTGGCCAAGAGCATGCCCGATCCGGGCACCCGTCTCGGCAGCAACATCGACATCAAGGCCTGAGGGCCAGGCTCGCCAGTTCGGCTTCGATTTGCGCCGCAGACAGGCTTTCGAAGTCAGCCAGGGTATGCGTCGTAAAGGTGCCTGCCAGTTCCGCCCAGGCGCAACCCGTCGTCCACCCGCTGTGCGCATGACTGCCCTGCATCGCGCGCTCCACCAGGTAGAGACGGCCGGGCCGATACACCAGGTTGTACGCGATCTCGCGTTCATGCAGATCACGTAGCGCTGCCCATGCAGTGTGCCTGTCGTCGAATCGGCACACGGTCAGTGGATAATCCTCGCTCCCGCCGTTATGACGCCAGTGCATTGACTCGATGGGATAACCGACGCCGACACGCATGAACATCTGCACATGCAGGTGGTTCACCGATGCATAGGCGCCATGCGCGTTGTACCCGAATCCGACGTCCGGCAGCGTGTGTCCGAGCAGCATGGCGATGTCCCAGACCCGTTCATGGGCCTCGGCATCGAGGTATTGCGGTCGGCTCGCGCCCGCCTGAGGCACCAGCAGTCCGTGCAGGTCAGCGAACGGAAACTTGTTGAACAGCAACCGCAGCTGCGTGCCGGCCAACTCCCCCTCCCAGAAGATCTCCCTACGCAGAAACGGCTTGTTGAAATGGAAGCCATCGGGATCGAACGGCTTGTGCAGCCGATTCACCGCAATATTGCTCATGCGCGGCGGACGCAGGCCTCGAAGCGGGTTGAACTGCAGTTCCCAGGGGCCCAGCTGCCTGCGGCGCGTCGCCACCAACTGCTCGAAACCCAAGGTGCGCAGTCGCGTGAAGACATCGGCGTCATCGGCGGCAGCGCCGACGGCACGCGGGTCACCGTCATCGAAGCGAGCACACCAGCGCCCGAAGGCAGTCCGCAGACGCGCGCGCAGGCGATCGAACATTGCGTCGTCATAACTGGCGTTGGCCAGTGCGAGGATAAACACGCCGAGGGTGTCCTCATCCACCAACCCGGCAAGCCGCTGCTCGAATGCCTCACGAACCCGGTGCGGCGATGCAAAGACTGCCGTAGCAGCGCCTGTTGCGTCAGTTGTCATGATCGTGTGGATCGGGAACCGGGTCATAGCCGCCCTCGTGAAAGGGATGGCAGCGTGATACACGGCGAATTCCCATCCACAAGCCGCGCCACGGCCCCCACTTTTCGATTGCCTCGAGCGTGTAGGCCGAACAACTCGGCATGTAACGGCAATTGTTGCCGAGCACCGGGCTGATCAGCAACTGATAGCCTCGTACCAACCGGATGAATATCTGCTTGAACATCACAACGCCCCGTTTGCCCCGAGATTACAACACAGCGGGGATGGCGTATGGCAGGTTCGCGCTTGCTGCCACGCAAATGCTGCGCCACTATCGGCGCGATGTCGCTCAGCAGCCTTTACCTCGCACCCGAAGATCCTCAGTCGGCACCCGACGTCGATGGCGTGACGGACGTACTGCGGGAACTCGGGCTGATCGACCAACCGCTCGCCCCGGGGATCTATTCGGCTGGTACTGGATTCAGCAGGCATGTGATCTACGCCGGCTGCTCTCCCTTCCTGACGATGCAGCCACCGCAAGACGGCAGCCTGCAGTTCTGCCATGCGGCTATGCATGGCCCCTATCCACAGCCCAGACTGGTAACCGGACCGAACACGGTGAAACCGCGCTGCCCGGCATGCCGGGCACCCCTGGCCGACTGGCGGGAGCATCTGGAGCAATGGCTGTCCGGGTCGGCCATGCCGAGTTGCCCCGGCTGCGAAAAATCCTGGCCGGTTCACGAGTTGGACTGGCGCGCTCATGCGATCAGCGGTCGCGTGCTTATTGAATTGCGTAACGTGTTTCCGGGCGAGGCCAGTCCGAGCGATATGTTGCTGAAGTGCCTGCACGAACAATCAGGGGCACCATGGCGCTATGCATGGGCGGCCTACCTGAACGAAGATTGAAGAACGCCGCTAGGGCAGCGGCGTTCGGGTCAGCGGCGTCCGCCGCGCCCCTTTTGCATCCGGTCGGGACCGACGCGAATCATTGCCCCGTTGAATTCACTGCCATCGAGTGCCGCAATCGCAGCGCGTGCCTCGTGCCCTTCCATTTCGATGATCGCGAACCCCTTGCAATCGCCGGAAAACAGGTCTTTGGCGAGTTTCAGGGAGCGAACCACACCATACTGGGTAAACAGGCTGGTCAGGTTATCTTCTGTGGTGGATCTGGCGAGGCCACGAACGGCAAGGGTAATCAATAGCTTGGACCTTATCTGACAACTGCGGATAGAAAGCCGCTCCGATGTACTCGGAAAAGTCTTTCGTCGGACGGAAAGACGCTGCCCCGCTCAGGGCAGCGTTCCTGCAGCAGGTGTCAGAGAGGGACGACGTTGTCTGCCTGCGGGCCTTTATTGCCGGCCACTTCGACGAACTCCACGCGCTGCCCTTCTTCCAGGGAGCGATGGCCTTCACCGACGATAGAACGGAAATGCACGAACAGGTCTTTACCACCCTGGCGCTCGATGAATCCGTAACCTTTACCACTGTCGAACCATTTAACGGTTCCGGTCTGTTTTACTGACATTTGAGTATTCCTCGAAAAGTTTCTACACACCCGTAAATACGGGCAATTCAGAGCCACGAATCTTGGCGGACACTATTTCAGTTCGATTCGGGTGTATCAGCGAGGAAACAACGAATGGAAGATGGTATAGGAAGAGCGAAGACGGTGTAGCTGCTACAGCTTACCCTGTCTGCAGCCGCAATTGCAAAGATTGTTCGCGCCCGACCGGTTTGCGTCACCCGCGCGTCAGTCAGCCAAACACCACGCGGTTCTTGCCCTGGCGTTTGGCCGCGTACAACGCCCTGTCGGCACGATCGAATGCAGCATCCAGTGAGTCGCCCACGCCGAACATCGCCGCACCGACCGAGACTGTCACCTCTACCGGACGACCTTTCGCATGCAGCCCGCCATCCTGAACACCGGCACGCATGGCCTCGGCCACGCGCAACACGTCTTCCCGCTGCGCCCCGGTCAGCAGCGCAACGAATTCTTCGCCACCATAGCGCGCGATGAAGTCGGTCTCACGAACGCGTTCGCCGAGGATCTTGCCAATCATTGCCAACGCTTTGTCACCGGAGCTGTGACCGAAGGTGTCGTTGATCGACTTGAAATTGTCGATGTCCAGGACCAGCAGCGCCAACGGATCGCCAAAGCGCTTCCAGCGCGCATACTCCTGGGCCACGCGTTCGTCATAGGCGCGACGATTCGGCAACCCGGTCAACGGATCACGCATTGCCTCGCGGTACGACTGCGCGACCTGACGCCGCAGGTCGAAGGTGTCGTGCTCGAGGCGCCGCATCCGCTTGCGCAGCTGTGCCGCATCAGCCTCCGCGCTTTCCAGCCGCGCGCCCTCTTCCGCGAGATGAGCACGCACGTGCGCCTGCATGCGATCGAGGCTGTCGATTACGCCCGCCTGGAGGCCGGAAAGGTCCTCGCTGTTGCGAACGCTGTTTGTCAGGGTTACCACTTCGGAATCCATCTTGTTACCCAGCGATTGTCCGCTGAGGCGCGAATCCTCGCGGCGCTGGACCTCGCCCAACATGTGGCGGTCGAGTTCTTCGAGGCGATGGTTCAACTCGGTGAGAAAGGTCTCGGCCGAACGCGCATGAAACTGGGCCTGGTCCATCGCACTGACGGCGAGGTCACTGATCTTTCGTACCACGTGGACCCAGGCAGCCTCGTCACCCGCCAGTTCGGTGCGAAATGCATCTACTGTGGCAGACACGCTTTCGGGCCACTGCACGACCTCCAGAACCTGCAGTAACAGCTGGTTGGGTCGTTCCGCGACGCCGGGGGCTCCCTTGCCGACCAGCCTGGCCAGCAGCCCCGGCCGCGCATCCTCGCCGTCTGCCGTTTGCAGCGCCCCCAGAAGAACCTTTGCCAACTCGTCCAGTTGCCCCGCACTGGCACGTGCAGGATCAGTCGCCACGCTGGCCCAGAGTTTGAGGGCATCGTCAATCTGGCGCGATCCAAGCCCTCTGTGCTCCAGCAGGCGTTGCACAACGCCCGGACGGGCGCGTTGTTCGGGGGCATGCACCAGCGCGTCCGCCAGCACACCGGCTTCACGCAGCAGCCCCGCAGTGCTACCGGCTTTGGCCGCTTTGCGCAGGTGGTTGAGATGCGGGTCGAGTGCAGGATCGAGCCCCGAGCAGGCAACACACAGGCGGACGATCAGGCGCGTGAGATCGCGTGACGCGTCTGCATGCGCTGTCGACTGCCGCTCATGCTCGTCTGCGAGTTCGAGATAGCGCTCCCGCCAGTCGGTCGCCATCTCCGCACGACTGGCCTCAAGCGGCCAGACGGATGCCCTCCGGGGCGACCAGCTCGACGCAGATCGGCAGGTGATCGGACAACGCATAATCGACAACGCGTGTGCGCAGCACCTCGAGCGAATGCGAGACCAGGATGTGGTCGATGCGACGCACCGGCCGCCAACTCGGGAAAGTCGCCTGATCACAGGCCGGCTCGGTGAGCCCGGTCTTGTCGATGAACGTCCGCACCTCGCTGCTTTCGCAACCGGCATTGAGGTCGCCCATGACGACCAGGTGCTTGCGTTCGCCGACCAGTTCATTGATGAAATCAAGCTGGCGCGAACGCACCCGTCTGCTCAAGGCCAGGTGCATGGAGCAGATGGCCAACGCGTCCGGGCCTTCACCGAACTCGATCAGCATGGCGCCGCGACCGTTGCCCGGTGGCAGGCTGTGGTTGCTGACCCGCGTCGGGCGGATGCGACTGAGAAAACCATTGCTGTGCTGTGCCAGCACGCCCATGTTGCGGTTGACCTGGCGATACCAGTGCGGGTAACCGCCACGATGCGCCAGGTACTCGGTCATGTCGACGAACCCGCTGCGCAGGCTCCCGGAGTCGACCTCCTGCAGGCCAACGAGATCGTAACCATGAAGCATCTCCGCAATCAGATTGAGATTGCGCAGACGCTCGCGGTTGGGCAGCAAGTGCTTCCAGCCCTTGGTCACATATTCGCGGTAGTGGCGGGTATCGATCCCCGCCTGGATGTTGTAGCTGAGCAAACGCAGGCTGCGCCCCTGGGACGCCAGACTCTCATGATGAACGGGAGGCGGGTTCATGCGTTTGCATTCTTCTTCAAATCAGCGGCCCGACTGGCGCTGCTTCAGAACCTTATCGACCACGTAGTCGACAACTTCAGTGATCTCCTGATAGCCGGAGAACCCGGTTCCGCTGCGATACCGGCCATCAACCACCACCGCAGGCACGCTACGCACACCGTAGCGCCGCATCAGCGCCCTGGCCCGATTGACCTTGGCCGCTACCGCAAACGAACTCATCGCCTCGTTGAACTTGGCCATGTCGACACCGTTCTCCTGCAGCAAGGCATCCATCTCGTCGCGCGAACGCAGCTTGCGCTTTTCCACATGCATGGCTCGGAAGATGACTTCGTGCAGCCTGCCGAGTTCGCCCATACCCTCCAAGGCATAGTAGACCTGTGCGTGCATGTCTGCCGCACCGCCGAACATCACGGGTATCTGCGAAAACTTGACGTTGGCAGGCAGGGTGGACGCCCATTTCGTGATGACGGGCTCGAAATCGCTGCAATGCGGACAGCCGTACCAAAAGAACTCCACGACCTCCACCTCGTCCCCGGTGGCGACGGCGGGCTGAGGCTGAATCGGCACATACTGCACGCCCTCTTCGAAGGTTTTCGCCATTGCGCTGCCAACCAGCAATGCGAGGCCGACGAACAGGGTTGTTGCAATTTTTTTCACGCTAATGCTCCGTTAGGTCAGGGTACCGCCTGTCAGACCGAATACCGCCCCGTGAGTTCAGTGGCTGATTAGATCGTTGGCGGCATTTTTGCCCGGCGCACGACCCACTGCAACCGGGAATCGACGCCGCACCGTGCTGGCCACGTCTCAGTCCGGGATTGCAGGCTTCGCGCGCACAAAAAAGGGCGGCCGAAGCCGCCCTCTCGCGCACCCGGCGGTACCGATCAATGCAGACCCTGGATGTACTGGGCCACCGCTTCGATTTCGGCATCGGTCATCTTCTTGGCAATGCCGCGCATCATTGAGCCGGCGTCGTTGGCGCGGACACCGCTACGGAAATTCTTCAGCTGCAGCGCCGTATAGTCAGCGTGCTGCCCGCTGAGACCCGGGAACCTGGCCATCGGGTTGCCACCGCCGTTCGGGCCGTGACAGGCCACGCAGGCAGTGACGCCACTCGCCATGTTGCCTGCGCGGTAAATGGTCTGGCCGGCCTCGACCTTGTCCTCGGCCGCTTTGCCGCCGCCACGCTTCTGGCTGGCGTAGAATGCACCCAGGTCGGCCATATCCTGCTCGCTGAGCGCCGCCGTCATACCGTTCATCGTCGCATCGACTCGCTCGCCCGCCTTGAATTCCTTGAGCTGCTTGACGATGTAGTCAGCATGCTGACCCGCCAGCTTGGGGAAATTCGGTGCCGGACTGATGCCGTCCGCGCCGTGGCATGCCATACACATGGCAGATTTCGTCTTGCCGGCCTCGATGTCTCCGGCGGCAGAGGCCGTTCCGAACAGGGCAAGACTGGCGATGGAGGCAATCAACAATTTCTTCATTTCTGTCATCCGACTGCGGTGGAGTGGACGCCCGGATCGGCACCTGCACGGGACCGGACCTGGCGATCGCGGAATATCTATTTCAGGGTGGCGACGTAGGCAGCCACGTTGTCTATATCGGCCTCATTGAGACCGGCCGTCATCGCCTTCATCGTGGCATTATCGCGCGCACCCGACTTGAAAGCGCGCAATTGTTCGCTGACAAACGCAGCATCGCGGCCTGCGAGTTTGGGGTATTTCAGCGCCTCGTTTCCAGCGCCGGTTGGGCCGTGACAGCCTGCGCAGACTGCGAACTTGAGCTTGCCGGCAGCCGCATCACCGGCGGCGGCAACTCCGAACGAGGCCGTCAATCCAAGTGCCACAACGGCAATAATGGTCATCTTCATCACGAGCATCTCCAGACTAATCCAGCGCCAGTTTGTGTTTTTACCCACACGGGACAGGGCCGGTCTGCATGATTTCGGCACGCGTTTATATCAGAACCTGCTTAAACCGGCAAACTCGGCGCAACCGACCCGCACAGCATCAGGGGCGCTCGGTATGGAAGCGGAACGGCACCTCCAGGCGCTGGTCTGCGCGCAGTAGCACCGCGGCCTCCCACTCCATTCGCCTTTGACTGCACAGTGGCAGGATGGTTTCGCCCTCCCAGCGGCCATCTGCGACCGGGGTCAGCAGCGTGCGGTTCAGACCCATGTCCATGTTGAGGCCGCGGATCTCGACGCCGATTTCGCGCGCAGTCAGACCCGCGATCACGACGGACAGACGCAGCGGCTGCATCAACGGGATCTGCGAAGGCGTGATTGCCAGCGTCACCGATCCACCGCCAACCTGCAGCGCACAGGGTCCGGCGCGCAGGTCGCAACCCGAAGGCACGGCAATGCGCGTGAAGTGGTCCTGCATGCCCTGCCAATAACGCGCGCCCAGGAAACCGGCCACCGCCAGCACGACAGCCCCGAGCAGAACAAGCATGCCTCCCTTCGTCCCGTTCACGCGTCCTCCTCGTCTGCCTGGTCGCCTGTGTCGCAGTTTGCCATGTCACGATGGCAAAGGCCGAGCGCGAGCCTTCATGCCTGCAATACCCGATTCCCGTCCGGGTTGCTTTCGCGCGCCACGACACTAGTTTAACGATTCAACAGCACCGACGCTGCGGCGACAGGGGTGATCGATGGCGCAATGGCTCAGTGGTAGGGTGGTGCGCAAGACGCGCTGGAACGACACGCATTTTTCCCTGGCAATCCGCGCCGAGGGGCCGGCGTTTGTCGCCGGACAGTTTATCCGCGTAGGGGTCGATCTCGATGACCAGCGAGTCGGCAGGCCCTATTCTCTGGTCAACCCGCCGCACGAACCGGTGCTCGAGATCTTTTTCAACATCGTACCCGAGGGGCCGCTGAGCAGTCGGCTCGCTGCGCTGGAGGCCGGTGACGCACTGTGGCTGACGGACGCGGCCAATGGCTTCCTGACGCTGGCTGAGGTCCCGAATCACACGCAGGACCTGTGGATGCTGGCGACCGGCACCGGGGTAGGACCTTTTCTGTCCATGTTGCAGACGGCCGAACCCTGGCAGCGCTTCAACAAAATCGTGCTCGGTTACGGTGTAAGACGTCGTGAAAACCTTGGATACTGCGACCTGATCGAGCGCCTGCAGCGGGAGCACCCCGATCGGTTTCATTTCGTGCCCTATGTTACCGGCGAGCCTTTGGATGGCGCATTCCAGTGCCGCATCCCCGAGACACTGGCCGACGGCCGGCTCGAACGACATGTCGGCTTCGCCCTTGATCCGGCGCGCAGCCACGTCATGCTTTGCGGGCATTCCGAGATGATCACCGACGCGGTGAGCATGCTCGAGGAACGGGGGCTACGCCGCCACCGGCGCCGTGAACCCGGACATATCAGCACCGAGAAATACCACTGAGTTATCCGCGAGATGGCTCAGTGCAGCCCCGGAAAACGGTCGGCAAACCGTTCGATCCATTCTTCCGCGGCCTGCTCACTGGTCAGATGGCGCCCTTCCTCGCGTTCGGCCTGCAGACGGTAATCTTCGATGTAACAAAGCTGCTCGACCATACGTACGCTGAAGCGATCCTGCTGCGAGACAAAGCGTACCCCGACCTCGTACCCACCCACTACCGGCCGACACCAGGCGACAATACCGTCAACCGCGAACTGCTCGCCCAGCACCGGGATGGTCACGCGTATCGCAAGCCCGGTATCGAGCATCACCTTGGTAACAAAACACAGGCCGCCCTCGCTGACATTGCACAGGCGTTCGTCGCAACACGTCCGGTCGCCCTGCAGATCGAACCGGATCGGCATCCGCGACGGGTGCCGGATGAAACGCCTCTCAATCGGTGGTGACTTCACACGATGCATGATTTCGCCAAATCGTCGCGCCGCCGGCACGGTGCCGGCAGCAGACCCAAAAAACCATTCGCGTCTTTGTGATTCTAGTCGATGATCTCGCACATCAGCACGGCCTCACATTCAGTCGCTGTCAGGTGCCGCCAGTCGCCTGGCTGTAGAGACGGATCCAGCACCAGGCCACCGATCCGCTCACGATGCAGCGCAAGGACCCGGTTGCCGAGCGCTGCGAACATGCGTCGTACCTGGTGGTAACGGCCTTCCATGACGCTCAGGCGCACATGCGTGGCATCCAGGCGCGTCAATTCCGCAGGTCGCGTCACCGATTTTTCGCTGCGCAACATCAGGCCCTGCCGCAAGCGTTCTTCGGCATCTGCCACCAACGGTTCGGCAAGCTCCGCCAGGTAGGTTTTTGCGCACTGGTGATTGGGTGAGGTCACGCGGTGTGACCATGCGCCGTCATCGGTCAACAGCAACAGGCCGCTGGTCTCCTTGTCCAACCTGCCGACCAGATGCACGCGGGCGGCGAGTGCTTCCGGCAGCCGGGTCATTACCGTGGGCTGGTGACTGTCAGTGGTCGCGCTCAGCAGTCCACAAGGCTTGTTCAGCATCAGGTAGACAGGCCGGGGCAATTCGAGCGACTCTCCGCCTCGCTCCACCCGCTCGCCCGCTCCCACATGCCGTGCGAAATCCTTGACCGTGTCGCCGTCGACATGGATCCGGCCGCGTTGAATGAGGATACGTGCCTGGCGACGCGATATCCCGGCGGCCTGGCTGACGAAACGATCGAGTCTCATGGGGCGCTTCTTCCGACATCGAAATTGACTGGGTGTGGCTTCGCGGGCAGCCGTCGCTGCCGGCCGGCCAAGATACCGGTTCTGTGCCGGCGACAACAGGTTTGCTGCGCGCCCGCACTTTCGTCCCAGGTAGCGAACCAGGCGCGGAACATCCGCGTCAATGTCTGCAAGAGTCACTGACCGAACCTGTGCTACGTTAAAAAGTGAAGGCAGCCGCTGCGATGCAGCGACCTGCCATCGGGAGACAGACGATGACTCGGCTTGGCATCCTCCTCACGACGATGCTGGTGGCGAACGCCGCCATGGCACAGGACCCGATTGCCGAGACGGAGGCCTATTTTCCACAACAACTCAGTGCCCGGGAGTTGCTGGTCTATTGCGCATCGGGCGCCCTGACCGACCGCGGCCGCCAACGGCAAAGATACTGTTCCGGCTTCGTCAGTGGTGTCGAAGAGGCTATCCGCCTGGCGATGCGTGTGGATCCGCGCGCTCTGGGCGACATCTGTCCTCCGCCCAGTGAACGGGCGCGTCAATTCACGGACAACTACATCCGCTATGCCGGACGCCGTGGTGCCGACCTTGATCGCCCGGCTGCGCAGGTCGTCGTGGAGGCACTGAGGGACGCCTACCCCTGTCTGCAGTAGCGGATCGATCACATTCGACACCCGTCACGAAGGCGCTAGCGGGACGACAACTGCACGGGCGATAAAAAGCCTGCCGGTTTGACCGCCAGCACACCACAGGCGATGTTGTTGAGGATCACCTCAGCCGTGTTACCGATGATCAGCCCCGGGATACCGGTGCGGCCCACCGTCCCCATTACGACCAGATCCACCTTGAGCTTGGTCGCCAACGCCAGGATGACATTGCGCATCTCCCCGGCGCAGGTTGCCGCTCAACTGTCCAAGTCGAACGCCGTGGTCACGCTGCCCCGGTCGATATTGGTCGCAGCGGCACTTTCCGACAATTCACTGCCGAACACCCGAATCATGTTCTCGGTCACCGATTCCCAGGCATGCGCGATATGCAATTCGGCCGAATCGGAGATTTCCGGCGAGAACGCCGCCGAGCGAAGCCAGGCCGAGGATTGCACCGATCTGAAAGAACACGTTTTCAAACATGGTGATGCCGCCCGAAACAGTGCCTTCAGCGAATCTTCCATCGCACTCTTTATCAGCTTAGACTAGGCGCGCCCACCCACCTGGGGCAGCCCCCTCCGCAAGGTGGCACGGTGGAAAAAGGGGATTCCCGAATGAAATTTCATCTGCTGCGCCCCGGCACACGCTTCCGATACCAGGGTGAAACCTACCGCAAGATTTCCGCGCTGATGGCGGCAGGCGAGTCGGACGAAACACAGCGCCTGGTACCGCGTTCGGCGCAGGTCGACATACTCGACGACAGCGGCCAGGTGATCGTCAACTTGCTGCCTGACTCGCTCCCCGGTCACCTGTTCGAGGCCACTCTGGTCGAGTTCGCAGCGTCCTGCATGGCTGCTGCAGCGGGCATAGGCCCGCCGCTCACAGCCAACCAGCTGGAGCAACTGGAGCACGCCATCGCAACCGCGCAATCCGAAACACTTGCGCAGCTCGCCAAACGACAAAGAAGCACTGAATAATCGGCCATGCCCGGCGCCTTCCGGGCCGACCCACCAGGAGACCTTAGTACGTGAAAAGAATCGTCATTGCACTCGTCACCCTCAGCGCCCCAGTTCTGGCACAACAGCCGCAAATGCCCAATCTGGAGGAGATATTCTTCCAGCAGTTCGATACCAACAAGGACGGCCGGGTGAGCAAGGCGGAGTTTCTGCAGCCGACCGAGGCACAGTTCGATCACATGGACCGCGACAAGAACGGTGACCTCGACCAGGCCGAGGTCAAGGCCTTCAACGACGAAATGAAAGCGCGCATCCAGGAGATGCAGCAGCGGATGCAACAGCAGGGCGGCCAGCCCGGAATGCCGCCACGCTGAGCAAGCCAATCCGGGAAAAAAACCGGGCGTTGACCGGGATCAGCGCAACCCGGCCTCGCCCGGCTTAGTATCTAACCGTGTTTGATCGCAAAACATGGAGGCCTTCGTGGAACTGTTTGCCGAGCTATTTTCCGATTGGGTGGGGATCCTTTCGTTTGGCGTGATTGCTTTTATCATTGTCATAGCGCTGTTCTTCATCGTGTTCTTCATGGCCCGCTCAGGCGACCCGAAGGCTTGATGACTGACGGCCGCTGAGCGCGTTCAGCGGCACGCGCATTCAGGCGCCCCTCGCGCCAGGCATCGCCCCATTGGTAACTGGCCAGACCTGACAGGATCATCGCGGCGCCGAACCAGACCCTGAGTCCGACCTGCTCGGCATTCAAGGCATGTCCGATCAACAGTGCCAGAACCGGTGTCACCAGGGTGATCAAGGCGACACGACTGGCCAGGCTGTGGCGCAAGACGTAGTAGTAAAGAACGAATCCGACCACCGAGCCGAGCAGGCCGAGGTAGACGATCGCGCCGACAGCGCGCGTCGGCACGTGCGATGGCCAGGTGCCGCCGCCCAGCCACCAGGTCAGGAGGTATAAGGGCACGACGATGATCAGTGCGCCCGTGGTCGTCTCCAGCGGGTGCAGCTGGGCGTTGACGCGCTTCACCCACACGGCACTGACCGCGTGCAGCGCCACCGAGGCAAGCACGGCGGCCACGCCGGGCAGCGCCAGCGGACCGAGCACCGGTGCCCGGGCGAATATCACCAGCAGACCGCCGATGCCCAGCATCATCCCGAGCACACGGTACAGGGTGAAAACCCGCTCATGCAGCCAGACCGCTGCCATCCAGCCGGTGAACAGCGGGGTCAGGCCGAATATCACGGATACCAGGCCCGAAGGGATGTGCCGGGCGCCCCAGTACACGCAGAGCATAGATGCCCACATGCCAAACGCGGCGGCGACGTACGTCTGCAGTGCCGGACGCTGCCAGCCAATGCGGCGGCGCAACAGCGCCACCAGAAACAGACAGGCCGCAAGCCCGATAACCATGCGGCCAGTGACCGCAAATAGCAGACCCGCACCTTCCGCACTCCATTTTATCGCGAGCGGCGTGGTGGACCAGATCAGGATCACGCCCAGGTAAGCGACCGGGATGGGCACCGCAAACTCCCTGCCTCAACGCATAAAGAGCAGGGCCGCAACACGTGAACGCGCTGCGGCCCTGCTCGATTCGAACTCAAACCTGCTGACTTGTCAGCTCGCACAGTCGCCCGTGCACCGAGGCACGTACGGTACTTGGTGAGGTGACTCCTGGTTTGAAGTCACTCAGTCCAACGGCGCGCTTGACGCCCATCAGCGTCGCACCGCCCTGCCGCCGCACACGCGGCGCCGGCCTGTGCGACATCAACCCGGCAGATCAATTATATCCGGGGATCGCCAGGTGATCTTTCACGCGGGTGTCTTCGCAATCGGTGTGCGTCAGGTATTCGCGAACCAGACGCTTCTCTGTCTTTTCTTCATCGACCCCCCAATCCAGCTTACGGGAGGCGGCCTTTATTTCTTCCCAGGTTGCTGGAAGGCCTTCATTTTCAAACGACATCATGCTCTCCTTGGAGCTTACGACTAAAAAACGAATATAACGCATTGATACCAATGCCTATTCACTATAGTAGCCTAAATTAATCAAGGCCGTGGCAAGAGGTTCTCGCCCGGCAACCGCACGCCGCCTGACGGTTCCCGGCACAACGCGCGGCTTCATCAATTTGGCCTCCTGATACAACAGTCGACCGTTGGCGAAGAAACTGCAGCGGCAACCTGCGACGCAACAACCGGCCGATTGCGCAAAACGTGACGCAAATCACAAATGCCCAGCCGACATCGGCAGCGCCGCGACACCGGCCCACAAAACGGTCGGACCGCCATCCGTGCAGCGAGTTCAACCGGTCCGCGGGGGCCCACTACACGGGCACGAGATTCAGCCGCGTCGCGGACGCCATGCCCGCTACAATTGGAAGACCTGAAATCGCCGGGGGTCTCCCGGACACCACCGAAAAGGAGGGGCTCAGCCTATGCCGGCAACCTCGCAGGTCTATTTTTTTGCCACCTGTCTCATTGACCTGCTGTACCCGCAGGCTGGCCTTGCCGGCATGCAACTGCTGCGGCGCGAGGGTGTAGAGGTGATATTCCCCGCGAATCAGACCTGCTGCGGCCAGCCGGCGTTCAATTCGGGTTACCGCGACGAGGCACTCGCGGTGGCACGCGCCCAGCTCGCATGTTTCCCGCGGGACATCCCTGTGGTCGTCCCTTCCGGTTCGTGTGGCGGCATGATGCGGCAGCACTGGCCGGAGCTGTTTGCCGGCCAACCGGACGAGCAGGCCGCGCTGGATGTGGCCGCGCGTACATATGAATTGACCGAATTTCTGGTGGACGTACTGCAGATCAGGCTGCGCGACCTCGGTGAGCCGTTGGCGGTCGCTATCCACACCTCGTGTTCAGCGCGACGGGAGATGGGAGTAGCCGATCGCATCGAGTCACTGGTTGCCCAGCTCGACAAGGTCGAGGTGCTGACCCAGGCCCGCAAGGCGGAGTGTTGCGGTTTCGGTGGCACGTTTGCGGTCAAGCAGGCCGATGTCTCCGGTGCGATGGTCCGGGACAAGACCGATGCCCTGCGTGCCACTGCGGCGCAGTGCGTCATCAGCCAGGACTGTGGCTGTCTGATGAACATTGGCGGCGCATTCGAGAAACAGGGAGACGGCCTGCAGACCCGTCACATCGCCGAGTTTCTGTGGGAACGCACCGAGGGGGCCGCGCCATGAACCAGACCCAGGCGTTTCACCGACGCATCGACGCGGCACTGCACAACGACCAGCTGCGGCGCAACTTCCGCTCGGCATTGAGCGGCATTCAGGCCAAGCGTGAGACCCAGTTCCCCGACGACACGCAGCTGCAGTCATTGCGTGAACAGGCGCGCATGGTGCGCGCCAATGCACTGGTAAGGCAGCCCGAATTGCTTGAACAGCTCGAAGCCCGGCTGACCGCGAACGGCATCCAGGTGCATTGGGCCGAGACACCCCAGCAGGCCAACACGATCATCGGCGATATCCTGCAGGCCGCCGGCGCCAGATCGGTGGTCAAGGGTAAATCGATGGTCTCGGAAGAGACTGAACTCAATCATTACCTGGAACAGCTGGGTATCGAGGTGGTCGAGTCCGATCTCGGTGAGTTCATCATCCAGCTCGCACAGGAGCCGCCCTCGCATATCGTCGCCCCGGCGATCCACAAGAACCGGCGCGAGGTCGCCGAGCTGTTCCACCGCTTCTACCCGGACATCCCCTATACCGAGGACATCGACCAGCTGACACAGAGCGCACGCCTGATCCTGCGCGAGAAGTTTGCCGCGGCAGACGCCGGGATCTCCGGGGTGAACTTCGCAGTCGCCGAAACCGGCACTCTGTGCCTGGTCGAGAATGAGGGCAACGGCCGCCTGAGCACCACGGCGCCACGCGTGCATATCGCGATCACCGGGGTCGAAAAAGTGGTGGAGAGACTATCCGACGTACCGCCACTGCTGGAGATCCTGACCAAGTCGGCGACCGGCCAGCCGATCACCACCTACTTCAACATGATCAGCCGCCCACGCCAGCCGGGCGAACTCGACGGCCCGGAGGCGGTGCACCTGGTGCTGCTGGACAACGGGCGTTCACGCATCCGCGTCGACGAGGAGCTGCTGGACACACTGCGTTGCATCCGCTGCGGCACCTGCATCAATTACTGCCCGGTCTACGTCCAGCTCGGCGGGCATGCCTACGGCACCGTCTACCCCGGCCCGATCGGTATCGCACTGGAGCCACAGCGCATCGGTATCGACAAGGTCGGCACACTGACATCGGCGTGCACCATGTGTGGCGCCTGTGGCGAGGTCTGTCCGGTCAAGATTCCGCTACCCAAGCTGATCAACCGCCTGCGCGCAGAGGCGGTCAATGAGCAGCGCACCACAACCCCGCTGCTCGGTCGGGGCAGCCTGCGAAAGCCCAGCGAGGCGACCATCTGGAAGCTGTGGCAGCAGATGTATTCGCGCCCGCGGCTATATCGCCTGTTCACTCTCGTCGCGACCCGCCTGCGCTGGCTGACACCCGGCAGCCTGGGTGGCTGGACGCGCTACCGCAGCGCGCCCAGGCCGGCTCCGCGCAGCCTGCGCGAACTGGCCATGAAGGAGGGGTTCGGCAGTGAGTAGTGCGCGCGACAACATTCTCGGGCGCCTGCGCGCCAATCGGCCGCACGCCGCCCCCACCCCTCCGGTGTATGCCAAGCCGCTGGGCTGGGACCGCGAGCGCTGCATCACCGAGTTCATGACGCGAATGCAAGCAGTACGTGGCGAGACGCATCGGGTGGCACGCGACGACTGGCCCGCCTGGATAAACCGTGAATTGCCGCCGCGCGGGATACACCGCGGCCTGATCGGCCGCGGCGCGGTGGCCGAAAAGCTCGCGGCCGCCGCTGCCGATGAATTCACGCTGACGCGCTATGACCACGCGATCGACGACTGGAAGGGTGTGCTGTTTCGGGACATCGATTTCTCGGTCACCGGCACCCTTGCGGGACTGGCCGAAAGCGGCAGCCTGGTGCTATGGCCAAGCCCGGACGAACCACGGCTGATGTCACTGGTACCGCCGCTGCACATCGCCCTGCTCGATGCCGGTCGTATGTTCGAGAACTTCGCCGCACTGCTCGCCGCGGAGAACTGGTCAGCGCGGATGCCGACTAACGCGCTGCTGGTGTCGGGGCCGTCGAAGACGGCCGATATTGAACAGACCCTGGCCTACGGGATCCACGGGCCGAAGGCGTTGATCGTGCTGATTCTGGAGTAACCCTCATCTGGGCGCAGGAAGAGCCCTTGACCTGAATCAGGGGCTGCATTGCTTATTGGTACTAAACTTATGGAGCAGTCAGCCGATCGTATCTATCGTCATGAAACTTGTCATTCCCACGCGCCGTCGCGAACAGCTTCCCGAAGATTTTGGCTATACGCTTTGGCCCAGCAAAGTGACCGAGCTGTTGCAGGACACGCCGCAACGTGCGGATGCCGAACTGGTTTTTCACTGGCGGGACGAGTTCTGGGAATCGCATTGGCGCAAGCGCATTCAGCAACTGGGCAACATCAAGCTGGTGTCTGCCGAATACACGCCGCACTGGTCGCCGTACTACCCGAAGTGGAAGATCAATATCTACTCGGTACCCAACGAGTACCTGACCGCGGCACAGGAAATCCTGTTCGACGGCGCAATGGGTGATCTGGCGGAAAAGCTCAGGGCGCATGGCCTGACCCCAGACGGACCAGTGACCGAAACCATCAGCATGAACCTGGCAGACACGCTGCATGACGAGACCCGCCTGAGCCCGGAGCAGCTGGCCGAGCCGTTGCCGATAAGTCGCGCCGAGCCGGCCTGAAGAAGTATCGAAAACCGTGAATTCGCCGGCGCACCTGCGCGACCGTCCGGTTCAGATCGCCAGGTATTCCTCGCGCAATTCCGAATTGTCCAGGACCTCCTGCGCGGTACCGTCGAACACGACTTCGCCCATGTCGAGAATGACTGCCCGATCGGCCAGGTTGAGCGCAGCGATTGCATTCTGTTCGACGATGATCGTGGTCATCCCGAGCTCGCGGATGCCCTCGAGGATGCGTTCGATTTCCTGAACGATTACCGGCGCCAGGCCCTCATACGGCTCATCGAGCAACAGCAGCTTCACGTCACGCGCGAGCGCGCGTGCGACGGCCAGCATCTGCTGCTCACCACCGGACATGGTGATCGCCTCCTGCGTGCGGCGTTCCGCCAGACGCGGAAAACTCTCGTAGATGCGTTCCTTGGTCCAGCCTTTCGGTGGCGCGATCTGTGCCAGGTCGAGTGACTCCTCAACCGTCAGGCCGGGAATGATTCGACGGTCTTCAGGCACCAGCGCAACCCCATTACGTGCGGCCTCGTGCGACGGCATTTCGTGGATCGCCTTGTGGTCAAGCCAGATCTCACCGTGCTTCATTTGCGGCTTGTCGGTCCGCGCGATGGTGCGCAACGTGGAGGTCTTGCCAGCACCGTTCCGGCCGAGCAGCGCAAGGATCTCGCCCTCACGGATGTCAAAGCTCACCCCCTGCACAATGTAACTCTCGCCGTAGTAAGAGTGCAGGTCCCACGCCGAGAAGTAGGCAGGTGAAGGGCCCTTGGCGGTGATCGGCGCAGACTTCGGCGCCACGTCGGTCTGAAACGTCATAGCACGGCACTCCCCAGGTAGGCCTCGCGTACTTTTGGATGCCCCTTGATTTCGTTCGGCGCACCCTCGGCAATGATCGCACCCTGCGCGAGCACACTGATCCGGTCGGCCAGACTGAACACGACATGCATGTCGTGCTCGATGATGACCTTGGTCATGCCACGCAGCTTTATCTTCTTCAACAGCTCGATCGTACGATTGGTGTCGTGTCGCGCCATGCCTGCCGTAGGCTCATCCAGCAGCAGCAGCTTCGGGTGCTGAATAAGGCACATGGCAAGTTCGAGGCGACGCTTGTTGCCGCGCGCCAGGCTGCCCGCATGGTGATGCCGCTCGTCTGCCATACCAAAGTCTTCGAGCAGGCTCATTGCCTCGTCCTCGATCTCCTTTTCCTTGCGCAGTGACCTGAACGGATTGAACTTGAAAGATCCGTCACGGCGCGCGAACGCCGGAATCATCACGTTGTACAGGATCGACAGTTCGGGAAATATCTCCGGCGTCTGGAACACGCGCGAGATACCCAGCTGATTGATCGCGTGGGGCGTAAATCCGGCAACCAGATCCTTGCCTTCGAACTGGATATGGCCGCTGTCCGGGGTGATGCGCCCGATACAGGTATTGAGCAAGGTGGATTTGCCTGCGCCGTTCGGACCGATGATCGCATGGGTCATGCCCTCTTCGATCTTCAGGTTGATATCCGTCAACGCCTGCAGTCCCCCGAACGTCTTGTTGACGCCGGAAATCGACAGTACGACCTTGCGCTGTTGCTGATCCGTCATTTCGCACCCCCTTCGTCCGCTGCCTGGCGTGCGGCACGAGCCTTGGCCTTTTCCTCGGCCTCGGCCTTCCTGCGCTCCGCGGCTTCTGCATCGAACCGGGTCGACCAGCGCGCAAGACGGCGGAACCCCTCGATGACGCCGCCGGGCACGAAGATAATGACCACCATGAACAACGCACCGAGCGTCAGATGCCAGCCCTCGCCAACGAACGGGTTGGTCAGCAGGACCATGATATCGGCCAGCCAATCCGGCAGAAACTCAAAGATACGGTGCAGCACCTGCTCGTTGAACGCCGAAAAGATGTTTTCGAAATATTTGATGATCGCCGCGCCGAGTATCGGTCCGAACAAGGTTCCAACACCGCCCAGGATGGTCATCAGTACGACCTCGCCGGACGCCGTCCACTGCATGCGTTCAGCGCCCGCCAGCGGGTCCACCAGTGCCATCAGCGAACCGGCCAGACCGGCGTACATGCCAGAGATCACGAATGCGGACAGAAGATAGGGCCGTGGATTGAACCCGGTGTACTCCATGCGCGTCTGATTGGCCTTTATCGCAACCAGCTTCATTCCGAACGGTGAACGGAAAATCTTCAGCGACACGTAGAAGCCAAGGATCAGCATCAGGGCACAGAAATAAAAACCGTTGTAACCGGTCAGAGTCAGCCCAAAGAAGTCACCCAACGGCGAACCCTCGGACTGGATACCGAGGGCTGCATCGATCACACGTGGATCGTCACGCAGCACGCGCAGACCGGTCTCGCCATTGGTGATCGGCGTCAGTACCGAGTAGGCCAGGTTGTAAGCCATCTGGGCAAAGGCCAGGGTGAGGATCGAGAAATAGATCCCGGATCGGCGCAGGCTGAGAAACCCGATCGCAGCGGCAAAAATTCCCGCCAACAATACCGAGAAAAACACCGCCGGGATCGCATTCATCGTCAGCAGCTTGAAAGACCAGACCGTTGTGTACGAGCCGATTCCGAGGAAGGCGGCGTGACCGAAAGACAGGTAGCCGGTCAGTCCGAACAGGATGTTGTAGCCGATGGCGAACAGCCCGAAGATCGCGAACTTCTGCAGCAGGTCCGGATAGCCGGCGCCGATCAGTTTTCCCCAAATGGGCGCGGTGACGACGATAACGGCGAACAGGGCTGTGAGGGCCATGTCCTTGGTACGCGTGGACGCAATAATTGTCTGCATTTCTTCCCCCTCAGTCCTTGCCCATCAGGCCGCGTGGCCGGACCAGCAGGATCACCACAGCGACCAGGTAGATGATGATCTGGTCGATACCCGGGAGAATCGTTTTCACCTCGTTCATCGAGGCGAATGACTGCAGGATGCCGAGCAGGAAGCCTGCGGCCACCGCACCCGGCAGAGAACCCATGCCGCCCACGACCACGACCACGAATGACAGCACGAGGAAATCCATACCCATGTGATAGTCGGGCGGCAGTATCGGCGTGTACATCACGCCGGCAAGACCCGCCACAACGGCGGCGATGCCGAACACGATCGTAAATCGCCGTTCGATATTGATCCCGAGCAGGCCGACTGTCTCACGGTCATGCATGCCCGCCCTGACCACCATGCCGAACGTGGTGAAGTGAAGGAACGCGAACACCGCGCCGATTATCAACGCGGAAAACAACAGGTAGAGCAGGCGCCACCAGGGATAGACGACGCCATGCAGGCCGAACATCGCACCGACATCGGCGCTGCCCGCCACCAGCTCGGGTGCCGGCACCGGAATCGGGTTGGCGCCGAAATTCGCCTTGACGATTTCCTGCAACACGATCGCCAGGCCGAACGTGACAAGGATCTGGTCGGCGTGCTCGCGCTTGTAAAAGTGACGTACCAGGCCGCGCTCCATCGCAAGGCCGATCAGCAGCATCACCGGTATCGCGACGAGAATGGATATTGGTACCGCGTAATCGATGATTGCCCTGCCGACATCACCCCACCAGACCTCGAGATAGGGTGTCTCCTTGTAGGCATCGAAAAACGTAATGCTTTCGTCTTTCACGCGCATGGAGATGGTCAGCACGTTCTGCACGCTGACCGTGACAAAGGCCCCGAGCATGAAGATCGCACCATGCGCGAAATTCACCACACCGAGAGTGCCGAACACCAGTGTCAGACCCAGCGCGATCAACGCATAGGCCCCACCCTTGTCCAGCCCGTTCAGTACCTGGAGGAGTAACGCTTCCATAACAGAAATCGCTTGCTCTTGTTTGGACGGAAAAGAAGCGATCGGCCGTCAACCAAGACGGCCGATCGCATCATGGGGTGCCGCTTAAGCGTTACACGAGCCGAGTTCACCACCCAGCATCGATGCCGGATACTCGACCTGGGCACGCGGCACGATCTGTACCACCTTCAGCAGGTCGAACTGCGATGACGGATTCTCGTTTCCACGCACCACCAGTACGTCCTTGAAGCACTGATGATCCTCTGCGCGGTACTCGGTCGGACCGTTGCCCATACCGTCGAACTTGAAGCCCTCGAGCGCCTCGATGACGCCGCAGGGATTGAAGGTACCGGCCATTTCGCACGCATTGGCGTAGAGCAGTGCCTGCACATAGCAGGTGTGCGCCGCCTGTGATGGCGGGGCGCCGTACTCGGCACCAAACGACTTGACGAACGCCTTGGAGCCCTCGTCTTCCAGCGACCAGTTCCAGTTGGTGGAACCGAAGATGCCCTTGATGTTGTCGCCGGCACCCTGCGCCATCAGACGTGAGAACAGCGGTACAACGATCTGGAACTGTTTGCCGTTGACCACCTTGTCACGCAGACCGAACTGCACAGCCTGGGTCAGCGAGTTCACCATGTCCTTACCGTAGTGGTTGAGGACCAGCACGTCGGCACCGGAGTTGAGAACCGGAGTGATGTATTGCGAGAAGTCGCCGGCACCCAGCGGGGTGCGCACCGCAGCCTGGGTCTTCCAACCCAACGCCTCGGTATACTTCTTGATCGACTCTTCCTGCGACCAGCCCCAGGTGTAATCGGCGGTCAGGTGGTAGGCGACGCGGTCTTTACCGAACTCTTTTTCCAGCACCGGGCCGAGCGCGGCACCGGTCATCTCGGTGTTGAAGAAGTGGCGGAAACCATGCTTGCGCTTGTCTTTACCCGTGGTGTCGTTGGAGTGCGTCAGGCCGGCCATGAAGATCACGCCCGCCTCCTGACACAGCGACTGCACAGCAACCGCCACACCGGACGACGAACCGCCGGTGATCATGATGGCACCGTCTTTCTCGATCATGCGCTTGGCGGACGCACGTGCGGCGTCCGATTTGGTCTGCGTGTCACCTGTGGTAAAGGCGACCTTCTTGCCCAGCACGCCATTGCCCTTGAGGCTCAGCGGCTTCATGGTGGTCATCAGGCCACCATCGCCCTCACCATTGAGGTGCTTGACCGCAAGACGGTAGGCGCGCAGTTCGTCAGCGCCCTCGTCGGCGTAGGCGCCGGTCTGCGGGACGTTGAATCCAAACATCACGTTGCCACCTTTGGGCTCGTTGACGAAGGCGTGGGCGTTTTTGATCAGGATGGTCGGCGCGGCAGCGGCGGCGGCGCCGGCCATGGATGCTTTCAGGAAGCCGCGGCGAGACAGCGTCCCGAACTTTTTGATGTCGTCGGTCATGTTGATTAAATCCTCCAGTTGGGCGGGGGCTCCACATTCGCACGGCGAATGGGCCTTGGATGGGGCAGCGACGACACCTTCGACTTGCTCTTATAATCAGCCGGGTGGCCGGGGGCCGTCGCAAACCGCTTTGGAAATATGGCAAGTCATCCGCCTGACAGCAATTAGACTTTAGTCGAAGCCCGCTCAGATGGAAGATGGGAAGACAATTCCCATGTCCGCGGGCAGACCGGCGAATCACCCCTTGGGCGCCTGGCCTGGGGGCCAGAGGCACATACGGCAATGGCAACACGAATCATCGTGGCGGACGATCATCCCCTGTTCCGGGACGCCATCACTCACCTGCTCGAACGCACGGTCGCCAACCTGGAGGCCATCCAGGTAGACAGCTTCGGCGCGCTCGGAAAAACACTCGCCGAGAACGCCCTGCCGAGCCTGGTGCTGCTCGATCTGAAGCTGAGCGACATCCAGGGGATGGATGGACTGCTGATCCTGAAAAAACAATACACGTCGTTGCCGGTGTTGATCATTTCGGCCTACGACGACAGCTCGGTCGTACACATGGCGATGCAATACGGCGCCAGCGGTTTCATTCCGAAGAGCCTGGACATGGATCGTATGGCCGAGGTCATCACCGCGGTGCTGGCCGGCGACATGTGGTTCCCCGAGGCAATCGATGGCGGCACACAGGACGGCGAAGGCGGAACACCGGAGTTCGAGGAACTGACCCCGGCCCAGCTCAAGGTGCTGACGCTGCTCCGGGAAGGCAAGCCGAGCAAGGAGATGGCCTCCATCATGCGCGTCACCGAAGCCACCATCAAAGCACATCTGACCGAGATCTTCCGCAAGCTCAAGGTCAGGAACCGCACCCAGGCGGTACTCGCCGCCAAGGAGCTCGACCTGCCCGAGGTCAACGTTATCGACGGCCGTTGACGCGCTTTTTACCGCCGCACATGCCGCTCAGCCGGCGACGTTATGCACATGCTGCATCTGCATCGCGGCATGCAGAATCGACCGCAGCTTCGCAGGCTCCACCGGTTTGGCGAGGAACTGAAAACCCGCATCCAACGCGGCCTTTTCCACCATCGAATCCGGCTCGGCGGTCACCAGCACGCCCAGAAACGGTCGCAAGGCCGCGGCGCGGTATTCGCGCAGCAGCATCAGGCCATTGGCCCGGTCGTGCAGCTGGTAGTCCATCAATACGATCTCATACGGCCGGTCACTGACCACGCCGGCCCGGAACCCGGCCGCATCATGGACGCAATCGACCTGGGCGCCCCAGCGCTCGAGCACCGCCCTTGTGGCATCCAGAATACTCCTGTCATCGTCCACGCAAAGGATGCGGGTACCCTCAAGCCACCGCGTCTTGAACGACGTGGCCACCGGGATCGGCGCGGCACTCTCGGGCACCATGAGACGCGGCACCGTCACGCTGAAGGTGCTGCCCTTGCCCGGACGCGAACGCACCTCCAGACGGTGATTCAACAATGCCGCCAGGCGCTGGCTGATCGCCAGGCCAAGGCCGACGCCCTCCGATGACCGCTCGAGCTGCTGGAATTCCTCGAAGATGGTCTCGAGCTTGTCGTGTGGAATCCCGCGCCCGGAATCGCGCACCTCGATGCGTACGGCATCCGGTCCGGCGTGTCGGCAGATGACGAGAATCGCGCCCTCGTGCGTATAGCGGATCGCGTTGGTCAGGAAGTTCTGCAGGATACGGCGCAACAGGTGCGGATCACTCTCGGTACCGCAATGGCTCTTGTGGATGCGCAGGATCAACCCCTTTTGTTGTGCAAGGACTGCAAATTCGTTCTGCAGCGCATCGAACAGGCGCTGGATCGGGAACCGCGAGATCTCCGGCTGCATCACGCCTGAGTCAAGCTTGGAGATATCCAGTAGCGCCTTGAGCAGCGATTCCGCGGTGTGCAGCGCACCCAGCGCATTCTTCGCCAGCCCCTCTTTCTTGCCCTCGCCGGCCACGTCCTCAAGCAGTGCCGCCATGTACAGCTTTGACGCACTCAGCGGCTGGGTCAGGTCATGGCTCGCCGCGGCGAGAAAGCGCGACTTGCTGCGGGTCGCCTCTTCCAGCTGACGATTGAGGCGCGACAACATCTCTGTGCGCTCCGAGACCTTGGCCTCCAGGGTCTCGTTGGTCGCAGCCAGTTCGCGTTCTGCCTCGATCAGTGCACTGATGTCGGTAAACGTGGTGATGAAACCACCGTCCGGCAGGCGTGCACCCTCGGTCTGGATCACCTTGCCGTTGCGCCAGTCGCGCACATAGACATAGGGCTGACCGTGTTTCAGGAAATCGAGCCGCTTGACGACGTTGTCTTCGACCGCTTCAGAGAAGTCCGGGCCAAAACCGCGGTCGACGTTGAATCGGATGACCTCTTCGATCGGCTTGCCCACGTGCAGGAAGTCCGACGGGTAGTCGAACAACTCGACGTAACGCCGGTTCCAGGCGCGCAGACGAAGATCGCTGTCGACCACGCTGACAGCCTGGCCGATGTTGTCGAGGGTGACCTGCAGGGTCTCGCGGTTGAACTGCAGCGCCTGCCCCGTGGTGTCGAGCAACCGGTACAGCTTTTCCGCACCGGGGTCACGCGAGTGCAGGGCCGTATGCACCAGATGTTCCGCAGTGGCGGTACCGATACTGCCGGCCAGCAGGTGTTGTGCCTTCTCCAGGATCTCTGCCGTGGCGGAGAGGCTGCCATGGCGCGGCATGTCGTAGCCGAGTTCGAGAAAGAACTGCACCGCGCGCTGCTCGCCGGCAAACCGGGCGCACAGCTCGAACACGTCGATCATCCGCAGCTGGTGGGCGGGCAACGCCGCGGTCGGTTCACTCTGATCGACGTAGGCACTGGCCTGCAGCCGGTCGGTAAACGACGGCTTCGCGCGCAGCGAGAAGAACAGGTACGCAGCGATGTTTCCGGAAAGGCTCCAGAACACCCCGTGGGTCAGAGTGTCGTCAAAAGCAACACCGAACAGTGCCTGCGGGTCGAGCCAGGACAGGCTGAGGACACCCTCGACCAGGACCGTATGAGGCAGCCAGCTGACGTTGGCGAACGATGGCAACAGCAGCGTGTAACACCACATCAGGAACCCGATCGAGAGTCCTGCGATCACCCCGTGGCGATGCCCGCGCTTCCAGTACAGGCCCCCGACCACGGCCGGCATGAACTGGATCGCCGCAGCAAACGACAGCAATCCGATGCTGTAAAGGGATTTGCCGCCGCCGGCCAGCTGATAGTAGCCGTAGGCGAGCAGCATCAGGATAAAGATCGTGAGGCGACGGATCCGCAGCAGGGTCGTGTGCATTCCCCGACCATCCTCGCTGCCACCGTAGCGCACCAGCAGAGGGAAGATCAGGTCATTGGACACCATCGTGCTGAGCGCGAGGGTCGACACGATCACCATCCCGGTCGCTGCCGAAAAGCCACCCAGGTAACTGAGGATCGCCAGCAGGTCACTGCCGCTCTCCAGCGGCAGATAGAGCACGAACAGGTCGGCATTACCGCCACCCTCGGAGACCTGCAGACCCGCCGTGGTGATCGGCAGCACCGCCAGGCTGAACAGCAACAGATACAGCGGAAATCCCCAGCGTGCAGTGGGCAGTTCATTGCCGCGCGCCTCGACCGCCATCACGTGAAACTGCCTTGGCAGGCAGACGATCGCACCCGCGGCCAGCAGCGTCTTGGTGAAGAACGAGGTGGACAGCTCGCGCCCGGCAAAAGGCGCACCAAGCAGGGTCAACGGGTCCGGCGCATTCGGCGTCATCGCCAGCTCGAAAATGATCACCACAGCAAGGCCGGCGATGCACAGGAAGGCCAGCAGCTTGACGATCGATTCCACGCTGATCGCGTGCATCATGCCGCGGTGATGCACCGTCGCGTCGATGGTCCTTGTGCCGAAAAGTATCGCGAATACGGCCAACGCCAGGGTCAGCCCAAACGCGGTGTCAAATGGCGCAGACGCGGACGCGGACGGCAGTTCCGCAGTCACAGTGTCGTAGGCGCTGGCTATGGCCTTTATCTGCAGGGAGATGTACGGCAGCGTGCCGATCAGCGCGATCACCGACACCAGGGCCGCCACCCCGGTACTCTTGCCGTAACGCGTGGCGATGAAATCGGCGATCGTCGTGGTCTTCTGCCGCTTGCTGACGTCGATCAGCTTCTGCAGGAAACGGTGAAATACCAGAAAGACCAGGATCGGTCCGAGGTAGATGGAAAAGAACTCGACGCCCGCCTGCGCAGCGGCCCCCACCGCACCGAAAAAGGTCCACGAGGTACAGTAGACGGTCAGCGAAAGCGTGTAGATCAGTGGCTGGTAGCGCGAGATCAGCCCTATGGGCTGCCGGTCGCCCCTGTAGGCGACGAAAAACAGCAGGGCAAGATAGGCCACCGTGCAGGAGAGAATAATTTCATTGCTGATCAATCGCTTGCCCGGGCCCGCAAATCACATCCCGGAGACATCCTCCCCAGCCGTGCACCTGGCTGTCAAGCGCTGCGCCGCGACGATGCGCGTCAGACGTCTTTGCCGAAACAATCCAGGCGGCGGAAGAAATCCTCGCAGTCGATGTAGTGGCTGCCATCACAGGAAAACGTCATGCCAATCATACCGTTGATGCGGTTGATCGATGCGTTGCGCAGGTAGATCTGCTCGTCGGTCAGGCGAAGACGCCTGAACTCGTCCAGCACCGGCACTATCCGATCGACGCCGATGCGTGGCTGGCGGCCCTCGTACGACAGGTTCGGCAGTGAATCCAGGAAACCCGCAGCCGTCGCCTGCTCACGCACATAGACCCGGTAGCTGTAGGGGTTGTCGTAAAACCAGCAGGTGAGCTGCGACGAAGAGAAATGCGCCTTTACGTGAAACGCCCCCTTGCACACCAGCAGCTCGTGCATGATATGCAGCACGTGGTCGATGTTTTCGTCAAACAGGCTCTGCACGCGCTGCTGTTCGAACAGGAACGCCCTGACGGACGGATCTCCCTTGACCTGCAACCAACGCTCCGGCATACCCCCTCCCCTGACACGGTCAGCGATCGCGTCAATGTGACCACCCATACGCCACGCGCGCCGGGAGACATCCCCGGTCAAGCGCCTCTGGTAAAGATACATTGTAGATGGAAGGATGAATCCACAATGCGGGTGGGGCTGTCGGGGCGGCGGGGCGGCATACCTGCGGCCGGGATGAGCCGCAGGCGAATCGGAGAACCACCGGGGCGACGATCACACAGGTTTGGCTGATGCCTTGTGGTTCGCGAACTGCCGAACGCGATCAGCCGCCGCGCCGATGCATCTCGCGCATGTTGTCACTGAGCCTTGCGCCGACCAGGGACAGGAGTCGCAACCCCTCCTGGGTGCCTGGCTCACGGACCAGCTTCAACATACCGGCAATGCCGCCGTCCGCGGGCGCCGCGGTCGCAAGATCACGGCTCGCCTGCGTGAATGCGTTTGAAAGACAGATCAGGAAGCGCTGGTTCTCGGGACGATCGAGTTCCTGCAACAGATGCACCAGGCCATCGTTGCGCGTCAACCGGTCGAGCAGGGTAATGCCCTCGCTGAATGCGGATGCCAACCGGGTGACAATATCGTCGGACAACGCATCCCGGGCAGCGGCGATGAGTGTCGACAACTCGGCGAGCTGCGAAAGGTCGGTTGCCTCACCCGCGACAGAAGGCGTCGTCTGTGTCTCGGTAGTCATGTGGTGGCTCCTCAGAGTAGACCGCGTACGCTGGTCCAGTACATTTTGTTGTAGGCCATCTTGAACCAGTGCATCGACTTGTTCGGTGACTTCAGATCGGGCGGATTGGCGTAGTTGAACATGGCATAGGTCGCACTGTCGTGACCGGTCTCGATAAAGCAATAGACCTTGCCGTCGTACTCACGCACCGGCGTGCCGATTTTGATCATCGAGGCGATATTGTCTGCCACCACCTCGGCCTCGAAATGGGCAGCCGAGCCGGTCTTGCTGACCGGCAGGTTGGTGGTGTCACCCAATACATAGACGTTGTCGTGCCCCGCCATCTTCAGTTGATGGCGATCGGTTGGAATCCAGCCACCCTGGCCAAGCCCCTCTTCCTCGACCACTTCCATGCCGCGGTGTGGCGGAATCGAGATCAGCAGATCGTATTCGGTCTCCGTGCCCTCCTCGCTTCTCACCACCTTGTTCTCGACGTCCACTTCCTTGACGTTGAACAGTGTCTCGTACTCCACACCCATGCGATCGAACTCGGGCTTGGCCCAGATTGCGACGTTCTCGATCGTGTGAATCCGACCGATCGGGTAGTGGTACTTCATGTGCACCTTGTCTCGTATGCCGCGCGCCTTGAAGTAATCATGAAGCGCAAAGGTGACTTCGACCGGTGCTATCGGGCACTTGTGTGGGACCCCCACGACAATAGCGACCCTGCCGCCCTGGAATTCGCGCAGCCGCTTGAACATCTTCACCGCCCCGGCCTCTGAGTAGAACGTCTCAGAACCCTCGTTCAGCCCCGGGATCTCCTGCGGCACGATACGTGACCCGGTGGCAATCACGAGGATGTCGTATTCGTGCGTCTTGCCGCTCCGTGTCTTGACCCGGTTCTTGTCGAGCATGAACTTCTCGACCGGATCGACATGGAAGTCGATGCTCGATTCGAGCAGGCTCGCCTGGTCCCGGTATAACTCGTCCGGCATCATCTGACCGAAAGCAACATACAACAGGCCTGGCTGGTACATATGCTTGTCAGACGCAGACAACATCGTGATCCGCGCCTTGCCGGACCGGATCTCACCGGACAGACGTCGCGCGAGGTTGTTACCCAGGATAGTCCCAGCCGTGCCACCACCGACAATCAGGATTCTCATTGCATTCTCCTCTTCAGGTTACCCGGGATGTTCCGGGTGGCCGGATCGTTTCGAGCCAACAGGCAAGGTGCTATTTCGCTTTGCGAACCTTTATGTGCCAGACCTCATCGATCTTTTCACTGCTGATCATTTCGTGCCCGACCTTGTTGATCCACTCGGGAACATCCGAGGCCGTACCCTTGTCGGTCGACAGCAACTCGAGCGTGTCACCTACATTTGCCTGCTTCATATAAGTAATGAGCTCCATCAGCGGCCCTGGACAGAACGTATCGCGTGCGTCGATAACCTTGCTTTCACTCATTGACCCATTCCTCTAGATAATTTTCGTTTGCATCGACACGGCGACTAGAAGGACAGCAGCTGCCCGCCTTCGGCGTCACTCAGAAACAGCGTCAGCCCGGTCGGCGGCCCCAACTCCGGTTCGAGTGCACTGTCCTCGATCTGCAACAGATCGAGCGCCATCGAACACGGCAGCAACCTGGCATCGCCGAGCTCGGCAGCAAGTTTGAACAACTGCCTGAATGGCGGTATGCCTTTGGTCTTTTCCATCAGCTCACCGAAGCGGCCTTCAGCGGGCGCCTGCGTGGTATCGCCTTTGACAAAATAGGCCAACGCGTTCATTGAAAAGAAGACCGTGACCCGGGTGCCGCTCGCGGCGGCAACCGAGGCCACCATCGCTGCCATCTGCAGCTTTTCTCGCGTTCCGGAAACGCAGATTAGGAAGAGATCCTGTGCCATTGTGTTCTCACTTCGTTAGTGGCCGTATCGTTCGCGCGATGCGGTCGATTCATTTCTGTTACGTTCCAGGCTGGCTCCCTTGGCCGAAAGAACCTGCAGCGCGAAGGTTCGGCACGCTGCAGCAATTGACCCGATCTTCACCAGTTCTTCGACAAGGCTTGCTGCAATGCCTGATTGCGCAACGTCAGATCAGCAACCAGTGATCGCAGGCGCCGGTTTTCCTCTTCGAGTTTCTTCAGGCGCCTGGCGTCTGAAGGAACCTCACCGTTGTGGCGGGCACGCCACTTGTAAAACGTCGGCCGCGACATCCCGTACTTACGGCACAAATCCTGAATCGTCACCCCTGCATCGGCCTCCCTCAGCACCGCCATGACCTGCTCCTCGGTGAACCTCGGCTTACCCATATTGCAGTCCTCGCCAGATCAAGATGCAGGTCCAATCCCACGACACGCCTCGACCACGATCCACAACTGCGCATGCATTGCGTGTTTGCCAATCAAGCGCTAAACCGAAGCCCCTCAAGCGTCTCCCCGGTGCCAGCTGAATCGCCGGATGAGCCAGACGCAGGCACTGTCAAGGACATAGCCGATAGCGCCGATCACCAGCACCATCGCCATCAGGTAGTCATAAGAGAGCGTCTCCCGCGCATCCTGAATGGAATATCCGAGCCCGGACGTCACGCCGAGAAACTCGGCGGGCACCAGCACGATCCACGCGACACCGAGTGCAAGACGAATCCCCGTGAGGACATCGAAGGTGATCGCTGGGACAATGATCTTCGCGACCATGTGCCAGGGCTTGGCGCCGAGATTGCGTGCCACCTTGAACCACGCCGGGTCCACCTTGGCGAGACCTGCCGCAGTGGAGAATGCCACCGGCCAGATCGAGGCAATTGTGATCAGGAAGATGATTGCCTGGTTCCAGGTCGCAAACACGATGACGGCAATCGGCTCCCAGGAAAGGGGGCTGATCATGCGCATCAACTGAAATGGTGAATTGCTGAGCTCGCGAAAGCGTTTGCTGCTACCAATCAGGATGCCTAGCGGGACACCGATCGCAATGGCAAGAAGAAGCCCCGAACCCAATCGGTAGCCACTCGCCCACATCGCCTTTGGAATTGTTCCATCGGCCACCAGATCCGGTATCAGCTGCAACGCAGGGAGGGGTCCGAACTCGGAGAAATGGGCGGTCGACTCGTTGAGGGAAACGAGATAGACCCCCAGCCCCCACAGGATGAACAGGATTGCGAGGCCACCGAAGAAATTTGTCAGCGACCGAACCCAGCTCTGCGCGTTCGAATGAAACACACCGTATACCCGGGCCGTGCAGGCCATCACGACAGATGCGGCATTTGTGATCATCGCGCAGTCACCATGGTGTCGTGGCAGGTTTCGCCCATGGCACGCCCCAGCCCAGCGTGCTCCAACGCCAAGCCGGGTAGCGAGCTTGACACGTCGGCTGGGATAAAGGGCTTCGCCGCAGAGCGATGACTGAGGTCATTGTTCTCGATGTGGACTCCGCGTAAGGGCATCGGTGGCTTCCTGTAGTGAGACGGGATAAGGGCAAGGCGTTTTACGACCTGCTCCTGTCAGCCGTGGTCATGGCCATGGTCGTGCTGTACCGGATGCACTGCCGGATGGATCGGGCGCAGCGCATTCGCAGTGACCCCGGGCCTGGGCACCGCCACCCCGATCAGGCAATCGCGCGTCACGATCTCGGCCAGCTGCTCCTCGCTCCAGCCCTCGGTCCCTTCCGGGCGCACCGGCATCACGATGTAGCGTGTCTTCTGGTTCGAATCGGCGACCCGGATCTCCACGTCCGCCGGCAGCTGCAGGCCAAACTCGGCCAGCACCTGACGCGGCCAGCGCACCAGGCGACGGCGGTAGTTGGGCGTGCGATACCACTCCGGCGACTGCCCGAGAATCGGACGCGGATAGCATGAGCACAGCGTGCACACCACCACGTGCTTCACCTTCGGCGTATCCTCGAGCACGCGCAGGTTGCAGTAGTCGCTCGGCGTACCAAAGTGCGTCGGCATGTCGTTGATCCAGTCGACCCCAACTTCCAGGCTCGCCTTCACCCCGTCCTTCACCGCCAGCTTCCGGTACTCCGGGTCCAGCCAGGCCTTCGCCACCAGACGCGCCGCCGGCAGCGGGCCAAGGGTATGGATGTACTCCGTCCACCGCCGATGATCGTCGGCACTGAACAGACCCTTCTCGATCGCAAGTTCCCGCACAGCCATCTCGAGAACCTCGAAATCACTGACCTCATCAACCATCGGCGCGGCTTTATGCTCTGACATTTCCGTCTCCTGTGTGTGCTATGTCCGCTCGACCGGCCTTATGCCGGCTCCAGCCAACGCTCCGAAAACTCGCTCTCAAGGGTGTCTTCCGCATACAGGTCCGGATACTCGGGCCACAGCTCTTTCTGGCGAAACACCACGCTGTAGAACCACTCCGGCTTGTCGGTGTTGTCCCAGGCCTCGTCTTCGGCCGCCGGGCTCTCGTAGACCAGCTCGGTGACCGTGCCCACCGCGCCGCGCGTATACACCTGGCAGCGCGTGTAAAACACGTCCGGAAGGTTCCTGATCCGCACCCGGTCTCCCACCTTGAACTTAGCCTTGCCCGCCTCACCCTTGAAGCACTGCGGATCGCCTATCCCGGTTGCCTTCTTCGCGTGATGCTCGCGGTCGTAATGCGGCTTACTCATAGCGCTTTTTCACCTCATCGATCTTGTTGACCAGCTCCGTCAGCGTCACGTACTGCTTGTCCACCATGATCCGCGCCGCCGTCAGCAGCCAGCGACCGTAGTACGGCAGACCCAGGTACTGGGTCTGGCCCACGTCGACGTTCTGCCGCCGACGCCGCTCTTCGGCATTCCATACCCCGCGCCACGCCAGGCACTCACAGGTCGCGAAGGTGTTGAGCTCCCACTGCTCCTCTTCCTTCTCCTCCCACGCCATCGGCACGTCCGGCTCGCCTCCCACGTCATGCGCCGAGCGTGTGTACGCCCGGTACATCGTGTGATCTATCTCATCCGGGTAAGGCGCATGCTGCGGCTTGTGCACCGCCGGCTGCAGATATCCCACCGCATCCAAGTGCTTCATCACCTTCTCTCGCGTCGACGATGACATCCTCTGATCTCCTCTCTCGTGATGACTTCTCTGCAGCAAACCAATACCGCCTGGGTTTGCGGTTGGGCACGAAGCAGATCGGGCCCGTATTCATTCGTGCTGCATTCAAATCAATGAAACGCGGCGAGCCTTTTTCTTAGGACGCTGGCTTGATGTTTCTCGAAATCGGCACCATGAATTCTTGTTATCCAAAACTATGGTTCATGGATTCCCGTCTTTCCAAGACCATATTCCGATCGGCCCTATAGGATTCCGTTATGGACAAGCCTTCCGTGCTGCACAACGCCGCAATGCCGGTGCACGCAAAGGACTCAATCTGTTCTGGGATCGCCAAGAAAGTCCGCAATCGCTGTAGCAGCGTGTTCGGGAAACTCCTCATAGAACGAGAGTTTTCCCTGAGCCAACTGCACGGTCTGGATGTTGTCCAGAGCAGCGAGTGCCTGCATCTCTGCGCGTGACTTACGTGGCGCCTGCGCGGCAAACAGTTGTAGAGCCGGGACGGTGATGCGCCGCGCGGCATCAAGAAACTGTTCTCTGCTGTGACAGGGATCGAGCCTTCCGGACACGAAGCGTATGGAGGCGTGGCGGGCGCCCCGTGCATGCGTTACCGCACGCTTTTCCCGCGACCTTTCCCCGGTCAGCCAATGGGGGTCGGCGTAGACGTGGCCGCGCGCCATCATGCCGACAACGAAGCGGTTCACATTGAGTTGATAGAGCAGTTGACCGAGTACGGGAACGTCCACCACTTTCGGGACCGTCTCGAACAGCGGGCGATCGCCGCCCATCATCGTGGGCAAAGGGCCCCGCCAGGTGGGCGAAAGAAGGACCAGGCGTTGCGTCGCCTTTGGATCGCCCGCGAGATGCCGCACCGCATACCCCGCCGCATGACCGGCAGCGATGACTGCAGACGGGCCCGGCACAACATCGGTGAGCAGGTAAGAGAGGAAGTCCTCGTAGATCGCGGGACGCCAGTCGACACGAGGCCGCGGTAGTTCACCAAACCCCGGCCAGTCCACCGCAACGGTATGGAACGAGGATGCAAGGTGCGCCTGCAGCGGCGCCATCTCCAGTCGCGTCGATATGGAGCTGAGCGCAGGCAGTAGCAGCACAGTCGGACCGGACCCCACGCGGTCCATACCGAGCGTCAGCTCCCTTCCATCGCAACGCCAGCGGACTGCCTCGTATCCCATATCCCAAGCCCCCGTGAACAAGGCTACCGGCGGCCCCGGGCTACGCCGTGCTCAAATCCGGCGTGCCAGATAGGTGTAATAGTTGCAGCAGGCGAAGAAGGTGTTGTTCTGCATTGATTGCTGCTGTGCCGTCCACCAGCCCGCCACAGCGTCTGCCGGCAGAAGGCCGGCATTCGTCACATACGGTACATACACCTCGGCGAACGACCGGAAGTAGCTGGCACGACCGATCTCGGCGACCGCGTCGCCCCAGGCGACGGTGAGTTCCAGCCCCAGGTCGGGCAGCAATCGCGGCAGGTCACGCATGATTCGCGGATTGTTGAATGTCGCGTTGACCAGTGCCGCATCCATCCGTCGACCGAAATCGTGGTCTGGGAAGGCGTAGGTAAGCGACTCGTAGTCACCGTCGAAGACAACCACGGTGCCACCCGGGCGAACCACCCGCGCCATCTCGCGGAGAACCGCGGCCGGTTCGGTCACATGACTGACCAGGGTATGCGCAATAACCACATCGAAGGACGCAGTCGCGAAACCCAGGCTGTGTGCGTCCTCAACCCGGAAATCCACCAGCCCCTCGACGCCTTCGGCATCGGCAAATCGGTTCGCCGCCTGAATGAAAGAGGGACATTGATCGACCCCGACCAGCCGGCCACTGAAATCGCCCCGACGCGCGAGAAAACGCAGCATGGCACCGCTACCGCAGCCGACCTCCAGCACCTGTGCCGACTCGGGAAGCGTCAGGTGTGCGACATACTTTTCAAACAGCCGCATGAAAACGGTGTCTTGCGCGCGGCTCTCCAGGCGCGCGATGACACGCTCGACCGCCGCCGCGTCGAGTTCGTGGGAAAACCGGTGCGGGTCACGCGCGCTCATGCGCCCCGTCGCCGCATCCGATCATCCCACCCGAAACGCGTTGCGCGTTCACCAGGACTTGTACTTGAGGAACTTGCCGTTCAGCGTCACCACCACGCGATCGCCCTTCGGATCTTCCTGCTTGTCGATATCCATCGTGAAGTCGATCGCACTCATGATGCCGTCACCGAACTTCTCGTGAATCAACTCCTTGATGGTCTCGCCATACACGCCGACGATTTCGTACCAGCGATAGATCACCGGATCGGTCGGGACTGCCTGGTTCCAGATCTTGTTTGGGAATCGCTGCAGTGCCGCGGCCACGTCATCGCCCAGGCCCAGCACCTCAGCCACCGCCTCGGCCGGCTTTTTTTCCAGATGGTTCATTCCGAGGCAGGCCGAACAGGTGAACTCGGTCGACATCTTTGCTGCGTCGGCAATATCCTTCCATTTCAGGTCCCGGGCGAACTTCGCCTCCAGGATCGCTTCTTTCATTTCCGCCTTGTTCATCACTTTCCCCTTAACAATGCTTTACGCATAAACCCCTGCACGACAACGAACGAATTATATTTTGCTAATATCCTTAATATCTAACCCGAGTTTATTTTCAGACCATCTTTTTCTTTTGATATCAATAGCCTGCTACGCAGCTAAGCGTTATTAACGCCACCCCTTTCCAATGAAGTTGCCAACATGTACCTTTGCTGTGCAAAACTATGGTTTATGGGCGTATAGTTTTCCAAGACCATATTCCGATCGGCCCTATAGGGATTCACTATGGATCGAAATATCATGTTCCCGCGGTCCATTCGCTACCTGCTTGCGGTAGCGGAACACCACAGTTTTACCCGTGCGGCAGAGTCCCTGTTCGTGTCGCAGCCGACGCTGTCGCAGCAGATCAAGCAGCTGGAGGAATCCCTGGACGTTCAGTTGCTGGACCGTTCCGGTCGCAGCGTGCGTCTGACCGATGCCGGAGAGGTCTACCTCCACCATGCACGCCGCGCCCTCGGGGAGCTCGACGCCGGCAAACGCGCCATCCACGAGCTACAGGACCTCAGCCGTGGATCACTGCGCCTGGGTATGACTCCGATCACCGAGTACCTGGTAACGCCGCTGCTGGACAGCTTCAATACGCATTTTCCGCACATCTCGGTGAGCACGCTGGAGATGCCACAGGACGACATCGAGAGCGGGGTGGCAGAGGATGACATCGATGTCGGGATTGCTTTCACGAACACGCTGTCGACTGACGCTCGATCAGTCGAAATCGATTCGCATATCCTGTTCATCGAGACGCTGAACCTGGCAGTCGGCAAGGCGCACCCCTGCGCGAATCATCAGGGCCCACTGAACGAGCACGCCCTGGAGCAGCAATCACTGGTCATGCTCAACAGCGATTTTGCGCTGCGGCGGCATTTCGACCTGTACTGCCTGGAGCACGGCATCACGCCAAACATCACCATCGAAGCGGACTCGTTGAGCGTCATCATCGAGATCGTGCGCCTGGGACGGCTTGCGACGATCCTGCCTCATACGATTGCCTGCGCCCAGCACGGGCTGCATCCGGTCCTCCTGCTGCCGGAGCTTCCGCGACACACGATCACCCTGATATGCCGCAAGGGCGCTTATCTGACACCGGCCTGTCAGGCCTTCGCGAAACTGGCAGCCGAATGGTGCGCCGTCAGATGCCATTTCGATGACAGCGCACAGATCCGGCCATGCCCGCTCGCCGATGCATGCGAGCGTGACGATTGCAGATGAGCCCGCATTAGGCTTACCGCCGGCGCGGCCTCCCCCAGCACCCTGCCTTTTCTGCAGTACCGCACTGCCCTTACCCGCGACCGGCGGAACATCATTTTTTGTTCGCTCCCTTGAAAGCATTGTACCGTGCAGTACACTTTGTACCTGATCGTACAATCACTGGAGAGTTGATCATGACCGACCGCCCACCACTCCCGCCTTTCACGATGGATACCGCCGTACAAAAGGTCCGCCTCGCGGAAAACGCGTGGAACTCGCGCGATCCGGAGAAGATTGCACTCGCCTACACCGAAGACAGCCGCTGGCGTAACCGCGCCGAATTCCTGCAGGGTCGGGAGGCCATCGTGGCGTTTCTGAAGCGCAAATGGGCGCGCGAGCTCGACTATCGCCTGATCAAGGAACTGTGGGGATTTCGCGAGAACCGCATGGCGGTCAGGTTCAAGTACGAGTGGCGCGACGACTCTGGAAACTGGTTCCGCGCTCACGGCAACGAACTCTGGGAGTTCGACGAGCACGGGCTGATGCGACGTCGCGAGGCCAGCATCAACGACGCCCCGATCGCGGAGTCCGAACGCAAGTTCCTGTGGCCTCAGGGTCCCCGCCCGGAGGACCATCCCGGGCTGACGGAACTCGGCCTCTGACCGATGGCGCGCAAGATCGCCGAACGCAGTGACATCGTGCCGGTACTCGGGGAAATCTTTCGCGAGCGCGGCTTTGCCGGCGCCAGCCTGTCGGAGATCACACAACGTACCGGACTCGGCAAGGGCAGCCTCTATCACTTCTTTCCTGACGGCAAAGAGGAAATGGCCAAGGTGGTGCTGGACGATGTCGCCGACTGGTTCGAGACCAATGTGTTCGTGCCACTGGGCACCGCAGAGGACCCGGAGGTCGGGATCGATCACATGTTCAAGGCGACCGTCAGCTTCTTTCATTCCGGTCGACGTGTCTGCCTGGTAGGCACCTTTGCGCTCGATGACACGCGTGACCGCTTTGCCGAGGTAATCCATGCTTACTTCGCTGCCTGGACGAAGGCGCTCGCCTCTGCACTGAGACGTCGCGGGTTCGGCATCAAGGCGGCACGCGCGACCGCCGAGGACGTGGTGGCCGGCATCCAGGGCGCACTGGTGCTGGCCAGGTCGCAGGACGACCCCGGCGTGTTCACGCGGGCGATCAAGCGACTACAGGCGCGCACGAAAACCGCACCCGCTGCGTGAATCAACCGCGTTGGGTTGCACTCAATGATGGAATCGCAGCTATAGCCGTGACCTATAGGAGTGATCGGAAAGCGGTATTGGCAAATATCAGATCGGTAGCCCATCTTTTTTTATGTCGGAAGTCGGACACTGATTCAGTTTTAGATGTCGCTGACGAAGAACCGGCGACATCTGCACGACTCAAAGAGGGCTACACATGCATATCGAACCAGGAATCGTTGAAGGTGTGAAGATCACGCTCAGCTACGCGACGGCCGCAGGTGCTGTCGGGTATGCGGCAAAGCTGGCTCTGAGCACGGTGAACAGGCACGATCGTCTGATCGCATTGGGGTTGCGCAGTGCGCTAACGACCCTGCTGGTGTTTTGTTTCTTCCAGGTGCTGCCGCATTTTCCGGTCGGCGTGTCCGAGGTGCATTTCATCCTTGGCGCGACGCTGTTCCTGATGTTCGGCGCGGGACCGGCGGCGATCGGGCTGGCAATGGGACTGCTGATGCAAGGTGTGTTTTTTGCACCGGCCGACCTGCCTCAGTACGGGATGAACGTGACGACCCTGTTGGTGCCATTGCTGCTGGTCGACAATCTGGCACGTCGCCTTATTCCGGCCAACACTGCATATGTGGATGTGAGCTACCGTCAGGCGCTGGCGCTGTCGACCGCCTACCAGGGTGGTGTAGTGGCCTGGGTCGCGTTCTGGGCGTTTTACGGCCAGGGCTTCGGCGCAGAAAACCTGGCACAGATCGGCACCTTCGGGGCGGCTTATATGCTGGTCGTCGTCGCAGAGCCTTTGCTGGACGTGGCGATCCTCGCGCTCGCCAAGTCGCTGCATCAACTCAGCGGCAGCAGGGTCTTCAACGAGCGGCTTTACCACGCCGCGGGCGCTTGACTGCATGACCGGTCGATCCCCGGCGCCACTGCCGGAGATCGACCTTCCACGGGCATTGTCCATAGCGCGCGACCGGCCCGATCGATCAGTACTCTACGGTGAGGCGCACACCATAGATCCAGCCGCTCGGACCGCCGCCGCCTTTGTAATCATCGCGCAGATACTGCAGGTCGCCGGTCAAACCGAATGATTCGCCCAGTTGCAGGCGGTAGTAGGCCTCGGCAACCTGGGATGTCTCGATGTTCAGGTTGCCGCCATCCAGCAACGCATAGCCCAGGCCGATGTTGTCGTCCGCGCGCCCCCAGGCACTTCCTCTGATATCCAGACCGCCCGAATAGAGCGCGGCGTAGTCGACTGCCGCGTCGTCGGTCTGCCAACCGAAGCGGACCCACCCACCGACGACCTCACCGAAAGCCTGGTCAAACGACAGCAAGACACCGGTGCGCTGTTCGAATCGCACTGCGCTCGCATCCAGAAAGTCCTGGCTGGTTCCCGCCACGACCAGTCGGTAGGTACCACTACCGAATGCGCTATCCACCGTGTAGCCCGCCTGCACACCATAGAAACGATAGTCATGGCCGTCATCGTTCTCGCCAACATCCATCAGCACCGCTCGCACCGACAGGGGCCCGGCATCCCATTGCGCGGCAGCGCCCAGGTCATAGGAGGGTAGAAACACACTCGGCCCGTTAGTCAGTGCCGCGTTCTGGAATTGCATGAATTCGTCATTCGCGTAGGCGTTTTCATCGAGATAATCGGTCGAGTCGATGATGCCGACACTGGCAGTCAGCTGGTTGGTGTCGCCAAACTCGAAGCGGTGGCTGTACCAGGCATTCAGCAGGTGGTCACGACCGCGCCCGTTGATGTCTTTGAGGTCATCATTCAGATCCGCCGCCCAGGGTGACAGTGCAAACGGCGAATAGCCGTTCAGGGCATTGCCCGCGGCAAAACCGAGTTTGACGAAAACCTCATCCCGCGCCGTGGGCCGAAAACTGAGCTCCACCTGCAACGGCGTGCCTGCCCTGCAGGTATCGCGCGCACCAGCGGCGTCCGAGAGGCTTTGACACTGCATGGTCGGGGCCAACAAGCCACCGATCGATAAATTCTCGTTGAACTCGTAGGCATTCGCCGCGACTGGCAGCAGGAGTGCCGCGAGAGAAACCGAATAACCTTGGGTCCGCATAAATGTCCGTGCCTCGTTCTGGTTCAAATAAGCTGGGGTGAAATCGAATTTCCCGGCGGCACGCGTTTGGGTCAAGCCACGAGGGACACTGTCACAGATTGTCGGTTAACAATTCCCCGCGCACTGTTGCAACCACATGGCCGCCGATACTCACCCGGGGCCCGGTATCGGACATTTGCGCACGCAGCATCACCAGCGACGGCCGACGAACCTCGTGGCCCTGCTCTATCCGCAACGACAATGCAGGTGCTTCATACACACGATGCGCCAACAGGTAAGCGCCGAGGAAGGCGGCACCGTTGCCGGTCGCCGGATCTTCACGCACACCGTGCGCCTCGAAAAAGAACCGGGCACACAGATCGTTGCGTGGATGATGCGTCTCACGGCTGTACAGATACACCAGCGGAGGAAAGCCTTGTGCTGCCAACGGCTCGAAGGCGCCAAGGTCAAGCTGGCTGCGGCGCAATGCGTCGAGGCTGCGCAGCGGAACGATCATCGCCGCAGTACCGGCAGACACCACCTGGATCGGAGTCTGCGTCTCGATGTCGCCCGTCGACAACCCCACCGCAGCAGCAAGTTGATCCGTCGGCACGGTCTTCCCGAGTGACATCGACGGCGCCTCGAACCATACGATCTCCGATTCTCCCGCAGGGGCCTCGAACCTGGCCACGACCTGACTTGCAGGCAGGTTCAGCAGGACCTGCCCGCACGACTCAATGCCAAGATGACGACGCAGCACCCATGCCGTACCGAGGATCGGGTGGCCGGCGAACGCAATCTCGCGTGCCGGTGTGAAGATGCGTACCCGATAACCGGCATCGCCCTCCGGTTCGGACATCACGAAGGTGGTTTCCGAGAAATTCATTTCCGCGGCGATCTGCTGCATGACCTCGCCATCGAGACCGTCAGCATCCATCACGACCGCCAGCGGGTTCCCCGCGAAGGCACGCTCCGCAAACACATCGACCATGTACAGGCTATACCCCATGTCGCGACACCCTCCGGTCAGTGAACCCCACACCGATCACCTGGACCCTCAGCGTACGGCGGCATCGGCGCCCCGGGTCTTCCGGGACAGCTTGTACAGGCCCCATATAGAGGCAGTGGCCCACACCACGTTGATTGCGAATGCCGGATAGGCATCGAACCAGATGCTGTTGAACGCCACCAGGACGCCGCCGAGCAGATTGAGCAGCAGATAGGCACGCGACTGTGGTGACATTCTTCCCGCCAGGTTCGCAATGAACGTGGTCAGGATGGCGGCGGCACCGACCAGGCCGATTGCGGTGACGACAAGCCCTGCATCAGTCATCTTTGCGCCCGACGCCCACGTACGCGGATCGACCTGGAAGCCCGCATGGCCGGATTTGGCGGCCCTGTTGCGGCATGCAGACCGTGGACTGCACCGGCTAAGCCCCTTTTCCGCCTTCTATCGCCAGATGCTTGGCGCGGATGAAATCCCGGTGCGGGACATACAGCAGATCGGCAATGCGACGGACCAGCAGTTCTTCGTGATGGTGGATGCTGTCGTCGGCAATGGCCACCTCCCACAGGCTGCAGACCAGCTCGAATTTCTGGTCTACGGAAAAGTGGCGATTTATCAGGTCGATGTGTTCATGCAGCGACACATGGGCATCCGAGGCGTCCTGTGCGGCCGCCACAAGATCGGCGAGATCCTGATCGTTCAGGGACCAGTTGCGTTGCAGCATCGCGCCCAGACGCTGCAGCTCGACTTGATCCAACGCGTGATCGGCCTTGGCCACCTCGACCAGCAGCACTGCAGCCGCGAGATGATGGGCCGCCGTGTCGTCGGACGGAGCACCCGGGGCGGCAGAAAAAAGCGCCCTGATCCTGTCGAGCATCAGCGACTCCAACCCACGAGACCGCCGACAGAACGGCACGTCGGACAACTGCACTGCACAACCCATCGGATTTTCATATCGATACCCAGCGCCTTCTTCCTGTCTGCAGTTTAGCCCGCATGCTCGAGCAGTCGACCGTTGATTGCCGCGCGGCGGCAGCGGTCGGCCAAGCCATGCATCCCCGTCAAGTGGTGCCTTTCGTTCCTCAACTGTCCCGGCTGAATAGACTAGGCTGCACTATCAGTGGTGGTCAATGGACGCTTCGTCCACAATATCTTGTGAGGGATGCCGAATCATGATCGATTACTCCGAGAAGCGTGATTTCATCCGGATGCCTGTGGATTGCCCGGTGTCGATTCGCGAACTCGCCGCTGACCTTGACGAGCCGGCACAGTTGCTGGACCTGAGCGCCGGCGGGGTCCGGTTCATCGGATCGCGCGCGCTCGATGCCGGCGCGCGATTGCAGTTGACGCTGCGCCCCGAACATCCGATCACGCCACCGCTGGCGGCAGAGATCGCCGTGGTTCGCTGTCACGAGATCGAGGATGGCTTCGATATCGCCGCCTCAATCGAGATGGTGGAGCCCGCTGTATACGAAGACGTCTGACACGCGGCGCCCGCCACCCATCAGGCATCGAGATCCGGAATCAGCTTGCTCTCCAGCCGGGTGATCGCATCCTTCAGCAACAGCTTGCGCTTCTTCAGCCGGGTGAGCGCCAGCTGGTCCGCCCGAGGATCTTCGGCCATGCGGTGGATGGCCTCGTCGAGATCCCGGTGCTCGAGCCGCAATTCGGCGACGTGCGCGCGCATGGCATTATCGATGTCGTCTTCCATCGGCGGGTCTCATTGCACTCCAGGTTGTCGCGCCGCCTGAGCGGCCGCGCGTCGGCGGCTATTACACGCCGGCCAGGGTAGGTTCGACAACTGGCATGTGGCCAACACCTCACACCGGCTTGTAGATCTGCGCACCCTGCCTGCGGAACTGCTCGGCCTTCTCCTTCATACCTTCTTCCACCGCCACGTTCACATCCTTGAACTTGTGGCTTGCCGCGTATTCGCGCACATCCTGGGTGATCTTCATCGAGCAGAAGTGCGGCCCGCACATCGAGCAGAAGTGCGCCACCTTGGCGGAGTCCTTGGGCAGGGTCTCATCGTGGTACTCACGTGCGCGGTCCGGATCGAGGCCGAGATTGAACTGGTCTTCCCAGCGAAACTCGAAGCGCGCCTTCGACAGCGCATTGTCACGCACCTGCGCACCCGGCAGGCCCTTGGCCAGGTCGGCGGCATGCGCCGCCAGCTTGTAGGTGATGATGCCCTCGCGCACGTCGGCCTTGTTGGGCAGGCCAAGGTGCTCCTTCGGCGTCACGTAACACAGCATCGCGGTGCCATACCAACCGATGTTGGCCGCACCGATGCCGGACGTGATGTGGTCGTAACCGGGCGCGATGTCAGTGGTCAGCGGGCCGAGCGTGTAGAACGGGGCCTCGAAACAGTCCACCAGCTCCTTGTCCATGTTCTCCTTGATCATCTGCATCGGCACGTGGCCGGGGCCTTCGATCATCACCTGAACATCATGCTGCCAGGCGATCCTGGTCAGCTCACCGAGGGTCTCCAGCTCACCGAACTGGGCCGCATCGTTGGCATCGGCGATCGAGCCGGGGCGCAGGCCGTCACCCAGCGAGAACGACACGTCGTAGGCCTTCATGATCTCGCAGATGTCTTCGAAGTGCGTGTACAGGAAGTTCTCTTTGTGGTGCGCGAGACACCACTTGGCCATGATCGAGCCACCGCGCGAGACGATGCCGGTGACCCGGTCGGCGGTCAGTGGCACGTAGCGCAGCAACACGCCGGCGTGGATGGTGAAGTAGTCGACGCCCTGCTCGGCCTGCTCGATCAGGGTGTCGCGGAACATCTCCCAGGTCAGATCCTCGGCCTTGCCGTTGACCTTCTCCAGCGCCTGGTAGATCGGCACCGTACCGATCGGCATCGGCGCGTTGCGCAGGATCCATTCGCGTGTCTCGTGGATGTTCTTGCCGGTCGACAGGTCCATCAGGGTGTCGCCACCCCAGCGCGCCGACCATGCCATCTTCTCGACCTCTTCCTCGATCGAGGAAGTGACCGCCGAGTTGCCGATATTGGTGTTGACCTTCACCCGGAAATTGCGGCCGATGATCATCGGCTCAAGCTCGGGGTGGTTGATATTGGCCGGGATGATGGCGCGCCCGCGGGCCACCTCGTCACGCACGAACTCGGCGGTGATCTGCTCGGGCAGACTGGCGCCGAAGCTCTCGCCCGGGTGCTGTCTGAGCAGCTTGGCGTAGCGCGGGTCGGCACGCAGCTCGTCGAGGCGCTGGTTTTCGCGGATCGCGACGTATTCCATCTCGGGGGTGATGATGCCCTTGCGCGCATAGTGCATCTGGCTGACATTGCGCCCGGCCTTGGCACGACGCGGCGCGCGGATGTGCTCGAAACGCAGCTGCGCCAGCGCCGGATCGTGCTGGCGCGCCTGACCGAACTCGGACGACGGACCGGCAAGCTGCTCGGTGTCGTCACGCTCGATGATCCACGCCGAGCGCACGTCGGGCATGCCCTTGAGGAGGTCGATCTTCACGTCGGGGTCGGTGAACGGACCAGAGGTGTCGTACACGGTGACCGGCGGATTCTCTTCGGCACCAAAGCTGGCCGCGGTCGGGGCCTGCGCAATCTCGCGCATCGGCACCCGGATGTCCGGGCGCGACCCGGTCACGTAGACCTTGCGTGCACCAGGGAAGGGGCGCGTGACCTCTTCCGACAGTTCGCTGGTCTTCTTGATGAAGTCTTCGGGTATCGCGCTCATGGTCTGCTCTCCGTGGCGGGAAAACAGAGTCGGCACCTAAGGCTTTCTCAGCTTTCCTACGCCAGTACTAACTGGTTCAGGTTCAAGGGTGTTTCTCAGCCCGCCATGCAGGCACCCCTAGCTGTATTTCGTTCGATGCGCCATCCCGGCGCGGCCCGGAGCACTGATCCGGCCCCGGCCCTGCCATCCCTGGCAGGGCGTTCGTTCGATGCGCCGTTCTGACACGGATTGGACACCCAGATCAGGCCCTGGCCACTCGCGTCGCATGCCCGACTGTACCAGTGCGGTATTCGCCGCACCACCCGGGATTCCCACCCTGGCTCCAGGGCCAACACACCGCGCACACACCACCGCCCTCCCGGGGCATCCCAAGGTCGCCGCCCCGCCATCAGGCTTGCGCGGAATACGCCCCAGGTTCAGAGACTTGCCCGATCCGGCGTGAGCACTTAGGCTTACGCCGCGCCCAAACTGACTGAATCCCAACCCGGAGACCGGCATGCTCGTCAACGACCTCGAAACCGCCCGCTTCAATATGGTGGAGCAACAGATCCGCCCCAACGAGGTGATCGACGTGCGTGTCCTTGACACCCTGCAGGCCGTACCGCGCGAGCGCTTTGTCGCCGACGAATACGTCGGGCTGGCATTTGCCGACATCGCGGCACCGATCGGCGAAGGCCAGCAGATGATGACGCCATTGCAGGAAGCCCGCATGCTGCAGGCACTCGACATCCATCCGGGCGACAACGTGCTCGAGATCGGTACCGGCAGCGGTTTTGTCACCGCCTGCCTGGCGCGCCTGGGCGGCATTGTCACCAGTTACGAGATTCACGCCGCCTTGAGCGAGAGCGCCGCACATCGCCTGCAGTCACTGGCGGTGAAGAACGTCGAAATGGTGGCCGGCGACGGCCTGAACGCCAGCTTCGCACCTGCCAGCTTCGATGCCGTCGCGGTGACCGGCTCACTGCCCGACTACCCTGAGTTCCTGGAGACACTGCTCGCCCCGGGTGGACGGATGTTTGTCGTTGTCGGCGAGGCACCGACCATGACCGCGATGCTGGTCAGCCGCAACGCCGACGGCGAGATCTGGAAAGAAAACCTGTTCGAGACGGTGCTCCCGGTCCTCGAGAATGCACGGCAGCCGAGTCATTTCGTTTTCTGACCGGCACCGTTCACATGCGTGATCTCAGCGCCGCCCAACTTCGTGACCACCTCGCGGCGACCGACAGCGGCCCGCTGCTGCTCGACGTGCGCGAACCGTGGGAATTCCGCATCTGCAGCATCGCCGGTTCGCAGTTAATCCCGATGGGCCACATCCCCGCCTCGGTCAAGGCGCTCGACCCGTCGCGCGAGACCGTGGTCATCTGCCACCACGGCATCCGCAGCCGCCAGGTGGCGATGTACCTGGACTACCAGGGGTTCAGCAATGTGATCAACCTGGCCGGCGGCGTCGATGCCTGGGCTCGTGACGTCGATCGGCAGATGGCGACCTATTGATCCATGTCGCTGCTGCGACCTGCTGCACCGGACTTCTCAGACCCGCTGGGACTGCTGGCCGCCTGCCATGAGCGCATGCTGGCGAACTGCGCCCTGCTGCAGCGCATGCTCGAATGGCTGCCTGCGCACGGCGTTGATGCCGAGATACGCCGCAGTGCCTTGCAGGTGATGCGCTATTTCGAGACTGCCGCCCGCCACCACCATGCCGACGAGGAGCTGGACCTGTTTCCGGTCCTCGCACAGTCCACCGGGCTCGTGCCGCTGATCGAACGCCTGCAAAGCGAACACGGCCTGCTGGAAGCCGCCTGGGAAGAGCTGGCCGCACAGTTACAGGCATTACTCGACGGTCGCGATGCGCCGGCGCTCGAATCCAGGGTCAACGCGTTCGTCACCGCCTACGGGGCGCACATCGAGACCGAGAACGCCGGGATCCTGCCGGTGGCGCGGGAATCGTTGAGCGCGGCACAGATAGCGACCCTCGGACACGCGATGGCCCGACGCCGCGGCGTCACTTCAGTGGCAACAGCTCGATCAGGCGCGCCAACGCACCACGGTTCTGCCTGACCACACGGCGTCCGTTCTCTCCGGCCTCGGCACGCGCGGTGGCATCGCGGAACCACGCGATCACCTGCTGCGCCAGCTCGACCTCGTCGCCGACCCGCCGGGCCGCACCCTCGGCCACCAGCAATTCGCTGATGGCGGCGAAATTGAATACATGGGGACCGAAGCAGACGGCCACACCCTGTGCCGCCGCCTCCAGCATATTGTGCCCACCGGTCGGCACCAGGCTGCCACCGATGAAGGCCACGTCGGCAGACCCGATCACCACCGGCAACTCGCCCATGGTGTCACCGAGATACACCTGTGTCTGCGGACTGTAACTGCCGGGCCGGGAACGGCGCGCCAGCCGCAGGTGTTCGCGTTTGCACAGGCCCGCCACGCGCTCGAAGCGTTCCGGGTGACGCGGAACCAGAATCAGCAGCGCGTTGGGGAAGCTGGACAGCACCTTATGATGTGCCTGCAGCACCAGCTCGTCTTCGCCCTCGTGGGTGCTGCCAGCGACCCATACCGGACGCCCGCCCCATTCGCGCCGCAGGACCTCGACCTGCTCTTCCAGGCTCGCCCGGATACGGATATCGAACTTGATACTGCCAGTGACGAAGACACGGTCAGACGCCACGCCCAGCGCGCGGAACCGCGCCGCATCCGCCTCCGTCTGCGCGGCGATGCAATCGATATGGGCAAAGGTATCGTGCGTAAACCGACCGAGTCGCGCGTAACGCAGTGCCGACCTGGCCGAGAGCCGGGCGTTCGCCAGCAGCGTATAGACGCCGTGCCGGCGACAGCTGTGCAACAGGTTCGGCCAGATCTCGGTCTCGACCATCAGCAGCGCGCGCGGTCGCACGCGGCGGATGAAGCCGGTCAACGCCAGCGGCAGGTCATACGGAAAATAGACATGGAACACCAGCTCACCGAGCTGCTCCACAACCCGGGCCGAGCCGGTCGGCGTGGTCGTCGTGACCGTGATCGGCAGGCCCGGGTTATCGGCGAGCAGCTGACGGATCAGCGGCAGCACCGCCTGCACCTCGCCCACTGACACCGCGTGTACCCACAGCCCGCCCCAGGCGGTCGGCGCCGTAAAGACACCCAGGCGCTCGAGCCAGCGTTCGCGGTACGCAGGTGCCTTGATGCTGCGCCACAGAAGGCGTAGCAGCACCAGCGGGAACACCAGGTAAAGCAGGAAGGTATAGAGCGCGCGCATGACCCGCGGATGCTAGCACAGCGCCTGATACCGATAGGCTGCGGACGCCGACATAGCCAGGCGTCGGTCGTTTGCCTAAAATCGGCGCGCATGTCCCGCCACACCGAGCCCGCATCTTTCTGGCACCCCCGTTACTGGCCGACCTGGACTGGTATCGCCCTGTTGCGCCTGTGCGTCCTGCTGCCGTACCGGCCGATGATGGCGGTCGGACGCGTGCTCGGCCGCGTCGGCATGCTGCTCGCCGGGCGTCGCCGCCACTTCGTCGACACCAACCTGCGCCTGTGTTTTCCCGAACTCGACGCGGCCGCGCGGCAGACACTGGCGCGCCGCCATTTCGAGGCCGTCGGCATGGCCTTCATGGATTTCGCGATCGCCTGGTGGTGGCCCGATGAACGCATCTACCCACTGGTCACGACCGAGGGTCAGGAGCACATCGAAAAAGCGATGGCACGTGGCAAGGGCGCGATCTTTCTGACCGCGCATTTCACCTCGATCGAGATCAGCGGTCGCCTGCTGGCCAAACTTTGTCCGGCGTTGCCGATGTACCGCCCCAACGCGAATCCGCTGCTGGAAAGGATCATGGTCGAGAACCGAGAACGTCACGTCGAACGCACCATCCCGCGCAGCGACGTGCGCCTGATGGTACGCACGCTCAAAGATGGCAAGGGCGTGTGGTTCGCACCGGACCAGAACTTCGGCGGCAAGGGCTGCGTGTTTGCCCCTTTCTTCGGCATCGCCGCGTCGAGCAACCCCTCGCTGAGCCGCTTTGCCGATATGACCGGTGCGGCGGTCGTGCCGTTCATCGTGTTTCGCCGCCCCGAGGGCGGATACCACATGATCGTCGAACCTGCCCTGGACCCGTTTCCGAGCGGCAACAGCACCGCCGACATCACGGCATACAACAAGATCACCGAGCGTTGGGTGCGCCAGGCCCCGGCGCAGTACAACTGGCTGCACCGGCGGTTCAAGAAGCGCCCACCAGGCGAACCGCCGCTGTACTAGGTTGCGGCCGGTCAAATCAGCGAAGCGCTGAATGTGAGTCGCCTGAGGTCCCTTCATGAAGGCTTTGTTTACTTCTTTCCCGGCGTCGGACTACCCGGCGAGCACCCGCTTCTACGAAGATACCGTGGGCCTGCCGGTGGCACGACGGTTTGATGGTCAGCCGCACCACTTCACCAATTACGATCTCGGCAGCATGATGCTGAAGGTCTATGAATGGACTGCGCCTTACTACGGATCAGGCCATTCAGGCCTTTTCATCGAGACCGGCAATCTCGACGCCGTGATGCAACGTATCCGTGATCACGGTGGCAAAGCCACCGACATCATGGTGCATGGCTGGGGCGGTCGATGCTGCTCGGTAACCGACCCCTTCAGCAACATCTTCGATCTGATCGATGCAAATCAAAAGGGTGACGCCTGAGGCACATAGACGCCCCCCGGCTGGATCAGGAATTGCTGATGCTATAACTGCAGCGCCGCATCCGCCCCGATGATCTGCCCGGTGACGAGGCCCTCGTCCGCTTTCACTTCACCAATCTCGGCCAGTTCACCAACTGGTGGCTGGTCCGACGCCAGACATCAGGCCCTCGCGACCTGAGGGTGGCCTTCGGCGTCATGACCGTTATCGGCTAGTATCGGGGTATCTCAGGGACGAAAAGGCACCGGCATGGATCAGGAAAACACCGAAAGTGACATCAAAGGCGAGCTGCCCGCCATCGACTCAGCCGCCATGTGTCTTTCCCTCAAACAACCGGCTCAAAGCAAATTCCTATTAAATAGGTTTGATCTGCCGCTGATGGGCGGCTCAGTCCAACAGGCATTTATCCACGCGTGCTGCGCACAGCAGATAAATGCTTAGCTGTTAGCAGGAACAACAAGAATAAATGTGGCGAATTTTTTTATTTTTCTTAATTCTCGGATTAATTGGACTGGTCGCAAAATGGATTGGTTTGTTTATAGTCGTTGTTGTGCTGCTAATTATTACATTTAATATTATCACGGCCATTTATAACGAATTTAATCGCGAGCCTAAAGCAGCCTATGAAGCGAGAAAAGAAAAAGAAGCTGAAGAGAGAAGAGAGACAGAGGAAAAAGAGAAAGCCGAGAAAAAGGCGGAGGAAGCGGAACGCAGAAGAAAAGAATCTGAACATAGGCAACACCGAGACGGAGACAAGCAGTCAAAACCCTATACTTATAAAATTGGCAAACACGGTAACGAGTCCCTTGCAATTAGGTACGGGATTGCCAATCAAGAGCGGAAAGTAAAAGAATATTGGTACTACGCCAAGGGTGGTGAGAAAAAGCGAAACCGCGACAGAGATCGAGTTTATTTCGAGCCAGCAGGAGTTATCACCGTCCAGAAAACGGGAAGAGTCAGTAAAGATTTGTATGAGGTTTTATTGACCGATTATAGAAACAGAAAAGCGAGAGCCATCATTGAGGTCGGAACCGAGTATGTAAAAACGTTTTACCCACTTGATGACGAATGGTTCAAAAAGCACTCTGACCTCGAAGAAACATTGAAAGGAAATGGCACTTTCACACTAAAAGAGCTAGCTACTTTTCATGTTCAGAAAGCCGTTGGGACTTAAACAGGCATGAAAAAGCTGCTAACAAATACAGCCAGCAGGACAAACATTCCGCTGTCGCTCTATGTTTGCCTCTGCTGTGGGCGTTATGCGTAAGAAGGAAAAACGATGAAACGAACCTCCGTCGAAAAATTTCTGCCATGGATGCTCACTCTCATTAGCACCACTGCCTCAGCAGCGATTTTCGTTACTGACGAAGCAGCCTTTTTATCGGCCTTTGAAAATCCTACGGAGATCATCGATTTCACCTCATTGCGAGATGGAACCACATACGCCACGGCAAATACATCCAACCCTTATATCAACAGCACAACCCATACTTCTGGCGGCATCTATGAAGTTTGGGAGAATGGATGGAGTGAAAACTTTCTAATCCGGTCAACCAATGGGTCTTTCTATCATCTCGTAACTCGTTGGGATGGAACTAGCGTTGGAATCAATAATCCCTCTGCTCCGAGATTCTCTATATTTTCCCTTACCGGCGTTGCGCCCCTAAGCTTGAGCATATCTTCAGATACTTACACCGGATTTTTGGGGATTATTCCTGAGTCTGATATAGAAACGCACTACCAGTTTTATTACCCTGGCCTCCGTGTTTCGGAAATTCGAGCGGGATACTCCCAAGTCAGCAGAGTCCCTGAACCACCAGCATTCGCACTAGTAGCCGCAGGCATCTTTGGGCTTTTAGGCGGAAAGCGCATAACAAGGAATTCAAGGCGCCAGCAAAGTTGGCTGGGACGTCTCACCGCTACGCGGCGAGCCGCCCCTTAATACGGGCGTTAGAAGCAGAACAGGTCTTGCGCTCTGTGCAAAAAGGGTATAATTACTATACCTATGTGCAGCTTCGAATTTGATGCGCGAAAGAGCAACAGCAATCGGCGCAAACACGGCATTGATTTCGTGGAAGCCCAGGCGCTGTGGAATGACCCCTATCTCATTGAAATCCCAGCGTTAACATCCGACGAGGAGCGTTTCCTGGTAATTGGCAAGATCGAAGGGAAGCATTGGTCGGCGGTTATTACGCCCCGAGATGGCAACATCCGAATAATTTCGGTACGCCGTTCGCGGGTTGAAGAGGTGGCGATTTATGAAGGCTAAAAGCTTCGATTCAAAGTTCGAGAAAGGTGAAGATGTCACCGATGCCCTGGATCTGTCTAAAGCCCGTAGGCCCCTTCAAGAGCAGCGCAGGGTGAATGTCGATTTTCCGGCTTGGATGGTCGAATCCCTCGATCGAGAAGCGGGTCGTTTGGGCGTTACGCGGCAATCCGTAATCAAGGTATGGCTGGCTGAGCGCCTTGAGCAAATTGCTTCTAACAAGTAGTTCCAACGGACCCCAAACACTTCGCGCCTTTTTGGGCCGCTGAACAAGGCGTTAAGGCTCAAAGGTGTCGTAGTGGCCACCAATGGCGAAGATATAGATATGGGAATCGTCAAATCTATAAATGAGTCGGTCTTTCTGGCTGAGTCGTCTGGACCAAAAGCCGGTGAGGTTATGTCGCAGGGCCTCGGGCTTGCCCAAGCCGGTCATCGGATCTCCGCGCAGCATTTCTTTGAGAATTGCGCAGAGATTTTTGTGCATCCGTTTATCCCGTTGCCTCAGATCCTCGTAAACCTCCCATGATTTACCCTCAAATACCAACGATCTCATCAAGTTGCTCTTTGGTTGGGGTGTGTCCGCTGCGTGTGGCGTGGGTTGCGCTGGAATCGGCGATCTGGCGCATGAGGCTATTGTTCTGGAGCACGTACAAGGTTTCCTGGTCACGCTCCCAGTCCTCGGCGCTCATTACGACGAAATCGGATCCGTTGCGCCGGGTTACGCGTAGGGGAATGTGTTGGCTAACTACTTGGTCCACGAGGGTTTTTAGGCCATCCCGAAACTTGTTCACGGTGGTTGAGTCCATTGGCGCGTCTCCGCTGTTGTACGGTATTGCCGTACAGTCTAGATGGAATGCCTTAACAAGGCAATCCAGCCGACGTCCGACTCTCCGCGATTTCTCGTGCATTTCGCTGCGCGAAATTGTTGCACGAGAAAGTCGCTCCAAGTTGGCCGCGGCTGATCGCTGGCGTTATGTTTAATAAACAACAACAGTCTATTGCAATGAAAAATTATTGAGCAACTAATGCTTAAATTTCTTAAAGATCTGATAAAGGAAGGCATTGGCGCGATCGTAAATTTCGTGATTGCTTTCGGGATAGGCACTGGGGCTGGCGCAGTTGTTTGCTGGTACTACGGCATTCACATAGGTTTTTCTGTTATTGGGGGTATTCTCGTGCTTGGGATTGCGCTTGCCTTAATGTCGGAATCTGGTTTTCTTTCTTAAAGGCTTCAAGTATCCGCTATAAAAAACGGGTGCCGGAAATCATAGTGAAGGCGAAAAACATAAAGGCGGTCAAGCCATTCGTCGCTTTGCTCCTCATTCGGACGCTCAGCACTCCGCGCCTGCTCGGGCATGGCTTCGCCATTGTTGCCCGAGCAAGCGCTCCATGCTGAACGCCGCTTACATTGGCGTTTAGGGCTATGAATCCACGGGTAATTTTTGCTTCCTTGCTAACGATCGTAAGCATGGGTGCCTATGCGGGTTACGATGTCCATATCACCCGGAAGGCCTATTGGGCGGATGCCACCAATGAGGCAATTTCATACGCGGAATGGGTCACGTATGTTGACTGCGATGAAGAGGTTTCACCGGATGAGCTGAATTCGCGAAACGATTTCATTGTTGTCGCTGAAGAGCAAGATTTCCCTCTCTGGTACGAGCCGGCCAGGGGCGAGCTGTACACGAAGGATCCATCGGCTGCGGCGATTCGAAAGATGTTGGAAATTGCCAAAGTGCTGAAAGCAAAGGTGCAGGGCGATGATGGCGAAATCTATTCGATTGAGGAGTAGCGTCGGGGCTTGCCCGGAGTCCGCTGGTTTAGTGATTGCCGTGCCGAGGTCCAGCCGCCAAGCCAAGAAGGGGCCGCGGCCCTAACAAGCGACTGTGTTGACCTGCCAACATTTCATGTCTCCTGAAAGCGCCACTCGGCGTCATCCCGCACCATGGCATTGAGCATGACGAGCAGCTTGTGCATGCAGGCAATGAGCGCGGCCTTCTTGTATTTTCGCTGGCCCAGGAGTCGTTCGCAAAGGCCTCGAGCGATTATTCCAAACGGGAAAGAAGGCTGGAATCCAAGCGAAACACGCGGATCGGCTTCGGCTGATTTTGGGCCGGTTGAATGCGTCTACCTCAGCGGCAGATATGAATCTCCCGGGGTTGTATCTGCATCAGCTCACGGGAGATCGAAAGGAAACCTGGTCGGTTAGGGTCAGTGGCAACTGGCGAGTCACGTTCCGGTTCAACGGTGTTCTCGCCGAAGTTGTCGATTACGATGATTATCACTGAGGCAATGCCATGCTGATGCACAATCCCCCTCACCCTGGTGAAGTTATCAAAGAGCTATGCCTTGAGCCGCTCGGCGTATCCGTTACGGAGGCGGCAGAGGCGCCTGGGGTTAGTCGCAAAACGCTTTCGAGCATCATCAGCGGCAAGTCGGGCATCAGTCCCGAAATGGCTGTGCGTCTGTCGATCGCGTTTGATACCTCGTCCGAAAGTTGGCTGAATCAGCAAACGCAATACGATCTTTGGCAGGCCGAGCAACACTGCAAAGAGCTGAGAGTTAAGCGGCTGTCGACGCATACGAGCGGGAGCATATTCCGCACGCCGTTAACATTCCGCATCGCATGATGAGTGGAGAAAGCACGTCACATTTGGACAGATCAGTAGTTTATGTGACGTACTGCGATGGAATTGGTTGCAATGCATCAACAAAGGGTGCTCTGAACTTGGCGCGGCTGGGATTCACGGTAAGAGAGCTGTTGGGTGGTATCGATTGGTGGAGGCGTGATGGTTATGCCACTGAAGGTGCTGAGGGCAAAGATGGGCGGTCTGTATCATGTGGCTGCTAGCGCATAACAATGCGCTGCAACGGACGTCCAGTTCCAAGCCCCTTTTGTGCATTCCGCTGCGCTCCATTGTTGCGCAAAAGGCGCTCCCAGTTGACCGCCGCTGAGCGCGGTCGTTAGGCCAAAGGAATCGCCCGACTCATGGATCTGTCGCTGATTGCATTGCTGGGTGGCTGCTTGTTGTTGGCAGCCGTCTTGTACTACGTGATCTTTGTCCGGCGCGAGCACCCAATCAGTCCGTGGGGCAAATCCGGGCTGGTCACCTTGATGTTCGTTTTAGTCCCGGTGCTGGTCATTGCTTTGTGGTATCAGGCCGGTGCGGAGAGTCGGCTGGCGCAGATTGGGTTTACGCCTTATCCGGGGTTTGCCTCCAGCAGCGGTGTGGCTACCGGCCTGGGAGAAAATCCTGTTTGGGTGTTCTCGGTCGAGGGTGGCGCCAAACCGGTTCTGGAGTTTTATGGTCGCCCTGAAAATCGTAAAGGCTGGGCGCTTGTTTCCGAGAGCGAGTCTCTTCTGCTGTTTGAGCGAGAGGGAAAGTCGGTTGCCGTATCTGCGGTGGCGGATAGCGTGGCGTTCACTATGAGGCAAGGCGAATGATGGGCCTGACTAGCGCATATGGACTGCTCTTACTTGTAGGAAGCGATGTCTATTTTCATGCTTCACGGACGAGAGATCAGTAGCAGTCGCATATCCGGCCTCTTCAGTGGCAGGCATTACCCGCCGGGCCATCATGAATTCGGCGCACGGCGTCCCAATCGTTCCAACCAACCTCGTTCGGCCGCGCTTGTTAACGGGTTGATGCCGTGCCGGTCTGACCTGTCATGTCATAAAGCCTTAGCCCCTGCGCAACTGGCGGTGAGTCTTGCTACGGGTTCACGCCCCGTAGCATGGCGGGTAAGGGGTATCGGTTCTCCACACGACCCAACAGACACGCACCAGCTTGTTGACCAAGGCGACGGCGGCCATGTTGTGCCCGATGCGTCGTTGAAGTTGCATTCCCCATTGCTGCGGACGACCCAGGCGACCGGGGTCGATCCGGTGCAGTTGCTTCGCACGCGCCTGGTGGTGCGCGGTGCCGCAGGCATCGAACAACACCCGACTGGCGGGCAACTGGACCATGAGTTCGTTGAACTGAACCCGATTGAGCCGGTGTCTTCCGCTGATCCCGCTGGCGTCACCCCCATGGATTTGACGGAGCAGCGCTGTAGGTCAACGGCACACGCCGCCCGAGGTTGCTGCGACGACGCCGGTCCCCTGGCACGTGGCAAAGGCGCCTGACGACGGGCTCAGGCCATCAACGTCGACATCACTTCGAGCACCGCATCCGCCATCTGGTCGATATGCGGCGACTCCAGCGTCGGGTGCACCAGCAGCGCGATGCCGGTCTCGCCCAGTGCCTGTGCGACGGGCAGACGCTCGCCCGGACCAAACCCGGCATTGCTGAAGGCCTGTTCGCGGTAGATCTCGCTGCACGAGCCGAGGTTGCAGGGCACGCCACGCGCATGGAGGGCGACAACGATGTCGTTGCGCGTGCTGCCCGGACGCAGGCGCTCCGGCCTGACGAATGCGTAGAAACGGTAGAACGCATGGCGGATCGACACGGGCGGCATCGGGATCCGCAGCGCGGAACAGGACGACAGGCGCTCATGAAAGCGCATGGCATTGCGCAGGCGCGCGGCGTGCCAGGCCTCGAGCTTGCGCAGCTGCACGCGACCGATCGCCGCCTGCACCCCGGCCATGCGCCAGTTGCTGCCCAGCGAGCGATGCACCCAGGGCACCCCGGGCGTAATGTCCCGGGCCGCCGCCTGGACTGCATCGAAGTCCTTGCCGTGGTCCTTGAACGACCATGCGCGTCTCCATACAG
>JACKML010000004.1 GCA_024235415.1 Chromatiaceae bacterium | reverse complement strand
TCCGCTTCTCGTCGGGTTGTCCGACCTCAATCCAGCACGTGATGCCGCCGCTGAGCGCGTGTTGCCACAGGTCGGGTTCGTCGTCCTGGCTGAGTCCTCGGGTGAACCCGAGATGTTCGTCCGCGTTGAGTGCGAAAGCGAGCAGGCGCACCATCATGCGCTCATCCGTCTCGGATGGATGGCGGGCGAGCGTCAGGTTGTGGGTCTGGTAGTGGCCGCGGTCCAGGTCGGATACCTGCAGCGCACATCGAAAGATTGTTGAGCTCAGTGCCATGTGTGGTGGTTGAATCCGGTTGTTGCGCCGCGCCTGCCTCGGCAATCCCCCCATTCTCGCCTGAAGGGTTGAATCCATGGTTGCCCTTTTCATGGGGGCTTGTTTCGTCCTGTGCCCCGTTTTCTGATGTCGGCTTTCTTTACATGGAATGGTGCGCTGGTCGCGTGACGACGGCGTAACCTGTGGTTATTTATCATGTTTTCATTGGCGGCCCCGATATTGCTTGATTGTCTTGTCAAACGCCATGTCCCGACGATTGGGGCGCCGGCAACCACCCGCGGGAGAATCGCGAATGACCATGAAATATCTGGCTGTGACGACGTTACTTGTGTGTGTGGCCGCGCCGGCGATGGCATCGCAGCCCGTCGGTTCCCCGCTGGCGGTCGACCTGGGCGGCGCCTTGGGCACGGCCGTGGGGAGCGTGTTGCCCGCGTCCCTGGGTGGCGCCCTGCCGGTCGGGATCGGTGGTGTCGCGGCGATCGCGGCCCTGACCCTGATCGCCGGTATCCAGCTGGTCAAACGCAAAAAGAAGTAGTGCGCGACTGCCGGCCGTCCGGCGGCGCACGCGTCTGCATCCGCAATGGAATCCTATAGCCTGAGTACTGCCGCGGTGGCAGGCGTGGTGGCTGTGCTGCTCCTGCTGGAGTGGGTGTCGCCGTGGCGCCGGGCTGCCAACCGGATCGAGCACCGCTGGCTGACCAACATCGGTCTGATGCTGCTTGGCGGTATTCTGGTTACGGCCGTTTTTCCGTTCAGTGCGGAGCAGGCGGCCGCGGGCATCCGCAACGGCTGGATCGCGCAGCGGCAGCTGCCGCCGCTGCTGGAGGCACTGCTGGTGTTTCTGCTGCTCGATGCCTGGCGTTACTGGGAACACCGCATCTATCACGAAGTCCCCTTGCTGTGGCGGGTCCATCTGGTGCACCACAGTGATACGGGCCTGGATATCACGACCGCCGAAAGGCACCACCCTCTGGAGGCTATGTTCGCCGTCTGCACCACCTTGCTGCTGGTGTTCGCGCTTGGTTTCTCGGCACAGGCACTGGCGTTCTACGTTACCTTGGCGACCCTGTCCGCGCTGTTCACGCATGCCAACATCGTGTTGCCGGCAAATGTCGATCGAATATTGCGGCTTTGGCTCGTCACGCCCGCGGTACACGCCATCCATCACTCGGACCTGCAGCCTCAGACCGACAGCAACTACGGCGGGGTGCTGACGGTGTGGGATCGGCTGTTCGGTACCTATAAAGATCCCGCCGATGTGCGGGTACCCCATTTCGGCCTGCAGTATTTCCATCGACCGCTGGATACGGCGCTTGCACCGGTGCTGCTGCAACCGTTCGAGTACCGCCGTGGCATGTCTTACCCCGCACGCGACGACGCGTGTGAGGCGCGGCCCGTGCCCGCCCTTCGCCTCAGCGATGCGTGGAAACAGGCCCTGTGGCAGTCGCTTATCGGCCTGGTGCTTGCGATGCTCGCGCTCTGGCCCACCATGCTCGACCTCGCCGGGATCTGGTCCAATTCCGAGGCCTACCAGTACGCCTGGCTGGTGATACCCATGTTCGCGTATGCGGTCGTCTGGTATCACCGCGACTGGATTTCGGCGATGACACCGCGTCCTGATGGAACCGGCCTGCTGGTGATCGCGGTTGCAGTGGTTTGCTGGGGTGTTGCCTTTGTCGTCGACATCCGCGTCGGGCAGCATCTGGCGCTGGTTCTCGTGCTGCAGGGTATTGCACTCAGTGCGCTCGGATGGACTACCTACCGACGGCTTCTGCCGGTGATGGCAATGCTGTTCATGCTTATTCCCAGTGGCGACATACTGCAGCCGGTACTGCGGGAACTGACGGTGAAGTGGATCGAATGGTTCGCGCTGGCACTGGATCTGCCGCACCGTATTGACGGTTTCATGGTCTACATCGGTGAGCATCGCTACGTCGTGGTCGACGCCTGCTCGGGGCTGACCTTCGTCACTCTCGGCGGATTCCTGGCCTACAGTTTCGGCGTTCTGATGTTCCGCTCGTTCGGCAGGATCCTGTTGATGGCCGCGCTGGGGGGCGTCATCGGTGTCCTTACCAATGCGCTGCGTGTGTGGATGATTGTCGGCATCGATTATCTGCGGGGTTCGCAGATGGATATGTCGGCGCACCTGGACCTGCAATGGCTGGCGCTGTTCGCGGGCATCGGATTGCTGTTCTTCGTGACAGTGCGGCTGGCGCCGCAAGACAACCGGACCCAGCCGGCGGAGGGTCCGCTGCAGTCAACTGCCGCCGACGGACGTATTGCGCGCTTCGCGCCGTCACTGGCCGGCCTGATGGTCTTGCTGGTTATTGTCCCGGTACAGGGCCTGTCCGCCCGCGCCAGCAGCGCGACCGACAATGTGCTGCAGGCGCTATCGCAGCTTCACCCGCGGAGTACCTGGCTGGATGAGCGGCAGACGCAGCTGAACCGAACGCTGGTGATTCCGCACGACCACAACATGGACATCGTCCTGGTCGAGGCTGAAGGTGATCGCGGCCGCGTGGATGAATCCCTCCTCGATCCTGACGGCAACGGTGAATGGCGACACGCGTCCAGCGCCCGCTATCGTGAGTGCCTGCCGCAGGAGTGCTTTCGATTCGTACACAAGACATGGCGGCGCAAGGGTTCAGATGACGCCCGCCACGCACTGTATGTCTACTACGTCGGCGATACCGTTACCGATTCACCGCTGGTCTACCGCCTGACCGCTGGCTGGCGGCGGCTCACGGGGTCGGCTCAGCGCAGTGGCCTGATCGGCTTCAGGTTGCAGGGTGATCTGCCGGCACAACCGCTTCTGGCGCAGATGCTTGGACAGCTCACGGCCGAACTGCGGTGGTTGGCACAGGGCGAACCCGTTCGGCAGGACCTGCGGTACGGCATGCCGGGCAAGGTCGCCCCCGTCGCCGCGAGGTAAGTCTCCGCGCAGCGCGTGTATCATGCACGGCCCCGTATGCGTCGCCATGACAGGGGTTGACGGAGTGAAGCAATGAACTGGCCGAGGATTCTCCTCACCCCTTTGGGCCTGTTGCTGATGGCATGGGGCACGGTCACGCCGGTGCTCGGGCTGTTCGGCACCGAGACCACCGGCAGGGTGACGGACACGCGCAGGCTCAACTATGAACGCAACGAGCCCCTGCGCAACCGCTTCAACTATTCGATCAACTACCGCTTCTCGACCCGCGATGGTCGTGTCGTCGACGGCACCACCAATATGCTCGGGTCGTTCTCCAAGGTGCCGGCACTGCGGCAAGACCATGCATTGCAGATACGCTACTTTCCGATATGGCCCGTAATCAACTCGCCATCCATTCAGGCACGCCCCAACATCGAGCACCTGGTCGTACTGATCGGAGGCTGGTTCCTTGCGTTCGGTCTGTGGCGGCGAAAGAAGTCCGGAAGACGCAGCAGTGCAGGTCGCGGAAGTCGATCCTTGCCGCCGCGTTGAACGCCTTGCAGCCTGGCCATGACGATTTTTCTTCTTAGCCAAGGGTGTTGCTGACATAACGCAATGCGCTGTCGTTTCATCGGCTTACTATGAAGCGCAGATTGTCGATACCCGGTGAAGTCATCATGCCGCGTGTGCGTAGTTCTGTTTCAGGCCTTTTCCTTTTTGCCCTGCTGTTCTCCGTCGCAACATCCGCACGGGTCGATGCGTCTGCCGACGACGTGATCTTCGATCGCAAGCCGGACACCTTTAACTGGTTCTACAAGCACGACGCCTCGCTGCTGGGCAAGCTGTCCAACCTCAAGGCCCCGGATGCCGATGGCCTGTTGATCGAGATCCCGGCCGAACGCAAGAAGACCGAGATCGGTATCGGTACCAAGGCGCCGGCAGTCTGGCTGGATGAATTTGGTCCGGCCGCCGCGAGCACCCTGACCTTCGAGTTTGATCCCGGTCACACGGATCGTTTCTCACTGCATCTGACGCGATCGATGGGCGAGTGGAGCCTGGGTCAGCCCGGCATGGTGTTCTACTGGCAGCCCGATGATGAGGGCGCTGGCAGCGTCTACGGCTGGTATGAGACCCCGGCGCCGGGCAACAAGCCGCCCGTCGACCATCCGCAGGGACGCACGGCGAATACCGCGCCGTCACGGGTCCGCATCACGATCACTCCCGGCCATCTGAGTGTCAGCGCGGATGATCTGCCGTCGCTGGATGGACCCTGGTCATTGGCCCAGGCGCATTCCGGCTTTCACCTGTTCGTCTACACCAGGACCACCACCGACGGTCGTGCGGCAAGGATGGGGCTCAAACGCATCGTCTCGACCCGGCAGCCCGACCCGAACGAGCCCGCGCGACCGGCGGCGGACGCGATGTTCCCGGTGGCCGATCGACTGGCCGCCGATGCCTTGGGTGACTGGCTGTTCATCGAAGAGGGGTCCGATGATCTGCAGGGATTCGCTCAGCTCACAGCCGGTGCCATGCGGGTCGATGTGCCGGCCAAGCATGGATGGGGCCGGGCCGGGTTCACCACCAGAACGCCTTTCGTCGACACCACGCCACTCAATGATTCTGCACCTTTCCTGGCAGAGCTCAGCCTCGATCTGAATGACACCAGCGGTTTCTATTTCCTGCTGGGTGGCGAGGGCGTGAAGCTGCATGACGACAATGTGCGCCGGACCCGTTACGCCGCACGCTTCTCGGTGATACGCCTGCCCAAAGACGACCACTACACGCTGCGCTTGCGCCGTGGTTATTACCACGACTGGTCGCGACCGCTGCCGCCGGACTGGGATGGCCGTATCGAGGTGCTGATCGGTTGGCGCACGATGACCGTCCGCCTGCCCGGTGGGCCAGGCATCCTCGGTGAGTTGCCGGTGTCAAAGAAGGAGCACGTGCCCTACCACCTGACGCTGCTGGCGTCGCCGGCTCGCGGTGGCGAGATCAGTCGGTTCCGCCTGAATGCGTTCTCGCTGCGTCAGCTGGTGGGAGAGGGGATCGACGCACAGACGCGCTTCCGACTGGTGCCCGTGGATCGTTTCGACACCGATGCCTATCTTGAGGCTCTCGGTCAGCGCGCGCGGCGGGCGCTCAGCGATTTTCTCGATCAGCCCACCAGGGGAGAAGTCGAATGAAGTCTTCCGGCACAGGGTGGTTGCTGCTGTTCGCATTGATGGGGACGATACCCGCTGCAGCGGAGGAGGCGAAAACTGCACGCGATCTGCGTGCGGCGGAACTGACCAGGGTTGTGCAGGATGCGATCGCGACCGATACGGCACAACTCGGTGGCGAGAAGATCAGCAAACTGGCAGATCGCCTTGAAGTGCGCATTCCGGACAAGGCCTATTCCTGCCTGTGCCGGACCTATCCGCGCGTTGGCCACGTCGGCGTAACCGCGGAAGGGGGCGAGTGCCATTTCAGCGGCCTCGGCTCCTGGACCGAGCCGCTGCCCAGTGATGGATCGGCCTGGCAGGGTTGTATCGACAGCAACACGCCGGAGGGTGAACGCGATCTGTTTGGTGCCACGATGGATCAGCTGGCAGCGGGTACGCCGGACCTCGGCTATACCGGCGGGATGCACTATGAGGTCAAGGTGATGGAGTACCGGCGAGACTGCCTGCCGACACCGCCGCACGCCTCGGCACAGGAATACGAAACAGCCAGCATGCAGCAGCTTGGCATCTACCAGGCACTCTCCAAGCCGATGCGCGTCGCGTTGCGCGATACCCTCTACGAGAAGGCCAACGCGATTGCCGATGGTGAAGGCAATCCCTGCGATGCAGCCATCGCGTCCAAGCTCTACATGGACGGCGAAGAAGGCCGTTTCGCACTTGATCTCGCGGTCGACGCCGTGTGGCAGCTTAAACGTCCGCAGGTTGTCGACTACCTGGAGGGGCTGGCGCAGGAGTATGCGAAATGGGATGCCCAGCGTGGCGTGGCCGATCCCAGTCTGTCTTTCGAAGAGCTGGTAAAAAGGGATCCGGCACTGGCCGACCAGGGGGTGAAGCTGCACAAATTCTTCTCGGACCTGTCGACCAAAGTCTCGTTGCTCAAGACAGTCAAGGAGCAGTACGAGATCCGTGGGCGCAATGCGCAGCACAAGGCGGCTTTCGAGCTGTATCAGGACACACGGGATGCAACCCCGGAGGCGATCGAGGCGATACGTTCACAGATCAGCAGCGAGATCACCGTCGAGCAGGGTCATGCCGCTCAGCTGATGGAAGCGCGGCAGAAAGCGCTGATCGATCTGAGATTGAAACACTACGATGCCAACAACAAGGCCGTACAGCTGCAGATGGAGAAGCGCCGGCAGCAGGCGGCGGGGAAGATCGTCGAGTTCACCGAGAGCGAGATCAACCGCGACCTCGACTACGAGCGTGCGAGGGTAAACCTGGAGGCGGATTTCCGCGACCGGATTGGCGACGTCAGTACCCGCATCGGCACGCTGCTGCTCAAAGACCGCGCGATGGAGGAATACCGCCTGCCACTTGCCAAGGGTGGTTGTGAAGCCTTCATCGAGGCACGCAAGAACGCCGGCCTGTGCGCCAAGGCGGCTGGCAAGTAATCGCGTCTCCACCCGGCTGCCGGCGTAGCTTGGTGTGGCAGTTATGGCGCCTCATCACCGCGCCGTGAGATCGCATCGGCTGGCAGCAACACGTTCGCCGGTGCTTCACAAGAACCTGTTTACTTTTCCGCTCGGTGGCACGATCCGCGTTGGCGCCTTGCATTCCCACCGGCTTGATGTTTCCCAATCCGACAACTAGAACTATCGTCAACGAGACGACGCATATGTGCCGGTTTTGCGAACCATGGGTAGGCAAAGGTTCGTGGGAGATGTGTGTTGTCTTTTTTCGACCTGGAGGGGGCGCAGACTCCCGTAGGCCGGTTGCCAGACAGTGCCTGAACGCCGAAGAGGAGGGTCGAAATGATCGCCCGTAGTGTCTCTATCGTCCTGGCAGCAATCCTGCTGTCCCTGGTGCTCGGCAATGTCGCCGCCGACCCGACGCCGGTCTCCTTCAGCGATGCGGGATTCCAAGCCGGGGCTGCCGGCCTGACCCCGCAGGAAAGTGCGGGACGCGAGATCTGGTACAAGGCGACCGCCGGCAATGATCGCTTCCACACCTACGTCTTCCAGCAACGCATGGGTGTGTTGATCGACTGGTGGCGGGTACTGCGCAGCGACAAGCGCGACCAGCGTTTCAAGACCTGGGGGCTGGTAAACAACCCCGGCTGCTGCACACCGGGTTCGACCGGCTGCCCGGCCAGAAGTCTCGAAGAGACCTTCGGTCTCGACTGGTGTTACGGCGACGATGAGCTGTTGAAGTTTGTTGGCCGCGAGGGCTACCGCGACCCCGCCTGCGACTTCGTCGATCCGCCGATGCCAGGTGACCATCCGCACCAGGGCGTCGGTATGCGCGAGGACTCGTGCCACCTCGCCTTCGGGACCTCGACCGGTGCGATGGGGCTGCGCAAGTTTCCCAACCCACGTTTCAACGCCGATGCCTGGCGCAAGGTCAATGGCGGCAAGCTCGGCACCTGGGACGGCTTTGCACGCAGGATGGCCGATGATGCACAGCTGTCCGACTACCAGGCAAAGAAACTTGGTGACGGTTCCGTCGAGCCCCCGTTCCTGGTCGGCATGGCCTGCGGCGGTTGTCACATCGCCTTCGATCCGACCAATCCGCCCGAAGACCCGGCCAATCCGAAATGGGAAAACCTGATCGGTGCGATCGGCAACCAGTACTCGCGCCTGTCCGAGATCATGGTGTCGGGTATGAGCGAAGACAGCCTGCAGTGGCAGGTGTTTTCGCACACCCGACCCGGGGTGGTGGATACCTCGGCCGTCCCTACGGACCAGGTCAACAATCCCGGCACCATCAATGCGCTGGTCAACGTGCTGCAACGTCCGCGCTTTGACGGTGAACTGATCGATCGCTGGCGGCCCACTGGCAGCTGTCCGGATGGCGCCAATGAGCGCGAATGCTGGTGCGAACCGGGCAAGGCCGGCAAGTGCTGGAAGAAGGGCGTCGAACGCGAATCGGTGTTTCATATCCTCAAAGGCGGGGAGGATTCGGTCGGCGACCTGCTCGCCGTGCAACGCGTGTATATCAATATCGGGTCCTGCTCAGAGCAATGCTGGTTGAATCACCTGACCGACCTGTATCAACTCGACCCGCAACAGCGCAACTTCGGACAGACGCCCTTCGACATCGGGCAATGCCGTCGTGACTGTCCCAACTTCCGTGCGATCGAGGATCGTGCGCACGATGTGATCAGCTTCCTGCTGTCGAAAAAGGCCTATTCCTCGCCGATCTGGAAGGCCAAGGGGCATGCTGACCTCGACGAATGGATCGCCGCGCTGGATGCCGAGTATGGCGAAGGAGCTGTCGACCGCGGCCGCCTGGTGTTTGCGCAGAACTGCGCACGCTGTCACTCCAGCCAGGACGGAGTACCGGAGGCGCGCGATTTCCACAAGGCATCACAGACTGCGGGTGTGCGCGAGGACTGGATGGGCAACGACCGCTCGACGCCGGCCTCCGAGGTCGGCACCTACGGCTGCCGCGCGCTGCATTCCAATCACATGAAGGGGCATGTCTGGGAGGAGTTTGCGTCCGAGACCTATCGCTCACGCGAGCCTGACGCCAACCTTGCTGATCAGACCGGCGGTGGCCGGGGCTATTACCGCAATGTCTCGCTGGTGGACCTTTGGGCGCACGCGCCGTTCCTGCACAACAATGCCATCGGTCCCGAGCTATGCGGCAAGCCGAGTGATCCCAAAGACGAGTTCTATCGCTCGCCATACGTTGGCGCCGATGGGAAACGTCTCGCCAACCCACCTGAATGTTTCGCGTATGACCCATCGGTAGAGGGTCGTTACCGGTTGTTCCTTGCCTCGGTGAAGGAATTGCTGAACCCGGACCAGCGCATCGCCAAGACGACGCTGATCGATCAGCCCATCCGGCGGGCCATCGGACCGAAGCTCTGGGACGGCGAGAGTGAAAAGCTGATCGGGATCGAGATAGAGGTACCTGCCGGCACGCCGGCAGGACTGTATGGAAGCTTCCAGCACAAGGAACTGCTGCGTGACATGGTGTTGTCCGTGCTCGACGGCGACAGGCTCGAAGAACGCATGCTCCAGCGTGTCGGCGCCAGTGATGCAAAAGCGGCGTCCGGCGAGATCAGCGCAATGACCAAGGCGATTCTCAAGAACCCTGAGCAGGTGATTGCCATCGCCGGCGATCAACTGCCGCTGCTTGGGCGTCTCTACAGCACCTGCACCAGCACGGTCGAGAATGCAGGGCACCGTTTCGGCGAAGGCCTGTCGGCGGATGACAAGCGGGCGCTGACCGCGTTCCTCGCCACGTTGTAACGGCACAAGGAGATCCTCATGCCATCGACCAAGTTTCTCCCCGTTGCAGTGATTGCGTTGTTGCTCACCGCCTGCGGCGAAGTCGCGCCGCCAGATGTGCCTTTCCTTGCATACGGCGACGACTACCAAAGCAAACCGGATCTGGCGCGTGTCGAGTACGAACTGCCACTTTCACCGGACGACCTGATGACACTCACGCCGGAGAACGTCGCCCGGCTCAACCAGGAACAGGTCGATCAGGTGTATGCCCGGCTCACGGCCGGTCCGGTGCCGGATGGCGCCTACAACGGCACGTTCTTTTTCGCCGACGGCGGCGGGGCGAAGCGGCTGTCCGAGGTGATGGGGGGCATCAAGGGATTGGCGGTGCGGTTCAAGCTCGCCAAGCTCGAGACCGTCGGTCAGATGCTGTGGAAGGGAAAGGTGTTCTATCGCGACCAACGTCTGCTGCGCAACATGATCCAGGATCGCAAGCTGCTCAAGCTGGTGGTCGACGATCCCGATGCGCTGCCGAAAACGGATATCCCCGGACGCAAGATCTTTGGACTGATCCAGGACGACGCCTGGTTGCTGTTCCCCGCCAAGTTGTATTGCGGCCAGAGCCTGCTCGACTCACGGCGCGAGTCGATCATCATCGACTACGCGTACAACGACGAGATCGACGGCTATCGCGAGCGTCCCGATTTTCTCGCCGGGCGGCGGGGCCTGAGGATCAGGGACGAGATCCGCATGGTACGGCCAGGCTTCTACCTGGGCCGCGCATACATGGGTCATGTGTTCCTGCTCAATTTCACGCTGTACAACGAGGCTGTTGCCGAGTCGGCGGCCGGTTCATTCATGCAGACCGGGGAGGTTGCCGAGGACTGCTGGCCAGGCAGCCAGAAGCCGGGCCGGCTGGTGGCGCTCGGGCGTTGAGGACAAGGGGCATGACACAGTGGTTAAGCGGCTGTTCCATCTCGTTGTTGTCGGGGCCTGCATGCTCTGTACGGCCGCTTTGGCCGACCCGGTCTGGGTAGTGGACCCGGGCAGCCCGGGTCCTGATCTGCCGCCGCAGGGGCGTTCCCTGTTCGACCATCTGACGATCTCGAACGGGGAGCAGGTGATTCCCTATCCGTTCGAACAACTGGTCACGGCGATTGGCGCGCGACTGGATGCCGACTCGGCCTATCTGGGTCAGCCGGTCAAGCAGGTATTGATACCGCTTGGACGGTCATTGCAGCGCGAGGCCGCGGCCCCGGACTTTTTTCATTCCCCGCGTATCGTCCTCGCGGTGGATTCCGAACCTGCTGCCGACGCCGGCCTGCTGCTGCGCGACCGGCTGTTCATCGGCTATCTCGAGGCCGCTGATGTCCTGGAGATCATCAGCTATAACGAGCAGGCGGCGCGCTTCGAGTTTCAGGTGGTGCGCGACTATCGTGCCGGCGGACAACCGCAGGTGACTTACGCGCGTCGCGTCGTGTGCATGGCCTGCCATCAGAACGCCGCCCCGATCTTTGCCCGGCCGTTGTGGGATGAGACCAACGCCAGTCGTGAGGTCGCCGACAGGCTCGAACACGTCGGCAGCGATTTCCACGGTATCCCTGTTACGGGCGGTGTCGACATCGCCTACGCCATCGACAACGCGACCGATCGTGCCAATGCGTTCGCGCTGACACAGAAGCTGTGGCTGGAGGCGTGCGGGCTTGGCGATGCTGCCGACGCCTGTCGTCGCGCGCTGTTCATTCGTACCTTGCAGTCTGCGCTCAACGGTGGTCGCGGTTTCGAGCGTGTATCGGACAGCTACCAAAGCGCCCTGCGGGCGGTCATGTCGAGAAGGTCGCTTCAGGCCTGGCCCGATGGACTTCTGATTTCGGATGCCGATATCGTAAACCGCAGGCCGTTGGCCGGACTGGCGACGCCAGCCGGCGGCGACGATGCCGATAGGCTGCTGCAACAGGCCGACGTCGACGGTCGCTCGGAACCGCTGATGCCGCGCCCTGCCGCGGCCGTGTGGACCCCAGAAGCCGATGATCTCGTCGAACGTGCGGTCACCGGCCTGACGCAATTCATCGCCGCTGCGGACCTGCAGCGTATCGATCAGCGACTGGCACAGTCGCCGACGTCCGGGACCTCCCTGAGTGCCGACTGCGATGCCGTTGGCACGCCGGCAGACGGGAATGAACGCATCAAGGTGGTCTGTCAGGGAGCGGATATCGAGCTGCGTGGACTGATACAGCGCGATGCCGCAGGCAATACGCTGAGCGGCCGCATGCGTAGCGTGCGGATCGCCGATACGGAGTTCGGTGCGCTGTCGGTCGGTGGCAGTGCAGACGGTGCGGGGGTACTGCATGTCACGCTGCAGTATCCGGAGTCGCCGCTGCGGCCACGTTTCGCCAATGCCGATGCACTTGCCGGGCTGACACTGCGCCGGCACGCCAGTGGCAATGGCAAGGCGACCATCGAGGTCCAGCGACGGCATGAATCCGTGCTCCTCTCGGACGCCGTCGAGCGCACTGCAGGGCAGTCGGGTGCATTGTTTGAACAGCGGCCATTCCTTCGCGCAGCGCTGATGCCAGCGCTGTTCCGTGAACTTGGCATCACGACCGGGGATTGGTGCTGTGCCGACGACGGCAGTGTTTCGCCACCGCGGGTGGCGCCGGTCACTGAACCGCCGGACGATCCACTGCTGGCGCCGTTCTTCAAGGTCTGTGGTGCCTGTCACCGCTCCGATGAACCTTTTCCGCCCAACTTTCTCGCGGGTAGCGCCGGACAGGCACGGCGCACGCTCGCGCATTGTGCCGAACGCATCCAGTACCGGCTTGGCATGTGGGATCTGGCGCCGTCGCAAAGACCCAAGTCTACGATGCCGCCACACCATGCAGGCAGTCTGGAGGGCGCGCGCCTGGGACAATGGATGGATGGGCTGCTGAAGGAACTGCGCGAGGCGCTGACCGGCGTCACCAGCGACGCCGGTGTGCCGCTGCCGTCGACCGCGCAGGCGCTGGACAAACCGTACTACACCTTGCGCCGCTGCCTGCCGGCCGGTTGAGGCATTACCCAGGACAGCACCATGGACAACAGTACCCCTGCATCCAAGCGTAACTGGTGCCGCATCCTGATGTGGACGGCGTTGATCCTCATCGTGATTGCCGCCCTGGCACTGGCGCAGCGTTTTCTGCGTGACGAACCCGTGGTCTACGACGACCCGGTCGAACACTTCAAATACGGATCGACCGGCGGTGAGCGCAATCTCGGCTTCCCATACTGGATCTGGCGGGTGTTGCCCGAGGTCTGCGCAGACCACCTGCCCGGCGACGGGTTCGCTTCGGTCGGCATGATCTACGAGCCGGGCAGGGATCTGCCGGTCGGCATGTCGAAGCGCCGTCACATGGGCTTGGATCGGGTGTTTCTGAACTGTGCCGTATGCCATGCCTCGACGGTGCGCACGGGCGTGGATACCGAACCGGCGCTGGTGGTCGGCATGGGCGCGAACACGCTCGACCTGATGGCGTTCCAGAAGTTCATGCATCGCTGTGTCGCTGATCGTCGCTTCACGCCGAATCAGATCATCCCGCGCATCCAGGCGGCCGGCGCCGACCTCGATCTGCTCGACAGGCTCGTCGTCTACCCACTGGCAGTGCACCTGATGCGCGACGGCGTTGCCGGTCTGCTGGGACGCATGCGTTTCATCCACTCTCAGCCGGACTGGGGGCCGGGGCGCGTCGACACGTTCAACTCGGCCAAGGCACTGTTCAATTTCCCGATCGAAGCGCTTCGCAACGATGAGCTGCTGGGGGCGGCGGATTTTCCGACCATCTGGAACCAATCGAAGAAAAGGGGCATGCAGCTGCACTGGGACGGCAACAACGACCGCGTCGAGGAGCGCAATCTCAATGCGTCGTTCGGCACCGGCGCAACACCACGCCTGATCGACCACTCGTCGATTGCGCGGATCCAGGCCTGGAACGCGACCGCCACCCCGCCCGCATTCAGTGAATTCTTCCCGATCGACCAGGCGTTGGCCGGGCGTGGCAAGGTGATCTACGGTGAGTATTGCGCCGATTGCCATGGCGCCAGTGGCACGGACTTCAGTGGCAGGCATGTGGGCCAGGTGGTCCCGCTTGGGCAGATCGGCACCGACCCGTATCGCCTGCACTCGTTCACGCCGCAGCTGGCCGTGAACCTGGGGACGCCCTATGCCGGCACCGAGTACCGCTTCAAGGGTTTCAGGAAGACGCACGGCTACGCGAATGCGCCGATGGACGGTCTGTGGTTGCGCGCCCCCTATCTGCACAACGGCTCCGTGCCGACCTTGTGGGACCTGCTGCAACCGCGCTCGGCGCGACCGCAGACCTTCTGGCGCGGCAACGACCGCTATGACCAGGTCGCGCTCGGATTCGTGGCCGACGTCGCGCAAGAGGGTGGGCGCAGCTTCTTTCTTTACGACACCACGGTCCCAGGCAACGGCAACATGGGTCACGAAGGCGCGCGATACGGCACAGCGCTGAGCGACGCCGACAAATGGGCATTGATCGAGTACCTCAAGACCTTCTGACAGGGAGACCGCCATGCAACTTCTGAGTCGTCTGCCGCGCTGGCTGAAGGTGGTCGGTATGCTGTCGCTGATCGTCGTGGTCGTGCTCGGGTATATTGGCTGGGACCGCTTCCTGCGCGCCTATCCGGCACAGACGTTCGATGATCCCGATGAACGTTTCAAATACGGATCCATCGGCGCCGAACAGGATGCCGGCATCCCCTACTGGATCTTCTACGTGTTGCCGCGCGTGTTTCCCGACAAGCTGCCCGGCCCGGGCGGCTATGCCGCGTTCGGTGTGACCTGGGAGCAGGGCAGGGAGCTGCCGATCGGTTTTACCAAGCGGCGCATCGGTTTCGACCGTGTCGCCAACAACTGTGCGGTCTGCCACACCGCCAGCTATCGCACCGAACACGATTCGAACCCGGTCCTGGTGCCGACCGGGCCGAACCACACGCTCGACCTGGAGGCGTTCTTCCGCTTCCTGGTCGACTGCGCCAAGGATCCGCGATTCAACGCCGACACCATGATGCCGGAGATCAACCTGGCCGCCGACCTGGACTGGATCGATCGGCTGGCGTACCGCTATCTGATCATCCCAATCACCCGCAAGCGCCTGATCGAACGCGAGGCGCAGTTCCAGTGGATCTACCGGCATGATTTCCCGGAATGGGGTCGCGGGCGTGACGATGCGATGAACCTCACCAAGTACTTCATGATCCGCTGGCCGATGGACGACAGTTTTGGACCGACCGACATGCCGTCGGTGTGGAACCTGCAGAAGTACCGCGAGGAGCGCGGCAATCGCATGAACTTCGCCGGCGACAGCCACAACGCCTATTCGGTGATCATCGACTCGGCGCTTGGCCTGATGGGTGCCGAACCGAAGGACCGGGACGATTTTCTCGGGCACATCGACTGGCTGCATCACTACCTGACAACCAAACCGGCGCCGGGCTATCCGTTTGCAATCGACAAGGCAAAAGCAGAGCAGGGCGGACAGCTTTTCGCCGCGCATTGCGCGAGCTGTCACGCCAGCGAGCGCACCGGCACCGTCGTGCCGCTGGCCGAGATCGGCACGGATCGTGAGCGCATGGATACCTGGAATGCGAAGGCGGCAGCCGAGGCCAATAAGGTGGTCGAGGACATGGGTATCGAACGCAAGGGCCTGGTGGAGGAACCCTTGACCGGGTATGTCGCGCAGTATCTCGACGGGATCTGGCTGCGTGCCCCTTATCTGCACAATGGATCGGTGCCGACCCTGTACGACCTGCTCCTGCCACCGGCGCAACGGCCCGGGCGTTTCCACCGTGGCTACGACGTCTACGATCCGGTCAGGGTCGGTTACCTGACCACCGGCCCCGAGGCGGCGCGCGCCGGCACCCTGCATGACACGGCGGCACGGGCCAACTCGGCGCAGGGCCATGATTTTGCCTCGGGGCTGTCCGACGATCAGCGTTGGTCACTGGTCGAATACCTGAAGACCCTGTGAGCCGTCCGCCGCGTGATCGGTGCAGTTTTGCCTCACCATTCCAAATTGGAGTTGCGGATACAAATCGTTCGCATTAATATTACTGCATCTACCGAAACCAGCAGCAGGCGACGTGACAAGCCAAGGCAAAAAGCATGAAAAGGAACGGCCTGTCCCCGCCGCCAGTGGCTCCAGGCCACCGGTATTGAACAGTCGCGAACTGTTTCGCGATGGTCCGCGTATAGAGATCGAACACCAGGGCGAGATCTATCGTCTGCAGATAACGCGTCTGGGCAGGTTGATCCTGACCAAATAAACACCGGGCAAGCCAGCTGCCGCCAGCCAGCCCTAGCAAGAGCAAGAAACGCTAGGGAGTCTTTCGATGAACAGACACGCACTCGCGGCCGCCGTGGCGACCGCGTTTTCCTGCACGGGTGTCACCGCAGCGGGCGCCATTGATGATGAGCTGGCCGCCATCAAAGCCCGCCTGAGGCAGCTGGAGCAACACGTGCATGCACAGAACGAGGTGATCCGCGAGAAGGACCGTCAGATAGAGGCGCTGGTCTCGAACCCGCGGGTCCGGGAACAACCTGGACAGTCCAGTGGCGGTTGGTTCCAGCATGTCGAGATCGGCGGCGCCCTGGAGGTGGAGGCCGGCTACAACGACCCCGACAGTGGCGGCAGTTCCAGCGATATTTCGGTGGCCACCGCGGAGATCGGCGTCACCGCTCAGATCAATGATTGGGTGGCCGGCGAGATCACCCTGTTGTACGAAGAGGACGACACCGATCTGGAGGTCGATGTCGCCGCGATCACGATCGCCGATCCCGACGGCCCCTGGTTCGTGTCGGCCGGTCAGCAGTATGTGCCGTTCGGTACCTACGAGACCAACCTGGTCTCGGACCCCTTGACGCTGGAGATTGGTGAGACACGCGAGACCGCCATCGTCGGCGGCATTGAGTCCGGCGGCTTCGTCGGCGGGCTGTATGTGTTCAATGGCGACCTTGCACGACGCGGTGACGATCAGATCGATGCCTTTGGTGCCTTCGCCGGCTTCAGCCACGAAGGCGGGAACCATGGGTTCGCGGTGAATCTCGGCTACATCAGCGACATCGGCGATGCCGACGGCCTGCAGGACACGATCCAGGACAACATCAACACCGCGGTGGTCGACTACGACGACCATGTGGCCGGCGTCACGCTGGATGCGAAAGTCGCCACCGGGCCATTCATGTTCATCGCCGAGTACACGACGGCCGTCGACAGCTTCCATGTGAACGAACTGGCCTTCAAGGGGAGCGGCGCCCAGCCTTCAGCGTTCAATCTCGAGGCCGGGTACAGCTTCACGCTGGTCGGCAGAGACGCAACCGTGGCGGTCGCCTACCAGGAGACGGACGAGGCCGTGGCACTGGGACTGCCGGAGAAGCGGATCGCCGCCGCCATTTCGGTCGACGTCATGGAGAACACCGCAGTGTCCTTCGAGTGGGCGCATGACGACGACTACAGCGCTGCAGACGGCGGCACTGGCACAAGCGGCGGTGACACCGTCACCGCGCAGCTGGCCGTCGAATTCTGATTTACCGGAGACAGAACACAATGAACAGGATACTCACGCTGACCGTCGGCCTGGCGTTGAACATGCCGTTGCACGCGGCCACCGCCGAGGCCGTACTCGACCACTATGCGGACATGGCACACGCGGTGTATGGCGATGCCCTGATCGGTGCGCAGGCACTGCAGCAACAGGTCGATACCCTGCTTGCGCGGCCGACCGAGGACAATCTGGCCGCGGCCCGCGCGGCCTGGGTGGCCGCACGCCATCCGTACCAGCAGACCGAGGCCTACCGTTTCGGCAACCCGATCGTGGACGACTGGGAAGGCAAGGTGAACGCCTGGCCACTCGACGAGGGCCTGATCGACTACACGGCCGCGAGCTACGGCAGCGAGTCTGACGAGAATCCGCTGTACACCGCCAATGTGATCGCCAACAAGACGCTGACCGTCGGTGGCAGGACGGTCGATGCCTCGCGGATCGACAAGGCACTGCTGTCGGAGACCCTTCACGAGATCGACGAGGTGGAGACCAACGTCGCCACCGGATACCACGCGATCGAGTTTCTGCTTTGGGGGCAGGACCTCAATGGCACCGGACCCGGCGCCGGTGTGCGTCCGGCCAGCGACTACGACCCCGCCGACTGCTCCTGGGGAAACTGCGATCGACGCGCGGACTATCTGAGGGCCGTAACCGGTCTTCTGGTCGACGAACTGCAATGGATGGTTGGTCAGTGGGCGGACGGCGGCGAGGCCCGGCTCGCTGTCACCACCGGTGATCTGGAAAAGAACCTCGCCACCATCTTCACCGGGATGGGCAGCCTGTCGTATGGCGAGCTGGCCGGGGAACGCATGAAGCTTGGCCTGATGCTGCACGACCCTGAAGAGGAACACGACTGCTTCAGCGACAACACCCACTGGTCGCACTACGACGATGCCCTGGGTATCCGCAATGTCTACACCGGCGCCTATACGCGGATCGATGGCAGCGTGCTGAGCGGTCCGAGCCTTTCGGATCTGGTCTCGGCCAGGGATGCGGCGGCGGACAAGGTGCTGCGTGATCATCTGGACGCCACACTTGCAGCCATGCAGGTGCTGGTCGACACCGCGCAGGGAGGGGAGTCCTACGACCAGATGATCGGTGAGGGCAATGCCAGCGGCAATGCCAAGGTCAAGGCGGCGGTGGATGCGCTCGTCATGCAGACACGGGCCATCGAAAAGGCCGTCATCGCGATGGGCCTGGAATCGATCGCGTTCGAAGGCTCGGACAGCCTCGATGCACCGGGCAAGGTGAACTGAATCCCTCTCAGGCCCGTCTCCGCGCCAGCGGGGGCGGGTCGCACGACTCCTTCACGGATTGGCGACATGAAACCACTTGAACGACACCTGGCCATCGTCCTTCTCGCTTTGCCGGCTGCAGGGATGGCCGCCGAATCGATCGGCTCCATCGAGGCGCTCGGTCGCGCGCTGTACTTCGACGTCAATCTCTCGAAGAACCGCAGCCAGTCCTGTGCCACCTGCCATTCACCTGAATTCGGTTTTGCCGATCCCCGCGGCAACGCCGCCGGCAAGGCGGTCTCGCTCGGTGATGACGGACGATCGCTGGGCGATCGCAATGCCCCGACCGCGTCTTATGCGGCGTTCAGCCCGGACTTCCACCGCGACGACGAAGGGCGGTACGTCGGCGGCCAGTTTCTCGACGGCCGCGAAAAGGACCTCGCCGGTCAGGCCGGTGGCCCGCCGCTAAACCCGATCGAGATGGGTATGCCGGACAAGGCCGGCGTGGTCGACCGGCTGAGGGAGAATGCGACCTATGTGGCCGCATTTGGCAGTTTCTTCGGAGGTGACATCCTCGACCGGCCGGACGATGCCTACCGCGCGATGACCGAGAGTATCGCCGCCTTCGAGAGGACGGATCTCTTCGCGCCGTTCGATTCCAGATACGACCGCTATCTGCGCGGTGAGTACCAGATGACCGTGCTGGAAGACCTCGGCATGACACTGTTTTTTTCCCAGCAGTTCAGCAACTGCAACATCTGTCACCAGCTCAAGCCGACGCCCAACCGTACCGGTGAGACCTTCAGCAACTACGCGTACCACAACATCGGTGTGCCTCCCAATGACGCCGCACGGGCAGTCAACGGCGTGGCTGCCGACCATGTCGATCGCGGCCTGCTGGACAATCCGGCGATCGATGATCCCGCGCAGGCGGGCAGGTTCAAGGTGCCGACGCTGCGCAATGTCGCCGTTACCGGCCCCTACATGCACAACGGCGTGTTCGGCGATCTGCGGACCGTTGTGTTGTTCTACAACAAGTACAACAGCAAGAGCGCGAAGCGTCAGATCAATCCCGAGACCGGTGAGCAATGGCGCGCGCCGGAGGTGCCTGACAATCTTGCATTGAAGGAACTGGAGACGGGCCCCGCGCTCGACGATCGGCGCATCGACGCATTGGTTGCGTTCATGAAGACGCTCACCGACCGGCGCTATGAGCATCTGCTCGAACATCGGCCCTGAACGATCATGATGCATCTGGCAAAGGTGGTGTTATCAGGTCTGGTGTGTCTCTGTGGCGTGTGTCACGCGGCCGCCCTTGGCGCGACTCCGGATACCTGGGCTTTCTCCCGGCCCGCCATGTATCTGGAGCCTGATGACAGACTGGATTTCGAAGTCGGTCGTGCCCTGTTCAGTCGCCTGTGGGTCACGGCCCCGGCCTCGACCCGGGCGGCCGACGGCCTGGGGCCTTTGTATAACGCGCGCGGCTGCATGAACTGCCATGTGAACGGCGGTCGTGGGCGCCCGGTCGAAGACGCGGACCCAGACGCCGCGTCGCTGGTGATGCGCATCGATATCCCACCGCAGGATGAGGGTGAGCGGCGGCAGCTCGCCGAACACCGCATCAACAATATTCCGGACCCGACCTACGGGCTGCAACTGCAGAACTTCGCCGTGCCCGGGCATGCCGCCGAGTACCGGCTTGGACTGCGCTATACGGAGGTCCCGCTGTCGTTGCGGGATGGCAGTCGCGTCGGCCTGCGGAAACCGACCTACAGTATCGATGACCTGGGCTATGGCCCGCTGCACCCGCAGGTCCGCCTGTCGCCGCGCATGGCGCCACAGCTCATCGGCCTGGGCCTGCTTGAGGCGATTGATCAGGAAGACATCATCGCTCAGGAGGATCCGGACGATCGCGATGGTGACGGCATCTCGGGTCGCGCCAACCGCGTCTGGAGTCGCACATCGGGAGCCACGGTGTTGGGCCGCTTTGGCCACAAGGCCGGTCTGCCGAGTATCGACGAACAATCGCAGGCGGCGTTCTCGATAGACCTGGGCCTGTCGGTCCCGCTGTATCCGGAGGCCGCGGGCGACTGCACAGAACGCCAGCCGGCCTGTCGGGCGGCGCCGAACGGCAACAGCGCGCAATACGATGACCTGGAGGCGCATCGCCAGGTTACTGATCTGGTGCGTTTCTTCGTCAGCCACCTGGGGGTGCCGGCGCGCCGCAACGCCGATCACCCCGATGTCCTGGCGGGTGAGCACATCTTCGAGCGGATCGGTTGCCAGTCCTGCCACACCCCTTACTTCCGTACGGGCAGCCACACAGGGGACGCGGCGAATCATGACCGGGATATCGCCCCTTACACCGATCTGTTGCTGCATGACCTGGGCGAGGGGCTGGCGGACAACCGGCCGGAGGGCATGGCCAATGGGCGCGAGTGGCGCACCGCGCCGCTGTGGGGGATCGGGCTGACGCCGCAGGTGAGTGGACACGGCAATTACCTGCACGACGGCCGCGCCCGCAGCCTGCTGGAGGCAATCCTTTGGCACGGTGGCGAGGCCCTGGCACAACGCGATGCGGTGATCGCCCTGGATCGTGATGCGCGCGACCAATTGCTGACTTTCATCGAGAGCCTTTGATGCTGAACAGAATCATCCTGATGCTTGCCCTGCTGTTGTCGTACGCGACGGCCCGGGCCTACGACTTCCAGGCGATCGCGGATCGGCACGTCTTGCCGACGTACCGCAGCCTGGCCGAACGAACCGCAGAACTGGACCTTGCGGCACGTGCCTACTGCGCCCGACCGTCTGATTTGGCACTGGCACATCTGCAGGCCGGCTACCGAGGCGCCTTTCTCGCCTGGCAGGGTGCACAGCACCTGCGCTTCGGGCCTGTGCAGTATCTTTCGCGCGAATACCGGTTTGAATTGTGGCCGGACGAGCGCGGCGCGGTTGGCAGGCACCTCGGCCAGTTGCTCGATGATCCGGCACTGCTGCAGGCCGACTTCGACATCGGCCAGAAGAGCGTTGCCGTGCAGGGCTTCAGTGCGATGGAGCGCCTGTTGTTTGCCGGGACGCCTCCGGACACCACGGCCTGCCGCCTGGTCGTCGCGATAGCCGCCAATCTGCGCGATATGGCGGATGGGATCGTCGGGGACTGGTCCACCGGCGACACCCCCTATATCCGTTACTTCGCAGACCCGGCGCCGGGCAACCCGCTGTTTGCGAACAAGGCGGAACTGGCGGGCCGGTTGCTCAACAGCCTGCATACCGAGCTGGAACTGATCATCACCCAGAAGCTCGCACGTCCACTCGACAAGGGCCTGGAGAAGGCGCGCGGCAAACGCGCCGAAGGATGGCGCAGTCAGACCGGGTTGCCGGCCATAGCGGCCAATCTGGGCGCCTGTCATGCGTTGTACCGGCAGGCGTTCGCCCCCGAACTGGCGGACGCGTCGCCGCATCCGCAGATCGAAGCGGCCTTTGCGCAGGCCAGATCGACGCTTGAGAAACTGCACATGCCGCTCGCCGACGCGGTGTCCGATCCCGACCAACGCGCGTTGGTTGAGCAGCTGCAGGCAGAACTCTCGGCGCTCAAACAACTGCTCGCGCGCGACCTGGCGGCAGCCCTGGGACTCTCACTCGGGTTCAACAGTCTCGATGGCGATTGACAGAAGGGCATTCATCCGACTGGGCCTGGGTGGCCTGCTGCTCGGCCCGGCGATGGCCATGGCGGGCACCGGCGCCGGGCGGCAGCGACTGCTCGGCTGTCGCAGCGATGACAGGGGCGGTCATTTCCTCAGCATGGTCGATGTCGATGGCGGCCGGCTGATGGACGTCGCGTTGCCGGGGCGCGGGCATGGGGTCGCCGTCGACCCGATGCAGCGTCGTGCCGCGGTGTTCGCGCGCCGCCCCGGCACCTTCGTATGGATCGTCGACCTTGCGAGCGGGCAGGTCTCGCACAGGATCGCCGCGGTATCCGGCCGGCATTTTTACGGGCACGGACAGTTCACACCCGACGGCACGCGGCTGCTGTGCAGCGAGAACGCCTATGCGTCGGGTGAAGGCGTGATCGGGGTATACGATGCAGGCAACAGCTACCGGCGTACCGATGAACTGCCGAGCCACGGTGTCGGTCCCCACGAGATCAGGCTGCTGGCCGACGGCAACACACTGGTGATCGCCAATGGCGGCATCCGTACCCATCCCGATCTGCCGCGCGTCAAGTCGAACCTCGCGGGCATGCGTCCGAACCTTGCCTACGTCGATGTCGCCAGCGGCCGCTTGCTGCAGCGGCACGAACCCGAGGAGCAATGGCACCAGCTGAGCATCCGTCATATCGACGTCTCGCCGGATGACCGGGTCGCGGTGGCGATGCAGTTCGAGGGCAGGCCCGAGCTTTTCCCACCGTTGATAGCTATCCAGCACGGTAAACAGCCGATGCGGCTGTTGAGTGCGCCGGATGCGGTACAGCGGCGACTGCGAAACTACTGCGGCAGCGTGACATTCGATGCAGAAGGTCTGCGTTTCGCCGTGTCATCCCCACGTGGCGGTGTGGTCACCTTCTGGAGCGCCGGGGGTGACTACCTTGGTCTGTACGAGCAGGCCGACGCCTGCGGTATCGGTCGGACGGCTGCTGATGGGTACGGGTTTGTTGTCAGTGACGGCAACGGCGGAGTCGCCGGTATTGACCGGGTCCTCGCCGTTTCCGACCACCGCGTGTTTGCCGGCTATCGTTGGGACAACCATCTGCTGGCACTGTCGGACCTACAAGGTCGCTGACCCGGGAGACACCGGCGTGCGGGACCCGGCGGCCAACAGGTCGGGCATGCGCTTTGCCATCTGCTGCTGCAACCGGGTCCTGGCACCGGCCAGCGCAAAGCCGACTTCAGCGCCTGCGGGGGTCCGGAAGACCGCTTCGGCCTCGCCATCCCCCAGGTCCAGCTCCCAGCTCCCTTCGGTATTGGCGGGCGGCGGGCACACCACCAGCGGAAGTGCGGGCGTCTTGACCACGACCGGCAGGGCCGGCAATACCAGCCCGGTCTCGGTGCCGGTCAGGGTCGCGGCGAGGGCCCGTGACTGTGCCAGCAGCGGGGCGATGAAGGGCAGCGGGCCGGCCTCGGTCCGGGCGCAGTCGCCGACGGCGAAGATGCGAGGATCGCTGGTGCGCAGATGGCGATCGACGATGATGCCATTGTCGACTTCCAGCCCGGCCTCACGGGCCAGCGCGGTACGGGCGGCGAGGCCGACTGCAGACAGCGCGTGGTCGAACATGATCGGCGAACCGTCGTCGAGTGTCGCCAGGCTGCCGGATTCCGCTGCCTCGTAGGCGGCCACCGTGCGCCCCATGTGCAGCCGGCAGCCTGCCTGCTGCAGGGCATCCACCAGCATGCCGCCGATCTCTGCCGGTAACAGCCTTGCCAGCGGCCAGGGTGCGGGATCGACGATATCGACGCCGAATCCGGCCACCGCAAGGTCGTTGGCGAACTCACATCCGATCAGGCCCGCGCCAATGAGCAGGACCCGGCCTTCGTTTCCGATACGCTCACGCCAGCGGCGGTAGTCGTCGAGGTCGTTGACCGTGAAGATGTTGACCGCGTCGGCACCGGCGGTGGGGAACACGCGGGCGTCGGCACCCACCGCCAACACCAGGCGATCGTAGGGCAGGGCCTGGGTTCCGTGCCCGCCATCGAGCGTCAGGGTCCTGGCCGCCCTGTCGACTGCCAGGACCCGGGTGCGCGTCCGGATCTCGACACCGAGGTCTGCGGCCATGGTGGCGGCATCCTTCTGCACCAGGTCATCCGGCTGGTGATGGCGGGCCAGGGCGTTGGACAGCATCGGCTTGGTGTAGACCTCGCCGCCGTCCGCGGTCACAACGGTGATCGGCATGTCCGCGTCGCGTTTGCGCAGTTCCCTGGTCAGTGAATAGCCGGCCAGCCCACTGCCGACGATCACCAGGCCGTTGGCATCGGGTGCCGAATCCGCCGCGTTGTCGGACGTCGCGGTCGCAGAAGGTCCGTCAAGTGGCGCGAAGTCTTCTTTGCCCGCACCACATACGGGACAGACCCAGTCGTCGGGGATGTCCGCCCAGGCCGTGCCCGGGGCTATGCCGCCGTCCGGATCGCCCTGCTCGGGGTCGTAGACCCAGCCACAGACGTTGCAGATATAGCCCTGAAGACTGTCCGTCATGATCTCCCCCTCACCCCATCCCTCTCCCGAGGGGAGAGGGTGCCCAATAGGCCGTATCGTAGATACGGTGCAGTACGCTAGGAGATTTCCTGGAACTTCGAACCCTTGGCCCTGCATACCGGGCACTCGTCCGGCGCATCACCGATCACCGTGTGTCCACACACCGGGCATACCCGGATCGGTGCGTCGGCCAGGTCCTTGCCGGCCTCTATGGCCTCCAGTGCGCTGTTGAAAAGGGCGTGGTGGACCTTCTCGACCTCCATCGCGTAGCGCATCGACGTCGTGGCGCGGCGGTCGCCCTCTGCCTCGGCGGTAGCCACCATGGGCGGGTACATCTGCTCGAACTCGTATTTCTCGCCAGCGGCGGCCTCTCGCAGGTTTTCCGCGGTGCTCTTGACCCCGTCCATCGCCCGCAGGTGGGCATGGGCATGGATGGTCTCGGCGGCCGCCACCGCCCGGAACAGTCTGGCGACCTGGGCAAAGCCGTCTCTCTGCGCGCGCTCACCGAACGCAAGATATGTCCTGTTCGCCTGGCTCTCGCCGGCAAAGGCCTCTTTGAGATTCTCTCTGGTGTTCATTTTGCTGCCTCGCATATACAGGCGTCAGATGACATGGGCAGCAGTCGACTGAGTATGCGGCTGCCCATTGGGTCAAATGGGCGCATAACCCTTTTGATGAAAACGTACGCCCGGCAGCCAGGTCCGGCATTGATAAAACGCAGTTGGGTCCGGGATGGTTCGGGACCGGCCGTCCGGAAACGGCCGGTCGAGGGCTACCCTTCGATGTCCTGCAGCGCGATACCCAGGGCCTTGGCCACACCTTCGCCATAGGCCGGGTCTGCCTTCAGGCAGTTCCGTATGTGACGTTTCCTGACGGTGTCGTCGACGCCCGCCATCTCGGCCGCGGTGTTTGCGAACAGGATCTGCTGTTGGTCCGGGGTCATGATGCGGAACAGCATGCCTGGCTGGCTGTAGTAGTCATCATCGTCTTCACGGTAGTTCCAGTTGTCGGCAGCACCATCGAGCGCCAATGGCGGTTCCTTGGCCTGCGGGTCTTCCTGCCACAGCCCCAGGCTGTTCGGCTCGTAGGCCTTGTGGCTGCCGTAGTTGCCATCGACCCGCATCTGGCCATCGCGATGAAAGCTGTGCACCGGGCAGCGCGGCTTGTTCACCGGGATCTGCGCATGGTTCACGCCGAGGCGATAGCGTTGGGTGTCGCCGTATGAGAACAGGCGGCCCTGCAGCATTTTGTCCGGTGAGAAGCCGATACCCGGGACGATGCTGGCCGGGTTGAAGGCCGCCTGTTCCACCTCGGCATGGTAGTTCTCCGGGTTGCGGTTGAGTTCCAGCACGCCCACATCGATCAACGGGTAGTCGGCATGCGGCCAGACCTTGGACAGGTCGAACGGGTGGAAGCGGTAACCGGCCGCGTCCTGCTCCGGCATGATCTGAACCTTGAAGTCCCAGCGTGGGTAGTCGCCGCGCTCGATGGCTTCGTACAGGTCCCGCTGATGACTCTCGCGATCCTGGGCAATGATCGCGGCCGCCTCTTCGTTGCTCAGGTTCTCGATGCCCTGCCGGCTCTTGAAGTGGAACTTGACCCAGAAGCGCTGGTTGTCGGCGTTGATGAAGCTGAAGGTGTGGCTGCCGAAACCATGCATGTGGCGATAGCTGCGCGGGATGCCGCGGTCGCTCATCACCACGGTGATCTGGTGCAGAGCCTCGGGCAGCAGTGTCCAGAAGTCCCAGTTGTTCTGCGCGCTGCGCATGTTGGTGCGCGGGTCGCGTTTGACCGCGTGGTTGAGGTCGGGGAACTTGAGCGGATCACGCAGGAAGAAGACTGGCGTGTTGTTGCCCACCATGTCCCAGTTGCCTTCCTCGGTGTAGAACTTGACCGCGAAGCCGCGGATATCGCGCTCGGCATCCGCCGCGCCGCGCTCGCCGGCGACGGTGGAAAAGCGCGCGAAGACCTCGGTCTGCTTGCCCACCTCGGAGAACAGCTTCGCCTTGGTGTACTGCGAGATATCGTGGGTGACAGTGAAGGTGCCATAGGCGCCCGACCCCTTGGCGTGCATGCGCCGCTCCGGGATCACCTCGCGGTCGAAGTGGGCCAGCTTTTCCAGAAACCAGAAATCCTGCAACAGCATCGGGCCGCGTGGTCCGGCGGTCATCACATTCTGGTTGTCGGCCACAGGGCAGCCGTTGGTCGTGGTCAGTTTGGTAGGTTTGTCACTCATGGCGGGTTCCTCTGTTGTGTACCTTGGCGACCGCCGGCCGGTTGGTGGCTGTCGTCCTCGTAGACAAGCTAGGCGACGCACCGACATTAATGAAATGAATTGTTACGATTGTGTAGATAGTCGATAGCTATGAGTTTGTGCTATTCGAGCAAACCGTTGACCGTCTCGATCACGCTTTCCTTGTCCCACTGCAGCGCGCCGCGATAGCCGTAGCGTACCCGGCCCTGCCTGTCGAGCAGGTAGGTCGATGGGACCGCATACACGCGCCAGCGCTTCGCGGCACTCCCGTCGTGGTCGTACACGACCTGGAAATTCGGCTCGATGTCCAGGGTGTCGAAAAATCCGGCGACGTGCGCCTTGTCTTCGCTGATGTTTACCGCGAGCACCCGAAACGGCTCGCCCTCGAAATGCTCGACAAGACGCATCAGCGAGGCGATCTCCTTGACGCAGGGCCCGCACCAGGTGGCCCAGAAATTGACCAGCACCACTTCGCCGTCGAGGTCCTGAATATCCACGATCCGGTCGTCGTCATCGCGCAGTCGCAGCGTGGCGGGCACCGCATGCGCGACTGCCGCCAGGTTGCCCCCACCCCCGCTATCACCGCCGTCGTCGGGAACCGGCGCTGTTTCGCCGGCCGGCTCCGCCGCGCGCGGAGGCGCAGGCGACTGCGCGAGAAGGTGCATCGCACGGCCGATCCGTTCACCGAGCCGCCCACGCTCTTCGGTCTCGCGTGCATTCAGGCGATCGCTGTCACGCACGTGAAAACCGCCCCTGACGCCCTGCAGGAAATGCAGGTAGACCGGCGACCCTCCCATCTGCAGCTGCTCGGACAGCTCGCGGCTGTGCAGGTACTTGGTGTTGAACTGCGGCTGGAATATGTAGACCGGCAGGTTGGTCTCCCGCGCGATCGGGCGAAACCTCGCCAGCTCACCGATCGCGGTGTACCCATCGATGAGATTCGGGTGGTAGAAAAGCATTCCGATGAGCGCGGTATTGCCGGGGTTCTCGATCTGCCAAAGGCGCGCGGCCTGCATGGCGAGTGCGGCGCCGCGGCTTTCCCCGCCGAGAAAGATCCGCTGCCAGCCCTGGCCGACTGCGTGGTCGATGAGTTCCTTCACGTGCGCCGGCTCGAAGTCCGCATAGGCATGACGCCCGGTCGGCGCCATGTACGATTCGTGCAGATCGACCAGCCAGTAGTCGATGCCCTGTCGCTGGACTGTTTCTGCGAAAGGGATGTTGCCATCGCGGATGCCGTACTCGGAGGGCACCCAGATCAGCAGGTCGCGGCCGTGCGCCGGAAACCGCTGCAGCTGCAGCTCGAAGCCCGACGTCAGCTCGATGAGCGCAGTCTGCCCGGCTATGGCGATGCCGTTGGCAGGCACCGAGAGCCATAGCGCACACCAGAGAACCGGCCCTAAACATCGGCGCGACAGGCGATTCAGCTCCCACGTGGCCGCATCCGGTGTCGCGCGCACCACATCGGCGTTTAATTGTCGGACTCCCATAACTGTCCCCGCTGTGCGTGCTGGTACTTCGTCGCCGGGTATTACAGCACAGCACAGCGGGACGGAGACCGGCCCGCACCAACGGCTCCCGCGTCAGTCACGCCACTGACTGAATACGTAGTCGCGGTCCTTCTGCTGGATGTGGCAGCCATGGCAGGAGAGACCGCCATCGTCCACCAGTCGCTGGCTGCGGCTGTCTTTCGGCCATGCCTGGTAGCCCCAGCCATTGGTCTGCGGAAAACGGGCGTTGTCCTTGAGCATCACGCCGATCAGCACGCGGTCGCCCTCGACCGATGCCGCGCCGGCATCTTCGCTTTGCAGTTGATCGAACACCAGCATCGCTCCGTCGGCGAAGTGCTTGCTCTGCAGGCCATGCAGCGCGCGTTCGTTGGCATAGACGTGGTGGATGCCCAGGAAGGGTGTCTCCAGCGGGTGACCTTTGTGGATGGTCATGGACTTGACGTGTGTCCACGACCTGTAGCCGTCCGGATAGTCGATCTCGTCGGCAGCTGCCAGCGTTGTCAGCGCGCCGAGTGAGACGCCGACTGCGAGGGTGAGAAGGGATTTACGCATGTTGATTCTCCGGGTGATGTGGATCGAAGCGCTGCGCTGCGGATTTCGGCCCCCGATTAAGGTTTCGACTCGCAACTATTGCAATTCAAGCACCGACGGGGTGGCCTGTCAATGTAGTTTCGACACGAAACCAAGGCTCGGCTATGCTTACCGGTGTGTGGGGACGAATGTGCGGGTGAACCGATGAGTATCGAGGCAATCCACGACACGCTTGAGCGGTTGTGCAATCTGCTGCGCGTCGAAGCCAGGGAAGCGGGTGCGGCCGAGGGCCTGTTGCCCATTCAGCTTGAAGCATTGCACTACCTGGCGCAGTGCAACCGCTATTCGGATACCTTGCAGGGGGTCAGCGATTTCCTCGGTCAGACCAAGGGCACGGTCTCCAAGACGCTGGGTGTGCTCGAAAGCAGGCAACTCATAGAGCGGCATAGCGACACCGAAGACCGCCGCGTCGTGCACCTGAAGGTCACGCGTGCCGCCAGGCGGGTGCTGGCGAAGGCAATCCCGGCACGCTTCCTGGTGCAGTCACTCGCCGACGCAGGCACGTCACGTATCGACGAAATCACCGGGCTGTTGCGCGAAGTCCTGCTCGACGCACAGCGCGCGCGCGGCAGCAAGAGCTTTGGCGCGTGCCGGACCTGCCGTTTCAACCAGGTGAAAAACGCCGGCCATCGATGCGGCCTGACCGGAGAGGCGTTGTCGCACACCGATATCGGGCTGATCTGTCGCGAGCACGAGTATCCCGCTGCATAGCGGCAGCGCCGGGCCCGCGGCCGCCCGGATTCACTGACCGCGATGGTCCGCGTATCGCGCCTGCAACGACAGGTGCCGGTCCACGCTGATGGTCAGGCCCGGCTTGCTGCCGACCTGCCGGCCGGCCGCGTCGTACCAACCGCTGAACCGGTACTCGCCAACCTGTGGCGGGACCGTCACGGTGACCTGCTGGCCGGGCGAATAGAAGCGGTGGAAGCGATCCCGGCCATTGGCACGCCCGGTCAGATCCGACTGGCTGACCGCGATGGTTACGCCGTGCTCCGCCTGCAGTGACAGCGTCCTGCTCTGGTAGGTCTTGTACAGCTGCAGCCGTATCGCCAGGGCGAGATCCTGGATACGGATATCTTCACCCTCGACCACCGGGCGCACCTCTTTGCGCAACACGATGTCGCCGCGGGCGCCTGGAAGAAAGCGGATGCGCGCCTGGTTGACCGGTGCCGAGGCGCCGTCGTCCAGCAGGCGGGTCAGCAGGGACAGCGAGTCGTCGCTGCGTTGGATCTGACGGCCCGTTCCGGTGATTGCATCCCAGGTGTAGCCCCAGCGGACAGGGGCCACGCCGCGGCGACGACGGTAATCGAAGGCGTATTCGCTGTTGCCCCAGCGCAGGATGGACTCGCCTGCAGGGGCGGCGGTGATCTGCAGGTTGGAAACCGGCCTGCGGCCTTCGGCGGCGGGTTCGGCGACGAAGGCCGATTGCGCCGCCAGCACCTCGATGTCGACGATGCGGGTGTTCACGTCGTTGTCCGAGATCAGGCCGCGGTCGGCCAGGTTGATCGCGACCTCGCTGCTGTCGTTCAGCCGCGCCAGTTCATCCCCGGTCAGGCGCAGCGTCTGCACGATCTCCAGGGGTTCGGGCCGGTCCTCGTTGAGTCCTGTGATGATCGCACTCACGACGGTACGCAGTTCGTCGAGGTAGATGGTGCGCAGGGTGTTGAAGTCCTCACCGTCGACGCTCAGTTCGGGCGGGCCATCGTCCTGTCTGCCCACCGGCGCCGCCTCGAAATCGCTGGCCAGTTTTTCGAACAGTCGGTTCTTGCGGAAGTCTCCCGGGTAAGGTTCGAGGATCCGGTACTCGTAGGCCTTCGCCAGGTAGTACTGGTACAGCACAAGGCGTTCACGTGCCTTCTCGCGGATCGAGCGGATTGCCTGCAGTACCGCGACGGGCGGGGTGGGACTCCAGTTGTCGCGTGCGCGCGTCAGGCTGTCGACCGCCAGCCAGCCGGTGCTGATCTCGTCGGTCGTCGTCTCCAGTGCCTGGATCGCCTGCGCGGTCTTTTCCGCGAACAGCTGTTTGTGCGCGAGGAAACGGGTGAGGTCGTCGACCAGGTCATTGAAGCTGGCGTCCTGCGCCTTCAGGCGCTGCAGCTCGGCGTGGACCTCGTCGTCGCCGATGGCGTTTTTCAGAAACGCGTCGCGCGATGCCTGGGTTGCACCGCTGAGCCGGTCGCCCAGTGCCAGCAGCTCCCCGGTGTAGGCGTCGGGATCGGTCGCCGTCGACGGATCGAGCGCGCCCAGCTGCTTGCGGATCGCAATGATCTCCGCATCGCTGGTGACACGGCGGTAGGCATCCAGCACGGTATCGCCGCTGCTCAGCGGCGAGTCGGGGTCGAAAATGGTCTCCACGTCCTGCGAGGATGCCGACGCGAAGATCGCGTAGGCGGTCGGCTTCTTGTGCGACACCACGATCTCGCCCAGCAGGTTGATCGTGCGCAGGATCGCACGGCGCCGCACATTGCCTGTCGCATCCGCGGCCAGCACCTGTTCGCGTGCCCGCAGCTTGTCGAGGAAGTAGGCGGACTCGGTGTCGATCCGGCGTTGCTCGGCCTCGAGTACCGGCAACAGTGCACTGGCGTTGGCGTAGCGCCGGCGGTGCGACTCGATCTGGTCCTGCTGCAGGGCGATCAGCCGGTCGAGGGCCTCGGTCTTGTGTTCGAGTGCACGCCAGTGCCGGTGCAACCAATAGCTCAGGTAGTACATCCGGATCGCGCTGTCGATCTCCTGCTGGAATGCGCTGTAGTTGACCTCGACCGAGAGGTTGGGCACCCATCCCGGCGGGTTGCCGAAGTAGTCGAGCCCGGCGGCGAGACGGTGCGACAGGGTGTTCAACTCGCGGCGCAGCGCGATCAGTTCGTGTCCGGCATCGCCGGAACCCGCGGCCAGGTCCGTGCTCAGCGGGCCGAACTCGCGCACCAGCGCGAGGGCCTGGTCGAAGCGGCCGGCGAGGTAGACATCACGCAGTCGCTCGACCACCAGGCGCAGCAGGTTCGTGGTCAGCCAGGTCTTGCGGCCCCCTTCGCTGCGCACCCGGCCGGGTGCGCCGGCGTTGCCATGCAGCACCGTTCCCGACGCCGCACCGTCGCGCGTCCGCCCGCTTTTCTCTTCGACGAACCAGGTGGTGGTCAACGGTTGCGAGTTGCTGCTGTAGGTCGTCACCACCTTCTCGCGGATCTTGCGCCAGGTCGTCGGTCGACCGGCGGCGCCGCCGTCATAGGGTCCAAAGGCCTGACCGGGTGTCCCCCCGAGTTGCTGCGCATAGCGCCGCCATTCGGGGTTGTTGCAGACCAGGTCGCCACCTGGGCCGCCATCGCCCGGTCGGCCCGCAGGCACGCCTTTCGCGCCGTTGGTCGGCTGGTGCCTGCTGCTGCTGAAATCCTCGTTGGGTCGCAGTTCGGGCTCTCTGATCGGTACGGTGGCAGAGCTCTGTACGTGGTGGGTCTGTACATAGACGACATTGGTGTACCGTCTGTTGTCGATCTTGTGTGTCCGCGACGACACGCTGTCTCCGTCGTCGCCGTCGCGCCCACGCTCCGGGTCCTGGCCCGGGCCGCCGTTCATCACCAGCCGCGTGCCGCCATCGGCGATCAACTGATCGAGTACCAGGTGGATGTCGCCGGCGCGCAGGCCATGCTCGCCGGGTGATGGCGTGTTACGGGCGTTGCCGTCGCCGGCGCCCGTTGGCCACGCCAGGGGTGAGGTATCGATGCGCGCCGGGTTGCCGGGATCGACATCTTCAAACACCAGGCGGCGTGCAGAGATCCGTACCTCGGTCTGCGGCAGATGCAGTGTGCCGCGAATGATCACGCTGTCGGCCTCGATATCGAGCCGGTGGAGGTCGGCACTGCCGGTGAAACGGTTCAGCTCCGCGTGCTTGTCGGCCGGGTCGAAGCGCACCTCGAAACCGGACACCGTGACTCCCCGGGTCGTCCTCTCCACGCCATTGAACCAGCGCTTGTCTTTGGATGGGGAGATCCGGATGTCGTTGTAGATCGGCAGTTTCGGTACCGGCCGGTCGTTGTCGATGAAACGGGTTTCGGCCGGGATGGCGGCAACCGGCACCACGTTGAGCGTGCCCAGCGTGCTCGGTCCCTGTTGTCCCTGGGCACGCAGGGTCAGCGTGAATTCGTCGTGATCACCGGCGGCGGGTGTGTAACGCAGTATGCCGGTGTCGTTGTCGAACGTGATCTCGCCATCCACCCTGGGATGCGTCTCGATCGTCACTTCGCTTGTTGGTGCCGGTTCGAAGCGAAACCCGGTGGTCGTGCCGTGGCGTGCGAGCAACAGCGCCGGCAGCTGCCCGATGACGGCCTGCGCCGACGGGTCTTCGGCGACCGGGGGCGACGGGTCCGGGCCGGCGGGCGCGTCAGGCCTGGTCGTCGGCAGCACGTTGCAGCCGGTGGCCGCCAACATGGCGCCGGTCAGCAGGCCGATTCCAACGGGGCGGGCGGTTTTGCAATAACGGACGAGTTGTTCGATCACGGTCGGGGTCCTGTGCGTCGTGTACCCGGTCGTCGGTGATCGAAACCGACGCCAGTCTGCCGCCTCTGCCGATCCGTAGGGGTACCTGAGTTGTGAATTGTGAGTATAGGCAGGATATTTGTCGCGGGTCGCGTCGTGCCCGACCGCGTGCGGCCGTGTGCCGCGTTCGGGTGCATGTATAGTTGTACCGGTACAAGGCACATCGGGTCGCCCAGCCATGAACGAAGACAAGGTATTGCCCGTGTTCAGGCCTGTCGGCCGGTCGCAGGAGGTCGCGTCCGACCTGGCGGCCGAGGCACGCGCATCCCAGGATGCGGCCTGGATCGAGGTCATCCGCAAGATGGATGAGACCTACGCCGATCTCGTGCGTTATCAGGTCGACCTGGAAGAGAAAAACAGCTCGCTGGAAGCCGCCCAGCAGTTCATTGCCAGCGTCCTGGCCTCGATGACCGACGTGCTCATCGTGTGCGATGCCAAGGGCCGCATCCAGCAGGTCAACAAGGCGATGGAGGCACTGGCCGGCGAGAGCGAGGCGACGCTGAAGGGACGAGCGTTTCAGACACTTCTGAGCAGTGATTGCCAGCCCCTGGCCGAACAGCTGGTCGAGAAGATCCGCGTCGGCGCGGTCGGTGACTGCGAGGTCACGCTGTGCGGGCGTGGTGAAAAGATGCCGCTGGCGATGAACTGCACCTGTCGCTACGACGCCCGCGGCCGGCGCGTCGGCATGGTCCTGATCGGCCGCCCGGTCGGCGAGCTGCGGCGTGCCTACGAGGCCCTCCACGTCGCCCACAGCGAACTGCAGCAGGCGCAGCGGCAACTGGTCAATGCGGAAAAGATGGCCTCGCTGGGCCGCCTGGTGGCCGGTGTGGCGCACGAACTGAACAACCCGATCAGTTTCGTCTACGGCAACGTTCATGCGCTGGCGCGTTATCGCGAACGACTGGCGCGCTATCTCGCCGCGGTGGATGCGGCCGACCTGCCCGACGATGTGCGGAAGCTGCGTGACGAGCTGCATGTCCCGAAGATCCTCGCCGATATCGCACCACTGCTCGACGGCACCCTGCAGGGCGCCGAACGCGTGCGCGACCTGGTCCAGGATCTGCGTCGCTTCTCCTCCGGGCAGAGCGGAGAACGCTCTCGTTTCGACCTGGTGCATGTGGTCGCCACGGCCGTGCACTGGGTGACCAGGGGTGCGCGCCAGGACCTGCAGATCGATGTCGAGGCCCCGCCGGTGCTGCAGATTGCTGGCCACCCCGGGCAGTTGCAGCAGGTACTGATGAACCTGGTGCAGAACGCGATCGATGCACTGCGCGATGTCGACAGGCCGCGTGTCGAGGTGCGGGTCGATGTGGCCGATGGCATGGCCAGGGTGCGTGTCCGCGACAACGGTGCCGGGATCGCGCCGGATGACCTGGTGCGCGTGTTCGATCCGTTCTTCACCACCAAGCCGCTGGGTCAGGGGACGGGGCTGGGGCTGTCGATCAGTTACGGTATCGTCACCGAACACGGCGGCAACCTGACGGCCGCCAACCATGGGCAGGGCGGTGCGGTGTTCACGCTGTCGTTGCCGATGGAGGGCGCATCATGAGCAAGACGCTCGACGTGCTGTGGCTGCAGTCAGGCGGCTGCGGTGGCTGCACGATGTCGCTGTTGTGTGCCGAGTCACCGGACCTGATCAGTACCCTCGAACTCGGTGGCATCCGTCTGCTGTGGCACCCGGCGCTGAGCGAGGCGAGCGGCGAGGAGGTGATTTCCCTGCTGCAGCGGATTGTCGATGGCGAGGTGCCTGTCGATGTGTTGTGTGTCGAAGGCTCGATGCTGCGCGGACCGTTCGGCAGCGGGCGCTTTCACATGTTCGCCGGCAGTGCGCGGCCGATGATCGACTGGGTGCGCGACCTGGCGCAACGCAGCCGCTACACCCTGGCGGTGGGCAGCTGTGCGGCGTTCGGCGGCATCACGGCCGGTGGCTCGAATCCGGCCGATGCCTGTGGCCTGCAATACGACGGCAGTCATCCGGGTGGTCTGCTCGGTGACGCCTATCGCTCCGCTGCCGGGCTGCCGGTGATCAACGTGGCCGGCTGCCCGACGCACCCGAACTGGGTACTCGAGACCCTGCTGGCGCTGGCCCAATCCGGTTTCGATGCTGCCGATCTCGACACCCTGCAACGCCCGCGCAGCTTTGCCGATCAACTGGTGCATCACGGCTGCCCACGCAACGAGTACTACGAGTACAAGGCCAGCGCACAGGCGCCATCGCAACTCGGTTGCCTGATGGAGCACATGGGCTGCCTTGGCACCCAGGCACACGCCGACTGCAACACGCGACTGTGGAACGGCGAGGGTTCGTGCGTCCGTGGCGGCTACGCCTGCATCAACTGCACAGCGCCGGAGTTCGAGGAGCCGGGCCACCCGTTCACCGTCACACCGTCGATCGCCGGGATACCAGTTGGCCTGCCGACCGATATGCCCAAGGCGTGGTTCGTCGCGTTGTCGTCACTGTCCAAGGCAGCCACGCCGGAGCGGCTGAAGACCAACGCAGTGTCGGATCACGCGCGGATCACACCCAAGGTCAAGAGCACCAGGTATCGATGAGCGACGCCAGAAGACGCATCGTTGTCGGCCCGTTCAATCGCGTCGAGGGCGACCTCGAGGTGACGCTGGACATCGATGCCGGCCGGGTTGCTGCAGCCTACGTGAACGCGCCGCTGTACCGCGGTTTCGAGCAGATCCTGGCCGGCAAGGACCCGCGCGACGCCCTGGTGATTGCACCGCGCATCTGCGGCATCTGCTCGGTTTCGCAGTCGATGGCGGCGGCCTATGCGTTGGCTGACGCACAGCGACTGGCGATGCCGCGCAACGGCGACCTGGCGACCAACCTGGTGTTGGCGGCCGAGAACGTCGCTGATCACTTCACCCATTTCTATCTGTTCTTCATGCCCGACTTCGCGCGCGCGGCGTATTCACGGGAGCCTTGGTATGCCGACCTGGCGCAGCGCTTCACCGCAACAGCCGGTGACGCGCCGCGCGAGGCGATCGGCGCGCGTGCCCAGTGGTTGCACCTGATGGGGCTTTTGGCCGGCAAGTGGCCGCATACGCTGGGCCTGCAGCCCGGCGGCAGCACGCGCCCGGTGCAGGCGCAGGAGTGCCTGCGCCTGCTGGTGCAGATCGCGGGGTTCCGGCGTTTTCTCGAGCAGGTGACTTTCGGCGATCGCCTGGAAGCGATCGTGGCGCTGGACAGCGCCGCGGCACTGTCGGCCTGGGCGGCCGCGGCGCCGCCGCACAGCAGCGACCTGCGGCGTTTCCTGGCCATCGCCGACGCGCTCGGCCTGGAGGCGCTGGGCCGCGCCAGTGACCGCTTCATGAGTTACGGCAGCTACCTGATCGACGGCCAGCGCCTGTTCGCACCTGGCTTGTGGCATCACGGTCCACAGCCACTCGATACGGCGCTGATCGGTGAGGACCTGTCACGCAGCTGGATGCACGGTGATGTCGCACGTCATCCCAGTCGCGGCGTCACGCTGCCCGAGCCGGACAAGGCAGACGCCTACAGCTGGTGCAAGGCGCCGCGCCTCGACGGGGCCGTGGTCGAGGTCGGTGCGCTGGCGCGGCAGGTGGTCGACGGGCATCCGCTGGTCCGCGACCTGGTCGCAACCAGTGGCGGCAATGTGCGCAACCGCGTGGTCGCGCGGCTGCTGGAGGTCGCCCGCGTGGTGATCGCGATGGAGGGATGGGTGCGTGGCCTGGTGCCGGGCGAGCCGTTCTGCCACACCGCGGTGCTGCCGGATAACGCCGATGGCGTTGGCCTGGTCGAGGCCGCGCGCGGCAGCCTGGGACACTGGGTGTCGATCCGCGAGGGTCGGATCTCCAACTATCAGATCATTGCCCCGACGACCTGGAACTTCTCGCCGCGCGATGCCAGTGGCGTGCCGGGCGCGCTGGAACAGGCGCTGGTCGGCGCGCCGCTGCGTGACGGCGAGACGTCGCCGCTGGCGGCCCAGCATATCGTGCGCTCGTTCGACCCCTGCATGGTGTGCACCGTGCATTGAGTCGGTGACGCTGCACGGCTTGCGTCGTGCGGCAACGAAACGCAAACTTACTTTCCAATTACAGGAAAGACTGCAAGCGCTGATTGCAGTCGACGTGCCCGGGATGGCCGGTATTTTTCGCTAACTGGCGGTTTATAAGAGGTTTCATCCCGATGGCACAGGCATTGCTCATCCCCACGGAGCTGATAAGCACCACCATCGATCACGCGCCCGTTGTCGGGCCCAGCCCCGGGATTTGCCGTCATGAAAGCCATCCGACCGTCCGTTGTCCTGATTGTTGCGCCACTCCTGGGTCTGGCCAGCGGTCTGGCGTCCGCCCACCAGAGCGAACACCTGGTGGCCCATCTGCACCCGCACCTGGGCATCGAGCACCTGCTGGTGAGCGTTGGCCTGGCCGCCGTCGTGTACTTCCTGGCGCGCAGGAACCGCGGCAGCTGAACTGCGGATCGTCGGCCTGCCCGGCGGTAATGGAGTTCCCGAGGGCGCGGACGACGTGGTCGTGAGCACAGGCGCCGCCAATCCGGCGGGGGCGATCACCGTCCAGCTGGTCACGCGCGGTGGCCGCGTCGATGCCGCCTCGGTCTCCTCCAGCCGTCATCTCGATGTCGCGCAGCGCCTGTTCCGCGGCCGTCCGGTCGAACATGCCCTGGCGACCCTGCCGATGATCTTCAGCGTGTGCGCCACGGCCCAGGCCTGCGCGGCCACCGCCGCGAGCGAAAACGCGTTGGACATCCAACCCGACCCGCGCCACCTGCTGGCGCGCGAACTGCTGCTGCTCGCCGAGACCGCGCGCGAGCACCTGTTCCGCATTCTGCTCGGTTGGTCTGCGTGGCTGGACATGTCGCCGGGCGTCGATGGGCTGGGTGCCCTCGGGCGCATGCGCACCGCGTGGGGCAGGGCGCTGTACCCGGCCGGCGACGCCTTTCGTCCCGGCGGCGGTGAGCTGTTGCCCGATCGTGGCGTGCTGGCCCAACTGCTCGATGAGTTGCAGCGGCTGCTGGCCGGCGCCCTCGGCGAGCCGGCGGACAGCTGGTCTGCCCGCTGGCAGGCGATGCCGGGTAATGACGCGCTGTCGCACTGGGTGGCGGGCGGCAAGGCCGTCGCCCCGCGCATGTTTGGCAGCGTGATCGGGCGGGGATATGCGGGTCTTGGTGGCAGCGAGGTGATGGCAATGCCGGTGATCGGGGATTCAGTGCTGTCGGCCCTGCTCGCGGGCGACTCGGCGGATGCCTTTGTCGCCGCTCCGTCATGGTCAGGGGTGCCGTGTGAGACGGGTGCGCTGCAGCGACAGTGCGACAACCCGTCGGTCGCTGCCGCCCAGCAGACCTATGGCAATGCCCTGCTGCCACGCCTGCTGGCGCGCCTGTTCGAGCTGACCGACGTCGTCGAACGTATCACCCGGCTGGTCGACGAGGTCGCGCCGGCCGCCGCCGGACCCGCCGTGGCGCCGGTCAATGGCAGCGGTATCGCCCAGGTCGAGGCCGCACGCGGACGCCTGGTGCACTGGTTGCGGATCGCCGACGGCAAGGTCGCCGACTATCGCATCCTGGCGCCGACCGAGTGGAACTTCCATCCCGGCGGCGCCCTGGCGCAGGGCCTGCTGAGCCTGCCGGTCGACGGTAGTCTGCCGCAGCTGGCACGCCTGCTGGTCGATGCGATCGATCCCTGCGTCGAGGCGCACATAGAGGTGACCGGCGATGCATGAGATGTCGTTGTGCGAATCGATCATGCAGATCATCGAGGACGAGGCGCAGCGTCAGGGGTTCAAGCGCGTGATCCGCGTGCGCCTGGAGATCGGCCGCCTGTCCGGGGTGGAAATCGAGGCGATGCGTTTCGGTTTTGACGCCGTCACCCGCGACACGCTGGCCGATGGCGCCGAACTGGAGATCATCCAGCTGCCCGGTACCGCGTGGTGCCTGCCGTGTGGCTGCGAGGTCGAAGTCCAGCAGCGTTTCGATGCCTGCCCGCAGTGCGGCAGCTACCAGCTGCAGGTGGTCAGCGGTGACCAGATGCAGATCAAAGACCTCGAGGTGGAGTAAGTGGCCGGAACCGCGCGCCCCGGCATCCTGATCGTCGACGACGAGGCGCTGTCGTTGCAGACGCTGACGCGCACGCTCGACGAGGAGTTCGAGGTATTCACCGCGGGCAGCGCAGCGCAGGCACTGGGCGTGCTCGAGACAGAGCGCATCCAGGCGGTGCTGGCGGATCAGCGCATGCCGGAACAGACCGGTGTGGCCTTTCTGACCACGGTGCGTGAGCAATGGCCGGAGGTGGTGCGCATGATCATCTCCGGCTATACGGATCCGGACGACATCATCGACGGCATCAACGGCGCCGGCATCTACCAGTTCATCAGCAAGCCCTGGCACCCGGACAACCTGTTGCTGGTCGTGCGCAATGCCTGCGAGTTGTATCGTCTGCAGCGCGAAAATGCGCTGATGACGCTGGAGATGCGGGTTGCCACCCCGACCCTGGAGAAGCGGCTCGACCGCCAGCGCAGTGTGCTCAAGCGCAGTTATCGGCTGGACGGCATCGTGCGTTCGCCGGACAGCCCGATCAACGCCGTGTGTGACCAGGTCGCGCAGATCGCGCCTTATGACATCAGCGTGCTGCTCGATGGTGAGTCCGGTACCGGCAAGGAACTGTTCGCGCGCGCCATTCACTACAACAGTGATCGTGCCGGGAAGCCGTTCGTCGCCGAGAACTGCGCGGCGATGCCCGACCAGCTGCTCGAGAGCGAGTTGTTCGGGCACAAGCGCGGCGCCTTCACCAGCGCCGTCACCGACCACATCGGGTTGTTCGAGCAGGCGGATGGCGGCACCATTTTTCTCGACGAGATCGGTGACACCTCACCGACCTTCCAGATGAAACTGCTGCGTGTGCTGCAGGAAGGTGAGGTGCGTCCGGTCGGCAGCGCCAAGCGCCGCACCGTGAATGTCCGTGTGGTCGCCGCGACCAACCGTGACCTCGAACAGGAGATCCGCGCCGGACGTTTTCGCGAGGATCTCTACTATCGCCTCGCAGGCGTGCGCCTGCATCTGCCGCCGCTGCGTGCGCGGCGCGGTGACATCCCGGTGATCGGTCAGTGCCTGCTCGACGAGGCGGCGCGCGCATTCGGCAAGCCCTGCGACGGTTTCAGCCGGGAGGCGATGCAATGCCTGTGTGACTACCACTGGCCGGGCAATGTGCGCGAGCTGCGCAACGAGATCCAGCGCATGCTGGTGATGAGTGATGCGCCCGTGCTCGACGCGGCATTGCTCGCACCGCGCGTGCTGCGCGCCGCGCCGCGTGCCGAAGAGGCCGCAACAGACCAGCTTGCCGGGCTCGACGGGACGCTCAAAGACCGGGTCGAGGCCCTGGAGGCGCGGGTGTTGCGCGAGACCCTGATCCGGCACCGCTGGAACAAGAGCCGTGCCGCTGAAGAGCTGGGGCTGTCGCGGGTCGGCCTGCGCAACAAGCTGGATCGCTACGGCCTGGGTCAACGCAGTGAGCCCTAGGTCGCGATTGGTGGCCGGCAGCCTTGCGGATCGGCCAGGGGCTGGCCTCCTGCGAGATGCCTGGGGTTACACCCTGTAGGAGGCGAACCCTCTCGCCGATGATGTGCCGCTATCGTGTTGGTCGGTATCCGCGGATCGGCCAGGGGCTGGCCTCCTACGGGCGGGGTTTCGGCCGGTTTCGCAACGCCGCTTCATAGGCCAGAGCCGCCCAACGCTTCGCCGCCGTGCGGTCCTCGTAGATCTCTTCCGGTGCCGCGAAATAGGACATGTTCATCGTCTTGCCGGCCTTCACATAGGTAAAGGGCGGCAGGTCGCGACGTGCAAACTCGGGCTGCGATGAGGCATCCGCTTTCAGGTACAGCACGTCATCGGCGACCAGCCCGAACATCAGATCACCGTGGTAGATGCCGTAGCCGCCAAACATGCGTCGTGCGCTGATCGGCCCGAAGTCTTCGAACACTTCACTGAGGTGGCTGACAAATTCGCTCGCGGTCCTGTTCATCCGGGTGGGGTTCTCAGGGGTTCATGCGTCGCAGTGCCTTCAGGCAGGCATAGTTCTTGGCCGAGGTCGGCGATTCCAGGTCGTGTTCCAGCAGCGCCAGGCATTTCGCGTGCTTGAATCCCGTCTGCCTCATCAGCTCCAGGTGGCGGGCCACTTCGAAGCGACCGGCCTCGAACACCTGCGTTGCGCCGTCCGGGCGGATGAAATCACCGTTCAGCAGGATGCCGCGGCCGCGCAGCGCGCCCGCCGATTTCGCATACACGGTCTGTACATTCTGCTGGCTCCCCAGGTCGTGCAGTGCCCAGGTCGAGATCACGGCATCGACCGGACCGGCCACCGCTTCCTGCCAGTCATCATCGACCAGGTCGGCCTGCAGGTAGGTGATGCGCGATGCGTACCGCTCCAGCCGGGCGCGCGCGATGTCGAGCATGGGGGTGGAGAAATCGATGCCGCAGTAGCTGATGTCCGGCATGGCCTGAAGGATATGGTTTGCCAGGTATCCGGGGCCGATGCCGAGCTCGACGACACGGCCATGCGCCGGTATGGCGGCGCGCAGTTCGCCGAGTACCAGTTCGAACAGTTCGAGGCGCTGCGCCGTGGGGCTGAATCGTTCGCTCCAGGCGAGCGCGAAGTCGCGGTCGTGGAACTCGTGGTCTGCACCGATCACGGTCTCATTCATTGCGAGTGGGTTCCTTTGGCTCAGGCCGGAATGCCGGCATGCGGTGGTCAATGGGTTTGCACATATGCCCCGGGGTTGGTTATCAGCTTGGCAGTCCGAGGGCCTGGCAGGGATCCCACGAATAGCTCAAGTTATTGTTTTACACCAAGAATCGAATTCTGGCGTGGTTATTGCGCCCTGTCTCCCATTCGGCACGCGCACGGGTGCCGGCCGACAGCGACCGGGGGAGTCACAGATGGCGGACAACGAATTCGACTTTTCGGCGATCGAGACACGGTTGGGCGTGTCCCGCCGTACCTTCCTGAAATTCTGTACCGGGGTCGCGGCTTCGCTCGGCCTCGGCAACAACGCGGCCTACGCGATGGCCGAGGCAGTGGCCGACCGCAAGAAGCGTCCCCCGGTGATCTGGCTGCACGGCCAGGAGTGCACCGGCCCGACCGAGGCCCTGCTGCGTTCTGAGCAGCCGAGCCTGGAACACCTGATCCTCGACCTGATCTCCCTCGACTATCACCAGACGCTGGACGCCGGCGCCGGGCACCGCGTTGAGGAGATCAAGCGCCACGCCATGCAGGAACACAAGGGCAAGTACCTGCTGGTGGTCGAAGGTGCGATCCCGCTGGCGCAGAACGGCATCTTCTGCAAGATCGGCGGCCAGACCATGACGGATGCGACCCGCGAGGCGGCCGAGCACGCGGCGGCTATCGTCGCCTACGGTTCCTGCGCGAGCTGGGGCGGGGTGCAGTCTGCCTCGCCCAATCCGACCGGGGCGGTTGGTGCGCCGCAGTTCCTTACCGACAAGACCGTGGTCACGATCCCGGGCTGTCCGCCCAACCCGGCCAATTTCATTGGCACGGTGCTGTTCTTCGTTACCTACGGCAAGCTGCCGCCGATCGATGAGAAGGGTCGGCCGAAGTGGGCCTATGGTCGCCTGATCCACGAAAACTGTTATCGCCGTCCGCATTTCGACGCCGGGCGCTTTGCCACCGAGTTCGGCGACGAGGGGCACCGCAAGGGCTACTGCCTGTACAAGCTCGGCTGCAAGGGGCCGGAGACCTACAACAACTGCCCGAGTCTTGAATTCAACAACGTCGGTGGCGGTGTCTGGCCGATCGGTGTCGGCCATCCCTGCTTCGGCTGTTCGGAGCAGGGGACCGGTTTCCACAAGGCCTTGTTCAGTCTGTCGGACGTGAAGACCCATACGCCGCCGAACGCCTTCCCGACCATTGATGCCCGCGAGGGGGCCAGCAGCGCCACGGTCGCCACCGCAGCAGTCGCCGGCGTGGCCGTGGGTGCGGCGCTCGGCGCCAGCGCGGTGGCCGGCAGGAAGCTCGGCAACCGGGACGCGGACCAGGAATAACCGGGGAGGCACGATGAATCGCAGAGATTTCCTTCGCGCGTCGCTCGGCGGTGCCGCAGCTGCATTGAGCAGTGGTGGCGCCAGCGCACGACCCAATCTCACGCCGGCCCCCGAAGCGGTCGGCATGCTGTTCGACTCGACGCTGTGCGTCGGCTGCAAGGCCTGCGTTTCGGCGTGCAAAGAGGTCAACGACATGCCACCGACGGTACTCGGCGACGACGTGCAGTACGACTCGGCCAGGGACCTGTCACACGAGACGCTGAACGTGATCAAGGTCTACACCAATGGCCAGCCGATCACCAAGGACAGCGTGACCGACGGCTTTGCATTCGAGAAGCGCAGCTGTATGCACTGCGTCGACCCGGGCTGCGTGTCGGTGTGCCCGGTCACCGCGCTGATCCGGCACCCGGTCACCGGCATCGTCACCTACGATGCCGAGGCGTGCATCGGTTGTCGTACCTGCATGACCGGCTGCCCCTACAACGTGCCGCAGTTCGACTACGGCAATCCGTTCGGCATGTTGCACAAGTGCCAGATGTGCAACCAGAAGGGCGTCGAGCGCATCGACAAGGGTGGCATGACCGGCTGCGCCGAGGCCTGCCCGACCGGTGCCACCCTGTTCGGCTCGCGCACGGCGCTGCTCGAAGAGGCCAAGCGCCGCATGCAGCTGCGGCCGGGCGAGATCTACAACTACCCACGTGGGGATGTGCGCCAGCCGTCAAGTCACCACGAAAAGGCCGTGCCGCACTACCAGCAGCACGTGTGGGGCGAGAAAGAGGCGGGTGGCACCAACGTGATGCATATCTCGTCGATCCCGTTCGACAGGCTCGGCATGCCGCCACTCGGCGAGCGTTCACACGTATCGATCTCCGAGGGCGTGCAACACACGCTGTACAGCTACATGGCGCTGCCGGCCGTGGTACTCGGCGGGCTGACCTGGCTGGTCAAACGCAATACGGACGATGAGGGAGACGACGTATGAGTCACTATCAACCGCTCGGACGCCGCGTCGTCACGCTGCCGTTCGTGTTTCTCGGGGTGCTCGCGCTGATCGGCCTTTACTACCTGGCGGATCGCTTTATCAACGGTATGGGCGCGGTCACCAACCTCAACGGCGGGTTCCCGTGGGGCATCTGGGTGGTGTACGACATCGTTGTCGGTACCGCGCTGGCCTGCGGCGGATATGCGCTGGCGGTCACGGTCTACGTATTCAACAAGGGCCAGTATCACCCGCTGATCCGCCCGGCGCTGCTGGCCAGCCTGCTCGGCTATGGCCTCGGCGGTCTCGGCGCGATCATCGACATGGGGCGCTGGTGGCAGTTCTACAACCTGTTCCTGCCGTGGCAGATGAATTTCAACTCGGTGATGCTCGAGGTCGGTCTGTGCGTCAGCGCCTATATCGTGGTGTTGATGATCGAGTTCCTGCCGACGGTGCTGGAGAAGTTCAAGGCCGAGGCACTGCTGAAGAAGCTCAACAAGGTGTTGTTCATCGTCATCGCGCTGGGCGTGCTGTTGCCGACCATGCACCAGTCGTCGCTCGGTACCATGCTGATCGCGATGGGCTGGAAGGTGAATCCGCTGTGGCAGACGCTGCACCTGCAACCGTTGCTGGCGGTACTGACGGCGTTCACGATGGGTTTCTCGATCGTGGTGTTCGAGGGTTCGCTGTCGTCGGTCGGGTTCCGCCGCAAGCCCGAGACACACCTGTTGTCAGGTCTGGGAAAGATCATCGTCGGCCTGATCGCGACGTACCTGGTGATCCGTTTTGGCGAGATCCTGGTGCGCGGCAAGCTAGGCCTGGTGTTTGCTGGCGACCTGGCCAGCCTGATGTTCCTGATTGAGACCGCACTGTTCGTCTACCCACTGGTGGTGCTGATGTCGCCACGTGGGCGCGGGAATGCGCGCTCGCTGCTGTTCGCCGCGGTCAGCATGTTGCTGGCCGGCACGCTCTACCGTTTCAACGCCTTCCTGATCACCCTCGACCCGGGCCCGGGCTACAGCTACTTCCCGGCGCTTCCGGAGATCATGGTGACGGTCGGCCTCGTGGCGATCGAGATCATGGTGTTCCTGTTCGTGGTCAAGACCTTCCCGGTCATGCCGCGTGAAGACCACGCAGCCGCACCCAATGCCTGACGCCCAAGCCCAACGAATATCGCCTGGAGGAAATTCCCTGTGACCACACGTATCACCGTTGATCCAATCACCCGCATCGAAGGTCATCTGCGCATCGATGTCGAGGTCGATGACGGCAAGGTCACCAAGGCCTGGTCGTCGGGGCAGATGTGGCGCGGCATCGAGAAGATCCTGGTCGGCCGCGATCCGCGCGAGGCCTGGACCTATACCCAGCGCTTCTGCGGCGTGTGCACCACGGTGCACGCGATCGCCTCGGTACGCGCGGTCGAGAACGCCCTGCAGCTGGAGATCCCGGTCAATGCGCAGCTGATCCGCAACATCATCCAGACAGCACACGCGATTCAGGATCACATCGTGCACTTCTATCACCTGTCCGCGGTCGACTGGGTGGACGTGGTCTCGGCACTCGACGCCGACCCGGTGGCGACGTCGAAGCTGGCCGAGTCGTTGTCGGACTGGCCGCTCAACGGTCCGCACGAGATGAAGGCGGTGCAGCAACGGCTCAAGACCTTTGTCGGCAGCGGTCAGCTCGGACCCTTCGCCAGCGGCTTCTGGGGCCACCCGGCGATGAAACTGTCACCCGAGGTGAATCTGCTCGGTGTTGCGCACTACATGAATGCGCTCGACGTGCAGAACTACGCGAACAAGATCGTCGCCATCCTTGGCGGCAAGAGCCCGCATATCCAGAACGTCGCGGTCGGCGGGGTGAGCAATTCCATCGGCCATGACGCACCGTCGGTGCTCAACATCGAGCGCCTGATGCTGATCAAGAACTTCATCGACAAGCTCGACCACTTCATCAAATCGACCTACCTGGTCGATGTGCCGGCGATCGGTGCCTTCTACCTCGATTGGACGACCATCGGTGGCGGCGTCAACAACTACCTGACCGTGCCGGACTGCCCGCAGGATTCGAAAGGCACTGTGTTCGACCTGCCGGGTGGGTATATCGCCAACGGTGACCTGAAGTCGCTCAAGCCGATCACCACGTTCAACGATGCCTACTTCCGCGACGGTGTTGCCGAGAGCTCCAAGCACGCCTGGTACACGGGCGGCGACGCGCTCCACCCCTGGGAGGGGGAGACCGAGCCGGAGTACACCGACTTCCAGGACGAGGGCAAGTATTCCTGGGTCAAGGCACCGACCTTCTACGGCCAGCGTGCCGAGGTCGGTCCATTGGCAGACGTGCTGGTCGGTGTGGCGGTCGGCAACGAGCGTTACACCCGATATCTGAACGAGGCGATTGGCACGATCAAGGCCGTATCCGGTCTGTCGGAGGTGCCGCTGTCGGCATTGGAATCGACCATCGGCCGGCACGCCGCGCGCGCGGTGCGCTGCGCGGTGATGATCGATACGCTGAAGGACCAGTGGCAGAAACTGGTCGACAACATCGGTACCGGCGACCTGGACACCTTCAATGCGCCGGTATTCCCCAAGGGCGAGATCAAGGGCGTCGGTTTCCATGCCGCGCCGCGTGGAACCCTGTCGCACTGGGTGGTGATCGAGGATGCCAAGATCAAGAACTACCAGGCGGTGGTGCCGAGCACCTGGAACGCTGGTCCGCGCGACGCCGACGGCCAGCCGGGGCCCTACGAGTCGTCGCTGCTCGATAACCCGGTGGCCGACCCCGAGCAGCCGCTCGAGGTGTTGCGCACGGTGCACTCTTTCGATCCCTGTATCGCCTGCGCAATCCACATGTTCGACAACGAGCAGACGGAGATCGTCAAGGTCAAGGCACTCTGAGGAGACGTACATGAAACAGACCAACAGGGGCGACATCCTGGTGATCGGCATGGGCAACGTGCTGATGCAGGACGAGGGCATCGGCGTGCGCGCGGTCGAGGAGCTGGAGAACCGCTTTCATATTCCCGACGGTGTGCGCGTGATGGATGGCGGTACCACCGGCATGGAGCTGTTCGAGCCGATGCGCCAGTGCGACTGCCTGATCGTCGCCGACGCGGTCAATGCCAAGGTGGCGCCGGGTTCCCTGGTGCGCATCGCCAACGATGAGATCCGCGCCTTCTTCCAGACCAAGCTGTCCAACCACCAGCTGGGCCTGTCCGACCTGCTGGCACTGTTGACCCTGAAGGGCGAACGGCCCAGGCACATCGCGATCATCGGCATGGTGCCGCATTCGCTCGAAAACAAGCTCGGTCTTACCGACAAGGCCCAGGCCGGGCTCGAAGGCATGGTCGAGATGTTGCGGGCCGAACTGGCCGGTCTCGGCGTGACCCTTGAGCCGCGCCGTGAACGCACGATCGGACACTGGCACCGTGAAGCCGCGCTGGAACAGGCTGCATGTGCATAGGCGTGCCGGTGCAGGTGGTCGAGGGCAGCGAACTGACGGCGCTGTGCCGCGGACGTAACGGTGACGAGCAGGTGACCATGCTGCTGGTCGGCGAGCAGCCGGCCGGCACCTGGGTGTTGAACTTCCTCGGCTGGGCGCGCGAGGTGATCAGTGCGCAGGACGCCGAGCACATCAACAAGGCGCTCGACGGCCTGGGTGAGATCATGAACGGAGCCGAGTCGATCGATGTCGACCACTATTTTCCCGGTCTTGGGCCGGCGGGGGAGGCGAGTTGATGAACGATCCACAGGCGGCGGCCGAGCACATCGCGGCTACCTTCACCCGTATACACCACGAGCAGATGGCCGGGCTGCCGCTGCTCAACAATGCGCTGACGGTCGAGACGCTGGGATTCCAGGTCCACGGCGGCCGCGTGCTCGGTGTCCTGGTCACCCCATGGCTGATGAACCTGGTGCTGCTGCCCGGACAGGGTGACGACTGGGACGGCCTGGAACTTGGCCACAAGCAGCCGCACGAATTTCCTTCCGGCCAGTACAAGTTCATGGTCAACGAGATCGACGGCATCGGCCGGTGCCAGACGCACTCACTGTTCTCGCCGATGCGTGAATTCGTCAGCCAGGCACATGCAATGGCCGCTGCGGAGGCCTTTCTGCGTGATTTGATGACACCGGCGGTGGCTGACGGCAACGAGGCTGTCGACGAAGAACTGCTTGGCCGTATCATGCGTGGAGAGGATACGCCCGAGATCGACATGCAGGCGCTCGACGAGGGCCGCCTGGTCGAGACCAGGGCCAAGCCGACCAGACGCCTGGCCGACATCGAGGTGCGGGTCGAGGATACAATGGTGTCGCGCCGCGACCTCCTGCGTGGCGTGCTGCGCGGCAGCTGAGGTTTTTTTGCACCGGGGCCGGTCTGGCGTGCTCCGGCAGACTGGCGGGGACCGAACGATGTGTACGGTGTGCGGATGTGGCGAGGGCGAGACCCGGATCGAGGGGCAGGGCGTGGACGAGGCGTCGGCGCACGACCACGACCATGGGCATGACGATCACCACCACGGACATGATCACGGTGACCACCACCATGCACATGACCACGGACACACCCACGACTACGGCCAGGGGGCGGCGCGCGCGCATGCGCCGGGCCTCAGCCAGTCGCGCATGGTGCAGATCGAGACCGACATCCTGGCCAAGAACAACCAGTATGCCGATGCCAACCGGCGTTGGTTCGCCGAGCACGGCGTACTCACGCTGAACCTGGTGTCCAGCCCGGGCTCGGGCAAGACTTCACTGCTGACCCGCACCATCGACGACCTGAAGAACGAGTTGAAACTGGCCGTCATCGAGGGTGACCAGCAGACCTCCAACGACGCCGAACGTATCCGCGCGACCGGCGTCAAGGCGCTGCAGGTGAACACAGGCAAGGGCTGTCACCTCGATGGCCACATGATCGGCCACGCGCTGGACGGCCTGCAGCCCGAAGACGACAGCGTGCTGTTCATCGAGAACGTCGGCAATCTGGTGTGCCCGGCGGCCTTCGACCTGGGCGAGGCACACAAGGTGGTGATCCTGTCGGTCACCGAGGGTGAGGACAAGCCGATCAAGTACCCTGACATGTTCCATGCGGCCGACCTGATGTTGCTGAACAAGGTCGATCTGCTGCCGTATCTGACGTTCGACGTCGACCGGTGCATCGAGTATGCGCGTCGCGTCAACCGCAACATCAAGGTGCTCAAGGTGTCGGCGACCTCGGGCGAGGGCATGGACAGCTGGTACCAGTGGATACGTGCGACCCGTGCCCTGGCGGCGATAGGCGCCTGACAGTGTGTTTGGCCATCCCCGCCCAGGTCGTCGAGATCGACGACGTAAGTGACAGCGGCACGGTCGCCCTCGGCCCGGTGCGCAAGCGGATCTCGCTGGCGCTGGTCGATGACGTGTCCGTCGGTGACTTCGTGCTGATCCATGTCGGCTATGCGCTGAACAAGATCAGCCCCGAAGAGGCCGAGCGCACCCTGGCGCTGTTCGGCGAGGCCGAGCTGGTCGAGGAACTGGCCGCGGCACCCGGCGGTGGGGCGACGTGAAGTACGTCGACGAGTTCCGCCGCCAGGACCTGGCCAAAAAGGTTTCGCGTGCGATCCACAACGAGGTCGACCGGGGTCGTCGCTACAACCTGATGGAGTTCTGCGGCGGCCATACGCACGCGATCTTCCGCTATGGCGTGCAGGACCTGATGCCCGACAACGTGCGCTTCGTGCACGGGCCCGGTTGCCCGGTGTGCGTGCTGCCGGTGGGGCGCATCGACAATGCCATTCAACTTGCGCAACAGCACGACGTGATCCTGTGCACCTACGGCGACATGCTGCGGGTGCCCGGCAGCGGCCGCAAGAGCCTGCTCAAGATCAAGGCCGAGGGCGCAGACGTGCGCATGGTCTATTCGACCCAGGATGCGCTGAAGATTGCGCGCGACAATCCCGGCCGCGAGGTGGTGTTCTTTGCCATCGGCTTCGAGACCACGACCCCGCCGACGGCGGTCGCGATCCGCCAGGCGCAGGCAGAGGGGCTGAAGAACTTCAGCGTGTTCTGCAACCACGTGCTGACCCCGGCGGCGATCCAGAACATCCTCGAGTCTCCCGAGGTACGCGAGATCGGCTCGGTGCTGATCGACGGTTTCTTCGGCCCTTCACATGTCAGCTCGGTGATCGGCAGCCAGCCCTATGAGTTCTTTGCCGAGGAGTTCCAGCGCCCGGTGGTGATCGCCGGCTTCGAGCCGCTGGATGTCATGCAGTCGGCCCTGATGCTGATCCGCCAGCTCAACGAGGGGCGACATGACGTCGAGAACGAGTACACCCGCGTGGTCTCGCGCGACGGCAACCGCAAGGCCAAGGCGCTGGTCGCCGAGGTGTTCGAGCTGCGCCGCAGTTTCGAATGGCGTGGCCTCGGGCTGGTGCCGTACAGCGCGCTGCGGATCAAGTCGGCGTATGCCGGGTTCGATACCGAGAAGCGCTTCGACGTGCCGGCAATCCAGGCGTCCGACGTGAAGGGCTGCGAGTGCCCGAGCATACTGCGCGGGGTCAAGAAACCGACCGACTGCAAGCTGTTCGGTACCGTGTGCACGCCGGAGAACCCGATGGGCTCGTGCATGGTGTCGTCCGAAGGCGCCTGTGCGGCGTACTGGACCTATGGCCGGTTCCGCGATCAGGCGACGGCTCGCGAGGCGAGCGCATGAGCGTCAAGGCGAAACGTTTTCCGCAGCGCCTGAACATCCGCAGCGGCACCATCGACATGACACACGGCAGTGGCGGCCGGGCGATGGCGCAGCTGATCGAAGAGCTGTTCGTGACCCATTTCGATAACGACCTGCTGCGCCAGGCCAACGACCAGGCGGCGTTCGACGTGCCGGCCGGCCGCCTGGTGATGAGCACCGACGGTCACGTGATCTCGCCGTTGTTTTTTCCCGGCGGCGATATCGGTTCGCTGTCGGTGCACGGTACGCTCAACGACGTGGCGATGGCCGGCGCGCGCCCGCTGTACCTGTCGTCCGGCTTCATCCTCGAAGAGGGCTTCCCGCTCGCCGACCTCGAACGCATCGTCATCAGCATGGCCGCGGCGGCCAAACGCGCTGGCGTGCCGGTGGTCACGGGTGATACCAAGGTGGTTGAACGTGGCAAGGGTGATGGCGTGTTCATCACCACCACCGGCGTCGGTATCGTACCGAAGGGCGTGAACATCTCTGGCGACCGCGCGCGGCCCGGGGACGCCATCCTGGTAAGCGGCAGCATCGGTGATCACGGCGTGGCGATCATGTCGAGCCGCGAGAACCTGACCTTCGAGACCACGATCGAATCCGACTCGGCGGCGCTGCACAAGCTGGTCGCCTCGATGGTCGAGGCAGTGCCGGACATCCACTGCCTGCGCGACCCCACCCGCGGCGGCCTGGCAACCACACTCAACGAGCTGGCGCTGCAGTCAGGGGTTGGGATGCAGCTGACCGAGGACGCGATCCCGGTGCGTCCGGCGGTGTCGGCGGCCTGTGAACTGCTCGGTCTCGACCCGCTGTATATCGCCAACGAGGGTAAGCTGATCTGCATCTGCGCGCCCGCAGACGCGCAGCGTCTGCTCGCGGTGATGCGGGCCGACCCGCTGGGTGCGGAGGCCGCGATCATCGGCGAGGTGATCGAGGATGCACACGGCTTCGTGCGCATGCAGACCGGTTTTGGCGGCAGTCGCGTCGTCGACTGGCTGACCGGCGAGCAACTGCCGAGAATCTGCTGAACGTGCGCCTGCTGCTGCTCAGTCATGCCTTCAACAGCCTGACCCAGCGCCTGTTCGTCGAGTTGCGGCAACGTGATCACGAGGTCTCGGTCGAATTCGACATCAACGATGCGGTCACCGCCGAGGCGGTATCGCTGTACCGGCCGGACCTGATCATCGCGCCGTTTCTCAAGCGTGCGATCCCAGAGGCGATCTGGCGTCAACATACCTGTCTGATTGTGCACCCGGGCATCCGCGGCGACCGCGGGCCCTCGGCGCTCGATTGGGCGGTCCTCGATGGCGAGGCCCAGTGGGGCGTCACGGTGCTGCAGGCCGAGGCCGAGATGGACGCCGGACCTGTGTGGGCCTGGCGCGAGTTTCCGATGCGCGATGCCACCAAGGCCAGCCTGTATCGCAACGAGGTGACCGCGGCGGCAGTGGAGGCGGTCCTGGAGGCGGTTGCACGCTTTACGGACGGGGGGTACGCGCCGTTGCGTCCGGACCCTGGCGCCGATCCTGCGATCCGCGGGCGCCTGCGCCCGCTGGTGCAGCAGGCCGACCGGGCGATCGACTGGCGGCGTGATGACACGGCAAGGGTATTGCACAAGATCCGCAGCGCTGACGGTTTCCCCGGCGTGCGCGACCGTCTGTGCGATCGTGAGGTGTTCCTGTACGACGCCCACCGGGAAGGCGGGCTGCGCGGTGAGCCGGGTGAATTGATCGCACGCTGTGGCGACGCGGTATGCCGGGCCACGGTAGACGGCGCGGTGTGGATCGGCCACCTGCGCGACAAACAGGCCGAGCACGTGTTCAAGCTGCCGGCAACGCAACTGCTGGCAGGGGCGCTCGATGCGCTCCCGGAGGTCACGCCGGGCGTGACCAGCGGCTATCGCGACATCTGGTACGACGAGGCCGACGAGGTCGGTTACCTGCACTTCGCTTTCTACAACGGCGCGATGGGCACTGCGCAGTGTGAGCGCCTGCTGGCCGCCTATCGCATGGCGTGTGACCGCGACACCCGCGTCATCGTCCTGATGGGTGGGCCGGACTACTGGTCGAATGGCATGCACCTGAACCGAATCGAGGCGGCCGACAGCCCAGCCGATGAATCCTGGCGCAACATCAATGCGATCGACGACCTGGCACGCGCGATCATCGAGACCGACTCGCACCTGACGGTGGCGGCATTGCAGGGCAATGCCGGGGCCGGTGGTGTGTTCCTCGCGCGCGCCGCCGACGAGGTGTGGGCACGCAACGGCGTGATCCTGAATCCACACTACAAGGACATGGGCAATCTGTACGGTTCGGAGTACTGGACCTACCTGTTGCCGCGTTATGCCGGGGCCGAAAATGCCGAACGCATCACCCGGGCGCGCCTGCCGATGGGCGTCGGGGAGGCGCAGGCCCTCGGCCTGGTCAATCGTGCATTTGGTGTATCGCCGGTCGAGTTCGTCGATATCACCCAGCGGCGTGCGACCGAACTGGCCCATGTCCCCGCCTATGCCGATCGCCTGCAGGCGAAACGCCAGCGTCGCGCCGCCGAGGAGGCGCAGCTGCCGTTATCCAGCTATCGGGAGCGTGAACTCGAACGCATGCGTCTGAACTTCTACGGCTTCGACCCCAGCTATCACGTCGCGCGCTTCAACTTCGTGCACAAGGTCGCCAAGTCGCGCACCCCGCTGACGGTGGCGCTGCACAGGCGGGTCGGAAAGCGCTGAGCACCCGACGTGGTCTGTGCTGAAGACCCCTGCCGGCAGGGCGGTTGCAGGTTCCGCGGGCGTCTGCCGCTAACCAGGGATAAGAGGGCCGGGACTGGAGGATCAGCCCGGCCCCATGCCTGATTTCCGACAGAGACGCGGTCTGACGTTGAACCCACATCAACCACCGACAACCGAGCAGATCGTCACTGCAGAGCAGGTGGCGCTGCTGTTTCAGCCGTTCGTGCTGTCGCTGGTCGCCACGGTGGCCGCCGCGGTGTTGTTCGTGGCCGCCCAATGGGGGATTGTCGCGCACGACCTGGTCGTTATCTGGGTGGCACTGCTGACCGCGGTGACCCTGCTGCGGGTGCTGCTGGCATTGATGTACAAGCGCATTGGGCCGGGCCCTGCCGAGGCCAGGGCGTGGGGCAATCTGTTCGCTCTTGGTGCTGCCCTGGCGGGCCTGTCGTGGGGAGCCGGCAGTTTCCTGATGTTTCCTCCAGACAACTTCGAACACCAGATTGTTGTGGTGTTGGTCCTTCTCGGCATGTGTTCCGGGGCGACCACGTCGCTCTCGGTGATGCGCCGTGCGGCCTACCTGTTCCTGGTTCCGGCGATGCTGCCGGTGACGGTGGTGTTCCTGGTGCAGGGCCATGACCTCTCAACCATCGTTGCCCTGATGCTGATTCTTTCGTTCGGGTTCTTCCTGATCAGTACCCGCAACATTCACCGCAACACCCAACAGAACATCCGCCTGCGCCTGGCCGCCGAGCAGAAGGAACGATCGCTGGCACTGGCAAAAGAGCAAGTCGAGGCCGCGAGTCAGGCGAAGTCGGATTTCCTGGCGAATATCAGCCACGAATTCAGGACGCCGATGAACATCATTCTCGGCATGAACCACATGGTGTTGCAGACCAGGCTCGACGACCGTCAGAAAGACGCTCTGGGCAAGGTCCAGCGTGCCGCGGAATCGCTGCTCGACATCATCAATGCGATCCTGGATTTTTCGCGCGCACAAAGCGGAACGCTCGAAGTCGAGCCCAAGCCGTTCTCTCTGCATGAAGAACTCGCGCGGCTGCGGCATGCAGGTGTCACCGCCGCAGTGGCGAAAGGGCTGAAATTCGCCATCGATCAGTCTGACGACGTCCCTGACGCCCTGGTCGGCGATGCCGTGCGGCTTGGCCAGGTTTTGCAAAGCCTGGTCGGCAACGCGATCAAGTTCACCGAGCGGGGCGAGGTGGGCGTGCAGGTCACACTGGACAGCAGGGAGGGCGACCAGGTCCGGGTGCTGTTCAGCGTCACGGATACCGGCCCCGGTATCGAGCGGTCGAAACTGGACTCGGTGTTCCAGCCGTTCAGCCAGGGTGACTCGTCGCGCACGCGCCGCCATGGTGGCACCGGCATGGGCCTGGCCGTCGCTTACAAGCTGGTCGACCTGATGGGTGGGCGTATGTGGGTGGACAGCCAGATCGGCAGCGGTAGTACCTTCTTCTTCGACATCACCTTCACCGCGGGCAGCGAGGCCCCGACGCCGGGCGATACGGCGGCCGTGGCCGCCGGTCACCCGGTACAGAAAGGGCGGCGGTACGACGGCAGGGGCGCCGACCTGCGCCTGATCGCGCCGTTGCTGCGTCGGTTGTACGCCCAGTCGCAAAATTACGATGTGGAGGCAGCCGCCACCCTCGGCGAACTCGCAGCGCTGCTGCCCGAGGCTGCCAGCCAACCGCATCTGGCGGAACTGCAGCGATGCATCGGCAACTATGGCTTTGACGAGGCGCTGGCACGGATTGAGGACCTGGCACAGGGGCTCGGTGTCGATCTGCAGTTGCCATGATCAGTCGCGACGAGGGTTTTCCCCGATTGCCGCGCGCGCAGCTTGGACTAGTTATAAAGGGGCCGCCAAGGTCGACGGCAGTGGCGACCCGAGGGAGTGATCCATATGAATACACAATGCTGCGACGTGGTGATCCACATCGACGAGGAACTGCAGGACGACGATATCCACGAGCTGTCCCGGGACATCAGTTGCGTGCCGGGGGTCTACAGCGCCTGCGTGAACGACCGGGCAAGGCATCTGATGCTGGTCGACTACGACCCGGAAGGGGTGCATGCCGCCGAGCTGTTGAGCGTGGTACGTCAGCACGGTGTCGGTGCCGAACTGGTCGGTCTGTGAACGATTTCTGCGGCCGGCCGCCCACGGCGGCGGGCCGATCGCCGTCCCCGCCCCGGCCTGTGGGTGCAATTCCCTGATTTCAAGCGTAAAATCGCCGCCCCTTTGCAAGTATTGAGCGGTATGGCGGGCAGGCTTTACATTCGCACCTTCGGTTGCCAGATGAACGAGTACGACTCGCAGAAGATGCAGGACGTACTGCGCGAGTCGCATGGCCTGGTGCTGACCGATGATCCGGAGCAGGCCGACGTGTTGCTGCTCAATACCTGCTCGATCCGTGAAAAGGCGCAGGAGAAGGTCTTTTCGCAGCTTGGCGTGTGGAAGGAGTGGAAACAGCGACGCCCCGGTCTGGTGATTGGTGTCGGCGGCTGCGTGGCCAGCCAGGAGGGCGACGCGATCCGCGAACGTGCTCCCTTTGTCGACCTGGTGTTCGGTCCGCAGACCCTGCATCGGCTGCCCGACATGCTGACCCGTGCGCGAGACGAGCATCTGCCCACCGTCGATATCAGTTTCCCGGAGATCGAAAAGTTCGACCGCCTGCCGGAGCCGCGTGCCGAAGGCCCGAGCGCGTTCGTGTCGATCATGGAAGGCTGCTCCAAGTACTGCACTTTCTGCGTCGTGCCGTATACGCGTGGCGAGGAGATCAGCCGGCCGTTCGACGACGTACTGGCCGAGATCGTGCAGCTCGCTGCCCAGGGTGTGCGCGAGGTCAACCTGCTGGGGCAGAACGTCAATGCCTACCGTGGGCGTATGCACGACGGTGAGATCGCCGACCTGGCGCTGCTGATCCGCTATGTCGCAGCAATCGACGGAATCGATCGCATCCGCTATACCACCTCGCACCCGGTCGAGTTTTCCGATGCACTGATCGAGACCTATGCCGATGTACCGGAACTGGTCAGCCACCTGCATCTTCCGGTGCAGTCGGGTTCGGACCGCATCCTGATGGCGATGAAGCGCGGCCACAGCGCCTTCGACTACAAGCAGAAGATCAGGAAGCTGCGCGCTATCCGCCCCGACATCAGCCTGTCTTCGGATTTCATCATTGGCTTCCCGGGCGAGACGGAACAGGATTTCGCGCACACGATGCAGCTGATCGCCGAGATCGGTTTCGACCATTCGTTCAGTTTCATCTACAGCCGCCGCCCGGGTACGCCGGCGGCCGAATTGCCCGACGATGTTGCGCATGAGGTCAAGCAGGTGCGACTGGCGCAGCTGCAGCACGCCATCAACGATAACGCGCAACGCATCAGCCGGGCCATGGTCGGCAGTGTGCAGCGGGTGCTGGTCGACCGTCCGTCGCGCAAGGACGCCAACGAACTGGCCGGCCGCACCGAGAACAACCGCGTGGTCAACTTCGAGGGACCGCCCGACCTGATCGGTCAGTTTGTCGACCTGCGCATCACCGCCGCGTACCCCAATTCGCTGCGTGGTGAGCGGCTGGTGCAGGTGCGCTCAGGGGTGGCAGTCGCCTGATGAGCACCCCTTTCCCGGTTCGGCGTCTGGTGTCGCCGCGTCGTTCACGACTTCCATCCCCCGGAGCAGACCGTGTCTGACCATCCCGAATCGCTCGACCTGGTGCTCGAGCCGGCGGACAACGAGCGTCTGCGCAATGTCTGCGGTCAACTCGACGAGCACCTGCGGCAGGTCGAACGCCGGCTCGGCATCGAGATCAGCAATCGCGGCAACAGTTTCCGTCTGCTTGGTGACGCGACCGCGATCGCGGCCGGGCGCGAGGTCCTGCAGGGCCTGTACCGGGCCAGTGCGCAAGAGGCCCTCAGCCCCGCGGGCGTGCACCTGTTCCTGCAGGAATCCGGCGTCGATGCGCTGCTCGAAGATGCCCCCGAGGTGCCCGAGTCGGTGATCAAGACGCGCCGGGGACTGGTCCGCCCGCGCGGGCCGAACCAGGCACAATACGTACACAAGGTGCTGAGCCACGACATCAATTTCGGCGTCGGCCCGGCCGGTACCGGCAAGACCTACCTGGCGGTCGCGTGCGCCGTCGATGCGCTGGAGCGCGACCAGATCCGCCGCATCCTGCTGGTGCGTCCGGCGGTCGAGGCGGGTGAACGTCTCGGGTTCCTGCCTGGTGACCTGGCGCAGAAGATCGACCCCTATCTGCGCCCACTGTATGACGCGCTGTACGAGATGCTGGGATTCGAGCGGGTACACAAGCTGATCGAGCGCAATGTCATCGAGGTCGCGCCCCTGGCCTATATGCGCGGGCGCACGCTCAACGAGGCCTTCATCATCCTCGATGAGGCGCAGAACACGACCACCGAGCAGATGAAGATGTTCCTTACCCGCCTCGGCTTCGGCTCGACGGCCGTGATCACCGGGGACGTCACGCAGATCGACCTGCCGCGCGGCCAGAAATCCGGCCTGCGCGAGGCCACCGAGATCCTGCGCGAGGTGGACGGTATCAGCTTTACGTTCTTCAACGCGCGAGACGTCGTGCGCCATTCACTGGTGCAGAAAGTGGTGCAGGCGTACGAGCAGTTCGATCGTGAATCGGGGGGCGACAGGCATGCTGGACGTTGAAGTGCAGATGCAGGCCGCTGCCGACGATATTCCGGATGAACCACAGTTGATCGCGTGGGCCAGGGCGGCGTGGCGGCGATCCGGTGATGATGCCGAGGTGGTGCTGCGGGTAACCGATGAGGCCGAGAGCCGCCAGCTCAACCACGACTACCGGGGCATCGACAAGCCGACCAATGTGCTGTCGTTCCCGTTCGAACCGATCCCGCAGATCGAGCTGCAACACATCGGCGACCTGGTGCTCTGCGCACCCGTGGTTGAGCGCGAGGCGCGTGAGCAGGGCAAGACTGCATCCGCACATTGGGCGCACATGGTGGTCCATGGCATGCTGCACCTGCAGGGTTATGATCACCAAACCGACCCGCAGGCCGTTGCGATGGAGACACTGGAGACCGACATCCTGACCGGGCTGGGTTTCCCGGCTCCTTATTCTGATGATGAAGAGACATGAGCGAAGACCGATCTAGCAGTGGTTCACTCACGGCGCGCTGGCTGGAACGCCTGTTCCCCGTGGTCGGTGAACCCAGAGACCGCCAGGACCTGATCAGCTTGCTCAAACAGGCCAGGGACCGCGCGATTTTCGACACCGAGGCGCTGGCGATGTTGGAGGGCGTATTGCAGGTCTCGGACCTGCAGGTGCGCGACATCATGATCCCGCGCGCACAGATGGTCGTCGTGGGCCGGGACCATGAACTCGGCCAGGTGCTGCCGGTGGTGACCGATTCCGCGCATTCGCGTTTCCCGGTGATCGACGACGACCGTGCCGAGGTGGTGGGTATCATGTTGGCCAAGGACCTGCTGCAGTACTGCGGCGAGAATGCACCACGCTTCAAGATGCGCGACATCGTGCGTTCGGCGGTGTTCGTCCCCGAGAGCAAGCGCCTCAATGTCCTGCTGCGCGAATTCCGCGCCAGCCGCAACCATATGGCCATCGTGATCGACGAGTACGGCAACGCCGCCGGCCTGGTGACGATCGAAGATGTCCTGGAACAGATCGTCGGCGAAATCGAGGACGAGTACGACTTCGACGAGGGTGCGTTCATCCTCAAGCGCGGTCCCAACAACTACACGATCAAGGCCCACACGACGGTCGAGGAATTCAATGAATACTTCGGCGTGTCTTTCGATGACAGCGATTTCGACACCATCGGTGGCCTGATGGTCAGCGCCCTCGGACACCTGCCGGGGCGTGGCGAGTCGGTCGTCGTCGACGGCTTTCGATTCACCGTGGTGCGTGCGGACAGCCGCAAGGTGCGCCTGCTGCAGGTCGAGCAGGTCGCAGACCCCGCGGCGTCTCCCACAGAGCCGGCCGCACCTCCCAGTCCGCCAGCGTGACCCCGGCAAGGGGGCCGGCGCACTGGCCGGCCGCGGCACAGCTGTTGCTCGCCTGCGCGGCTGGTGGCGTCAGCGTGCTTGCGTTCGCCCCTTTCGGTCTGGGTCTGGTGGCGCTGCCTGGCCTGGCACTGTTGTTCCACCTGTGGCGTTATCCCGCACGCCGCGGCCTCAACGCCTGGACCGGTTATGCCTTCGGCCTTGGCCTGATGGGCTTTGGCGTGTTCTGGATCCGCATCAGCATCGCCCAGTTCGGCGGCGTGCCGCTGGCGCTGGCGGTCGCGATCACGGTGTTGTTCGTGCTGGCGATGGCGGGGTTCTTCGCACTCGCGGGATGGTTGAGCGGGCGCCTGCGGCCAGGTTCCGACGTCGTATGGCTGACCCTGGTGCTGCCGGCGCTGTGGACGCTGGTCGAATGGCTGCGCGGCTGGCTTTTCACCGGCTTTCCCTGGCTGTCGTTCGGCTACAGCCAGATCGATCTGCCACTGGCCGGTTACGGCCCGGTGCTCGGGGTATACGGCATCGGGCTGTTGCTGGCGGTCTCGGCCGGGATCCTCAGCCAGTCACCGCGGCCTTTGCCGGTGGCGATACTGCTGGCGATCTGGGCCGGCGGGGCAGGTCTGCAACAGATCGATTGGACGCAGCCCGCGGCAGCGCCAATCCGGGTGAGCCTGCTGCAGGGAAATATCCCGCAGGACCAGAAATGGCGGCGCTCGATGCGTGGGCCATCACTGCAGCTGTATCTGGATATGACCGCCTCGGTGCCCGACAGCCGGATTGTGATCTGGCCCGAGACCGCGGTCCCCGCGTTTGCCACCGAGGTCGAAACCAGCCTGCTGGCGCCGCTGGACGCGCTGCTGCGGGAGCAGGGCCGGGACCTGTTGCTGGGTATCGTCGACGGCAGTGAGTCGGGCGACTACTACAACGCGATGCTGAGCCTGGGCGTCAGCGGCCGCGACCGCTATTACAAGCGTCACCTGGTGCCGTTCGGCGAATACCTGCCGTTCGATGCCTGGACGCGCCCGTTGCTGGATTTTCTGCAGATCCCAATGTCGAATTTCTCGCCCGGCGGTGACGGCAGGCCGCTGCTGACACTGGCCGGACAGCCGGTCGGGGTCGATATCTGTTACGAGGATGCCTACGGCACCGAGGTTGCACGCGCACTGCCCGAGGCCACCCTGCTCGTGAATGCGAGCAACGACGCCTGGTTCGGTGATTCGCTGGCGCCTCACCAGCACCTGGAGATAGCGCGGATGCGCGCGCTGGAGACCGGCCGCTACCTGCTGCGTGCCACCAACACCGGTGTCTCGGCGATCATCGATGCGCGCGGACAGCTGCGCGGCGTGTCACCGCAGTTCGAGCGGGCGATTCTCAGTGACGACGTGGTGCCATTGCGCGGGACCACGCCCTTTGTGCTGTGGGGCAATGTCGCCGTGGTCCTGCTCGCCGCCCTGATGCTGTTGCCGGCGTTGCGCCGTCAGCGCGCCGGCGCCTGACCCCTGCCCAGCAGGTCGTCGATACGCTGCTGTTCGAGGTTGCGCTGCTCGACGTCGTGTTTGACGGCCTCGGCCTGTTGCAGCGCCTCGAGGTAGACGTTGGAGACCGGCTCCGTGGTGCGCGGCGGTGGTGCCGGTGGGCTGTCACAGCCCGACAGCAGCACGGCCAGGCAAAGGGCCAGCGTCAGGCTGGGCAGCATCGGGCGCATTCGATACAGTGGATTCATGCTGCTCAGCTTAGACGGTCTTGGCGATTTCGTTGTGCAGCAGTTAACGTTCGCCGCATTCATGCATCCATCAACCACATCAGGAGTTTTCTTGCGATGAGCCGGGAAATCATCAGGACAGACCAGGCGCCGCAGGCGATCGGGACCTATTCGCAGGCGGTAAAGGTCGGCACGACCGTCTACCTGTCGGGGCAGATCGCTCTGGACCCGCAGACCATGAGCATGGTTGAGGGTGATACGGAGGCGGAGATCCGCCGCGTATTTGACAACCTGCAGGCAGTGGCACGGGCGGCCGGCGGAGGCCTCGATGACATGGTGAAGCTGAACGTGTATCTCATCGATCTGGCCAATTTCGCGCTGGTGAACCAGATCATGGCGGAGTACTTCGACCAGCCCTATCCCGCGCGGGCGGCACTGGGTGTGGCGTCGCTGCCACGCAATGCCAGTGTCGAGATGGATGGCGTCCTCGAACTCCGGCGCTGATCCGGCGGTGCGCCGGCTGCCGCCCTCCCTCGGGTGGTGGCTGCTGGCCGGCGTGATGCTGACGCTTTCCTGGTACGCGGGCAACGTCCAGCGCGATTCCCTGCTGGCGCAGCTCGAGGTGGAAGGCCGCCAGCAGCTGGACCTGTACGTCTCGCACTTTGCCGGTCAGCTGGACGAGTTCGCCTTTCTGCCGGCACTGCTGGCCGATGATCACCGCCTGAGGGCGTTGTTGCAGTCACCGCGGGACGCCGCCCTGCAGGACCAGGTGAACCGTTACCTGGCCCACGCCAACACGATTGCCGGCTCGCTCGACGTCTACCTGATGGATGCGCGCGGGGTCACGCTGGCCGCCAGCAACTGGCAGAAGGAGCTGACCTTCGTCGGCCGCAATTTCGCCTTCCGGCCGTATTTCATCGAGGCGATGCAGGGCGGGGCAGGGCGCTATTACGCACTCGGCACGACCTCGGGGCGGCGCGGGTTCTATTTTTCCTACCCGGTCGGTGCCGCCGAGTCACCACTCGGCGTGGTCGTCGTGAAGATCGATATCGACACCCTGGAAAACGCCTGGCGCAGCCAGGATTCCGAGCTGGTCGTGACAGACCCGGACGGGGTGATCTTCATCTCGACCCGGCCGCAATGGCGTTTCCGGACACTGCAACCTTTGCGCGCCGATACCATCGAGCGCATCCGTGCCTCGCGACGCTATCCGGATGCCGAGCTGACAGCGGTTTTCGGCGCGCAGCAAAAGGCGCTGGTCTCGGGTGCACGGATCCTTGAAGGTGTCCGGTCGGACGCCGCCGGTTACATCAGCCTGGCGACCGACATGCCACAGGCCGGCTGGCGGGTGCAGCTGCTGATGTCGCAGAAGGTGGTGAATCCGCAGGTGTGGCAGGCGCGCCTGTTTGCGATGACCCTGTTGCTGCTGCTGGCAACCGCCGGCTGGCTGTTCGCACAACGCAACCGGCGGCGGCGTGAGCACGAGCTGGAAAAGCGCCAGATGATGCAGGAAGCGCTGGACGAACTCGAAGGCCGTGTCAGCCAGCGCACGCGCGATCTCACCGAGGCCAACCGCTTGCTGCGCCAGGAGATCGAGCGACACCAGCAGACCCGCGACGAACTGATCCAGGCAGCCAAGCTGGCAGCTCTCGGCCAGATGTCGGCCGGCATCAACCATGAGCTCAACCAGCCGCTCGCGGCGATGCGCACCTATGCGGACAACGCCCGCACCTACCTGGCGCGGGAAAACCTCGAGCAGGCCGCATGGAACCTGCAGCAGATCAGCGAGTTGACGGGGCGCATGGCGCAGATAAGCGGCCAGCTCAAGGTCTTTTCACGCAAGTCCAGTGGGCAGCGTATCCGTGTCTCGCTGCGTGCCTGTCTGGAGGGTGCATTGCGTATCCTGCGCAACCGCATCGAGCAGGCGGATGCCGAACTGGTCACCGACCTGCCGCCACAAGACCTGTTCCTGGCGGCCGACATGGTGCAGCTGGAACAGGTGTTGGTGAACCTTGTCGGCAACGCCTGCGACGTGCTGGTGAATCAACCTAATCGACGCATCGAGGTCAGCGCCCGGGCATGCGGAGCGGACGTCGTACTGGAGGTACACGACTCCGGTCCCGGCATCCCGCAGCAGAATCTCAAAAAGGTGTTCGATCCGTTCTTCACCACCACGGAGAACGGCCTGGGACTCGGTCTGTCGATCTCGCACACGATCGCGCAACGGCTGGGTGGGTCGCTGACCGCCGGCAACGCGGCGGTCGGCGGTGCGGTGTTCACCCTGACCCTGGCCGCCTGGCCCGAGAGCGTGGCGGCCGGGGGGTGAATCCGGATGGGGTCGGCGGCCTTACTCAGCGCCGATCTTCTGCATCAGACCGAAGCTCTTGACGAACGGCCCGGCCATGCGCGGGTCTTTGATCATCGCCTTGAAGTCGCCCTTCTTGAACTTGAGCTTGCCCATCGCGAAGGCGGTGCCCATGCCGGCCATGCCGAGGCCCTTCTCGACCCATTTCATCCAGTCGTCGCGCGATGCGCGCATGTCCCAGTCCGGGTCTTCGTTCGCATAGTCACCGGCGCGCACGCATTCACCGTTTTCCACCACAAAGACACCGCGTGGTTGGTCCTCGTCCTTGAACCCACAGGTGATCACGGAGTTGAAGCCGATCTCGGCAAGCCGGTCGCGTACCTCCGGTTCGGCATTCCACGCATCTTTGAGCAGGTTCATCCATTCGTCGGAAAACAATTGGGCCATTTCTTTTCTCCTGTGGGGTGGGTTGGGGTGCTCTGGGGGCATTCTGGCGTGCTTATGACAACTACGCCAGCCGGAGGGGCGGTCAACGATGCGCTTGTTGCGGCGATTTGCCCCATGTCAAAGATGCTTCGTGGCCGCGGGCGCAGTAAGCTCGCGCCATGAACAACGCTGTCCTGCCCCCTGTAATGCTGATCGATGACGAGGAGCACATCCGCGTTGCTGCCTCGCAGGCGCTGGATCTCGCCGGCTACCGGGTACACGCTTTCGATCGCGCCGAAAAGGCGCTCGAGGTGCTTGGCAGCGACTGGCGAGGTGCGGTGATCAGCGATATCCGCATGCCGGGTCTCAGCGGTATGCAGTTCCTGCAGCGCGCGCGTGCAATCGACCCGGATCTGCCGGTCATCCTGATCACCGGGCATGGCGACGTGAGTATGGCCGTCGAGGCCATGCGCGCCGGTGCCTATGACTTCATCGAGAAACCGTTTGCGGTTGAGGACCTGGTCGACACTGTTGGCCGCGCGCTCGAAAAGCGCGCGCTGACGATGGAAAACCGGCTCCTGAAGAACGAGCTTGCGGTGCAGAGCAAGCCGGGACCGCGGATCATCGGTGACACGCCGGCGATGCAGCGCCTGCGGCTGATGATCGGCCAGGTTGCCGACGCCGGCGCCGATGTGCTGGTCAACGGCGAGACGGGTACCGGCAAGGAGCTGGTGGCGCGCGCGTTGCACGAGAACAGCCGCCGGCGTGAGCACAATTTTGTTGCTGTGAACTGCGGTGCAGTACCCGACACACTGATCGAGAGCGAGCTGTTCGGCCATGAGGCAGGCGCCTTTACGGACGCCAGATCACGTCGCATCGGCAAGTTCGAGCACGCCAATGGCGGCACCCTGTTTCTCGACGAGATCGAGAGCATGCCGTTGCAGGTTCAGGTGCATCTGCTGCGCGTGCTGCAGGAGCGGGCGATCGAGCGTCTGGGCTCGAACGAGCTGATACCGCTCGATCTGTGCGTGGTTGCTGCGACCAAGATCGATCTGCGTGAGGCGGCGAGCCGCGGCGAGTTCCGCGAAGACCTGTACTACCGGCTGAGCGTGGTGATGATCGACATACCGCCATTGCGCGAACGTCGCGAGGACGTCGCGCTGTTGTTCCAGCATTTCGTGCTGGTGGCCGGCGCGCGTTATCAGCGCGAGCCACCGCCGCCGCGGCCGGATCAGCTGCGTCGCCTGATGATGGCCGACTGGCCGGGCAATGTCCGCGAGCTGCGCAATGCGGCCGAACGCTACGTATTGCTCGGCGAGTCCTGTGGCTACGATATCGAGCGCATGGTCGACGGCAATACCGATCGCCCGGCGATGACGCTGCCCGAACAGCTCGACTGTTTCGAGCGCACGCTGATCGAGCAGCAGCTCAAGGCCAGTAACGGCAGCATCAAGGACACGATGGCTGCGCTCGGCCTGCCGCGCAAGACGCTGTACGACAAGATGAAGAAGTACGGCCTGGAGCGTGACGATTACCGCTAGCAGCTGCGGACGGTTCAGAGCAGGTTGGAAAACAGCGCGGCGATACCGAGGAAGCTGAAAAAGCCGGTTACGTCCGTGATCGTGGTCAGCACGATCGATGATGACTGCGCCGGATCCTGGCCGGCGGCGGTGAGCAACAGCGGAATCGCCGCGCCGAAGATGCCGGCAATCACCATCGAGAGGATCATCGACACCGCGATGATCCCGGCCAGTCCTTCGGAACCGCTCCAGATCCACACGCCCAGCGCTGTCGTCGCTGCGATCGCAACCCCGTTCCAGAACCCCGCCGACATCTCCTTGAAAATCACGCGTGGCCAGTGCCGGGTTCGGATTTCACGCAATGCGAGGCCGCGCATTGTCACGGCGAGCGCCTGCGCGCCGGTATTGCCCGACTGCCCGGCGACTACCGGGAGCAGTACCGCGAGTGCGGTGAACTGCGCGATCGTGTTTTCAAACAGGCCGACTACCGCGGCGGCGAGAAATGCCGTGGCCAGGTTGATGTGGAGCCATGGCAGGCGTTTGCGCACGGCAAACGGGACCGGGGACAGCGCGCGTTCGTCCTTGCTCACGCCGACCATCGTCTGCATCGCCACCGTGGCCTCGTCCTCGGCGGCGGCCATCAGGTTGCGGTAACGCACCGCACCGATCAGGCGCTCTTCGGCATCCACGACCGGCAGGTCGGTCAGGCGGTACTGCTCGAGGATCTCCACCACTTCCTCGCGCGGCGCGAGTGCACTGACCACGGCGCGCACCGGGCGCTGAATCTCTTCGAGCCGGGTGGTCGTGGTGGCCGTGGCGAGGTCCTGGATGTCTACCTGCCCCTCCAGTCGGTTATCGGCGTCGACCACGAACAGCCGTCGCGTGCCGCGCCGCCGCAGCGCACGGATCCTTGCCAGGGCCTCGCGCACCGTGGTGTCGGATCGCAACAGCAACACGCGCGGGTCCATCAGGGCGCCGGCGCTGTCGGTCGGATAGGACAGCAGCGCGCGCAGTTCCTCGGCCTCGGTCGGCGGCAGCATGTCGAGGTACCTGTCACGTGCCTCCTGGTCGCGCATGGCCAGTATCGCGGCGACGCGCGACGGGTCCATATGGCGCAGTATCTCCAGTGCCTGGGTCTCGGGCAGTGCCTCGATCGCACGAATGCAGATATCCGGTGACAGGCGTTCCCATACGGGCAAGGCGGTAGTGATCGGCTGTCGTGCCAGCATCTCGGCCACATCCGTCGGTGACTCGCGTTCCAGCAGCCGGACCGCGTCGTCGGGATGGTGTTCGACCAGGTCGCGCTGCAATGCATGGATGGCATTGGTCAGTCCCGGCTTCATATCACTCGTCCCGCGCGCTGCGCTCAGTGGAATGGCCGCCGGCGAACAGCGCACCGACCGCCAGCCAGAGGATGTCGGCCAATGCGGCGCGCGTGGTCATCAACTCGTTGCGGTCGGCGACTTCGTTGAGCAGGCCCTGTTCCTCTTCCATCACCCGGGATCGCCGCAGAACCCCCTGAAACACGTTGTTGCGATTGACCACCGGCAGGCTGTCATGGCTGAGCCACGCCGGATGCTTGTTCACCGTCTGCAGGGCCGCACGCGCATTCAGCGTGGTTCGCGCCGGTTTCATCAGATGTTGCACCAGTCGGCGATCGGAATTTCCCAGCAACTCGCTCAGATCGACGACGCCCAGGAGGTGGCGGCGCTCGTCGAGCACCGGGATGGTCTGCCCGGTGTGCTGCCCGCTGCGGCGGAAAAAACGCAGTGCATCGCCGACCCGGTGCTCAGGTGACAGGGTCAGCACGTCCTCGTCGACGAAGGCGCCGATAACCGATTCGGAAAAGCGCAGACGCAGACGCAGCCTGGCGGCGACCGGGCGTGACATCAATCCCAGCAGGGCCTGCACCTGGGGTTGTTTCATCACACGCAGTGCGGCGACGGCCGCGAGCAGGGGTGCCCGCGCGAGGATCTCGCTGGCGGTCTCCGGCGCCAGTTGCAGCAGGCAGCGGCTGGCCGAACCCGGTGCCATGTGTTCCAGTACGTTGGCCGCCAGTTGGCGAGGCATCGCGACGAAGACCGCTTCGATGTCGCGGCCGTCGAGGCGCGCCAGCGTCCGTGCCGCCGCCGCCGGGTGCAGCGTCAGGTAGCCCTTGGTCACCGCGTCAATCGTGCTCGCCATCGTCTTCCTCGATGATCAACGCGACGTTCTCCAGAAAGCGCCGTGCGGGGATCCAGGCCTCGCCGTCCACGGTATCCACGATCACCGCGACCTGGGTCAGTTCGAGGATCTCACCCTGCAGGCCGTCGACGCGGACCTGCTGCCCGGTGCGGTAGGCGCGGCGCACATAGTGCGAGGCCATCACGTTGCGCACCGCGTCTGAGGCGCCGATGCCGAAGGCCAGTGCCGCGCTGGCGAACAGTGCCGCTGCGGCCAGCAGGATGATGTCAGCAAACAGCGTGACGTCGAGTCCCAGCTGGGCCAATCCCAGCAACAGGGCGAAGGCGAGAATCAGTCCGGCAGCCAGGTGGCCTAACGACAGGCCGTGCTGAAAGCCGCGCGATTCGGCGATGGCGACAATCAGGTTGCGCACGCCACCGGCGACCAGATAACCGATGAACAGGATGAACAGGCTGATCAGAAGGCTGGGCAGATAGCCCAGTAGTCCCAGCACCCAACTGGCAAAAGTGTTCAGGCCGATCTGCTCGGCCGCGGCGCTGACCGCGTAGGCCAGGGTCATCCAAAACGAAACGTTGCCGACCAGCGTGGAAATCGACCAGCGGGTCTGTGCGACCTCCTGCCCAAGTCGCCGGTGTACCGCCGCGAGAATGGCGTCAAGGCCCTTGCCAAAGCGCAGGATCAGCCAGCGTACGAGGAACGCGGCCAGCCACCCGATCAGCAGCAGTGCCACCGCGCCGAGCAGATTGGGCAGGAATGTCTTGAGCGCGAGCGTCAGCTCGCCAATCACCTCGTCGAACCACAGCCCGGGGTCGTCGATGAGGTTGACGCCGATCTCCTGCAATGCGGAGGGTGGCGGCGGTGCTGGGGGCAGAGCGGTCAGGGGGGCAGCCATGAGCCTCCTGGCATCAACTTGGCGTGCGTATGCTCAGGCAATATAGCCGAGGTGCGCGGGCCCGGCCAAAAAAACCGGGTGGATCCGGATACTGCATGTGTCGTGGTTGCAGTGTCCCACGCACCGCCTGCGCAAACGCACGACGGTGCGGTTCAGCGGTTCAGGTGACGCAGGATGGTGGTGACCAGCGTTTCCTGGTCGATCGGCTTGGAGACGTGATCCACCATGCCTGCATCGAGGCATTTTTGACGCTCTTGCGGGAACGCATGCGCCGTCTGGCCGATGATCGGCAGCCTGGGACGCAGTGTCCGGATGTGGCGCGCGGCTTCGTAGCCGTTGAGGCCGGGCATCTGGATATCCATCAGTACCACGTCGAAGGCCGCCCCGCCCCGCCGGACCACCTGCTCGACAGACGCGTTGCCGTCACCGGCGATCACCACCTCGGCGCCTTCGCTGCAAAGCATGTCCTCAAGTATTAGCTGGTTCACTTCCACATCTTCGGCCACCAGTATGGTCAGGCCGGCGAGTCGCTGGGTCGTCGGTGGGGTATCGCCGGGCGGGCTGTCTGTGCCGGCTACCGCGCCGGTGTTGGCCACATAGGGCAGGGAAAACTCGAACCTGCTGCCGCGTCCCGGCTCGCTCTCCACCCGGATGTCGCCTCCCATCAGGTCGAGGATGCGCTTGCTGATCGCCAGGCCCAGCCCGGTGCCGCCGAATCGGCGCGTCGATGAGCCATCGACCTGGATGAATGGATCGAACAGGCGTTCGAGCTGTTCTTTCTCGATGCCGATGCCGGTGTCGATCACGGCAAACACCAGCCGGTCGTCGCGCAGCCCGGCCTGTACCGTGACCTGCCCACGTTCGGTGAACTTGACGGCATTGGACAGCAGGTTGATCAGGACCTGCCCAAGGCGAAGTGGGTCGCTCATACAGGTTTGCGGCAGGTCTGCGAAATCGGTCTGAAGTGTAAGGCCCTTGCCCTGGGCGCGCAGTGTGACCAGCCCCATTGCGTGGTCTATGACCTCGCGCAGGGACGTGGCGATGTGATCGATGCGCAGCTGTTCGGCCTCGATCTTCGAGAAATCGAGGATCTCGTTGATCACGCCAAGCAGGGTCTTGCCCGAGTCGATAATCTTCTCGAACGCGTTTTGTGCCTTGGCGTCGTTGCCCGCATGCCGGGCACCGATCTGTGCGAACCCGAGGACACCGTTCAGCGGCGTGCGGATTTCGTGGCTCATGTTGGCGAGAAACTCGCTCTTGACCCGGGCGAGGTTTTCGGCCGCCGCCAGAGCGCGTTCGCGCGCCTCGGCGGCTGCGCGCTGGGCGCTCACGTCGATGAAGCTGACAACCGCGCCGCTGAGCTGCCCGTGGAGATGCAGGGGATGCACCGCATAGATCACCGGGACTGCATGGCCGTCGGCGTGCCAGTAGACCTCATCATCGACACGCATGACCCGGTTTTCCGTCATGCCGCGAATCAACGCGCATTGCGCCTCGGCAAGAGGTGTTCCGTCGGCGCGACTGTGATGAAACAGCGTGTGGGCGCGACGACCGATCGCCTCCTTGGCCCTTAACCCGAGCATGCTGCAGGCGGCCGGGTTGATGAACGTGAGCTTGCCCTGGGTATCGACGCCATACATACCGCCGGCGCTCGAGTTGACGATATGGCTGGCGCGCGCCTCGGTCTCGAGCAGCTCGTTGGTGCGCTGTTCCACAAGCGCCTCGAGTTCGTGCCGGTAGCGTTCGAGCTCTTCCTGGTTGCGCCTGGCCTCCGTCACGTCACGGCCGATGATGACCAGTGCCTGGCGGTCGCCGTCGGCATCGAACAACGGGATCTTGGTGACATCGAAGTGATGCGTCCCCTGCTGATCGATGACGGTTTCCTCCGTCCGATAGATCTCTCCGCTGGCCCATGCCTCGGTGTCGCTGTCGACACAGTGATTGAGTGTCTGCCTCAGGTGTGGATGATGCTGCGCCAGTTCGGTGTCGCTCTGGCCCAGCCAGTGCTCGTCCAAGAGGCCGAACATCTGCAGGCACACCCGGTTGGCGATCAACCAGCGGCCCTGGCCATCTTTAAACTGGATCGAATCGGGGACCGCTTCGACCAGGGTGCGGAAATGCTCCTCGCTTTCGGAAAGGCGCAGCTGCGCCTGCTTGCGCTCGGTGATGTCCTCGTACATGCCGAGTACGCCGATGATCTGCTGGTTGCGGTCGCGCAACGGCACCTTGGAGCTACTGACCCAGGTCCGGCTGCCATCGGGGGTGGTGTTCGGTTCCTCGTAGCCGATCTTGCTCAGCCCCTGCTCGATGACCTCGCGATCATCGGCGCGGTATCTGTCAGCGTGTTCCGCCCAGGACATCTCGTAGTCGGACTTGCCGACCAGGCCCTCAGGTGACCCTGCCAAGGCATCGCGGGCGAATGCCGGATTACACCCCAGGTAGCGCAGGTCGCGGTCTTTCCAGAACACCCGGACCGGCGTCGTGTCGATGATCGCCTGGAGCAGGTTGCGCGACTCGTCGAGCTGCTGGCCGCGTTCTCGTAAGGTGGCCTCGGAGCGCCGCAGGCGTGTATGGGCAAAGCCGCCCTGCAGTGCTGCTGTCAGCTTATTTACCACCGCACGCAGCTGTCCCAGCATGCGTGGCGTGAACAGGTCGACCGACGGTGAACTCATCAGTAGGAATCCATCGCCACCCAGTGGAAACAGGGCCCAGCTGACGGCCACGGACCCGGTGTCGATATCCAGGGCCGAATAGCCGGCGTCCGATGCATTGAATGCCCGCGCCTTGCCCCCCAGTGCCAGCCGGCACAACGGGTGATCGGGGGGCAGCTGGTCACGGTTCAGCTGGGCGCGTGGGATGCCGTCCAGCAGTGCCATCGCGCCGCCGGGATCTTGTTCGGAGTCGCTGTCACGCCACCAGATCGACGCCCCGGTCAGTTGGCGTCTGGCCATCAGCGAGCGCAGGAAACTGCGGCTGGTGGCCTGCGGGTCGAGTGTGTCGCCGATGCTCAGCAACAGCTCGTAGAGCAGCAGGATTTCTTCCTGTACGTCGAGTTTTTTGTCGTGCATGGCCGGTTTCAGCGATGGGTCAGCGCGACCACGAACGTCTTGTTGAATAGTTCCAGGTACTGCCCGCCGTTATTGGCCACCTCGCCGAGCGCGAGCACACCTTCCGGGGTTGCGTCGCAAAAGCGGCGCAGGGCATCTTGCACGGCTTCCAGTTCGAGGTGGAAGTTGCCGCCGAAGTTCAGCGCACGCGAATAACAGTCGGAGATGAAGCAGTGGCGGATCGCGTCGGGTGTGCTGCACTCGTCGACCGCCTGGCACGCAGCCGCGATCAAGGTGTCCTGATCGCCATGCGCCAGGTACATCACCGAGTTCTCGGCGACGCCAGACAGGAACACGATATCACCGCTGTCGGTCTCGCTGACGGCATCCCGGATTACGTCTTCACCACCTTCCTTGGCGATGCACAGCGGGTAGATGGCACTGATGTCCGGGTAGACCGGGGAGGCGGCAAAGTCGGCGCTCTGTTGCGCCGCGAGATCGCGGTAGAAGCTGGCGGCGGGTTCCCAGTTGAGTTCCTGGACCACGTTGTCATGGGTGCGTGAGGCGACGAAGGGCCCGGCGATGCGGCGCCAGCCGTGGCGCACGCGCACCCGGGCCTGTAGCGGGGTGACCAGCATCACCGCGGCGTCTTGCAGGTAGCCCTGCTCGGTGAATACGGACGGCAGCGCGCGCAGGTCATGGTAACCGGCACCAGCACCGTAGCAGACCAGCCGGCTTCCGTACCGGTTGTAGATGTCGTCCATCAGGCCGGTAATATTCGGCGCCAGGCAATCGATCAACAGATGAAAACTGGCATGTCCGTTCGCGGGTATGTCCGGCAGGGGTTCGCGCCAGGCGACCCGGCCCTCTGAAAGGTCGGCGATCGCCAGCTGGCTCACGGCAGGAAACGCGATGGCGACGATCCCCTCGTACTTGACCCCGGCGCCATGAATCAGGCCGGGGAAGAGGCCACCGTAGACGCGTATGCCTTGGTCGCGGCACGCATCGAGCAACTCGGGCAGCGCCTCCCCATGGCGGTCGGCGACACACAGCATCCACACCGGCTGCGGGTCGTCTGCGGTGGCGGCATTCAGGTCTTCCACCACCTGTTGCGGGGAGGAAAAGGCCAAGTACATGGGCGATCGTCCGAAAAATGGGGTCTGTCCATGTTAGCCGATTGGCGGGTCGCCTGGCGCGGGAGAGTTGGTTCCTGGGGGGCGGATGCGGGTGCCACAGCGCGGGTGCGATTCCCGGTCTTGCATCACACGGATCGGAACACCCGTACGGTCATGGCCGTCCCTGGCCAGTGACACGTCCGATTGCTCAGCCGGCCTCTCTCCATTCGACCCCGGTGTCGACGCAGTGGTGCGAGGGTGGCGCCGGTTGCGGGGTCTTCATGGTCACCAGTTCTTCTGCGCTGATCGGGTGGATCGCGATCGTGTTGTCGAAGTCCGCCTTGGTTGCCCCCATCCGCACCGCGACGGCGAAACCCTGCAGCATCTCTTCGACGTTATCGCCGATCAGGTGGATGCCGACGATACGTTCGTCGTCACCGCTGCACACGAGCTTCATCGCGGTGGTGACGCCGTGTGCGGACAGCGCATGGCGCATCGGCGTGAAATCGGTCTGGTAAACCGTGACCTTGTGCTGTTGCTCACGCGCCTGTCGTTCGGTCAGCCCAACCGTGGCGACCGGCGGGTGGGAAAATACCGCACTGGGGATATTGCTGTAGTCGACCCTGCTGTCCACCTGTCCGGCGAACAGGCGTGCGGCGAGGCGTCGGCCGGCGGCGATCGCGACCGGGGTCAACGCGGCGCGCCCCGTGATGTCACCGATCGCATAGATGCCGGCCACGTTGGTGTTCTGGTACTCATCGGTCGGCACGATACCGTTCGCGCGGACCTCGACGGCTGCGTTTTCCAGTGTCAGCTGGCGCGTGTTCGGCGCGCGGCCGACTGCCCAGATCACCCGGTCAAACCCGTCCAGGCGCTCACCGTCGCTGGCGTCCAGTGCAATGCCGGTGTCGGTCTTTGCGAGGCCGGCCACCTGGAAGCCCATGTGCAGTGCGATGCCCTGTTTGCGCATCTCGGCCATCAGTTCAGCGCTGATCATGTCATCGAAGGCCTCGAGCACGCGCTCCTCGAGGGCGACCAGACTGACGTCCGAGCCGAGCGCGCGCAGCACCCCGGCCAGTTCAACACCGATGTAACCGGCACCGATGATCGCGACCTTGCGAGGCTGTTCGGTCAGTTCGAAGAATCCATCCGAGGTGATGCCCAGTTCGGCGCCCGGTACGCGCGGTACGATCGGGTGGCCGCCAGTGGCGATCACGATGTGCTCGGCGCTGTAGCGGCGACCGTTGACCTCGACCGTGCGCGCATCGACAAAGCGCGCACTGCCGTCGATCCGGGTGATGTCGCTGTCGGCCACGTAGCCATCCCAGTAGCGATTGATGTCGGCGATGTAACGCTGGCGTCCGGCCACCAGTTTCTTCCAGTCGGTGACCCCGCGCTGTGCCGGGATGCCGAAGTCGTTTGCGGCATCGACGGCATGCGCCAGGTTGGCGGCGTACCACATCACCTTCTTCGGGACGCAGCCGCTGTTGACGCAGGTGCCGCCCATCTTCGCCGGCTCGACGACTGCGACGCGCTTGCCGTATTGCGCGGCCTTTTCCGCCACCGCCAGGCCGCCACTGCCGCCGCCGATGGCGATCAGATCGAAATGTGTGTTCATTGTGCTGCTCCTGTATTCGCGCTTGGGTGGTCGGGCATTTCCCCTCACCCCGGCCCTCTCCCCGGCGGGGAGAGGGTGCAGTTGGTTGTGCTCTCCCCGGCGGGGAAAAGGTTCCTTCGTTTTCCCTCTGCCCGGCGGGAAAGGGATGCCTTCCATTTCCCCCTCCCTCCAGGAGAGGATCCGGGTGAGGTGGCCAGGCAGTCTTGCCAAGCCCTCAGGCCGCGGCCTTTTCGCGGTTGTCGAGGAACTCCTCGAGCCTGTCCGAGCCACCGATGTGTTCACCGTTGATGAACACCTGCGGCACCATCGAGGCGCCGGCCACTGCACGCAGCGTGACCTCGCTGTAGTCGCGGTTGAGCACCAGTTCATCGAACTGGATGCCGGCATCCCGCAACAGTCCCTTGGCGCGGACGCAGAACGGGCAGCCCTCGCGGGTGAACACCGTCACGTCGAGCGGCTTGCTGGCGTTCGGGGCGACATAGGCCAGCATGGTGTCGGCATCGGAGACCTCGAACGGGTCACCCGGCACATCCGGCTCGATGAACATCTTTTCGATCACGCCGTCTTTGACCAGCATCGAGTAGCGCCAGGAACGCTCGCCGAAACCCAGATCCTGTTTCGGTACCAGCATGCCCATGCCGCGACTGAAGTCGCCGTTGCCATCGGGCAGGAAGGTGATGTTCGATGCCTTCTGCTCGGCCCGCCATTCGTTCATCACGAATGCGTCGTTGACCGACACGCAGATGATTTCGTCGACACCGTGGCGCTTGAGCTCGGGTGCCAGCTGGTTGTAGCGCGGCACATGGGTCGACGAGCAGGTCGGGGTGAAGGCGCCGGGCAGGGCGAACACCACCACGGTCTTTCCCTTGAAGACCTCATCGCTGCTGACATCGGCCCACTCGTGATCGCGGCGGGTACGGAAAACGACGTTCGGGATGGTCTGGCCTTCGCTGTTGTGCAGTTTCATTTCGTTGACTCCTGTAAGGGGTTGCAATCCAGTGAGTGCAGTATCCGGAACGAGGTGACATTGGTAAAATTGTTTGTTTCTACAATCATGATAGTTATTTACTATCAATTTCCTGCGGTGCGTTGCCTCGCGAAACCGCGGAATCGATCGCGATCAGGGAACCTGGCGCCACATGGCGCTGTCTTTCTTGCGGGCGCGGTTTACCGGTAGACTGCGCAATCATTTCTCTGAACATGGATTGCACGATGCAAAAAATTCTCCCCACTTTCCTCCTGACGTTGGTCAGCGTATTCGCAGCCAATGTTGTCGTTGCCGAGGACGCCAAGATCCCGACCTACGGCGATTGGGGGTACAAGTGCGAAAAGGCGCCGGAGGGCGATGAGGAACTGTGTTACGTGTTCCAGAACGTGACCAAGAAAGACAGTGGTCAACTGGTGCTCGGCGCGCGCATCGCCTATCGCCCGGGTCAGGGCGACCCGTTGATCGTCGTGACCGTGCCGCTGGGCTCGCTGCTGCCGCCGGGTGCTGCGTTGATGATGGACGGTGTCGAGCCGGTCAAGCTGACGTTCTTCCTGTGCGCCGCCGAAGGCTGCACGACCGTGGCCACGCCGCTCAACCCGGATATGATCGCGGCGATGAAGAAGGGCGAGCAGGCCGTCGTACGTGTGGCCGCGCCCAACAAGCAGGTGGTAGGTCTGCCGCTGTCGCTCAATGGATTCACCAAGGCGCTCGACACGCTGAAAAAGTGATCGCCGCGGCGCGCGACCGGCTCAGGGACAGGGTCAGTCGCGCACCGTCACGATCAACCGGCGCTCGTGTGGCCGGTCGCGGTGCTCATAAAGGTACACACCCTGCCAGGTGCCGAGGGCGCAACGACCCTGCCTGACCGGCAGAGTGGTCTCGACCGCCGTCAGGACCGATCGCAGATGCGCCGGCATGTCGTCAGGGCCTTCGCTGCTGTGCTCGTATAGCGGGTCACCATCCGGTATCAGCCTGGCCAGGAATCGCTCGATGTCGCTGCGTACACTGGGATCGGCGTTCTCACAGATGATCAGCGACGCGCTGGTGTGTTGCAGGAACAGGTGACACAGCCCGGTCTGCACGCCCGAGTCGCGTACGCTGGCCTGTACCTGATCGGTGATGTCATAGGTGCCGCGGCCCCTGGTGTGTTGGCGTATGGTTTCTTGATAGGTCATTGTCCCAACCGGTGCTTTCGATGAGTCTCACGTGATACACCGCGCCACCCTGCACAGGACGCCGGTGCTGGCGGCGATGCTGGTGCTGGCGGTGCTGCTATCCGGTTGTACCAGTTACAGCACGATTATCAACAAGCCGCGCGCCGCGACCACTGTCAACCAGGCGTATTCGATCGGCAGCGCGGTCAGTGCATCGCGGTCGGGTGAATTGACCCTGGTGCTGGCGTTTTCCGGGGGCGGCACCCGCGCCGCAGCCCTTGCCTACGGGGTGCTGGCCGAACTGCGCGATACCCGCGTCGTGATCGACGGCCGGTCACGTCGGCTGCTGGACGAAGTCGACCTGATCAGTTCGGTGTCCGGGGGCAGTTTCACGGCGGCCTATTTCGGACTGAATGGCGACGCGCTGTTCAGCAATTTCGAGGACGAGTTCCTGCGCCGCGATGTGGCCGGCGAACTCGTGCACGGGTTGTTCAGCCCGGCATGGTGGTTCTCCAGCCGCGGCCGAACCGAGATGGCCGTCGATTTCTACGACGCCAGCGTGTTCAAGGGCGCGACCTTTGCCGACCTGCAACAGGGTCCCGGGCCGCTGATCGTGATCAATGCCTCCGATCTGGGCGCCGGCGTACGCTTTTCCTTCCTGCAGGAGTATTTCGACCTGTTGTGCTCGGATCTGGCGACCTTCCCGGTGGCGCGTGCCGTCACCGCCTCGTCGGCGGTGCCGATGCTGTTCACGCCGGTCGCGCTGGAAAATCATGCCGGCTGCGACCCGGCCCGTCAGGGTTGGGTGCGGGATGCACAGCATTACCTGACCGAGTCACCTCAGCTGGTCCAGGTGCTGGACGGTCTGCAGAGTTACGCGGACAAGGACCGTCGCCGCTTCATCCACCTGGTCGACGGCGGGATCACCGACAACCTCGGCCTGCGCGCGATCTACGACATCATCGAGGTGGCCGGGGGGCCGCGGCGCCTGCTGCGCAATGTCGGTACCACACCGGCGTCGCGTCTCGCCATCGTATCGGTCAACGCGTCGACCAGGGTCGGCTCCGACATGGAGGCCAGCGCGCGTGCGCCGACGCTGGAGCAGACGGCCAACGCGGTCACCGATATCCAGCTGCATCGCTACAATGCGTCGACCGTGGAGTTGCTGCAGGCGAGCGTTAGGCGCTGGGCGGACGAGCTGTCGACACCGGCGGCGCCGGTCGAGTCGTATTTCGTGCGGGTCGATTTCGAGGCGGTTGCCGAACCCGAGCGCAGGGCGTATTTCAACGGAATCCCCACCAGCCTCGCATTGAGCGACGAACAGGTGGATCAGCTGATTGCCGCGGGGCGCGAGCTGCTGCGCAACAACGTCGAGTTCCGGCGATTCGTGGAGGATCTGGGAAGCGATGCGCTTTGATCGGATAGCCAGCCTGCGCGCTTGTTGCGTCGTCCGAGCTTTCGTATGCTGCCGCGGTGTCCACGCCGTCCACCAGTCTCGCTGACACCCCTGTCACCGCGCTGAAGGGCGTCGGTCCGAAGAATGCCGAGCGCCTGCAAAAGCTCGGTATCCGGAGTGTCCAGGACCTGCTTTTTCACCTGCCGATCCGTTATCAGGATCGCACCCGGATCGTGCCGATTGGCAGCCTGCGCGTCGGAGACCAGGCGGTGATCCAGGGCGAGGTGGAGCTGGCAGATATCCGCTTCGGCCGCCGACGCTCACTGCTGGTTCGGTTGGCCGATGGCACCGGCAGCATCACGCTGCGCTTCTTCCATTTCAGCGCCGCGCAGAAGGCCAACATGATGCGCGGCAGCTGGCTGCGCTGTTTCGGCGAGGTGCGCAACGGGCCCAGCAGTCTCGAGCTGGTGCATCCCGAGGTGCAGCGGGTCGACGAGGGTGAACCTGCCAACGTCGAACCGGCGCTGACGCCGATCTATCCGACCACCGAGGGGATGCACCAGCTGACCTGGCGCGATCTCACCGGGCGTGCACTCGAACTGCTGGGCAGCGGCGGGCTGCAGGAGCTGCTGCCGGAGGAAGTGCTCAGGGAATTTGCCATGCCGCCATTGGCGGATGCAGTGCGCCTGCTGCATCGCCCACCTCCCGACCAGTCGCAACGCCTGTTGTCCGACAACGGCCACCCGGCACAGCGCCGGCTGGCCCTGGAAGAGCTTCTCGCCCATCAGCTCAGCCTGCGGGTGTTGCGGCAGCGTCAGCGCCGACGGGGTGCCCCCGTGCTGCAGGGAGACGGCGACTTGCAACAGCGGCTGCTGGACAGCCTGCCGTTTCGACTGACCGGCGCCCAGCAGCGGGTGCTGGCGCAGATACGTGGTGACCTGGCGCAGCCGCATCCGGCGCTGCGCCTCGTACAGGGCGACGTCGGTTCGGGCAAGACCGTCGTCGCCGCGCTGGCGGCCCTGTGCTGCGTCGAGGCCGGTTGCCAGGTGGCACTGATGGCACCCACCGAATTGCTGGCCGAGCAGCACCTGCGCAACTTCTCCACCTGGCTCGATCCACTGGGTATCGGCCTCGGATGGCTCAGTGGGCGGCACAAGGGCCGCCGTCGTGCGACCACCTTGCAGGCGTTGAGTGAAGGTGAACTGAAGGTGGTCATCGGCACCCATGCACTGTTTCAGGACGACGTGCTGTTCGACCGCCTTGGGTTGGTGATCGTCGACGAGCAGCACCGCTTCGGTGTGCACCAGCGGCTTGCGTTGCGTGAAAAGGGTGTGGCCGGCCAGGTGCCTCACCAGCTGGTGATGACCGCGACGCCGATCCCGCGCACCCTGGCAATGACCGCGTATGCCGACCTGGACCTGTCGGTGATCGACGAACTGCCGCCGGGCCGTACCCCGGTGAGCACGGTCGTGATCACCGACAGCCGGCGTGATCAGGTGGTCGAGCGGGTCGCCCGTGCCTGCACCGAAGGCCGCCAGGCGTACTGGGTATGTACCCTGATCGAAGAATCCGAGGCATTGCAATGCGAGGCTGCCGAGGTCACCGCCGCCGCGCTGACCGAGGCGCTCGAGGGCCTGCGGATCGGCCTGGTGCACGGGCGGTTGAAAGGGCCTGAGAAGGAGGCGGTGATGGCCGCGTTCAAGGCCGGTGAGATCGATCTGCTGGTGGCAACCACGGTGGTCGAGGTCGGCGTGGATGTACCCAACGCCAGCCTGATGGTGATCGAAAACGCAGAGCGGCTGGGGCTTTCGCAGTTGCATCAGCTGCGCGGTCGGGTCGGGCGCGGGGCCCAGCAGAGCCACTGTGTGCTGATGTATCACCCGCCGTTGGGCAGCGTCGCCCAGGCGCGCCTGGCGGTGATGCGCGAGACCAACGACGGGTTCGAGATCGCGCGCCGCGACCTCGAGATCCGCGGCCCCGGCGAGGTGCTCGGTACGCGCCAGACCGGCGAGATGCAGTTTCGTATCGCCGATCTGCTGCGTGACCAGGATCTGGTGCCCGGGGTGCAGGCACTGGCCGACCGGCTGCTGGCGCAGCACCCCGAGTCCGTAGCGCCGCTGATGCACCGCTGGATCGGATCGAAGGTGCAGTATGCGGATGTATGAGCGATGTGTCTTGGGAGTTGGGTTTGATGCACGCGTGGTGGCGCAGTTGTTTTTGATTGCGCTGTGCTCAGCGCGCCAGCGTTACTCTTCTTTGCTTGCCCAAAGAAGAGTAACCAGAAGAAACGGCACCCGACGACTTGCCCCTCGCCTGTGGCGAGGGGTTCCCTGCGCTTCTCGGCCCAGACCGGCGCTGCGGAACTCGCGATCTCCGATCGCTCAGACAGTCCTCGCTTCTCCCGGTCCGGTCCTGCGATGCTCGGCGGCGTCAACGGGGCTGGGGCGCACACCCTGACCCCTTGGTGCAGCCGAGCACCGCAGGCAGAAAACGGAACAGCGCGAGGACTGTCTGACCGAGCGCAGCGAGGGATAAACCGGGGAGGATCCCGGTTGCCGCCGCGTGCGGCGCCCGCAGGGCGAGGGCCAAGGATGGCCCGAGGCAATTCCGCAGCGCCCGTTTTCTGTCGAGGAGCGCAGGGGAGTCGGTGCGCAGCGCCGACCAAGCCTTGGGGTGCCTTTTCTTTTCGTCTCTTTTCTTTGGGCAAGCAAAGAAAAGGGACCTGCGTGCGGGGCAGTCCCCGCTTTCAAAATCGGGTGCGCGCCGCCGCGCATCAAAAATAACTGCGCCACCACGCCCATCAATCAACCAATCCTATGTCGTCGCCAAGCCCTCCGACCTGCCAGCAACACGCCCCGGCGTGCGATAATCGAGCCTGACTAGCACCGCGCGACCACATGTTACGACGCACCAAACCAAGCCCCTGTGCCCTGCGTGAACCCCGCTGGACCCCGCTCTCTGCACGCCGCCTGCCGGGCGTGTTGCCGTCTTTGCACGCCTGGCTGAGCGATCGCGGTTCGCTGACGCGTTCGGTGATCGCGAGTTGCCGCGGTCGGTTCCGTGTCGAACTCGTGCTTCAGGGGCGCGCGGCGGCACTGCCCAGCGAGGCGGGCCTGCTCGACGGCGGTCCGGCCCAGGCCACGCTGGTGCGCGAGGTCAAGCTGTACTGCGGGCGCAATGCAATGGTGTTCGCACGCACGCTGATCCCTCTGGGTTCTCTGCGTGGGCCGGTTCATGCGCTGACCCAGCTCGGTCAGCGTCCGCTCGGCGAGGTGTTGTTCGCTGACCCGACGACGCGCCGGTTGCGGGTCGAGGTCGCCAGGATCACACCGCGTCACCGGCTGTTCGCGCGTGCTACTGCCCATCTCGGGCACAAACCTGCCGCTCTGTGGGGGCGACGGACCCTGTTCGACTTCCGTGGTGAGCGCATCCTGGTCAACGAGCTGTTCCTGCCGGGTCTGCCGGCGTTGCGCACATGATGGCATCCCCGCCTGCGTCATCCCCGACCGACTGGCGCGCACGTTTTGGCGACTACTGGCGCCTGGTGCGCGCGGATCGGCCGATCGGCATCTACCTGCTGCTTTGGCCGGCACTGTGGGCGCTATGGATCGCCGCGGCCGGGTTCCCGCCATGGTGGATACTGCTGGTATTCGTTCTCGGGACCGCGTTGATGCGCTCGGCCGGTTGTGCGATCAACGACTTCGCCGACCGCCACTTCGACGGACAGGTGGAACGAACCGCGGGTCGGCCGCTGGCCACCGGCCGGGTGACGCCGCGTGAGGCAGTGGTGGTGTTTGTGGTCCTGTGCCTGCTCGCGTTTGCGCTGGTGCTGACGCTGAACGCCATGACCATCGCGCATTCCTTCGTCGCCGTGGCGCTGGCTGCGGCGTACCCGTTCACCAAGCGCTACACGCACTTTCCGCAGGTGGTGCTCGGGGCCGCATTCGGCTGGGCCGTGCCGATGGCCTTCACCGCCCTGCAGGAGCAGGTCCCGGCAGTCGCCTGGGTGCTGTTCGCGGCAACCGTCGTCTGGGCGCTGATCTACGACACCATGTACGCGATGGTCGATCGTGACGATGATCTGCGTGTGGGCATCAAGTCCACCGCGATCCTGTTCGGCCGCTTCGACCGCCTGGTGATCGGCATGCTGCAGGTGGTGATGATGATCCTGTTGTGGCAGGTCGGCCAGATGGCGGCGCGCGGCGTGTTTTTCGTGGTTGGTCTGGGTGCTGCCGCGGCGTTGTTTGCCTACCAGCAATGGCTGATCCGCGGGCGCGACAGGACGGCCTGTTTCCGCGCCTTTCTGAACAATCACTACGTCGGCATGGCGGTGTTTCTCGGTCTGTTCGCCGATTACCTGGTGGGCGCGGGCTGATGTACCTGGTGCGCTGGGTCCTGTGGCCGATCGCCCTGCTGCCGGCGGTATGGTGGCTATGGCAGACGCTGCACGCGCCACCGGCGGCCCTCACCCTGGCCGACGGTGCGCGCCTTGAATGGGTCGACTGCTGGTTCGACAGGCCGTTGTGGAGGCCGATGCATTGCGGGCGCTTCCACACCCGGCCTGAGGCCAGCGCCCTGCCGGAGCAGTTCAGCCTGCCGGTCGTCTATATCCCGCAATGGTTCTGGCGACGTGCCGGGCCGCCGGTGCTGTATATCGCCGGTGGTCCGGGCGGATCGTCCTGGCTCGGTGCAGAGGAGGTCGGGTTCTGGTCGCACTGGGTCGAGCAGACCGGGTGGAATGGCGGTGTGGTGCTTTACGACCAGCGCGGTGTCGGTCTGTCTGAGCCCGCGCTGGACTGCCCCGAGATGCGCAGCGTGCGGCGCGAGTTGCTGCCGCTGCCGCTGCCGACCGAGGAGACCTACCGCCGCGTGCGGGAGGCGACACGCGCGTGCCACGACAGGCTCAAGGCCGGGGGCATGGACCTGCATCGCTTCACCACGCAATCGAATGCCTCGGATGCAATCGACCTGATGTCGGCGATGGGCCTGGAGCGCTGGGACGTCTATGGCGTTTCCTATGGCACCCGGGTGGCGCTCGAGATGATGCGTTCGGCGCCACAGCACCTGCGCGCGGTGGTGCTGGACTCCGTGTATCCGCCGCAGGTCAATGCAGAACTCAGTGACGCCTGGTTGTTGCAGCGCGCCTTCGAGCTGTACAGCCGTATCTGTGAACTGGCGGATGAATGCACGCAATCCCCGGCTGATCTCGATGCCGAACTGGAGCGGGCACTCGCGCGCGTCGACCGGGAGCTGATCAAACTCAGCGTGCGCGACCCGCAGGACGGCAAGGATATCGCGGTGGTCTACGATGACGAGGATCTGGCCTGGCTGTTGTTCGAGGCGCTGTATCAGTGGGATGTGATACCCAAACTGCCGCCGAGCATGCGCGCACTTGGTGACGGCAGGCTCGACATCGCCATGCGCGGTCTGATCCAGGACAACGTCGACAGCCTGCTCGATGATTCGATCAGCGACGCGGTGGCGTCGTCGGTGGATTGCCACGACGCTGGTGCGGTCGATCAGCGCGAGGCCGAGCGGCAACTGCAGCTGTATCCGCGGGCGGCGGCGATCAAGCGCTATGACTGGCAGTATCACGCCTGCCGCTACTGGGATTCGGGTGAGGCTCCGGCGCAATTCCGCACTGCGGTGGTTGCCGACGTGCCGACACTGTTGCTCGCCGGCGAGTTTGATCCGGTGACACCGCCGGAGTGGGCGGAGCTGGCGGCGCGCGGCCTGAGTCGGTCGCAGGTGTTCGTTTTCCCGGCGGTCGGCCACGGTGTTCTCGACAGCCATGTCTGCGCGGCGGACCTGGTGCGTGGGTTCTTTGCCGATCCGGCTTCGCCAACGGTGCCCGATTGTCTGGGCCGCCTGTAAAGGGGAAAGCAAATTCGTTGCCCCGGGTCGGCTTCGATGCATCTCGGGGTTGATTATGCGGGCCGGGTAGGCTAAAAACCCGCGGCCTTAAGCAAACTTCGGAGTCAGACAAACATGGCAGTGGAACTTCCGGCCGATTACGAACCCAGCCCGGACGAGGAGTACATGAACTCCCGGCAGCTGGAGTACTTTCGGCGCCAGTTGATTCGCTGGCGTGAGGAGTTGATGGCCGAGGCGCAGGAGACGCTGGACAACCTGCGCGACAAGTCCTACCAGGAGGTCGGTGACGAGGCGGACCGCGCCAGCCGCGAGAGTGAGCACGGCCTGGAGCTGCGCACCCGCGACCGCTACCGCAAACTGGTGCGCAAGATCGAGCAGGCACTGGAGCGCATCGAGGACGGTAGTTACGGCTATTGCGAAGACACAGGTGAACCGATCGGCGTGATGCGACTGAAGGCGCGGCCCATCGCCACGCTGACGATCGACGCGCAGGAGCGGCGCGAGATGAAGGAGCGGGTGCTGGCTGATCGTTAGCGAAACGCCGCGCTAGCTAGCCGGACCCCCGATTCCACCTGTCCCGGGGTGTGCGAGCCACGGCCCACACCTCGACCCGCCTGACGCCGGCGCTCTTGAGCGCCCGGCTCGCCTCCCCGGCCGTGGCGCCGGTCGTCATCACATCATCGATCAACGCCACGTGGTCCGGCAGCGGACCTGCGCAGCTGAACACGCCACGCACATTGCGTCGACGCTGCGGGCGCGGCAGTCCGCGCTGTGTCTGTGTGTCAGATGCCCGGATCAGACGGTTGCCGGCCCATGGAATATCGAGTGCTGCAGATAACCGGCGTGTCAGTTCAGCGGCCTGGTTGAATCCGCGCTCGCGCAGTCGCTGCGGTCCGGCCGGCACAGGGACAAGCAACAACGGCAGTGCCTGCTGCCCGCCCACTGCGGCGCCCAGGGTGTCCGCCATGACCTGCCCCAGGTGCAGGCGCTGACGGTACTTGAACTGCGCCACCATGTCGTCGACCGGTCTCTGATAGAGCAGCGGGGCCACCACGCGATCGAACGCCGGGGGGTGTGCCTGGCAATCGGCGCACAGCGTGTCAGGTGGTGCGCCGGATGGCAGCGGCAGTGCGCAGCGTGTGCAGGGCGCGGTGTTGAGCGGCAGGGTGCTCAGGCAATCGGCACAGATCGCGTGGCCCGGTGCATGGCAGAGGGCACAGCAGCTATCGATGATTCGATCAAAGAGTGACCACATGTTAACCATAGAAATCCTTTTTGGTTGACAGAGGGCTTTCCCCACCTATCATGGCCCATCATTTTGCCTCCAGGGTTGCGTCAACATTGGACGTCACGCCAGTCAGTCCGCAGCAAACGATCAGTGGCCGTTCGTCACGCTTTGCCGCCATGCAGATGGACATCGGCAACCTGGTCAGTATGCTGCTGCCGCCACTGCCGATCCTGTGGTTTGGCGGCTCCATGCTGATCTATGCGTTGCACCGGCATCATCCCGACCCGAGGGTCGGCCACTACACCCAACGTGCGGCCTACCGCTTCTACGGTGTGATGGGGGCGATCATCCCGATCGGGACTTTTTTCCCGGGGCGTGGGGTCACGCCCTGGCTGATCGCCTGGGGGCTCGGACTGGCGGTGATCATACCCTGGTCGCTGTGGTCGATCATAAGGATCCGCCGCGAGGAATGGCCGGATATCTCCGTGCCGCAAGACCAGGTATCTGCCGAGGAGGCTTGAAATGAGTGCTGTCGAAACCGACCGTCAACTACACAACGACTGGTCACTGGACGAGATCCGGGCGCTGTTCGCGCTGCCGTTCAACGACCTGCTGTTCCGCGCGCAGACGGTGCACCGGGCGCATTTCGATCCCAACCAGGTGCAGGTCAGCACGCTGCTATCGATCAAGACCGGCGCATGTGCGGAAGACTGTGCCTATTGCTCGCAGAGCGCCAAATACGATACCGGGCTGGAGCGCGAGAAGCTGCTGCCGCTCGACGAGGTTATCGAGGCGGCGCAGGCGGCCAAGTCCAAGGGCTCTACCCGTTTCTGCATGGGCGCGGCCTGGCGCAACCCGACCGACAGGAACCTGGACAAGGTCATCGACATGATTACGGCCGTGCGCGGCCTGGGGATGGAGACCTGTGTCACCCTGGGGATGCTCAGCGAGCCGCAGGCTCGACGCCTGGCCGATGCCGGCCTGGACTACTACAACCACAACCTGGATACCTCGCCGGAGTTCTACGGAAACGTGATCACCACGCGTACTTTTCAGGACCGCCTGGACACCCTCAAGTCGGTGCGCGAGGCGGGCATCAATGTCTGCTCGGGTGGCATTCTCGGGATGGGTGAGACGGGTACCGATCGCGCGCGGATGCTGCAGGAACTGGCCAATCTGTCGCCGCACCCGGAGTCGGTGCCGATCAACATGCTGGTGCAGGTTGAGGGCACGCCGCTGTATGGCAACGACAGGCTCGATCCGCTGGAGTTCGTGCGTACCATCGCGGTGGCGCGCATCCTGATGCCGCACAGTTATGTACGCCTGTCGGCGGGCCGCAGCGAAATGAGCGACGAGACGCAGGCGCTGTGTTTCCTGGCTGGGGCCAACTCGATCTTCTATGGCGATCGGCTGCTGACTACAGACAACCCGGATGCCGATCACGATCATGCGCTGTTTGCCCGGCTGGGCATCAACATGCAGACGATCGAGCTCGAATCCGATCGCCAGGCGTGTTGCGGGTCCGGGCAGTGAAACGGCCCCGGCGTGGGTGACGGTGCGCGCCCGCGCCGCATGCCGACATCCGTTACGTCGTCGATTCGATGCAAACCCTGAACGATCAACTCGCACAGCGCCGCGCCGCCGGGCTGTACCGCAGTCGCCGCGTCACCGACGGGCCGCAGGGCCCGGAACTGGTGGTCGACGGCCGGCGCATGCTGGCCTTCTGCTCCAACGACTACCTCGGCCTGGCCGCTGACCCAAGGTTGGCGGAGGCATTGACCCGCGGCGCTGCGCGCTATGGGACCGGCAGTGGTGCGGCACACCTGATCAGCGGCCACAGCCAGGCGCATCACGCGCTTGAAGAAGAACTGGCGGCATTCACCGGGCGGCAGCGCGCCCTGTTGTTTTCGACCGGCTACATGGCCAATCTCGGCGTGATCAGCGCACTGCTCGGGCGCGGCGACAGCCTGTTCGAGGATCGTCTGAATCACGCCTCGCTGATCGACGGCGGCCTGTTGGCGCGGGCACGGCTCAGGCGCTACGCCCACGCCGATGCGGATGCGCTGGCAGGCCAGCTCGATGGTGCCGCGGGACGCAGGCTGGTCGCGACCGATGGCGTGTTCAGCATGGACGGGGATGTCGCGCCGTTGCCCGAGCTCACCACGGTGTGCACCGGGCAGGGGGCCTGGCTGATGGTCGACGATGCGCACGGGATCGGCGTGCTCGGCCCGCAGGGTCGGGGCAGCGTTGCCGCCGCGGGGCTGGGCCAGGACGAGGTGCCCGTCCTCATGGCGACGCTGGGCAAGGCGCTCGGCACCGCCGGGGCATTCGTCGCCGGCAGCGAGGAGCTGATCGAGACGCTGATCCAGCTGGCACGTCCGTACATCTACACGACGGCGATGCCTCCGGCGATCGCCGAAGCCGCCAGGGCGGGCCTGCGTATCGCCGCCGACGAGGAATGGCGGCGCGAACGCCTGTCCGGCCTGGTGCAGCGGCTGCGTCACGGGGCGCAGCGGATCGGCCTCGAGCTGATGCCTTCGCAGACCCCCATCCAGCCGCTGCTACTCGGTGACAGCGAGCGCGCAACACGCTGGAGCGGGGCGCTGCAGCGTCAGGGGATACTGGTCAGTGCGATCCGTCCGCCGACGGTGCCCGAGGGTATGGCGCGCTTGCGGATCACCGTGTCGGCCGCACACACGGCGGCGCAGGTCGATGTGCTGCTTGAGGTGTTGGCGGAGATCGCTGCGGAGGAGACACGGTGAGCGTCTACTGGTCTCGCGCGGGAAGCGGCGTGCCACTGGTGCTGCTGCACGGTTGGGGAATGAATGCGGCCGTGTGGGAGCCACTGCTGCCCCGCCTGACCTCGCACTTCGAGGTCACGGTGGTCGAACTGCCGGGCCACGGCGGCAGCAGCGCTGCGCCAGCGGCCGATCTCGACGACTGGGCTATGCGCTGCGCCGCCGTCGCGCCGCTGCGGGCGCACTGGGTCGGCTGGTCGCTGGGCGGGCAGGTGGCGTTGCAGGTTGCGCTTTCTGCACCCGAAAGGGTCTCCGGGCTGTCCCTGATGGCGACCACGCCGCGCTTCGTGCAGGGCGCCGACTGGCCGTGCGCGATGCCGGGGGACACATTCCGCCAGTTCGCATCCACACTGGGCGACGACCCCGGCGCCACGCTGCAGCGTTTCCTCGGCCTGCAGGTGAAGGGCGCGGAACATGCGCGCGACACCCTCCGGCTGCTACGCGCCGAATTGGCGCAGCGTCCGCCTGCCAGCGAGGCCGGTCTGACGCAGGGCCTGACGCTGTTGCTGGAGACCGACCTGCGGACTGCGCTGCCGAATCTGCAGTGCGCCACACAGTGGCTGCTGGGCTCGCGTGACACGCTGGTTCCGTTGCAGCTGGGCGAGGCGCTGCGCGCCATCCTGCCGACTGCACGGGTCGATGAGATCGCAGGGGCCGGGCATGCGCCTTTGCTGTCCCATCCGGATGCCTGTCTCGCGTTGCTGCGCGATGCCGCCACCTGATCGATGAGCCACCGCGACCCGCCCATGCTGGACAAGGAAAAGGCGCGCCACAGCTTCGGCCGGGCGGCGGCTCTGTACGACGAGACCGCGGTGCTGCAGCTGGAGGTCGGTCAGCGGATGCTCGAACGTCTCGATTACATCCGCATCGAACCGCAGGTGATCCTGGACATCGGTTGCGGCACCGGCGCACTGACCGAAGGGCTGATGCGGCGATATCCCAGGGCCGAGGTCGTGGCGCTGGATTTCGCCCTGCCGATGTTGCTGCGCACGCGCCAGCGTGGCCGCTGGCTGCGGCGGCCACGCTGCCTGTGCGCCGATCTGGATGCGCTGCCACTGGCCGACCAGAGTGTCGACCTGGTCTTTGCAAATGCTGCGCTGCAGTGGAGTGCCCGGCCCGCGGAGACCTTTGCCGATATCGCCCGTGTGCTCAAGCCTGGCGGGTTGTGCATGTTCAGCAGTTTCGGACCGGACACGCTGTTTGAGTTGCGTGCCGCCTGGGCCGAGGTCGACCCCGGCGATCACGTACACCAGTTCATCGATATGCACGACTACGGTGACATGCTGATGGCCGCGGGCTTTGCCGACCCGGTGATGGACGTCGAGCGCATGACCCTGACCTATGGCGATGCGATGCAGTTGATGCGCGAAATCAAGCTTATCGGCGCAGGGAACGCCAGCAGGCATCGCGAACGCGGGCTGGTCGGGCGCTCGAGAATCGCCCGGGTGTGTGCGGCATACGAGCAGTTCAGGGATGCCGACGGCCGGTTGCCGGTGACCTACGAGGTGGTCCACGGGCATGCCTGGGGGCCGACCCAGCGGCGTGTCGGCGGTGAGACGCGGGTGGCGATCGACGTGTTGCGGACGCGGCGGTGAACCGCGGGGTCTTCGTCACGGGTACCGACACCGGCTGTGGGAAGACGCACACATCCATGGCGCTGATCCACGCACTCCGCGATCAGGGGCTGCGGGTGGCCGGATTCAAACCGGTGGCGGCTGGTGCAGATTGGCACGACGGGGAATTGCGCAATGACGATGCCTCGGCGCTGCTGGCGGCGAGCGGCCTGGATCTTCCCTACGCGGCGGTGAACCCCTACTGCTTCGCCCCGGCTATCGCCCCCCACCTCGCCGCGGCCGAAGCGCAGGTCACGATTTCCTTCGGATCGATCCTTGCGGCATTCGAAAAGGTGCGCGCCGCGAGTGATTTCGTGGTGGTCGAGGGCGCCGGTGGCTGGCGTGTGCCGCTGGGTCCCGGCCTCGATATCCAGGGCCTGGCGCTGGCGCTCGGCCTGCCCGTCATATTGGTGGTCGGGCTGCGTCTCGGCTGTCTCAACCACGCCCTCCTCAGTGAGCAGGCGATCAAGGCCAGCGGGGCGGCGCTGCTCGGCTGGGTCGGTTCGCAGGTCGAACCGGGCATGCCGCGGCTGCAAGAGAACATCGCCACCCTCGAAGTCGAGTTATCTGCCCCCTGCCTGGGAGTTCTGCTCCACCGGGACACCGCCGAGGCGGCTGACGGTACCTGGGCGATTGCGACTGGCACTGTGCTGGGGCGTTAAAGGGTGCTTTCAGCCACAGCATGCACGCCTTGAATTTGAGATAAATCAAATTCCGCTAATATTAGACAAACCGTATACCATAAAAAGATTTTTTTCTGATCCACGTCAAATTTGCTTGGAACTACGAGGACCTCGCGATACCCTGCGCAACGGAAAAAACAGGCTCGCACTGTTGTTTCTCTCGGCGCATGTTGCGTGAATCCGCTGGGAATAAGGCCGATGGTGACGTCCGACAGTTGTCCCGATACGCAGGTGCGTCGGGTGGTCATCCGGCCAAACCGCTCGTTGAGTTGGCGCCAGTCGATGGTGTTTCTCGGTGCCATTTCGGTGCCCTTGCTGCTGATTTCCGGTGTGCTCGCAGTGCGCGGTTATTGGCTCATCCTGCCGTTTGCAGGGTTGGAGCTGGCGGCGTTGTTTGCGTGCATCTACGTGGTGTCGCATGCCGCCCAGCGCTGCGAGGTGGTTTCCATCAGTGCATCGGTGGTGACAGTGGAGAAGGGCAGGGCGCGTGGGCGCTGTGCCGAGGGGGGAGGGCCGGATGAGCGCACAGAGTTTGCGCGAGGCTGGGTCCGCGTCGAACTGACCACCGCGACCGGGCATTGGTACCCGCGGCGCCTGTGGATCGGCGCTTCCGGCCGGCGGGTCGAGATCGGGGGATTCCTGATCGACGATGAGAAGGCCGACCTTGCGGCAGAGTTGCACAAACTGCTGTCCGCTTAGAGATTGACGGTGCCGCCGGATGTGGCACGTGATGGATTCGAATAAAGATTAAACAATTCGGGGGGACCGAAGCTGTGAGAGTGATGCGAAAGCTGGCCGGCATTTTGTCGGCGTTACTGGTCGGGGCGTTTACGTCGGCTAATGCCGACTACGCGCTCAACATGCGGGAAGGAGTCACCTCCACGAGCCAGAGCGTGTACGACCTGCACATGATCATCTTCTGGGTGTGCTGTGTGATTGGCGTCGTTGTGTTTGGCGCGATGATCTATTCGATCATCAATCACCGTAAATCCAAGGGCGCTGTAGCCGCACAGTTCCACGAGAGCACCACCATGGAGATCCTGTGGACCGTGGTGCCGATCGTGATCCTGGTCAGCATGGCCATTCCGGCAACCAGCACCCTGCTGGCAATGGAAGACACCAGCGATGCGGATATGACGGTAAAGGTCACCGGTATCCAGTGGAAATGGAAGTACGACTACGTCGACGGCGACGCATCCGGAATCTCTATGATCAGCTCGCTCGATGCCAAGCATAACGAAGCGCGGCTGCTCGGCGCCGATGCGGATCTGAGCCAGTTCGGCGACAACTACCTGATGGAAGTCGACAACCCGTTGGTAATCCCGACCGGCAAAAAAGTGCGGTTCCTGTTGACCGCAGCGGATGTCATCCACTCCTGGTGGGTGCCGGATCTGGGTTGGAAGAAGGATGCGATTCCCGGTTTCGTCAACGAGGCCTGGACCAAGGTCGACGAGCCGGGCGTATATCGTGGCAAGTGTGCCGAGCTGTGCGGCAAGGACCATGGCTTCATGCCGATCGTTGTCGTCGCCAAGGCACCGGAAGACTATGCCAAGTGGGTTGCCGAGCAGAAGAGCGTTGCCGAAGCAGCGGCGGCGTCTGCCGATCGTGAATGGACCAAGGACGAACTGCTCGCCAAGGGTGAGCAGGTCTACAACACCAACTGCGCGGCCTGTCACCAGGCCAACGGCAAGGGTGTGCCGCCGGCGTTCCCGGCGTTGGCTGGCAGCGCGATCGCCAATGGCGATGCGGCCGCACACATCAGCCTGGTGTTGGATGGCAAGGCTGGAACCGCGATGGCGGCCTACCGCAACCTACTCAACGATGCAGATCTGGCCGCGGTTATCTCGTACGAGCGTAACGCCTGGGGCAACAGTGCCGGTATCGTTCAACCTGCTGCGATCAAGGCAGCCCGTTAAGCAGAAATTCTGAGGGGAGTCTCAAGATGAGTACCGCTACAGCAACTCACGACGAACATCACGATCATGGGCCGGCCAAGGGCCTGATGCGGTGGGTAACCACCACCAACCACAAGGACATCGGTACCTTGTACCTGCTGTTCGCACTGGTGATGTTCTTCATCGGTGGTGCCATGGCCATGGTCATTCGCGCTGAGCTGTTCCAGCCTGGCATGCAGGTCGTTGATCCGCAGTTCTTCAACTCGATGACCACGGTGCATGCACTGGTGATGATCTTCGGCGCGGTCATGCCGGCCTTCACCGGGTTGGCCAACTGGCTGATTCCGATGATGATCGGCGCGCCGGACATGGCGCTCCCGCGCATGAACAACTTCTCGTTCTGGATCCTGCCATTCGCGTTCTCGCTGCTGCTGTCCACGTTCTTCATGAACGGTGGCGGCCCGGCCGGCGGCTGGACCATCTATCCGCCGCTTTCGCTGCAGATGGGAGACGGTTTCCCGTTCATGATCTTCGCGATCCACCTGGCCGGCATCTCGTCGATCATGGGCTCGATCAATATCGTGGTCACCATCCTGAACATGCGCGCCCCCGGCATGACGCTGATGAAGATGCCGCTGTTCGTGTGGACATGGCTGATCACGGCCTATCTGCTGATCGCCACCATGCCGGTACTCGCCGGTGCGGTGACCATGCTGTTGACCGACAAGTTCGCGGGCACCAGTTTCTTCAGTGCGGCAGGTGGCGGTGATCCGGTGATGTACCAGCACATCTTCTGGTTCTTCGGTCATCCCGAGGTGTACATCCTGATCCTGCCGGCATTCGGCATCGTGTCGGCCATTGTCCCGACCTTCGCGCGCAAGCCGCTGTTCGGTTACAGCTCGATGGTTTACGCGACGGCCTCGATTGCCTTCCTGTCGTTCATCGTGTGGGCGCACCACATGTTCACGGTGGGCATGCCGGTGGTCGGCGAACTGTTTTTCATGTACGCGACCATGATGATCGCGGTGCCGACCGGCGTTAAGGTCTTCAACTGGGTGTCGACCATGTGGAAGGGCTCGATGACGTTCGAGACCCCGATGTTGTTCGCGGTCGGCTTCATCATCATGTTCACCATTGGCGGCTTCTCGGGTCTGATGCTGGCCATCGCACCGGCGGACTTCCAGTACCACGACACTTACTTCGTGGTGGCGCATTTCCACTATGTGCTGGTGACCGGTGCTGTGTACTCGATCATGGCGGCGGCCTATTACTGGCTGCCGAAGTGGACCGGCAACATGTATGACGAGAAACTGGGCAAGATGCATTTCTGGATCTCGACCGTTTCGGTCAACGTCCTGTTCTTCCCACAGCATTTCCTCGGCCTGGCCGGCATGCCGCGACGCATTCCCGACTACTCGGTGCAATTCACCGACTGGAATGTGATTTCGTCGATCGGCGGTTTCGTGTTCGGGGCGTCGCAGCTGATGTTTGCGTACCTCGTTTACAAAACGATCCGCGGCGGCGAGAAGGCGACGGATCAGGTGTGGGAAGGGGCGCACGGCCTGGAGTGGACCCTGCCGTCGCCGCCGCCCTATCACAGCTTCACCGAGGCACCCGAGGTCAAGTAACGCGCTGTCGCTCCCGTCTTTCCGATGGGAGCGACCATATGGGACCGCTATGCAAGACGTAACTGACAAATCCAAAGCGAATATCCGGTTGGCGATTATTCTTGGCCTGGTGGCGCTTGGGTTCTTTGTGATGGGTATCTATCTCGCGCTGGGCAAAGAGGGCTGACGGCGTGGCAACAGGGCTGCAACGACGCAACGACCGGTCATTCGTGAAGATCGCGCTGGTCGCCATTGCCATGTTTGGCTTCGGCTATCTGCTGGTCCCGCTGTATGACGTGTTCTGTGAGATCACAGGGCTCAACGGCAAGACCGGGCGCATCGACGAGGCCGAGATTGCAGCGCGTTATCAGCCGGACATGACCCGCCTCGTGACCGTGCAGTTCATTGCCAACAACAATCTCGGGATGCCCTGGGAGTTCGGACCGGGCGTCGAGAGCATGCAGGTGCACCCTGGCAAGGTCTATGCGACCTCGTTCAAGGCGCGCAATCCAACCGGACACGATATGGTCGGCCAGGCGGTGCCCAGCGTGGCGCCCACCAAGGCCAGCCGTTATTTCAACAAGACCGAGTGTTTCTGCTTCAACCAGCAGCCGTTGGCCGCGGGCGAGAGCAAGGACATGCCTCTGCGCTTCATTGTCGATCCAAACCTGCCCGGGGATGTGCAAACGCTCACCCTGGCATACACCGTATTCGACGTGACGCAGGTGGCGATGAAATGAGCCAGTTCGGGACACAGGCCGAGCGGCTGATGTGCAACCACTTCAATAAGACACAATCATTCTAGGGGGAGACATGGCACATACAGGTGACCATTACTACGTGCCGCACGGCAGTCACTGGCCAATCGTTGCCAGCGTCGCGTTGACGATAGGTGTGGTGGGCGCGGCCAACTGGTTTAATGGCAATGCCTCGGGGCAAATGCTGCTTCTGCTTGGCCTGGCGCTGGTCGCGTTCATGATGTTCGGCTGGTTTGGGACGGTGATCAACGAAAGCCTCAAAGGCATGTACAACGAACAGGTCGATCGCTCGTTCCGTCAGGGGATGATGTGGTTCATCTTTTCCGAGGTCATGTTCTTCGCTGCGTTCTTCGGCGCCCTGTTCTATGCCCGCGTGTTGTCTGTGCCGTGGCTGATGGGCGCAGACTTTTCGACCCATGAATACCTTTGGAAGGGTTTCGGCGAGGCGTGGCCGACCAACGGTCCGGGCAATGTTGGCGGTGATTTTCAGAACATGGGGGCCTGGGGTATCCCGGCGATCAACACGCTGTTGCTGTTGACCTCCGGCGTCACCATCACGCTGTCGCATTGGGCACTGAAGGCGAACGACCAGAAGAACACCGTGCTGTGGCTGGCCGCGACGGTCGCTTTGGGTGCGACCTTCCTTGGCTTCCAGGTCTACGAGTACGTCCATGCCTACCATGAGCTCAACCTGACCCTGGGTTCGGGGATCTACGGGTCGACGTTCTTCATGCTCACCGGGTTCCACGGTATGCATGTGACGATCGGCACGATCATGCTGCTGGTGATCACCCTGCGCGCGGCAAAGGGGCATTTCTCGCCTGACCATCACTTCGCGTTCGAAGGCGTGGCCTGGTACTGGCACTTCGTCGACGTGGTCTGGCTCGGTCTGTTTATCTTCGTCTACGTGATTTGACACAGCGGACGGATCCGGCCATGTGTCGGGTCCGTCTCGATCGCGCTGCGACGCGGTGAACGAATGACAGGTCAGCTACGCGGCGCTTCGCTTACCGGTGCATTGGGATAGATGCCATGCGGTTCGATGATGCCGAAAGCGATCATGACCATCAGGAAGACGAACAACGCCACGGACAGGCCGATTCGCCAGGTGAGCGCACGCAGGGTGCGACGTGAGTCACCCTTGTCATTGACCAGGTAGTAGAGGCCTGAGGCCAGGCTGGCAATGATGCCGATGAACGCAAACACGACGATGATCTTGATCCACACGACTACTGCTTCCTCTTCTTGGGCCGCTGCAGTATAGCAGCCGGGATATCTATGAAAGGCGTGTCGCTACAACTCGGCCCCTACCGCTTCGCGCCGGCACTGTGGCCCACGCTGACGTTTGGGGTGGTGTTCCCGATCCTGCTCGGACTCGGGTACTGGCAGATGCACAGGGCCGGCGAGAAACAGTTGCTGGTTGAGCGGCGTGCTACCGGCGAGGTCACGGCACCGCTGACGTTGAGCGCGGGTTCGCAGCTTACCGAATCCGACCGCTATCGCCACGCCGTCGTCGTCGGCCACTATGTGGCAGAACAGCAGTGGCTGCTCGACAATCGCGTCTATCGCGGGCAGCCCGGCTACCACGTGTTCACGCCGTTTCGCCCTGATGGTGCCGATGCGGCGACGTTGCTGGTGAACCGCGGCTGGATCGCGGTAGGTGCATCGAGGGAGTTCCTGCCCGCACTGCCGGTTACTGATCAGCATGTCACCCTGTCGGGCAGGTTGGATTCACCTGCGTCCGTCGGTCTGGTGATTGGTGAGGTGCCGCTGCGCAGCGTTGCAGACAGGGTGGTGGTTCAGTCGCTGGATGTGGCGGCGCTCGCCGATGCGCGGGGCCTCGAGCTGCTGCGTTATGCGCTTGTCATCGATGAAGGACAGGCAGGCGGCCTGGAGTACGACTGGTCGCCGATCCCGCAGATCGGCCCGGAAAAACACCTGGGTTATGCCGTGCAGTGGTTCGGTCTTGCGGTGGCCTTGCTGATCATTTATGTCGGCGTGAACACGCGCCGCAATGGCAGCGACGGAGACAAACATGTCAAAGCCTGACGCGTCACAGGTTCGCCGCAGCCGGGTCCAGCTGATTCTGATATTCGCGCTGTTCCTGCTGCCCCCGGTCAGTGCATGGGTGGCGTGGAAGTATCTCGGCGAGCGGGGCGTCAGCGCGACGACCAATGCCGGCTCCCTGATTTCGCCGGCGCGGCCGCTGTCGTCGCTCGGATTGATGGGGGCCGACGGTGCGCCGATGGATGACGGTGTAACGGGTGGGCGTTGGACCTACGTCATCTTCGCGCCGTCCGATTGTGATGAGCGTTGTCAGCAGCAGCTCTATATCACGCGCCAGGTGCGCCTTGCGATGAGCAAGGACATCCCGCGGGTCCAGCGGCTGCTGGTGCTGGGGCAGGTGCCGCAGTCTGAATTGACCGGGCAGCTGACCAGCGATCACGCCGACCTGCATTGGGGGGTGCGCAGCGACCCGTCTGCCACGCAGTGGCGCGAGTTCAGCGGTGATGGATTCGCGGCAGACGGCGCCCATTTCTTCCTTGTCGATCCACTCGGCAATCTGATGATGCACTACAGCCTTGATGTCCCCGCCAAGGGGATGATCAGGGATCTGCAGAAGCTGTTGAAAATATCGCAGGTCGGATAGTCCATGGCGTACCACCGTTTCATCATATTTACCTGTCTTCTCGCCTTCGCGGTGATCCTGCTGGGCGCCTATACGCGGCTGGCCGATGCCGGTCTTGGCTGCCCGGATTGGCCGGGTTGCTATGGCCACCTGACGGTCCCGCCGACCGAGGCGCACGTGGCCGACAAGTCTTACCTGGAGCAGCGCGCGCTCGAGCCGGAAAAAGGCTGGAAGGAGATGGTTCACCGCTATTTTGCCGGGACCCTGGGCCTGTGCATCCTGGCCATCGCGGTGTGGTCCTGGCGACGTCGTGGCGGCGACCCGGATCAGCCGGTCTGGCTGCCGACCCTGCTGCTGGCACTGGTGGTGTTCCAGGCCGCGCTCGGCATGTGGACAGTGACCCTGCTGCTAAAGCCAATCGTCGTGATGGGGCATCTGCTGGGCGGGTTCGCCACCTTCGGCCTGCTGGTGCTGCTGGCGCTCCGCAGTGCGCCGCGGCGCCCGCTGACGGTGAACGGCAGGTGGCGCAATGCCGCGGCGGCCGGGCTGATTGTCCTGGTGCTGCAGATCGCATTGGGCGGATGGACAAGTTCGAATTACGCGGCATTGGCCTGTCTCGACTTCCCGACCTGTCAGGGGAGCTGGGCACCCGATATGGATTTCGATGAGGCGTTCGTGATGTGGCGTGGCCTGGGCGTGAACTACGAGTACGGGGTGCTGGAGCACCCGGCGCGCACGGCGATCCATGTCACCCACCGTATCGGTGCATTGATCACGTTCCTTTTTCTGGGCTGGGTGGTCGTAAGCATCCTGCGGGCGGGCGGTCCTATGGTCGGGGCCGCGCTGCTGGTCGGCAGTCTGCTGCTGCTGCAGGTCGGGCTGGGAATCGGCAACGTGCTGTTGCATTTGCCTCTGACGGTTGCGACGGCACACAATGGTGTGGCCGCGCTGCTGCTTGTTTCACTCATTTATCTGAACTATCGATTATGGCGACAACCGCACTGAAGACGACGCATGCCCGCTGGCGGGAATACCTGGAACTGTGCAAACCGAATGTCGTTGCACTGATCGTGTTCACCGCGGTCGTCGGTATGCTGCTTGCGGCCCCGGGCATGGTGCCGCTGGATGCCCTGGTTTTTGGCACCCTGGGGATCGGGCTCGCAGCCGGTTCGGCTGCTGCCATCAATCATGTTGTCGACCGCAAGATCGACGCCATCATGGGGCGTACGAGCGGACGGCCATTGCCGCAGGGTTCGGTGAGTACGCGCGACGCCCTGGTGTTCGCCCTGGCCATCGGCGCGATCGCAATGGCCATGCTTTGGCTTCTGGTCAATCCACTGACCGCGCTGCTGACTTTTCTGTCGCTGATCGGCTATGCGGTGGTCTACACCATGTATCTCAAGCGTGCGACGCCGCAGAATATCGTCATTGGCGGCGCCGCTGGTGCCGCGCCGCCTGTCCTGGGATGGGCCGCGGTCACCGGCAGCGTGGATCCGGGTGCGCTGTTGCTGTTTCTGATCATCTTCACCTGGACGCCACCACATTTCTGGGCGTTGGCAATTCATCGTGCCGAGGAATATCGCAAGGTCGACATGCCGATGCTGCCGGTGACGCATGGCAACGATTTCACGCGGTTGCAGATCCTGCTCTACACGGTCCTGTTGCTGGTGGTGACTCTGCTTCCCTATGGCTACGGCATGAGCGGCGGTCTGTATCTTGGCGGGGCGATGGTGCTCGGACTGGGCTTTCTCTACTACGCCGTCCGGCTGTACCGCAATGACGATGAGCGCATGCCGATGCGTACCTTCGGTTATTCCATCGTTTACCTGATGGCACTGTTCGCACTGCTTCTCGTCGATCACTATGTGCCACATATCATGTCGCTGATTGGCTGATTCTCCGCTGCGACGCATCGATTGTGCGCAGCGCCTGAAACGCGGTCGCAATTCAACTAAACTTGCCGGCGGTTTGTTCAAAATCGGCCGCATAAGAATTGACTAATATTCTTCGTCGGACTAGAATCCGCGACCTCTTCGATGTCGCCGACGCCTATGGTCAAGCAGCCTTTTTGTCGTCCTTGACGAACAGACCTGCCGAGCATGCGTGTCAGACGAAACAACGCCAGTTCGACGACGGTGAAATAAAAGGCTTGGCGGAAACGTCTTAGCTGAATCGCAATTCGTCTATAGCGTTTTTGTTTCGTCGCCGCACGATCATCGGGTGGCGATTGGATCAAGGGTTAGCCAGGGGGAAACACATGGCGCATTCTGCCGCTGCTGCGACGACGCAGTACAACTACGACATCATCAAGAAGTTCGCACTGATGGCGCTGCTGTGGGGCCTGCTCGGTATGTCTGCGGGTACCTACATCGCGGCGGAGCTGGCCTTTCCGTTCCTGAACTTCGATATCGCCGAGATCACCTTCGGCCGCCTGCGCCCGGTCCACACCACGCTGGTCATTTTCGGTTTTGGCGGCAGTGCGCTGTTCGCGACTTCCTATTACGTGGTGCAGCGAACCTGCCAGGCCCGTCTGGCCAGCGACTGGATGGCGAATCTGACGTTCTGGGGTTGGCAGCTGAGCGTGTTGATCGGAATCATCGGCTACGTGAACGGGATCACCGAAGGCAAGGAGTATGCGGAGTTCCCCTGGTATGTCGACCTGCTGATCACTGTCACCTGGGTGCTGTATCTGCTGGTATTCGTGATGACGCTGATGCGACGCTCGCAGCCGCATATCTATGTCGCCAACTGGTTCTACCTCGCGTTCATCCTGGCCACGGCGATTCTTCACGTCTTCCGCAACCTGTCGGTACCGGTGGGACTGTTCAACACCACGTCGTACAGCCTCTATTCCGGTGTACAGGACGCAATGGTGCAGTGGTGGTATGGCCACAACGCCGTCGGTTTCTTCCTGACGGCGGCCTTCCTCGGGATGATGTACTACTTCGTGCCAAAGCAGGCGGGCCGGCCGATCTATTCATACCGTCTGTCGATCATCCATTTCTGGGCGCTGTCGTTCATGTACATGTGGGTCGGCGGTCACCACCTGCACTGGACCGCGCTGCCTGACTGGGCCTCGTCGCTGGCGGCGGCGTTCTCGATCATGCTGCTGCTGCCGTCGTGGGGCGGCATGATCAACGGCATCATGACGCTGTCAGGCGCATGGGAGAAATTGCGCACTGACCCGATCATGCTGTTCCTGATCACCGCGCTGTCGTTCTACGGCATGTCGACCTTCGAGGGGCCGATGATGTCGCTGAAGAGCGTCAACGCCCTGTCGCACTACACCGACTGGACCGTGGGGCATGTGCACTCCGGCGCCCTGGGTTGGGTCGCGATGATCTCGTTCGGTTCTTTCTATCACCTGATTCCGCGCCTGTGGGAGACCCGGCTGTATAGCGTGAAGCTGGTGTATGTGCACTTCTGGCTCGCGACGATCGGCATCGTGCTGTACATCGCCTCGATGTGGGTATCCGGAATCGGGCAGGGCCTGATGCTGCGTGCCTTCGATGACTACGGCAACCTCGCCTACACCTTCATCGAATCGGTCGTGTTCATGCACTGGCCACTCGTCGTGCGCATGATCGGCGGCATGTTCTTCGTGTCCGGGGTGGTGGTCATGGCGGTCAACGTCACAATGACCATCCGCAACGCCAAGCTGGAGCAGGCGGCGCTGGAGGCCAAGATCGCGGCCAAGCTGGCAAAGGCCGGTGCCTAAGGGATTCAAGCAATGAAACTGTCTCACGAAAGCATTGAAATCAACGCCGGTCTGATGATCGTGCTGACGCTGATCGCCATCTCGATCGGTGGCCTGGTCGAAATCGTGCCGCTTTACTACATCAAGGACACGATCGAGAAGGTCGATGGAGTGCGTCCCTATACACCGCTGGAGCAGCGCGGGCGTGACATCTACATCCGCGAGGGCTGCTATACCTGCCATTCGCAGATGATCCGCCCGTTCCGCGACGAGCACATGCGCTATGGCCACTACTCGCTGGCCGCCGAGTCCAAGTATGACCATCCGTTCCAGTGGGGATCGAAGCGCACCGGGCCGGACCTCGGTCGCGTCGGTCGCAAGTATTCCAACGCCTGGCACACTCAGCATCTGAACAACCCGCGTGACGTGGTGCCGGAATCGATCATGCCCAACTACCCGTGGCTGCTGCGCAACGAACTCGATTATGCGGATGTTGCGGACCGCATGCGGGCACTCAAGGTCGTCGGCGTGCCCTACTCGGAAACCGAGGAAGAGTATCTGGCCAACGTCGACCAGTTCGGCGCGACGATGGCGGAGCAGTTCGACATCAACAGGGCAGAGCTCAGCCTGTTGGCCCAGGCGCAGTCAGAGGACTGGGACGGTGATCGGTCGCGTCTGACCGAAATGGACGCCCTGGTGGCCTATCTGCAGGTACTCGGTACCATGGTCGACTTCACCCAGTATGACGAAGGCTATTTTGCGGAATTCCGCTGATTGCCACGGTTTCGCATAGACCAGGAGTAGAGGCAGGATGATGCAATGGCTGTCGAACATGGAAAACACCAAGCCGCTGGCACTGGTGATTTTCTTTGTCGTCTTCGTCGGCATCCTGCTCTACGTCTTTGCAAACAAGAAGCGCTCGAAACGCCTCGAGTCCTACAAGAACATCCCGTTTCTCGAGGACGACGAGGCAGGCGAACAGAAAGATAAGGATTCGCGCAATGGCTGAACAGAATCAGGGCAAGGCCGTACAGACCACCGGTCATGCGTGGGACGGTGATCTGCAGGAGTTCAACAACCCGCTGCCACGCTGGTGGCTGTGGACGTTTTACGCCACCGTCGTGTTCGCGGTGATCTACTGGATCTGGTACCCCGCATGGCCGGTCGCCGACAGTTTCACCAAGGGCATCGGCACTGTCACCTACCAGCGCGATGGCAAGGAAGTCACGACGCACTGGAATGCGCGTGCCGAACTGATCGAAGAGATGCAGACCGGCAGCGAGACCATGAAGCAGCAGGCCTATCTGCAGAAGGTGGCGGCAGCCTCCTACGACGAGATCGTCAATGACCCCGACATGATGGCGTTCACGCGCTCGATGGCGAAGGTGCTGTTCGCAGACAACTGTGCGGCCTGCCACGGCGTGGGCGGCACGCCGGCCAGGATCGGCCTGTATCCCAACCTGCGCGACGACGCCTGGCTGTGGGGTGGCGATATCGCCAGCATAGAGCAGACCATCCGTGAAGGCCGTAACGGCTTCATGCCGGCATTTGGCCAGGTGCTGGGTGAGGACAAGGTCGAGCAGTTGGCGCACTATGTGCTGAGTCTCTCCGGCCATGCCGTTGACACTGCCAAGGCGGATCTCGGGCAGGCGATCTTTCAGGGCAAGGAGGGTGGCTGCTACTACTGCCATACCGAGTCCGGTAAAGGCATGGCCTCGCAGGGCGCGGCCAACCTGACCGACGCGATCTGGACCGTGGCCGACGTGCCAGGTGCGGCGGATGATGCGGCGCGTATTAACGCCGTCGAGGCCGTGGTGCGCAACGGCGTCCACCGCCAGATGCCGGCGTGGAGCGGGCGCCTGGACGACACGCAGATCAAGCTGTTGACTGTCTACGTGCAGAGCCTGGGTATCTGAGGCGAGACGACCGGTACATCCTGTTCCTTCTTCCGGAGGGAGAAGGCCGGGATGAGTGGGATCAGGATACAGGGGTTCGTGCAGTCAACTTCTCACCCCGGGGCGCTCGTGCCGGGAAAGGGAGTGATAGGTAGCAGGGTCGATTGATACGGCCTAGACCCATAACCCGAGACCATCGGCTTCGACCGGCGGGGTTTTCATTGCGGGCCATCGCGAGTAGCAACCAGACAGACCCATGAGCCAATCGCAACTGTACGCAGCGCGTACCAACATCTACCCGCGCTCGGTCAGTGGCCGCTTCCGCCGGATCAAGTGGGCAGTTGTGGTGTTGGCCTATGGTGTCTATTTTCTGCTGCCCTGGCTGCGCTGGGAGCGCGCATCCGGCGCCAACCAGGCTGTCCTGTTCGACCTCGCGGGACGCAAGTTCTACCTGTTCGACCTGGTGGTGCATCCGCAGGACATCTTCTGGCTGGCCGGTCTGCTGATGATTGCCGCCTACCTGCTGTTCTTTGTCACCGGCCTGGCCGGGCGCGTGTTCTGCGGCTACTTCTGCTTTCAGACACTGTGGACGGATGTCTACATCCTGATCGAACATCTGTTGCAGGGTGAGCGTCCCGCGCGTATCCGCCTGGCCGCTGCGCCCTGGAGTGCCGGCAAGATTGCAAGGATCGGCCTTACCCATGTGTTGTGGCTGCTGATGGCCTTTGTCACCGGTCTGACCTTTGTGCTGTATTGGGGCGACGCACCGCAACTGCTGGGGCATTTCTTCGCTGGCGATGCCCCTTTTGCCGCTTACGCGACGACACTGTTCCTGACCGCGACGACCTATGTGATGGCCGGCATCGCGCGTGAACAGGTGTGCACCTATATGTGTCCCTACGCGCGGTTCCAGGCGGTGATGTTCGACAAGGACACCTTGATTGTCTCGTACGATGAGGGGCGCGGCGAGGGCAGCAAGGGGCGGTCCAGGCTCGGTCGCCAGCTCAAGACGCGCGACGCGCGCGCAGAGGCGGGGGTGGGTGACTGTATCGACTGCGGCTATTGCGTGCAGGTCTGTCCCACCGGTATCGATATCCGCAACGGCCTGCAGATCCAGTGCATCTCGTGTGCCCTGTGCATCGATGCCTGCGACACCATCATGGATTCGCTGGGATGGGAGCGCGGCCTGGTCGCGTATTCATCGGAAAGACGGGTCACCACCGGCGAGCAGTTGCGCTTGCTGCGCCCGAAGGTGATCGGCTATGCAGCGGTGCTGCTGTTGGCTGTCGGCCTGCTGGCGTGGAGCGTGGCGGAGCAGGCGGAGTTCGACATGAGTGTGCAGCAGGTGCGACAGCCGATCTACGTGCAGTTGTCGGATGGACGCATACAGAACAGCTACGAGATCAAGGTCAACAACAAGACCAACAGGTTGCTGACGCTGCGCTTTCGCGCGCAGGGTCTGCCGCCGGGGGCGGAACTCGACTTCGGGCGCTTCGAAGAGGTCAGCCTGCAACCCGAGCAGCGTCTGCGCCTGGCCGCGAGCGTGCGCCTGATGCCAGACGAGTTCGACGGTCACAGCCATCCATTCGAGCTGGTCGCCGAGCCGCAGGGGAATGTCGGGATTGCACCCCTGGCCCACCCCAGCGTTTTTTTTGTGCCACAGAAAGAGCCGGGGCGTTAAGGTGGTTGTGAATCTGACTCCTGCTACCAGCTCCGGATTCGCCCCATCGCCAGGAGTGGGCCGGTACGCACCCTGCTGGCATGCACGGGGCTGTTGAAGTGACGGCGTCTGCGATGCTGCTGATGATCGGCGGTGGCGTAATCGCCGAGGTCATTGTGTTTCTTCTGCTGCGCGAGCTGCTGCACCTGAGCGGTAAGTCCGGCGCCATGGCGGTCGGTCTGCTGGCGATACTGGTGTACGTGCCCTGGGCCATTCTCACCTGGCCCGGCGCTGATATCTTCGCGATCCATCTGGCGATCTATCTCACCGCTGCTTATGCGCTCGGTATGGTCGGTGGCGGCATGGGCCGCCAATGGCACTGGGCACCGGCACTGATCGTGGGTTTCTTCGTCGTCGTGATCGTGACCAACGTGGTGTTTCTCGGCGTCGCCGAACAGGGCATCACAGGGGTGTTTGCCACCCTGTTGCCGCAGCCCCAGGGTGCTGAAGTGGCAGATTCACGCTTTCCCGGCACCGTCTCGCACGATTTCCAGAAGAAAGAGGCGCTGTACAACGAGTACCTGCAACAGGTCGAGGCGCAGCAGGCGCGTGGCTGGCAGGTGCGCAAGGGCTGGCTTTACCGACCAGTGGTCGGGCAGCCGGCAACCTTCGTACTCGCGGTCAGCGACCGCGATGGCGGGCCGGTCAGCGGTGCCACCGTGAGTGGCCGCTTTCTGCGCTCATCCAACAGTCGTGATGACTTTGACTTCCAGATGTCGGAGGGCGCGCCGGGCGAGTACCGTGCAAACCTGGAGATGCCACTGCACGGGTTGTGGCAGCTGGTGCTGCAGATCCGGCGTGGCGACGATCTGCACGAGATCAGGGCCGAGACCTCGGTCGCCGACAGTTCGGGGCGCGAGTGATGGGCGGCGCGCAGCACTGTTTCCACTGCGGGCTTCCGGTGCCGGAGGGTGCCGACTATCGTGTCGCTGTCGACGGCGTCTCGCGCCCGATGTGTTGCCATGGTTGCCAGGCGGTCGCCCAGGCGATCGTCGATGGCGGGCTGACCTCTTTCTACCAGCACCGCGAGACACCCTCGCGCCGTCCCGAGGATCTGGTGCCAGAGGCGCTGCGACGCTTCGAGCTGTATGACCAGCCGGCGCTGCAGCAGAGCTTCGTGCAGGCTGACACCGCGTCGACCAGGACCGCATCGCTGATACTCGAGGGCATCACCTGCGCCGCCTGCATCTGGCTCAACGAGCGCCACGTCAATGCCTTGCCCGGTGTGCTCGATTTCTCGGTCAACTACAGCACGCATCGTGCGCGTGTGCGTTGGGACGACAGCCAGGTGCACCTGTCCGACATCCTCAAGGCGATCGGCGAGATCGGCTATGTTGCCCATCCGTTCGACCCGGGTCGCCAGGAGGCTGTGTACAAGAAGGAGAAGTCGGCGGCACTGCGGCGTCTCGCTGTCGCCGGCCTCGGCGCGATGCAGGTGATGATGCTGGCGATCGCCATGTATGCCGGCGACTACAGCGGTATGGAGTCGGGCCTGCGCGTGTTCATGCGCTGGGTCAGTCTGTTGTTGACGATCCCGGTGGTGCTGTACTCGGCGAGTGGTTTTTTTGTCACCGCCTGGCGCGATCTGAAACGCCGTCACCTGAGCATGGAGGTGCCGGTCTCGCTGGCGATCGGTGGGGCCTTCAGCGCCAGTGTCTGGTCGACCCTGACCCATGGCAGCGAGGTGTATTTCGACTCCGTCTGCATGTTCGCGTTCTTCCTGCTGACCAGTCGTTACCTCGAAATGGGGGCCCGCCATCGCGCCGGCGAGGCCGCGGAGGAGCTGGTCAAGCTGTTGCCGGCGACCGCCAATCGCCTGACCGACGATGGCGAAGTGGTGGTGGCCGTATCGGAGCTGGCGCCGGGCGACCGCGTGATGGTGCGCCCCGGCGAGACCATTCCTGCCGACGGCGTGGTCAGCGAGGGACGCAGTTCGGTCGACGAGTCGTTATTGACCGGCGAGAGCCTGCCGCGACCGCGCGGCGTCGGCGACGAGCTGGTCGGCGGCAGCGTCAACGTCGAGAGCCCGCTGGTGTTGCAGGTGGAAAAGGTCGGCGAGGACACCCTGGTATCGGCCATCGTGCGCCTGCTCGACCGGGCTCAGGCCGAAAAGCCACGAGTGGCACAGCTGGCCGATCGGGTGGCTGGCTGGTTCGTCGCCGTGCTGTTGACCGTCGCCGTTGTCGTTGCCTTGTGGTGGTTTTTCCACGCCCCGGAACACGCGTTCGCGATCACGCTGTCGGTGCTCGTGGTGACCTGCCCGTGTGCACTGTCGCTGGCCACGCCGACAGCGGTTACGGCGGCCTCCGGGGCGCTTACCCGGATGGGGCTGCTGACCACGCGTGGCCATGCACTGGAGACTCTGGCCAAGGTCAGCCATGTGCTGTTCGACAAGACCGGCACACTGACGCGCGGCATCCTGCAGCTGTCCAGTGTTGAGGTGCTCGCACCGGGCCGGGCGGATCGGCCGCGTTGCCTGGCGTTGGCCGCGGCCCTGGAGAGCGGCTCTGAACACCCGGTCGCCCGTGCGCTGGCGGCGCATGCCAGCGGACCGGTGCTCAAGGTCGGTGAACTGACGGCACTGCCCGGACAGGGGATGCAGGGTGATATTGCGGGGCGGCGCTATCGCGTTGGCAATCCGCATTACGTCGCTGCATTGAGTGGTGCCGATGTCCCTGAGGTGGAGGGCAGTGATGCCACGCAGGTCCTGCTCGGCGATGCAGACGGCATCCTCGCCCGGTTCCAGCTGCGCGACGAACTGCGCTCGGATGCCGACGTCGCGATCCAGCGCCTGCGTGAACTCGGCCTTGAGGTCGAGATCCTGAGCGGCGATGCACCCGGTGCGGTCGCCCGGGTTGCCACGCAACTGGCGGTCGTTTCCGCAAGGTCGGGGATGCGGCCGGACGACAAGCTGGCGCGCGTGCGCGAACTGCAGGCGGCGGGACACTGTGTCGCGATGATCGGGGACGGGGTCAACGATGCCCCGGTCCTGGCCGGTGCCGATGTGTCGATTGCGATGGGTCAGGGTGCGCAGCTGGCGCACGCCAGCGCCGACATGGTGGTCCTGTCGGAGCGTCTGGCGGTATTGGCCGAGGGCGTGCGCAAGGCACGCGCGACGCGCGGGGTCATTAAGCAGAATCTGGCCTGGGCGATCTTATATAATCTGTCTGCTGTGCCCCTGGCGGCGGCCGGTCTGGTGGCCCCGTGGATGGCCGCGATCGGGATGTCGCTCAGCTCACTGGTGGTCGTATTCAATGCTCTGAGGCTGAAGGCCTGATGTCGATTCTTTATCTGCTGATACCGCTGGCGGTCCTGCTGATGGTCGTGGCCATTGCGTTCTTCCTGTGGACCGTGCGCACCGGGCAGTACGATGACCTCGAGGGACCCGCACATCGCATCCTGATGGATGACGACGACCCGATGATCCCTGCCAATGCCCGACCAAAGAAAAAAACACAGCAGACGTCGGCCGGCGAAGGTCCGGCAGAAGACAAGGGAGACTGAGGGGAGCAGCCATGCCACTGAACGCGGAGAAGCCTTATGTTCACGTTTGACAATTTTGCCATGACCATTGTCATCGCCCTCGTCGCGATGGCCTGGCTCAGTTTCTTTTCGGTGATTCTGGGCGGCTGAGCCGTTCAGAAGAGGTCGATTTCGCCCTCGTTGACGGAATGCTGGGTGACGGCGCCGTCGTTGAAGCGTTCGAAACGCTGTCCGGCATCGCGATGATGTTGCGCCAGTTGCGCGGCCTGCGCGCGGGTCGCTTCCGGTTCGAAGTCTTTCAGGGCGTTACGTTGAGTACCGACGAACACGCCGATGTATTCCTCCTGCGCAGACGGGTCTGTTCGATCAGCTGGCTGACGATGTCTACGAGCTGCAATGACATCGCCCCTTCCATCACGTCGGCACCAGGCTGACGGCCAACAACGCGGCAAACGCGTAGAGTCCGGGCCGCTCGGAGCGCGCAAACGACGAGGCCCGCACGTGGCGGGCCTCGGGAGGGAGCAGGTGCTCTGGCGTGCGCTCAGGCTGCCATGCTACTGCGCAGCTTCTTCATCGCTGCGGCCTCGATCTGCCGGATACGCTCGGCTGAGACGCCGTACTCGGCGGCCAGGTCGTGCAGCGTTTCCTTGTTCTCGTTCAGCCACCGGCGCTGCAGGATGTCGCGGCTGCGCGCGTCCAGCGATTCCAGTGCCGTATACAGGCCGTCACGTTCGGTCTCGGCATTGTCTGCGCGTTCGATGAGCATCGAGGGCTCGTGGCGCAGATCCGGCAGATAGGCGGCGGGCGCGATACTCGGACCGTCATCATCGTCACTGTCCGTGCCGTCGTAGGCAAGGTCGTAGTTCGACAGGCGCGACTCCATCTCGAGCACGGTCTCAGGCTTGACCCCGAGGTCCTCGGCGACCTGTTCGACCTCCTGGCGTGAGAACCAGCCCAGGCGTTTCTTGGCGCTGCGGAGGTTGAAAAACAGCTTACGCTGCGCCTTGGTGGTTGCGACCTTGACGATGCGCCAGTTGCGCAGGATGTATTCGTGTATCTCGGCCTTGATCCAGTGCACCGCGAACGACACCAGGCGCACGCCCATATCGGGATCGAAGCGGCGTACCGCCTTCATCAGGCCGAGGGTGCCTTCCTGGATGAGGTCACTTTGGGGCAGGCCGTAACCACTGTAGCCGCGGGCGATCTTCACCACGAAGCGCAGATGGGACATGACCAGTGCCCGCGCCGCCGCGAGGTCGTTGCGGTCACGCAGACTCACGGCGAGATCGTGCTCTTCCTCGGCCGACAGCATCGGCAACTGGAACGCTGCACTGATGTAGGCATCCATGTTGCCGGTCGGCAAAGTCATCGGGATGGCGAGCTGTTTACCCATTGCCTTTATTCCTAACCCCTTTTCCTGATTGAAATTTAGCACCCGGCGTACCGGGTTGCCAGCGCATTTTAGCAGTCCATGCGTGAGAGTGCTAACTGGCAGAAAAGTTCCGAAACAACCGCAACTCACTGTTATTGAGGCGGTTTTTTGCCGACCCCCGATTTCGCGCGTGTTCGCGTGCCTTTGCAGTCCTGGTTCAAGCCCTGTCGATCGTTGCCGATGAATAACGGACTGTACCCAGGAGTCTTTAGTTTCCCGATGAGCTCATTGTGTCATTCAATGCTGGACGCCTGTCCCGGCGCCCTCGGTCTGGTCGATCCACGAAATGGACTGCTGCACGTCAATCAGCGTCTGGCAGCGCTTTTTCCGGCGCTGCAGGTCGGCATGGACGCCGCCGCGATACTCGCATGCCTCGGGTCTCCCGGGCAGGAGGGGCTGCGGCCCGGCGCGCGTTTCGTCGCCGGTGGCGACGACGGATTGTGTGGCATTCAGCTCAGTGCGTTTCACCAGGACGATGCCGAATTCTGGCTGCTAAGTGCCACGCCGATCGCCGCGCAGCAACAGCTCAAACACGGCCTGCGGTCAGTCCTGGCCGACGCGCAGGGCGGCGTGCTCGACGGTCGTATCACGCTGCCGCCAGGCAAGGGCATGGCGCAGGTGGTGGGGGAATCGCTCAACCACACACTCGACGTGGTGCGCGCGCATGTTGTCGAGATTGCCGACGCGGTCGATGCCCTGGCCGGCTGTGATCTGCGGGTGCGCTTCGACGGTGAATTGGAGGGTGAGTTCGGCCGGCTGCGCACGCGTCTGGCGATTACCGTGGCCAACCTTACCGAATCGATCCGCCAGACGATCGAGTCGTCGCGCGCGATCTCGCAGACGACTGCCGAAGTTGCGCAACAGAACCGCCTGTTGGCGGATCGCACGACGGAGCAGGCCGAGGCGGTACAGCGCAGCAGTGCCAACATGGAAGAGCTCAGTGCGGCTGTCGCCAATGCCGCGGCGAGTGCCGAACGCGCAAACCAGCAGGGGAAGATGACAACGCAGCTGGCGGAGTCGGGGCGCGAAGCAGTCGGCCAGGTCGTGGATGCGATGGAGTCGATTAACCGCGGTGCCGGCGAGGTTGGAGAGATCATCGGCGTCATCAACGAGATCGCGTTCCAGACCAATATCCTCGCGCTGAATGCCGCCGTCGAGGCAGCGCGCGCGGGGGAGCACGGCCGCGGTTTTGCGATCGTCGCCGCCGAGGTGCGGGCGCTGGCCGGTCGGTCCGCGGCGGCGGCCAACCAGATCCGCACGCTGATCGAGCGTTCGGGGAATACGGCCGCTAAGGGCAAGGTGTTGGCGCTGGACGCGGACACGCGCATGCGCGAGATCCTAGACGGCGTGCAGACCACCAGTGAGCAGATCGCAGGAATCACGCTGGCGGCGCGCGAGCAGACACAGGGTATCGAGGATGCCAACGCCGCCTTGCGCCAGATTGACGAGCTGACGCGACAGAACCACGAGTTGGTGACCCAACTGGCAGAAAGCAGCGTGGAGCTGGACCGTCAGGCACGTTACCTCACCGAGGCGGCGAGCATCTTCCATCTGCCGGATGATGAGCTCAGCCATCCGTTGCACCGCGAGGCCGAGACTGCTGCGATCGCGACAGCTCAGGCGCTGGGCGCGGCACTGGAACAGGCCATCGCAGAGCGGCGTATCAGCCAGGACGCGGTATTCGACTTCACGTATACAGAGCTGCCCGCGACCAATCCGCTGAAGCACAGCACCCCGTTTGACGGGCTGACAGACAGCCTGTTTCCTGCGATCCAGGAGGCGTTGTTGCGCGAGCATCCGGCATTTGTCTATGCGATCGCCGCCGATTTCAACGGTTATGTGCCGACCCACAACGACAAGTTCTGTCAGCCGCTCACGGGCGACTACGACAGGGATCTGGCCGGCAACCGCACCAAGCGTATCTATGCCGACCGTGTCGGGCAGCAGGTGGGCCGGCACACCCAACCACGCAAGTTGCAGACCTACCGCCGCGACACGGGTGAACTGATGTTCGATATGTCAGTGCCCATCTCCGTCAATGGCCGCCACTGGGGTGGTTTTCGCATCGGCTACCGTATCGAGTGACTGCACTGATGTCTGGTCACCAATGGGCAGCTGCAACGGTGTGAACGACGGGGCAGCCCACGAGTGCCTTCAATGCCCTGGACCATCTGCCGCGTCGGCTTTACCAGACGCAACCACTTCTGCTCCTGCCGCGCGCGAGCGCGATCTATCCGCTGCGAAAGCAACTTTCGATGAGCCGCCCGGGGCGGTGACTGATCGTCTCGCGAAAACCCCACTGGCCCTCCGATCGGGATATTTGATCCACCATTTCTCAGCTTTTTCTCGATATACATGTCGCCGTCTGGTCGGATATGTACCTAATTATAAATTCCGGAAAAAAGAAACGGGTTCGCAAAAGGCGTCGAGTGTCTTTACGTTTATGTTTTTTATTCCGATAGAGAAGATCGCAAGTTATTGAAATAACGCAATATAAAATATCGGTATGTGTCTTGCTTGGAGTTAATGCAGTTAGAGCAGTAGACGTTTATCTCAGGAAGGATGTCATGAAGAAGATACTGATCGCGGCCTTGGTCTTGATGATGTCGCCATCGTGGAGCGCAATCGTCTATCAGTACGACGACGGGAGTGGTGAAAGCAGTCTGGGGTGTAGCGGATGTGATGTGATTTGGCTCAATGGGTTCAAGGCGGTTGCAGGGGGTACTTCAATAACGAGTATCGATATTGCGTTTGGCGCCAATAGCACTACAGACGGGCCATCCGATGGCGCATTGGTGAACGCATATATCTGGAGCGATCCTACAGACGACGGCGATCCTGAGGATGCGGCGGCTATTGCATCCATCGCAGGTACGGTGCAATCCAGCCACTCGGACACCTTCATTCGTTTCCTGTTGCCGTCTCCGGTCGTTTTTGACGTTGGCGAGTGGTTCTTCGTCGGCTTTCAATCGACCGACTTTGCGGTTTCTCGCGATGAGAACTCCCCTGCCGCTCAGAGTTGGATAGCGGCCTGGAGCAACGGACTTCCCAATCCGGACGACCTTTCCAGCGCAAACGTCGCGTTCGGAGAGGCAAGAACCTTCGGTTTCCCTGGAAACTTTTTGATTCGCGCGAATGGGGAAGGGTCTGTTCCTGAGCCGGGCGTGCTGGCCCTCCTCGCTCTCGGTATTGCAGGCATCGGCATCCGAAGACGCAATCTGTCCGTTTGAACCATGTGAATGCGCCCAGGCGCCTGTGGCCGGAGAGGGCCGGGCTCATACAGATCAGGGCTGGATGCTCCCCGGGGAGGCCGGGTACTGGCCGACCACAACGGCAGGCGGACGTGTTACCCGGGACCGCTCCGTCCTACTCTGGTTGGATCTGTGCCAGGTGCCGGCTGACCGCCAGCCACGCCCCGGCCAGGCCCAGCAGCGGGCCGCCGAACACCATGCCGAACAGGCTCAGCGGGTCGATCACGGCGAGCGAGAACTGCGACTCGTACAGGCCGGCGAGGTGCTTGACAGGGCCGTCCAGCAGGTAGAGAGAACTGAGCACCAGCGATAACGCGATGGCTGCACCCAGCAGCCCGTACCAGATCCCTTCATAAAGAAACGGCCGGCGGATGAAGGCGTCGGTGCCGCCGACGAGTTTCACGATCTCGATCTCGCTGTGCCGGCCCTGGATCTCCAGGCGGATGGTATTGCCGACGATCAGTAGCACCGCACCCGACAACAGCACCGCGAGGATCACGACGCCGCGTTCGATGGCGCCGGTAATCGCACTCAGCCGTTCCACCCATTGCAGGTCGACCTGTGCCAGCTCGATCTCGCGATAGGTCTGCAGTTCCTGCGCCATCCGGCTGACCGCCGCGGCGCCCTGCACGTCTGCGCGTGGGCGCACGACCACCACGGCGGGCAGCGGGTTCTGGTCGAGCAGTTCGATCGCCTGGCCGAAGCCTGACAGGCCGCGGAATTCCTCGAGCGCCTGGGTGCGGTCTATCAGGCGGGTCTCGGCGACATCCGGGCGCAGCGCGACCTGGCGCCTGACGGCCTCGGCCTGCTCGTCGCTGACGTCTTCATTGAGAAACAGCGAGACGCTCGCCGATCCGTCCCAGGAGCTGCTCAGCTGCCGCACGTTGTCGACCAGCAGGTGCAGCCCGCTGGGCATCGCCAGCGCGATACCGATCACCGCTGCTGTCATCAGGGTGCTGATCGGGCTGCGGCTGAGCCGCCCCAGCGACGACAGCGACATCTGCGCATGCCGCAGTGCCCAGGTCACCGGGTTGCGGTTGCGCTGGAACTTCGGTGGTTTCGGGGTCCGCGCCATCACTCGGCCTCCGCGCTGTCGGCGGCCACGCGACCGTTGCGCAGATTGATGATGCGTTTGTCGAAACTGTTGATCAGGTCGACGTCGTGGGTGGCGATCAGCAGCGTGACGCCAACCTGGTTGAACTGCACGAACAGTTCCATGATCTCGCGCGACAGCTCGGGGTCGAGGTTGCCGGTCGGTTCATCGGCGAGCAGGACAGGCGGTTTGCTGACCAGTGCGCGGGCGATGCCGACACGCTGCTGTTCACCGCCGGACAGCGTGATCGGATAGACCTTTTCTTTCTTCAGCAGGCTGACCTTGTCGAGTGCCGCACGCACGCGGCGGTTGATCTCTGCATGGCCCATGCCGGCGACGACCAGCGGCAGTGCGATGTTGTCGAACACCGTGCGGTCGTGCAGCAGGCGGTGGTCCTGGAAGATCATCCCGACCTCGCGGCGGTGGTACGGGATGTCGCGTGCTTTGAGCTTGTTGAGGTTGCGTCCGTTGACCCACACCTGGCCGCGTGTGGCGCGCTCCAGCAGGCCGATCAGTCTTAGCAGTGTGCTCTTGCCGGCGCCCGAATGGCCGGTGAGAAACGCCATCTCGCCGGGTTCGAGATGCAGGTCGACACCGGAGAGTCCCTCGTGACCGGTGGCGTAGCGTTTGGCGACATTGTCGAAGCGGATCATCGGCTCAGTGTCGTGGGTTTGCGCGACCGCGGCCAGCAGTGGCGCCGTCCATGTCTACTCGAACAGCGCCTTGACGAAATCATTGGCATCGAATGGCCGCAGGTCCTCGATGCCCTCGCCGACGCCGATAAAGCGTATCGGTACGCCGAGCCGGTCGGCGATCGCAAAGATGATGCCGCCCTTGGCGGTACCGTCCAGCTTGGTCAGTGTAATGCCGGTCAGGCCGACGGCGTTGTGAAACTCGACCGCCTGGTTCAGCGCGTTCTGGCCGTTGCCGGCGTCCACCACCAGCATCACCTCGTGTGGTGCTTCCGGGTCGATCTTCTTCATCACGCGGGTGATCTTCGCCAGTTCGTCCATCAGGTTGGTCTTGGTGTGCAGGCGCCCTGCGGTGTCCGCGATCAGCACGTCAGTCTTGCGCGCGGTCGCGGCCTCCAGTGCATCGTAGATGACCGATGCCGAATCGGCGCCTGTGGCCTGCGCGATCACCGGGACATTGTTGCGTTCCCCCCAGGTCTGAAGCTGCTCGACCGCAGCGGCCCGGAAGGTGTCACCGGCGGCCAGCATCACGCTGTTGCCGGCATCCCTGTAGCGCCGCGCCAGCTTGCCGATCGTTGTGGTCTTGCCGGCGCCGTTGATGCCAACCATCAGGATCACGAGGGGACGACCGGGTGCCGGCGGGTTATCCGGGGCTTCGATCGCGTGCAGGATGGCGGCAAGCTGTTCCCGCAGCGCGTTGCCCAGTGCGGCCGGATCGGCGAGCTCCTTGCGGCGCACGCGAGCGGTGAGGTCGGCGATGATGCGGCGGGTCGCATCCACGCCCACATCGGCCGTCAGCAGCAGCGTCTCGATATCTTCGAGCAGGTCGTCGTCGATCTGGCGACTGCCGCCGAGCAGATCGCCAAGCGCATCGCTGAGAGTGGCACGGGTGCGGGCCAGGCCGGCGCGCAGGCGCGCCACAAGGCCCTGCGGTTTTTCCTCGTTTTTCCCGGCGGGGGTCTGTGGGGGCTTGTTTTTGCCGAATCCGAACATGGTTATGCGTCTGCGGGAACTGTTGGCCGGGCGGGCGGTCGATCTGCATGGGACCCCTGTCCCGTGCGTGGTTGATGCCACCTGGCTGAATTGCAAGAATCAGCGATCGATCAACACACTGTATAGTTGGTTGCGGCGCATCGTATCACCCGTCGCGTCGCCATACACCCCGGAGCCTCGATAGTGGTAACAGTTTCACCCAAGTCCATTTTTTTGACCTTGTTGCTTGTACCGCTGGCCGCGTTTGCCCAGGTCAGTGAATTCCAACTGAGTAACGGCATGAAGGTGGTCGTCAAGGAAGATCACCGTGCGCCCGTTGTCGTGTCGCAGGTCTGGTACAAGGTCGGTTCGAGCTACGAACCCGAGGGCATCACCGGGATCTCGCATGCACTCGAACACATGATGTTCAAGGGTACGGAAAAGTATGGCCCGGGCGAATTCTCGCGCGTCGTCTCGGCACTGGGTGGCAGCGAAAACGCCTTTACCAGTCGCGACTACACCGCCTATTTCGAGACCATCGCGGTAGAGCATCTAGAGCGTGCCCTGGAGCTCGAGGCCGACCGCATGCGTAACCTGATCCTGGATCCGGCCGAGTTTGCCAAGGAGATCGCGGTCGTCAGGGAGGAGCGGCGCCTGCGCACCGAGGACAAACCGACCGGCAAGGTCTACGAGCAGTTCAATGCGGTAGCCTGGCGTGCCTCTCCTTACCGTAACCCGGTGATCGGCTGGATGAATGATCTGGAGCACATGACGGTCGATGATCTTGCCGCCTGGTACCGGCGCTGGTATGCGCCGAACAATGCGACGCTGGTGGTCGCCGGCGATGTGCAGCCCGAAGCGGTGCGCGACATGGCCGAGCGCCAGTTCGGCGACCTTGCCACCAGCCGGATCCCGGCACTCAAGCCGCCCGCCGAGCCGCAACAGGCCGGCGAGACCCGCGTCCAGGTCCGGGTGCCGGCTCGTCAGCCTTACCTGATGATGGGTTACAAAACGCCGATCGTCGGCCAGTCGAGTGAGCCCTGGGAGCCCTATGCGCTTTACGTGCTGTCCAGTGTGCTCGATGGTGGCGAGAGTGCACGCCTGTCACGCGACCTGGTGCGCGGAAGCGGGATCGCGGCATCAGCCGGTGCGGACTACGGCAGCTACAGTCGTCTCCCGGGTATGTTCCTGCTCGACGGTACCCCGACCGACGGACACACGGTTGCCGAACTGGAGCAGGCCCTGCGCCAGGCAGTGGCGCGGGTGCGCGATGAACTGATCGACCCGGCGGAGCTCAAGCGCGTGGTCACCCAGGCGGTCGCCGACAAGGTCTATGAGGCTGATTCGCTGTTCAACCAGGCCACCGAGATCGGTGTGCTGGAGACCATCGGCCTGGATTGGCGGCTGAGTACGACCGAGATCGACGCGCTCAAGGCGGTGACGCCTGAGCAGGTGCGCACCGTCGCTCAACGCTATCTGATCGATGACAACCTGACGGTGGCGACGCTGATGCCGTTGCCGATGGACCAACAGCAGCCGCGGGCGGCCAGTAGTGCCGGAGGCCGTCATGGCAGTTAAGTACCGCGTGGTTTTGCTGATCCTGCTGCTTTCGGGTGGCCTGGTGCAGGCGGGGCCTGCGGTCGAGTCCTGGCACACCAGTCGTGGCGCCAAGGTGATGTTCGTGCAGGCGCCCGAACTGCCGATGGTCGACGTGCGGGTCGTCGTCGACGGCGGCAGTGCGCGCGATGGTGGGCTGCCCGGTCTGTCGCAATTCACCAATGCGGTGCTCAGTGAGGGCGCCGGGGAATGGGATGCCGGTGCGATGGCGCTGCGCCTCGAGGAGCGCGGGATTCAGCTTGGCAGCGGTTCGCTGCGTGATATGGCCTGGATCAGCGTACGCAGCCTGACCGATGCGGATGTGCTCGCCGTCGCCCTGGACAGTATGCGGGCGGTGTTGGCAAGCCCGCGCTTTGACAAGGACGCGATCGAACGCGTGCGCCAGCAGATGCAGATCGGCCTGCGCCATAGCCTTCAATCACCGGGGACGGTGGCCGCGCGGCGCTTTTACCGCACGCTGTATGCGGACCATCCCTACGCCCATGACCCCGACGGCGACGATGCCTCGCTTGCCAAGATCACACTGGATGACCTGCAGCGTTTCCACCAACGCTATTACGTGGCGGCAAATGCGATCGTCGCGATCGTCGGCGCAGTCGACCGCAAGACCGCTGAAAGCATCGCGGAGCAGGTCACAGGTGATCTTGCGGTGGGCCAGCATGCGCCGTCGTTGCCGCCGGTGCCGACGGTCAGCGGAGGCGAGCTGCGCGAGTCTTTCCCGTCGTCGCAGACCCATATCTATGTCGGGCAGAGCGGGATGTCGCGACATGACCCCGACTATTTCGCGCTGTATGTCGGCAACCATGTACTCGGTGGCGGCTCGCTGGTGTCGACGCTCGGTGAGGAGGTGCGCAACAAGCGTGGCCTGTCATACAGTGTGTACAGTTATTTCAGTCCGATGCGGGTGGATGGCCCGTTCCTGATGGTCGCGCAGACCAAGAACGACCAGGCTGAACAGGCACTGAAGGTCATGCGCGACACGCTCGCACGGTTTGTCGAGGACGGCCCGAGCGAAGACGAGCTCGAGGCCGCCAAGCAGAACCTGATCGGTGGCTTTCCGCTGCGTGTGTCGAGCAATGCACAGATCGTCGAGTACATCGCGATGATGGGTTTCTATGATTACCCGCTGGACTGGCTGGATACGCTGACCGGCAAGCTTGCGGCAGTCGATGTCGCGCAGGTACGCGACGCCTTCCGTCGCCGCATCAGTGCACCTGCCGGGATCGCCGTGATCGTCGGCGGCAACGGTTGACGCTTGGCCGCGACGGCCAACCAGGTCCGTATCATTGGCGGCCGGCACCGTGGCCGGCGCCTGCATTTTCGCCCCGGTCCCGGCCTGCGGCCGACCCCGGACCGGGTGCGCGAGACCCTGTTCAACTGGTTGCAGGGTGAGATCCATGGAGCCCGTTGTCTCGATCTGTTCGCGGGCAGCGGCGCGCTCGGTCTCGAGGCTTTGTCGCGCGGCGCCGCATACGTGCTCGCCATAGAAAGCAACCGCCGCGCTGCGCAGTCGCTGCGGGACAACGTCGAGCGCATCGGTGAAGCGGCCTCGGTGGAGGTCCGGGGCGCCGATGCGCTACGCCTGCTCAAGGCCGCACCGGAACGAGGTTTCGACATCGTGTTCGTCGATCCGCCATTTGCCAGCACACTGCTGCCCGAGACCTGCCGGCTGCTGGAGCAGAACGGCTGGCTGGGACCAGCGGCGCTGGTCTATCTCGAACAGGATGCCCACCAGCCTTGGCCGCCGATGCCGCCAAACTGGACTATCTTGCGAGAGGGTGCGGCAGGCCAGTCGGCACACCGATTGTTGCGCCGCAGCATCCCAGGCTAGAATGACAGCTGTGTTTCAACTTTTTCAAGGCGGATGGGCGGTAGCCGACAAGCGGGCTCGCCATCTGACATAACGCAATGAAAATAGCGGTCTATCCCGGTACATTCGACCCGATTACGAATGGTCACGCCGACCTGGTGTCGCGCGCGGCCCGCCTGTTCGATCGGGTGGTCGTGGGGGTGGCCAAGGACACTGGCAAGGCACCGGTATGCGGCATCGAGGAGCGGGTCGAACTGGCGTCCGTCGCGCTCGCCGAGGTCACCAATGTCGAGGTCGTCCCTTTTGAAGGCCTGCTGGTGGAGTTCTGCCGTCGCCACGATGCCGGCGTCGTGATTCGTGGCCTGCGCGCGGTATCGGACTTCGAGTTCGAGTTCCAGCTGGCCAGTATGAATCGCCGCCTGGCGCCCGAGATCGAGACAATCTTTCTGACGCCGGCAGAGCGCTATTCGTTTATCTCCTCGACGTTGGTGCGTGAAATCGCCCGGCTCGGTGGGGATGTGTCAGAATTCGTGCATCCAGAAGTGCAGCGTTTGCTGGCCCGCAAGCACTGCGTCTGACACCTGATCAATTGCTGTTTATTTGGAGTAGCCACGATGGCCTTGATGATTACCGATGAATGCATCAACTGCGATGTCTGCGAGCCCGAATGCCCCAATGGCGCGATTTCCCAGGGCGATGAGATCTACGTGATCGACCCGGACCTGTGCACCGAGTGCGTCGGTCACTACGAGACCTCACAGTGTGTGGAGGTGTGTCCGGTGGACTGCATTCCGCATGATCCCAACCATGTGGAGACAGAGGACGAGTTGAAGGCCAAGTACGAGCGTATTACCGCTGCCAACGGCTGACGATTGGTGATGCTGCGCGCCTCCAAGGCTCCCGCGTGGAGCCTTTTCGTTTTGTGGCTGCTGTGCTGCGGCACCGTGTCAGCTCAGCGTCCGTCGGCGGAGGCGATCGCGTCCGCACACCCGCTGGCCACCGAGGCCGGGCTGCTGGTGCTGCAGGCGGGTGGCAATGCGTTCGATGCCGCGGTCGCGGTCAGTGCCGCGCTGGCCGTTGTCGAGCCCTATGGTTCCGGGCTTGGCGGTGGCGGTTTCTGGCTGTTGCACCGGGCCCGCGACGGGCGCCAGGTGATGATCGACGGCAGGGAACGCGCACCACTGGCGGCACACCGCGACATGTACCTTGATGCGCAGGGGGATGTTATCCCGCGCGCTTCCATCGACGGACCGCTCGCGGCAGGCATTCCGGGGGTGCCGGCGGCGTTGGCGCATATCGCCCGGCACTACGGGCGGCTGCCGCTGGACGTCAGCCTGGGGCCGGCGATCATCCTTGCGCGTGACGGCTTCCCGGTCGACGCGGTCTACCGTCGCATGGCGGATTTCCGTCTGCAGGCGCTGCGCCGGTCGCCGGCTGCCAGTGCACAGTTCCTGGTCGCCGGTGAGCCGCCACCGCTCGGCCATCTGTTGAAGCAGCCAGACCTGGCCGACACCCTCGCTGCCATTGCGCGCGCCGGTGCACGGGCCTTCTATTCTGGCGATATCGCAAGACGTATGGTCGCTGACGTGCGTGCGCACGGCGGCATCTGGACCAACGAGGATCTGCTGCAGTACCGCGTCGTCGAACGTGCGCCCGTCGTCGCCCGTTACCGCGGGCATCGCATCGTCAGTGCGGCCCTGCCGTCGTCGGGCGGGGTCGTGCTGACGCAGATCATGAATATGCTCGAGGCGCATCCGTTGGAAGGACTGGATGCGACAGACCGGGTGCACCTGTTGTCCGAGGTGATGCGCCGCGCCTATGCCGACCGGGCGCGCTATCTCGGTGACAGCGACTATGTCCGGGTGCCGTTGTCCAGGCTCTTGAGCCGTGTGCACGCGCGGCAATCGGCCAGTGACATCGATCCCGACCAGGCTACGCCGAGTACCGCCGTCGGCGAACCGCGAGTTGAAGGCCGGGATACCACGCACTTCTCGATACTCGATCACGAGGGCAACCGGGTCGCGGCGACGCTCAGCGTGAATTACCCGTTCGGCGCCTGCTTCGTCGCTGCCGGTACCGGCGTGTTGCTGAACGATGAGATGGACGATTTTTCGGCCAAGCCGGGTGTCGCCAATGCGTATGGACTGGTGGGCAGCCAGGCCAATGCGATCGAACCCGGCAAGCGGATGCTGTCGAGCATGTCGCCGACCTTTGTCGAAGGCCCGGACCGCATCACCATCCTGGGTACGCCGGGTGGTTCGCGCATCATCACGATGGTCCTGCTTGGCCTGCTCGATGCGATCGACGGCCGGCCGGTCGGCGACATCGTCGCGCGAGGTCGTTTTCACCACCAGTTCCTGCCTGACCGGATCGAGGTCGAGCCGGCGGCACTGTCGGCCGAGGTGCTCGCGGAGCTGCAGTTCAAAGGTCACCAGGTGCGTCTGCTGGATGACCCCTACGGCAACATGCAGGCGATCGGCTGGGACCTGCGCAGCGGCCAGGTCAGTGCCGCATCAGATCCCCGTGCAATCGGGGCCAGTGCCGTCGTTTCACCGTCTGCCCGGCGCACGCAGCGCCAGCCTTCGGCGCAACCTGTATCTGACCCGGCGACGGCCGTCTCGCGCTGATTCCCACGGCCAGGGTGGCCGTCGTCCGCACCTGATTTCTTTCCCGATTCCTTGTCACCGGTCATCCGCAACCGTGCGCGATCCACGCGCCGCTCAGGTTGGGTGGGGGGGCCGGCCGTTTCGGGTAAAGCCTCTGGTCGCGTCGCCGCTATCAAGGAAATGACCGGGCGTGCGTTGGGTAACCGACCGCCTACAGGAACAATACGGGGATTGGGGATATGCACCGACTGAAGTTACGCCAGCTATTGATCGCGGTAGGCATCACGATGCTGATCCTCAGCGTGGCGATATTCGGTGTGATCCTGCGCAGCGAGGGGCACGTGAAGCTGCAACTCGACCAGTTGTTGTTTCACGACGTCGAGGTGATGGATCGGGCGCAGCAGCTGAAGTTGAGTGTGGTCCAGGTCCAGCAGTGGCTGACCGATATCAGTGCCACGCGCGGTCTGGACGGTCTGAACGACGGCTTTGACGAGGCGGCCGCCAATGCCGAACGCTTCGAGACCCTGTTGACCGAACTGGAGCAGATCCACCCTGCCGGCAGGGACCGGCTTGGGGCGATGCGACCGGCGTTCGCCGACTACTATGCGGCGGGCAAACGCATGGCCGAGGCCTACGTTGCGCAGGGCCCGGCTGGTGGTAATGCGATGATGGCCGCATTCGACGAGGCAGCTGCGGCACTTTCGGAGACCATCGACCCCTTTGTCGCCGACGCCCGTGCGGCGGTGCGCGACGGCGATGCGCGGGCTACTGCCGAACTGGAACTGCTGAAAGGCGCCACCTGGGGTGGTCTGCTGGTCTTTACCGCTATCCTCGCGTTCATGGCCTGGGTGTTCCGCAGCGTGCTGCGACAGGTCGGCCGGGATCCGGCCGAGTTGGAAGGCATCGCGGAAAAGATCGCCGGCGGTGATCTTGCCGACCACGAAGGCCAAGGCAAACAACCGGCCACCGGCGTGTACGCGGCGCTGATCCGGATGCGTTCGCGACTTTCCACACAGCTGAGGGAAATCGAAGACGCGGCGCGCGAAAACGGCCGTATGCGTTCGGCGCTGGACAATGCCACGTCGGCGATCACCGTCTCTGACCAGGATAATCAGCTGATCTACCTCAACACGGCTGCCCGCAGCTTTTTTGCCGGTGTGGAGAAAGTGGTGCGCCGTGAACATGCGGACTTTGATGCCGAGAGGCTGGTCGGCCGCCGCATAGCGGACTATTTCACCGATCCAGTCGTGCGCGACGCCTACTCCGCCAGGCTCGACGAGGGACAGACCTTCCAGACTGGCTTCGGTGATCGCAGCCTGGTGCTGGCGGCAAGTCCCGTGTATTCCAACGATGGCGAATATCTTGGGCGGATTACCGAATGGCGCGACATCACCGGTGAACTTGCCCAGCGCACTGAGGAAGAGCGGCGGATTGCCGAGGAGCGACGGGTGGCGCAGGAAAACCAGCGTATCCGCGCCGCGCTCGACAATGTCTCGTCGAGCGTAATGGTCGTCGACCCGGACTCACGCGTCATCTATCTCAACCGGGCGGCGGACGGCCTTTTCCGCACCGCCGAAACCGATATCCGCAAGGACCTGCCGGGCTTCGACGCGGCCGGCCTGCTGGGCGGTACCTTCGACCAGCTGCAGTCTGCTGCAGGGGCGGGCAATGACCTTCTGGCCGTGGACGATGGTGGCCGCAGGGCCGATCTGGGCATCGGCGGGCGCAGTCTGCGGGTGGTGGCGAACCCGGTGCTCGGCACGGCCGGAGAGCACCTGGGTACCGCCATCGAATGGTCGGACCGCACCGCCGAGGTGGCGATGGAGCAGGACATCGACCAGCTGGTCGGCGCGGTGCGTGGCGGTGACCTGACAAGGCGCATCGACGAGGTCGGCAAGACCGGTTTCTATCGGCAGCTGGCGACAGGTTTCAACGCGCTGGTCGGTGAACTCTCCGAGATGATCGGGGATGTGGCGCGGGCGCTGCGCGCACTGGCCGAGGGCGACCTGTCGGCACGCATCGAAAACCACTACCAGGGTGCGTTCGGTGAGCTCAAGGATGATGTCAATGGGACCATGCAGCAGTTGGACGAGATCATTGGCGAGCTGCGCGGGTTGGCCGACGAGATCAACCGGACCAGCGAGGAAATCCTCTCCGGAAACGACAGCCTCTCGGCGCGTAGCGAACAGCAGGCCAGCAACCTGCAGGAGACAGCGGCCAGCATGGAGCAGCTGACATCGACGGTGCAGAACAATGCCGACAATGCGCGTGTCGCCAACACCGAAACGGCCAGTGCCCGTGGCACGGCGACCAAGGGTGGTGAGGTGGTTGCCAGGGCGGTGGAGGCAATGCAGCGGATCAGCGTCTCATCCGGCAAGATCGCGGAAATCATTGCGGTGATCGACGAAATCGCGTTTCAGACCAACCTGCTGGCGCTCAACGCCTCGGTAGAGGCGGCGCGCGCCGGTGACCAGGGACGCGGCTTTGCGGTCGTGGCCGGAGAGGTGCGCAATCTCGCCGGTCGCAGCGCCACCGCGGCGCGCGAGATAAAGGGCCTGATCAGCGACAGCGTCGAAAAAGTGAAATCGGGGACCGCCCTGGTCAATGAGTCCGGCAGCGTGCTGGACGAGATTGTCACCGGGGTGAACAAGGTCGGCGATATCGTCGCCCAGATTGTCGCCGCGTCCGAAGAGCAGGCCAGTGGCATCAGCCAGGTCAATCACGCAGTGGCGAGCATCGACGAACTCACCCAGCGCAACGCCTCACTGGCCGAGCAGACCTCGGCGGCATCGGTGGGGCTGAAGGAGCGCGCGGGCCGGATGCTCGAGCGTATGGCGTTCTTTCGCTGACTCGTCCGGCCACACACGAAAAACCCCGCGCGGGGCGGGGTCGTGTTTTCATGAACGGCATCCCTGATCAGGGTTTGGTCGTGCCCGCCTTGAGTGCGCCATCGAGACTGGCGAAATAGGCCGACAGATCTTTCATGTCTTCAGCGGACAGCGCGGCCACCATGCCCTGCATGATGGCGTTCTTGCGCTCACCCGATTTGTACCCCTGCAACGAATGCAGCAGGTAGTTGGCATACTGGCCGCCGATATTCGGATAGATCGGGGCTGCGCTGATGCCGGTCTCGCCGTGACAGGCGAAGCAGGGTGCCGCTTTCTCCTTGCCGGCCGCGGCGTCGCCACCGGCGTGTACAGCCGCACTGGCCAGGGTGACCGTGCACACGGTCGCTGCGATCAGTTTTTTCATCGTCGTTCCCCTCACTTGCCCATGCCCTGCCAGAACGCGCCGATATCGGCCATGTCCTGTTCACTCATGCTCATCGCCTGCACGTTCATCGTGCCGTGGGTGCGCTGGCCATCCCGGTAGGCCTTGAGCGCGGCGACGATATAGTCGGCGTGTTGACCACTCAGCTTGGGGACATGGTAGGTCGGATAGACATTGTTGTAGCCCGGGATGCCGTGGCAGCCGAGACATGTCTCCGACTTGGCCTTGCCGGCCGCGGCATCGCCCGCCGCCAAACCCGCCGACGAGGCGATAAGCAGCCCGCATGTGGCTGCTGCGAATAGGAATCTCATGATGGTTTCTCCCTTGAGGTGTGTCACGGTCACCCGCCGGTGGGCCGGCTGGGTGCCAGATTTCTTGTATGGCGCATTCTAGAGTCCGGGCCCAGCGCTGCATAGTCGCGCAAACCAGGGTTTTTCCTGGGATGCACAACGTGAATGCGCCGGGGTGGCCCTTCATTGTTGACACTTGGGGCAGTAGGCACTGGCACGCTGCCCGATCTGCAGCGTCCGGATCGGCGTGGCGCAGCGTCGGCAGGGCTCGCCGGCGCGCCCGTAGACGAACAGTTCCTGGGCGAAATAGCCGGGCTCGCCGGATTCATTGACGAAGTCGCGCAGCGTCGTGCCGCCGCGCTCGATCGCGCGACTGAGCACACCCTTGATCGCGTCGGCCAGGGCGTCGAGGCGGGCGCTGGAAATCCGCCGGCACACGGTCTGTGGGCGGATCCGGGCGTGGAACAGCGCCTCGGACGCGTAGATGTTGCCGACGCCGACGACGACAGTGCCGTCCATGATCAGGTGCTTGATCGCGACCCTTCGTCGCGCCGCGGCGCGACGAAGATGGCCACCGTCGAAGGCGTCCGACAGTGGTTCCGGGCCAAGGTCGCGCAGGCGTGGGTGGGTGAGGGGGGCACCCTCAGCCCAAAGAATCGCACCGAAGCGCCGCGGGTCATGCAGGCGCAGGCAGCGCTCGCCGAACAGCAGGTCGACGTGGTCATGCGGGCGCGCCGGGCTGTCTGCCGGCACCACTCGCAGGCTGCCGGACATGCCCAGATGTACGATCAGTGTGCCATGGGCGAAACGCAGCAGGATGTACTTGCCGCGGCGCTCGACAGCCTGCACAGCGTGGCCGCCAAGCAGGGCTGCGAGGTCCGGCACCGGCCAGCGCAGCTGCTCCTGGCGCACCACCGCGCCACGGATCACCTGGTGCAGCAGGTGCGGCTCAATACCGCGACGGGTGGTCTCGACCTCCGGCAGTTCGGGCATGCTCAGTCCCCGGTGAAATGCCGGGGCGGCAGTGTCAGCAGGTTGAAATAGACGTCGTCGATCACCTGTACCCTGTTGTCCAGCAGGACGTAGCGGCTGCGCTGCGCCGGGTCGCGGTCACCGAATGCGATGCGGACCTCGTCCAGCACAAGCACCGCCGTTGGTTCGGCCAGGCCATATTGGGCCAGGTCATTGCCGGGCGGTAACGTTCTTTCCACCGATGCCCGGGCGATCGCCAGCAGCTGCTCGACACGATGGCTGCGCGCCTTTGCCTGGCCGGGGTGAGTCAGCTCCCAGCCGTCTGCGCTGCGCTTCAGGGCGATCTGCAGGCGTTCACCGTGTTCGATACGGATCGTCGAGATGGCGCCCGCATCCAGTGACGTGAGCCGGGTCGGTGCCATGATCTGGCGCGGCCAGAGGTGCAGCGCCAGCAGTACGGCGGCGACCACACCGAGGATCAGGTTGATGCGGGTCCAGCGGTTCATGCGCGGCGTCGCCTGCTGCGCAGCCATAGGCCGAACGCGAGATAGGCGGCTGGCAGTGCCCCCATCAGCACCAGGGCAAGCAGTCCCGCGAATTGCGCCGACCAGCGGATGTCGAGGTCGGGGGCGGCGCGCTGGGCGGCCACCAGCGGGTTGCCACTCAACCAGTTGAGCAGGCCCAGGGCGAGCGTGAGGTTCTGCGCCTGACCGACCTGGTCATTGGTGATGAAATGCCGGCTGCCGATCACCAGCAGGCGTTGCGCGATTCCGTTGTCATCCCGCTGCAGCGCCAGGCCAACCGGAAGCGGCCCCGCCTGCTCCCCCTGGTCCGGATTGCGTCCGATGCGTCCCTGCAGGTCGCCTGTCTCGTTCCAGCTCCGCGGGCTGCTGTCGAGCCGGCCGGCCACCTTCCATCCGGCGCCGGCGGTCAGCGTCAGTCCGTGGGCCCGTTTGAGCACGCTGGCGCCATCCGGCGGCCGTTGCAGCAGCGTCTCGGGGAAATCACTGACAACCGCGTTGTCAGGGCTGTCCATACCGTACTGCGCGGCTGCCGCATCGACCACGATACCGGGGAGGGTGTCGACCCGCAGCCCGTCGGGGAAGACGGCGGGGTCAGCCCGGTCCAGCAGCCACATGACCGGACCTCCCCGTGCCACGAAACGCCCGATCTGTGCCAGGGTCTGAGGGCCGTAGGCGAGCTGCGGGCCGGCGATCAGCAATACCGCGGTGTTGTCCGGCAGGTCCGTGGTGTTGCGCGGATCGACGGCGACGAAGCGGTAACCGATCCCCTCGGCCTGGCTGACGAAGCGGGCGAGGCCGCCTGGCGTGTCGTCCACCCCGGCCTCACCGTGGCCCTTGAATGTCACTATCCAGCGTTCGCCACGCAGGGCCAGGCGGTTCAGCGCCAGGTCGATCGCCACGGTGCCGGGGACCGGGATCACCTCGCGCCGGGGTCCGACCTGCAGCTGTAACTCGCCATGCCGGCTCACGCCGTGTTCGCGTGCGAGGGCGGGTTGTTCCACCGGATCGATGAAGCGCAGCACCGGTCTGCCCGGATGCGCCAGGTAGGGCGCCAGAAGCTGTTCGATCTGCGCCCGCTGTACCGGGTAGTCCGGAATGAACGCGGTGATCTCGAGTGGCGCCTGCAGTGCATCGAGTGCGCCCTGTGCAGTCGCGCTCAGCGAGTGGATGCGCTGGGAGCTGAGGTCGAGTCGCCAGGTGTATTGCTCGCTGACACGCGCGGCGAGGAGCACGCAGGCTGCGAGCAGGGCAAAGAAAAGCGTCCGCCTGACCATCAGGCGTCTCCCCGACGGCGCGCCAGCGCATAGCTGCTCAACAGCAGCGCCGCGCCTGCGGTGGCGACAAAGAAGACGATGTCCTGGCTGCGCAACAGCCCGGACAGCGAGGGCTCGATGTGCGGCAGCAGGGCGAACCAGTACCAGGGCGCGTCGGTGCCGCTCAGTGAGTCCAGCAGCCACAGGAACAGCAGGATGCCGTAGCTGGCGGCCAACGCGGCCGCGGGGTGGTCGAAAAGGCTGGAAAGGAACAGGGTGATGCAGCCCAGCCACAGGCCAAACAGCAGCAGGCTGGTGGCGGCCAGTGCAAAGCGCGGCCAGTCGAGATCGGCGGCGAATCCCAGTGCCGCCAGGGTAAGTACGCCGCTGAGCAGCAACGGCAGAGTTGCCAGCCACAGGCCGAGTGCCTTGCCGAGCACGATCTGGGTGCCGCTGACGGGGGACGACAGCCACAGCGCGATGCGTCCGCTATGCACCTCGCCGGCCAGGCTGCCCATCGCCAGCAGGGGGGCACACAGCAGTAACAGCAGCACCAGGCTGTTGAAGGTGGGCGTGATCACCAGGTCCATTGCCCCGAGCGTGGCGCCGCTGGCCTTGAGCTGCGGTGCAATGCCGGCGAAGGTCTCGAGCTGGGCAAAACTCAGCCAGGCGATGATCAGCTGACCGAAGGCCAGCAGCAGCCAGAACATCATGCCTGCACGCAGGCGCCGCGATTCGTGCAGGGCGATAGCGCCGATCACGCACCCGCCCCTGCGTCGGACATCGGCCGGCGGAAATGGGCGAGCAGGTCGGTATCTGCGGTCACCGTGTGTTCTGCGGCCTTGCGGCCGCCGTCGAGCAGGATTACGCGATCGCACAGGCGCTGCACGTCGTCGAGGAGATGTGTCGCGAGGATCAGGCTGCAGTTCGCCGAGAGCGTACCGAGCAGCTCACGGATCTGTTCGGTCTGCAGCGGGTCGAGTCCGGCGGTGGGCTCGTCCAGGATCAGGATGTCCGGCTCGTGCAGTACCGCCTGCGCCAGGCCCAGGCGCTGCAGCATGCCTTGCGAGAGGCTTCCGGCCAGCCGCGCACGCACCTTGTCGAGCTGCAGGGCCTGCAGCACGCGTTCGATCGCGGTCTGCAGCGCCCGTTGCCGCAGGCCACGCAGCCGGCCCGCCCATTGCAGGTTTTCGGTCACGCTCAGCTCCGTATACGCCGGTACGCGCTGCGGCAGGAAGCCGATGTGCCTGCGCAGCGCCGGCGCCGCCTCGTCGAGGCGCTGTCCGAGCACGCGCACCTCACCACCGGCGGGGGCGAGAATTCCGGCGAGTAGCTGCAGCAGGGTCGATTTGCCGGCGCCGTTGGTGCCGAGCAATGCCAGCCGGTCGCCCGCTGCCAGCTGCAGATCGATGTCGATCAGTCGCGGGTTCCGGGCGGGGCCATAGCTGACTTGACGGGCGAGCAGGAGAGGTTTCATGCGGCGCCAGATTACCGTGCCTGCACACGAAAGCGAACCCTTTGCAGCGCCGTTTGCGGGTAACTTCGTACAATGACCGGCATGATCAGACTGGGTGTCGATACCGGCGGGACCTTTACCGACTTCGTGGCGCTCGACACGGAAGGCCGGCTGCGCGTGCACAAGGTGCTGTCGACGCCGCAGGCGCCGGAACGGGCGATCCTGCAGGGCATCCGCGAGATGGGCCTGGATGTCACCCGGCTGCAGCTGGTGCATGGGTCGACGGTCGCGACCAATGCGGTGCTGGAGGGCAAGGGCGTCAAGACCCTGTACATCGGCAACCACGGGTTCGCCGACCTGCTCAGTATCGGTCGTCAGCAACGGGCGTCGCTGTACGACCTGCAGCCGCTACCGGTCGAGCCCCCCGTCCCCCCGTCGTGTTGCCTGGAGACCGGCGGACGGCTGGATGCGCAGGGACGGCTGCTCGAGCCGCTGACCGACGACGCATTGGCGGCGTTGTGCGAACAGGTGGCGCAGCTGGCGCCACAGGCGGTTGCGGTCAACCTGCTGTTTTCCTACCTCGACCCCGCCACTGAAGAGCGTATCGCGGCGGCCCTGCCGGATGACCTGTTCGTGTCGCTGTCGTCTCGCGTGCTGCCGGAGATTCGCGAGTACGAGCGTGGTATGGCCACCTGGCTGAATGCCTGGGTCGGGCCGAGGGTGCGCGGTTACCTGCAGCGCCTGGGTCTTGGCATGGCCGGTGCGTCGGTGTCGGTGATGCAGAGCTCGGGCGACACCGTGGCCGCGGCGCAGGCCGCCGACAACGCCGTTCGCATGCTGTTGTCCGGGCCGGCCGGCGGGTTGATCGCCGCCCGCCACGTCGGCCTGGCCGTCGGCCGGGAACGTCTGCTGACGTTCGATATGGGGGGCACTTCGACCGATGTCGCCCTGATCGATGGCGAGCCGCGCCTGACCACCGAGGGACATATCGGGCGCTTCCCGGTCGCGGTGCCGATGGTTGACATGCACACCATTGGTGCCGGCGGCGGTTCGATCGCCTGGATCGATGCCGGTGGCATGTTGCAGGTCGGCCCGCAGTCCGCGGGTGCCGAACCCGGGCCGGCCTGTTACGGCCGGGGTGGAACCCGGCCGACGGTTACCGATGCGAACCTGGTGCTCGGGCGGCTGCAGCCGGATGCCTTCCTGGGTGGCGAGATGCAATTGGACGTCGCCGCGGCGACCGTCGCCGTTGGATCCCTCGCCGTCGCGATGGCGGTGGCGCCGGTGCGTGCGGCACTGGACATCATCGCGGTGGCAAACGAACACATGGCACAGGCCCTGCGCGCGATCGCAGTAAAGCGCGGCGCCGATCCACGCGAGCATGTGCTGGTCTCGTTTGGCGGGGCTGGCGGTTTGCACGTCTGTGCGCTCGCCGACCTGCTGGGGATGGACCGGGCGATGGTGCCGGTGCATGGCGGCGTGCTGTCAGCGTTCGGGATGCTGGCGGCGCGCCCGGGGCGCCAGATATCGCGCACCCGGATCGGCCTGCTGGAAGAGATCGAGGCCGACGAGATCGAATCGATGTTTTCCGGGTTGCGTGCGCAGGGTCTTGCCGCCCTGCGCGAAGAGGGATTCGCCGAGGAGGATTGTGACCACCTGGCCAGCGTGGATCTGCGCTACGCCGGCCAGTCGTACACGCTCAACCTGCCCTGGCGTGGTGCTGTTGGCACGATCGAGGACTTTCACGCGCGTCACCTGCAGCGCTACGGACACCGGCTGGACCTGCCCGTGGAGCTGGTCAACCTGCGCCAGTGGGTGCGCGGGCCATGTTCCAGGCTGCGTCTGGCGGGCCTGTCCCGGGGCCCGGCGGGTGAGCCGTTCGGCCACTGCCATGTCGCCGGGGGTGGTGCGCCTGTCCCGCAATATTGGCGCCATGCCTTGGTTGCGGGTCAGCGGATCGAGGGGCCGGCGCTGATCGCGGAGAAAGTGGCCACGACCTGGGTCGCCGACGGCTGGATACTCGAGGTGGATGAGATCGGCAACCTGCAGCTCACTTGTCGTGCAGCAGATTCATCGCGTTGAATGCGGACTCCGAGCTGGCCGCGTAGGCCTCGACCAGGCTGGCCGGTTCGATATCGGCACACAGTCCCTGCGGCCATTCGTTACGCTCCAGCGTGGCGGCCGCCTCCAGCAATTGTCCGTAATTGCCTTCGTGCGCGATGATGGCACGTTTCACGTCGTCGCTCAGCGGCAGCTGATCCATCAGGCTGGTGAGTGGCTGCGACAGCATGGCGTCCATGACCGAGAGCAGGCCCACCGTGTACGCGGTCTCGGGGGACCCGGTCTTGCACAGGCGGCAGAGCCTTTCGCACAGGTTGGCACGCAGCAGACCGACGTTCAGGATCTCCAGCGGACGGTTGCCCAGGCCGGCCATCGCGAACAGCGTGGCCCATGCCCGGATGCGCGAAAGCCCCATCAGGACCACGGCGCGCTGAATGGACTCGACCTTGCTGCGTAACCCGATGCCGGCCGAGTTCACATAGCGCAGGACCTTGAAACTGAGCCCCGGGTCCTGGCTGACCAGGTCGATGACTTCCTGCATCGGGACGTCGGGATCGTTCAGGCGCGCCAGCAGGCGCACCACCATGGCGGAGTCTTCCTCGACCCGGTCAGATCGGACGATGCTCGGGCGGGCAAAGAAGTATCCCTGGAAGTAATCGAACCCCAGTGCCTTGAGTTGCTCGAACTGCTCGACGGTCTCGACCTTCTCGGCCAGCAGGCGGGCGCCGGTGGCGCGAAGCTCGGGCATGCGCCGTGCCAGTTCCTCCATGCCTCCGGGCTGGATCTCGACCTTGATGTAGCTGACCAGCGGCAGGATCGGCTGCAGCTGGGGCTGAAAACTGTAGTCGTCCATTGCCAGTTCGAAACCGTGGCCGGCCATGCTGGAGATGCCGAGCAGGAGCTCTTCGTCCACGTTGACGTCCTCGAGGATCTCCAGCACGACACGGTCCCGGTCAAACGGGATCGGCGGCATGTCGACGAAGAACGGTCGGGTCAGGTTGATAAATGCCTTGTACGGCCCGGTGATCCTGTCGAGTCCGATCTCCATGAAGGCATTGAGGACGGTAACCGAAGACGCCATGTTGCCGTCGGTAAAGGAGCAGGTGCCACCGGCATCGCGATACAGCAGTTCGTAGGCGAATACCTCCAGCTCACGGTCGAAGATCGCCTGACGGCCGACCTGGATCGTCTCCGCGGACCTGTTGCTGGCGGTGTTGGGCGATGGCATGAGTCCTTCCGGGCTGCGAGTCCGTGCATGTCTCCAAGGAATAGCGACCGCTGGCACTGCGGCTTGAGGTGGGAGACAGACGGGCCAAACGTTCAGCGCGGCGTTATGATCGGGTAATCTGTGGTTGTTCGCGGGTTGTCGTCGGGATCCCGCATGCGGCCGCGCAGCCAGTGGCTTGGAGGACTTGATGATCAACGGCATTTTGGATCTGAACGGGTGGCAGATGGTGCTGGTCGTTCTCGGCCTGACCCACGTGACGATCGTCGCTGTCACTGTCTACCTGCATCGTTGCCAGGCGCATCGGGCGCTGGAGCTACACCCGCTGATTGCGCACTTTTTTCGCTTCTGGCTGTGGCTGACCACCGGAATGATCACGCGCGAATGGGTCAGCATCCATCGTCGCCATCACGCGCGCTGCGAGACTGCCGAAGACCCCCACAGCCCGCAGGTGCTCGGACTGAGCAAGGTCCTCTGGGAGGGCGCTGAACTGTATCGTGCCGCGGCGGAGCAGGATGGCCTGGTTGATCGCTATGCGCACGGTACGCCGGATGACTGGATCGAGCGTCACCTCTATCAGAGGTACAACTTCGCCGGTATCGTCGTGATGTTGGCGATCGACGTCGTGCTGTTCGGTATCCCCGGGGTCGCGATCTGGGCGATCCAGATGGTGTGGATCCCGTTTTTCGCTGCGGGGGTGATCAACGGCATCGGTCATTATTGGGGGTACCGCAATTTCGAGTCGCCCGATGCAGCCACCAATATCTCCCCCTGGGGCATCCTGATCGGTGGCGAGGAACTGCATAATAACCACCATGCCTTCCCCAGTTCGGCGCGGTTGTCTTCGCGCTGGTGGGAGTTCGATATCGGCTGGATGTATATCCGGCTGTTTTCGGTGCTTGGTCTGGCGCGTGTGCGCCGCGTTGCGCGCGAGCCCCTGCTGCAGGCGGAAAAGAACGCGGTGGATATGGAGACCGTGAAGGCTGTGATCAGTCACCGTATGCATGTCTTAGCCAACTACGCGCGTGAGGTGATCATGCCTGTCGCCAATGCGGAGTTGTGTCACTCTGAAAAACACTGCCGGCGTCTCGCGCGTCAGGCGCGGCGGCTGCTGGTGCGCGAAGAGGCCTCGTTGGATGCGCCGAGCAGGCAGCGTCTGGAGTCGATTCTGAGTCGGAGCCAGGTCCTGGCCACGGTGCACCGCTCGCGGCAGCAGTTGCAGCAGGTGTGGGAACGCACGGCATCGAGCCAGGATGTCCTGCTGGCAGCCCTGCAGCAGTGGTGCAGGGAGGCGGAGGACAGCGGGGTGAAGGCGCTCCAGGAATTTGCCCGCAGCTTGCGCAGTTATGCCCCGGCGGCCAGTCATTGACGGCAAGGCCGGCATCACGACAGGCACAAAAAAACCGCCGGCCGGCGGTTTTTTTGTGGATGCCGATCAGAACTACTTGATCTTGCCTTCCTTGTACATCACGTGCTGGCGCACGACGGGATCGTATTTCTTGATCTCCATCTTGCCGGTCATGGTCTTTTTGTTCTTCGTCGTGGTGTAGAAGTGACCGGTGCCGGCGCTGGAATTCAAGCGGATTTTTTCACGAACGGCTTTTGCCATGATTGTCGCTCCTTCAGACCTTTTCGCCGCGCGAACGCAGCTCGTTCAGCACCGTGTCGATGCCTTTCTTGTCGATCACCCGCATGCCGGCGGCAGAGATGCGCAGACGCACGAAACGCTGTTCGCTCTCGACCCAGAAGCGATGATAGTGCAGGTTCGGCAGGAACCGGCGCCGGGTCTTACGGTGCGAGTGGGATATGTTGTTCCCGGTGATCGGCCGTTTGCCGGTGACCTGGCAGACTCTGGACATGGTTAACGCCTCGAAAAATCTCGTTAATTTCGCCGACGCCGGCCCTGTGGGCTGGCGGAAAGGCCGCAATTTATACCGGAAGTGGATCGCCTGGTCAACTCTCAATGGCGCCTCATATCAGGCCGCGTTCGGCCAGCGAGCAGCATTGTGCGTCGCCGACGATCAGGTGGTCGAGCACCCGTACATCGATCAGTGCCAGGACATCGCGCAGACGTGTCGTGATCCGCTGGTCAGCCTGGCTCGGTTCGGCGACTCCGGACGGATGATTGTGACTCAGGATCACAGCCGCGGCGTTGTGTTGCAGCGCCCGGCGCACCACCTCGCGCGGGTGCACGCTGGCACCGTCGATGGTGCCGCGAAACATCTCTTCAAAGGCGATGACGCGGTGACGGTTGTCCAGGAACAACACCGCGAACACCTCGTAGGGGTAATCGCGCAGACGGGACTTGAGATATGCCGCGGTATGCTCAGGGCTCAACAGGGGGCTGCCGCGTTCGAACTGTTCGTCCAGGTGTCGCCGTGCCATCTCGAGCACCGCCTGCAGCTGCGCGAATTTGGCCGTCCCCAGTCCGGGCGCCAGACAAAAAGTCGCCTGATCTGCCGCCAGCAGGCGGCGCAGACTGCCGAATCGCGCGAGCAGGTCGCGCGCCAGTTCGACCGCGCTCTTGCCGCTGACCCCGGTGCGTAGAAAGATCGCCAGCAGTTCGGCGTCGCTAAGACTGTGCGGGCCGGCGGCCAGCAGACGTTCGCGCGGACGTTCCGCGATCGGCCAATCCTTGATCGTCATCATGCATTCCTTCTTCCTTGAAGTGGGTAAAGACTAACCGCGCCGGCAATGCCGCGCAAAGCCCGCTTTGCCGCGGGGGGCGGGTCGGGTAACCTTGCAACCTGTCAACCCGCTATTAAAGGAATGCCTCCGTCTATGCAGCCACTGCGCGGACGACGCCTGTTGCTCGGCATCACCGGTGGTATCGCCGCCTACAAGGCCGCGGAGCTGGCGCGCCTGCTGGTCAAGGACGGGGCCGAGGTGCAGGTTGTGATGACCCGCGCGGCAGAGGCGTTCATCGGGACGATGACGCTGCAGGCGATCACCGGCCGGCCGGTGCGTGAGGCGCTCTTCGATGCGCAGCACGAGGCGGCGATGGGGCATATCGAGCTGGCGCGATGGGCCGAACTGGTCATCGTCGCGCCGGCGACTGCGGATTTTCTGGCACATGCGGCCGCAGGCATGGCCCATGATCTGCTGTCGACGCTGTGCCTGGCGACAACTGCCCCACTGGTGGTGGCGCCGGCGATGAACCAGGCCATGTGGCGGCATGCCGCGACGCAGGCCAATGTCGCTCTGCTGCAGTCTCGGGGTGTCAGCTTGCTCGGTCCGGATGAAGGGGCGCAGGCCTGTGGCGATGTCGGGCCGGGCAGAATGCTCGAACCCGTGGAAATCCAGCGCGCTGTGCGTGCGCGTTTCGCCGATGGCCGTCTCAGCGGCAGAAAGGTCTTGTTGACCGCCGGTCCGACGCGCGAGGCGCTCGATCCGGTGCGTTTTCTCGGCAACCGCAGCTCGGGAAAGATGGGGTTCGCGCTGGCGACGGCGCTGGTCGCCGAAGGGGCTTCGGTAACGCTGGTGGCGGGTCCTGTGTCGCTGCCAACCCCTGCGGGTGTTGAGCGGATCGATGTCGAGAGCGCGTTGCAGATGCGCGAAGCCGTCTTTACATCGGTGCCCGGGACTGCCATTTTTATTGCCTGTGCGGCGGTGGCCGATTTTCGCCCCGCTGCAGCGGCCGAACAAAAGATAAAAAAAACCAGTGAGACCCTGGCCCTGGAACTGATTCGCAATCCGGATATCCTGAGCGAGGTGGCGGCACTGCCGCAGCGGCCGTTCTGCGTCGGTTTCGCCGCCGAAACGGATGACGTCGAGGCCTATGCGCAGGCCAAGTTGCGGGCCAAGCGGCTCGATATGATCGCCGCCAACCGGGTGGGTGCATCGCGAGGGTTCGAGGTCGATGACAATGCCCTGCTGGTGATATGGGAGGGCGGACAGCAGTCTCTCCCCACGCAGCCCAAATCGCGCCTGGCGGCGCAGCTGGTCAATTTGATCGTGGACCGTTTTGATGCACAGACTGCAGCTGAAAATACTTGATACCCGCCTGGGCGACAGCTTCCCGCTGCCGGACTACGCCACCGACGGGTCTGCCGGAATGGACCTGCGGGCGATGCTGGACGGTCCGTTGGAACTGGGGCCCGGTGAGACGGAGCTGATCCCCACCGGGATCGCCATCCACATTGCGGATCCGTCGCTGGCAGCTGTCATCCTGCCGCGTTCGGGACTGGGGCATAAGCACGGTATCGTGTTGGGCAATCTGGTCGGCCTGATCGACTCGGATTATCAGGGTCAGCTTTACGTGTCCTGCTGGAATCGCGGGCATTCCACGTTTCGGATCGAGATCGGCGAACGCATCGCACAATTGGTCCTGATCCCGGTGGTGCGCGCGGTTTTCGAACAGGTGGAGGAATTCGATGAGAGCGATCGTGGGGCCGGTGGTTTCGGGCATTCCGGAAGGCATTAGCGCACGTCTGGTCGTGCCGGTGACGTCGATTGATGGGTCATTTACCGGACGGGACACAGCAACGTGGGCTTGATAAATAGAAACGTGGACCAGGCGGCGTCGCAGGCGGGTGGAGGAAAGGGCGGACGTGCCCTCATCGTCTATCTGCTGCCGACGCTGCTGGTGGGTATTGCACTGATGGTGGTGGTGGCCCTGTTTGCGCAGCAGGCCATCCAGAGCGGTGCAAGCAGGAGTGCGCGGGCCACTGCGCAGAGCGTCTCCGAGGCCGTAGCCGCAAGACTTGCGGGAGTGGTCACTGCGCGCCGTGACCTGCTTGCCCTTGTGTTGAGCGAAGGTCGTGCCGCCGCAGCGTTGAGTAGCGGGGATCCGTCGGCGATAAAGGCGGAAGAAGCTGTGATACAGCAGCGTGTCGCCGGCCTGCTGCAGGTGCGCCTGCTGCCGCGTGACGCCAGCCAGCCGGATCCCGCCGGCGCCGCGCCGCTGGGCTATGCCGGCCTGGATCTGCTGCGGCGTACCGTCGACAGTGGCAGGCCGTCGGCTGCCGAAATTCACCAGATAAAAAGCGGTGCACCTTACCTCGCAATGGCATTGCCGGTGAATGTGGCGGGTGGCAATGCCGGTGTCCTGTTCGCTGCCTGGGACATGCGTTTTCTGGTGGGCCTGCTCGAGCAGTCGCCGGCATTCCAGGGGCGGCTGCAGTTGGTGCAGGGTGGTGACGGTGGCTATGTCCTGGCGAAGGGGCCGGGGGGGCACGACGGTCCGCTGACCGAGGGTGCCGTGGAAGTGCCGGACAGCATCTGGAAGGTCAGCTATGGCACTGACCCCGATACCGGCGGGATGGGGGGTCTGCTGACAATGGCCAGCGTGGTCGCCGCCGGTGGGTTGGCACTGCTGCTGAGCGTCTTTCTGCAGTGGCGCGCGCTGGCGCGCGACCTGCGTGCCGACATGGGCACCCTGGTGAACCTCGGCGAGGCTATCCTGCGCCGCGAAAACAGTGCTGCGCGTCAGCCCCACGTGGCGAGCACGCGCGATGCAATCGCGTTGCTGAGTCAGTACGCACGCGAGTCGCGTGAGATGCCGGCGACGGCTGCAGCACCTGCAGTGCGGCGCGCGGTGCCGATGGCGGGACTGCCCGAATCAAGGACACAGGGAATGGAGGTCGAGGAACTCGACAGCGACCCTGCGGAACTGCTGGCGGCGCGCCCGCGCAAGGCACCCAAAATCGATATTCCGGACACGCTTTTTCGCGCCTACGACGTACGTGGTGTGGTTGGCCAGGCGTTGACAGGCCCGTTCGCCGAGCTGCTCGGTCAGGCGGTGGCGACGCTGGTGCAGGAGCAAGGGGGGCATCGGGTTGCCGTGGCGCGCGACGCGCGGCCTTCCAGTCCGCAGTTGGCCGAGGCGTTGGTGCGTGGACTCAACGCCGGTGGTTGCGACGTGCTCGATATCGGGCAGGCGCCGACCCCGCTGTTGTATTTCGCGATGCACACTCAACCTGTGCAGGCCGGTGTCGTGGTTACCGGCAGTCACAACCCGGCGGATTACAACGGATTCAAGATCGTCATTGGTGACCGGGTACTGGACGGTGACGAGCTGCTGGCTTTGCGTCGACGCATGCTCGAGGGCGTTTTCAGCCAGGGCAATGGTTCGATCGAGCGCATCGATCTGGTCGCAGAATATGTCGAGGCGGTGGTGCGGGAGGTCCAGCTTGCCAGACCCCTCAAGGTCGTCGTGGACGCGGGCAACGGGGTTGCCGGCGATCTGGCAGTGGCGACGCTGGAGGCGCTGGGCTGCGAGGTGGTGCCGCTGTTCTGCGAGCCTGACGGCAGCTTCCCGAATCACCACCCGGACCCGAGCCAGCCGGACAACCTGGCATCACTGATGCTCGAGGTGCAGGCGCAGGATGCGGATATCGGGATTGCGTTGGACGGTGATGGCGATCGCCTGGGCGTGATCGACAATACCGGCGCCAACGTGTGGCCGGACAGCATCCTTATGCTGCTGGCGGCGGATATCCTGGGGCGCCATCCCGGCGTCGATATCCTGTATGACGTCAAGTCGTCACGGCACCTGGCCAGTTTTATTCTTGGGCACGGCGGGCGGCCGATCATGTGGAAGTCCGGGCATTCGAGGATGCGCGCGAAGATGCTGGAGACAGGCGCACTGCTCGGTGGCGAGTTCTCCGGGCATTTGTTCATCAAGGAGCGCTGGTTCGGTTTCGATGACGCGGTCTATGCGGCGGTGCGTGTGTTGGAACTGCTGGCACTGGAGCCGCGCGGCGCGAGCGAGTTGTTTGCCGAACTGCCGTCAAGCCCGTCGACGCCCGAATACCACCTGATGTTGGAGGAAGGTCAGAGCCGGGAGCTGATGCGGGCCCTGGACGCGCACAAGGTGTTCGATGATGCGCGCCTGGTCGAACTGGATGGACTGCGTGTGGAGTTCGGTAGCGGTTGGGGCCTGATCAGGCCATCCAATACGACACCGTCGCTGACGTTCCGGTTCGAGGCCGATGACGAGCGTTCCCTGGAAGAGATAAAGTCACGCTTCCGCGACCTGTTGCGGCGTGTAGCGCCGGATATGCAGGCACCCTTTTAACGACTAAGCGGTATTCACATGAGTTTGACGGCTGAAGCAGCGGGCAACGTGGCCCACGTGCTGTCCGAGGCGCTGCCCTATATCCAGCGCTTTGGTGGTAAGACGATCGTAATCAAGTACGGTGGCAACGCGATGGTCGACGAGGAACTCAAGGCCGGGTTCGCTCGTGACGTCGTGATGATGAAGCTGGTCGGAATCAACCCGGTGGTGGTGCACGGCGGTGGGCCGCAGATTGGCGACCTGCTCAAACGCCTGGGAAAACAGAGCGAGTTCATTCAGGGCATGCGCGTCACCGATGCCGAGACCATGGATGTCGTCGAGATGGTGCTCGGCGGCCTGGTCAACAAGGAGATCGTGACCCTGATCAACCGTCACGGCGGCTCGGCCGTCGGCCTGACCGGCAAGGACGGTGACCTGATCCGCGCGCGCAAGCTGCATCTCACGCGTGAGAACCCCGAGGCCCAGGCACCGGAGATCATCGATATCGGTCATGTCGGCGAGGTCGAGAGCATCGATGCCTCGGTGGTGGATATGCTGGTACACGGCAACTTCATCCCGGTGGTCGCGCCGATCGGCGTCGGTGACGACGGCCGCTCCTACAACATCAATGCGGATCTGGTCGCGGGCAAGATGGCCGAGGTGCTCAAGGCCGAGAAACTGATCCTGTTGACCAATACCCAGGGGTTGCTGGACAAGTCCGGCAGGCTGCTCACTGGGCTGACCCTTGAGAGGGTCGATGAGTTGGTTGCAGACGGCACGATTACCGGCGGCATGCTGCCGAAGATTGCCTGCGCCCTGGACGCGGTGAAAGGCGGCGTGAATTCAGCCCACATCATCGACGGACGGGTGCCGCATGCGGTGATGGTCGAGCTGTTTACCGACCAGGGTATCGGTACCCTGATCCGTCGCCGCTGACCGGGCACCATGCCGCGCCCCTCCCGCAAACAGGCGATCCTCGAGGCGCTGGCCGACGAGTTGGAGCAGCATCCGGGGGACCGGGTTACCACCGCGGCCCTGGCGCGTGCCGTGGGTGTGTCCGAAGCGGCGCTGTATCGGCATTTTCCGAGCAAGGCGCGGATGTTCGAAGGCCTGATCGGGTTCGCCGAAGAGACCGTGTTCGCGCGTATCAACCAGATCCTAGGCGAAGAAAAGAACACCCAGGTCCGTACCGCAAAGGTGATCTATCTGCTGCTCGGCTTTGCCGACCGCAATCCGGGTATCTCACGTGTGCTGTTGGGCGATGCGCTGGTGGGCGAACGTGAACGTCTGCATGATCGCGTGCAGCAGTTCTTCGAGCGTATCGACCTGCAGTTGCGGCAGATCCTGCGCGAGGCGCCGATGCGTCAGGATGCCACGCTGCGGACGACGCCGGAGGCGGCGGCTGCCTTGTTGACCGCATTCGTTGAGGGTCGGATGCAGCAGTTTCTGCGTTCGCGGTTTTCCCAGCCCTCGCTGTCTGCCTGGGAGGTGGACTGGCCGGTGCTCAGCCACGGCCTTTTCGACCCGGGCTGACGCTCGAGCTGCGCCCGGCGGTGGATCTGGCCGGGCGTGATCGTTACTTCTGCAAGGCGATACGGAATTGCTCGCGTATCGCTGTCACCTCGGGCCCGCGACAGTACTCCCTGGCCTCGGTGAAGCCGGCACACTGCACGTCCATGAAGATCCGCTCGCCGCCCTGCGTGAAGTCGGTGAGGCGCGATACGGTGATGCTCACGTCACGTATGTTGCGCGGAGGTGCAGTGACCAGGATGCGTTCCGCTGCGAGATCGATCGACGTGGTCGCATGGGTGCGCGCGTATTGCTGGGCGATGTCCCATAGCCTGGCGCATTCCGCCTCGTCATTGCAGCGCACCGCGGTCTCCACCAGGTCTGGGATCTCCGACTGCCTGATCACGTCGGCATTGGCCGCGCGTGGGTTGCCTTTGCGTAGCTGGCGGAAACGTTCGAGATCGTAGTTGTAGCGCTCGATGGTGTCGCGCTTTTCGTCTTCCTTGCCGAGTATGATGGCGTAGGATGTTTCGATCGAACGCTGGGTGATGTCGAGGTTGGCCTTCTGCTGGGTGCTCAGCTGCTTGCCGCTGCGCTCGGTGGCCGCGGCGGCCGCCTGGAGGTCCGACAGGCGCGTCTTGAGTCGCCGGATCTCATCGTGTTTTAACTGAATCTGCTGGTCGAGATCCCTGATCTTGCCGTCGCGCGCCATCACCAGGTCGTCCTCGTTGCGGTACAGGTTGAGCAGCAGGCTGTCGCGCCTTTTCTGCTCCTCGATGAGTTGCTGCTGTTCTGCAATCAACTGTTTCCGCGCTTTCTCCCGCTCGATCTCCTCGGGGGTCAGGGCGCGTTCGTAGCGATTGACTTCGATGCCGCGCTCGTTGAGTTCGCGGTAGCCGCGCTGTACGGCCTGCGGCGGGACTGTGTCGCCGCACGCGGTGTCTCCGTGCTGGTCCGTCCAGCATTTGATGCCACCGGCCTGTACCGGCGCCAGGGCGCACATGAAAGCGAGCGAAACGAGGCTGGATTTGTAAGTTTCTGACGTCATGGCTGATCACCGGCGGGCATCTGACCCGTCATTATAATGACTCTTAGACGTGGGTTAGCGGCAGAGTCGTGGAACAGTTCATACTTTTTTTGATTTCCCTGGTAGCCAACCTGTTCTCCGCGTTTGCCGGCGGTGGTGCCGGGCTGCTGCAGCTGCCGGTGCTGATTTTCCTCGGGTTGCCGTTTGGTGTCGCCCTGGCGACGCACAAGATCGCCTCGGTAGCCCTCGGTGTCGGTGCGACCCTGCGCCATCTGCGCGAGGGAGGGCTGCAGCGACGTTTCGTGGTGTTCATCCTCGCGACCGGTATCCCCGGCGTACTGCTGGGTGCCAGCGTGATCCTGCAGGTGCCGGGCCGATATGCGGAGATTGCGCTGGGTGTCCTGACCCTGGGTCTGGGTGTCTATTCGGTAGCCAAGGGCGGTATGGGCCTGGTCGAGGCGCCGCGCAATCGACAGGGGCGCGGTCTTTGGCTGGGCGGACTGGGGCTGTTCGCCATCGGTGTCCTGAACGGCTCGCTGACCTCGGGCACCGGCCTGTTCGTGACCCTGTGGCTGGTGCGCTGGTTCGGTGCGGACTATCGCCAGGCTGTCGCCTACACGCTGGTCCTGGTGGGTATGTTTTGGAACGGCAGCGGTGCGATTGCGCTCGGCATCCTCGGCGACGTGCGCTGGGACTGGCTGCCGGCACTGCTGCTCGGTTCGCTGCTGGGCGGCTATGCCGGCGCGCACCTGGCGATACTCAAGGGCAACGTCTGGATCAAGCGCACGTTCGAAGTCGTGACGCTGCTGGTCGGGCTGAAACTGATCGCCGGCTGATCAGACGCCGTATTCACGCCGATAGGCCTGGATATCGGCCAGATAGGTATCGAAGTCGGCGCGTTCGCGGATGAAGTCGATCAGATCGGCAAGGCGGACGATGGCCGTCACCGGCATCCCATAGTCGGTCTCGACCTCCTGGATCGCCGAGCGCTCACCCTTGCCGCGTTCCTGGCGGTCCAGCGCGATCACCACGCCGGCCGGTCGCGCGCCTTCGGCGGCGATGATGTCCATCGATTCGCGGATCGCGGTGCCGGCGGTGATGACGTCATCGATGATCAGGATGTTGCCCTCAAGCGGATGGCCGACGATGCTGCCGCCTTCGCCATGGCTCTTGGCCTCTTTGCGATTGAACGCATAGGGCACATCGATGCCGTGATGGTCGTAAAGCGCGGCCGCCGTCACCGCGGCCAGCGGGATGCCCTTGTAGGCCGGTCCGTAGAGCACGTCGAACTCGAGTCCGGCGTTGACAATCGCCTGGGCGTAAAAGCGCCCCAGTTTGGCGAGTGCGGCGCCGGTATTGAACAGGCCGGCATTGAAAAAATACGGACTGATGCGTCCTGACTTGAGGGTGAAGCGACCAAAGCGAAGTACGCCGAGATCGAGGGCGAAATCGAGAAATTCGCGCTGGTAGTCCTGCATCTTGTTCCCCTGTCTTGTTGGGCGGCATTGTGCGCAAAGGGCGCTGCCGATGACAAGGGCGTATGCCAATGGCTTTCCCTATAATGCCGCACATGCGCGTCATCAGTCTCAATTTGAACGGCATCAGGTCTGCGGCGCGCAAGGGGTTTTACGCCTGGCTGCGCCGCCAGCGTGCGGATGTCGTGTGCCTGCAGGAGATCAAGGCGCAGGTTGACCAGCTCGGAGACCGCATGTACTGGCCGCCGAGCTTCCAGTGTTATTACCATCCGGCCGAGAAGAAGGGTTACAGCGGTGTCGCGCTGTATGCGCGGCGCGAGCCGGACGAGGTGGTCCAGGGACTGGGCTGGACAGATATCGATTCGGAAGGTCGCTGGATCGAGGCGCGGTTCGGTGCACTCAGCGTGGTGTCGCTTTATCTGCCGTCGGGGTCGTCGAGCGAACAGCGCCAGCAGGTCAAATTCGACCTGATGCGGCGTCTCACCCCTTACCTCAGAAGGCTGCGGCGTGACGGCCGCGAGTACATCCTGTGCGGCGACTGGAACATCGCACACACCAAGGCCGATATCAGGAACTGGCGTGGCAACCTCAAGAACTCGGGCTTCCTGCCGGAAGAGCGTGCCTGGATGGATAAGCTTTTCGGGCCGATGGGCTGGGTCGACGCTTTCCGCGTGGTCAACCAGAGCCCCGATGAGTACTCCTGGTGGTCCAACCGTGGCCAGGCCTGGGCCAACAACGTCGGTTGGCGCATCGATTACCAGGTGGTGACGCCCGGTCTGCGCGGGCGCATTCAGGGTGCCCATATCTACCGCAGCAAGCGCTTCTCCGACCACGCGCCGGTGATCGTGGACTACGACCTTGACCTCTGAGCGCCGCGATTCGCTGGCGGAGATCGCCCGCTCGGCCCTGTCGCTGCGCATGCTGGTCGCGGCGCTGATGGGTTTTGCCTCCGGTCTGCCCCTGCTGCTGACCGGCTCCGTCCTGCAGGCATGGATGAAGGACGAGGGGGTCGATCTGGGGACGATCGGCCTGTTCGCGCTGGTTGGTCTGCCTTACACGCTCAAGTTCCTGTGGGCGCCGCTGATGGATCGCTTCACGCCGAATGCGCTTGGCCGGCGGCGCGGCTGGTTGCTGTTGTTTCAGCTGGCCCTGGTTGCGTCACTGGTCTGGCTGTCACTCGCCAGGCCGGCTGTTGACCCCTGGTGGCTCGCTGTCGCGGCCATGCTGGTGACGTTCTTCTCGGCCAGCCAGGATATCGTCGTCGATGCCTATCGCCGCGAATCCCTGAGCGATGAAGAGCAGGGGCTGGGCGCGTCCCTGTACGTGAACGGGTACCGGGTCGGTATGTTGCTGGCCTCTGGCGGTGGCCTGATCCTGGCCGATCACCTGAGCTTTGCCCAGGTCTACCAGCTGATGGCGGCGTTCATGCTGTTGGGCGTCGCCACGACGCTTTTCGCCCCCGAGCCGGCGACGGCCGAAGGCGTGCCTCGCACCTTGCGTGAGGCGGTCGTAGAGCCGTTCATCGAGTACTTCCAGCGCCGGGACGCCTTGCTGATCCTGGCGTTCATCCTGCTTTACAAGATCGGCGACACCATGGCGTCGCACATGACCACGCCGTTTTATCTCGATATCGGTTTCAGCAAGACCGAGATCGGTGCAGTGGTGAAGCTGTTCGGTTTCTGGGCGACCGTTACCGGCGGGCTGATCGGCGGCCTGCTGATCATGCGCCTGGGCATCTTTCGCTCGCTCTGGCTGTTCGGCATCCTGCAGGGGGTATCGACGGCGGGCTTCGCCGTACTGGCGCAGGTCGGTGCAAGCGTGCCAGGACTGGCGGCCGTGATCACTATCGAGAACCTGTCGGGCGGCATGGGTACCGCCGCCTATGTGGCGTACATGGCGAGCCTGACCAACAGGAAATTCACCGCCACTCAATACGCCCTGTTGTCGAGCCTGATGGGGGTGCCGCGGGTTATTGCCGCGGCACCGACCGGCTATCTCGCCGATGCGATGGGATGGTCGTGGTTTTTCGTCGCCTGTGCATTGATTGCCGTACCCGGACTGCTGCTGATTCGCTGGCTGCATGGACGCGGTTCCGATGCACGGCCGCAGCGGGTGGGTTGATGGGTTCGATCGACCTGCTTAGCGCCTTCGTCGTCGGCCTGCTGGGCGGCGTGCATTGTGCGGGGATGTGCGGCGGCATCGTCGGTGCTCTGTCTTTCGGTCTGTCGCCCACGGCCTCGCGCTGGCCCATCCTGTTGGCATACAACGCCGGGCGGATCAGCAGCTACACGCTGGCCGGCGCGATAATGGGTGCGCTCGGGTTCTATTTCTCCGGCCTGCTGCCGGTGCAGACCGCGCAACGGTTTCTGCTAAGTCTCGCCGGGCTGTTTCTGATCCTGATGGGCCTGTACCTGGCCGGTTGGTGGAGCGCACTGACACGCATCGAGCAGGTCGGCGGCGTGCTGTGGCGGAAAATCGAGCCGCTCGGTCGCGGTCTGCTGCCGGTGCGGTCGGCACGGCAGGGCTATCTTCTGGGCCTGCTGTGGGGCTGGCTGCCGTGTGGGCTGGTATACAGCGCATTGGTATGGACGGTGTCCGCGGGCGGGGCGCTCGAGGGTGCGTCGTTGATGTTGGCGTTCGGCCTCGGCACGTTGCCAAATCTGCTGCTGATGGGGGTCGCCGCCACCGAACTGTCGCGCTGGCTCAGACAGCCCTGGGTGCGGGCGTTCGCCGGTGGGCTGGTGATGCTGTTCGGCGTGCTACTGCTGTTCGATGCGTGGGCGCGCTGAACCCCATTCCGACAATGCAGCCTTCGCGACAGCCTGTCCGCCAAGCTTCCGGTGGGCGCAGTCCGGGCGCCCACTGTGCGAATCTCAGTTGGTGAAAAATTCCTGGCGCATGTGCGCGCGCAGCGGATAACGACCGCCTTCGGGCATGATCTCGAAGTCGAACATCAATGCCTCGCGATGCGCGACCGGAAAGTCGGCGATATAGTAAATCGCCTTGTCTTCAACGATCTCGCGCAGTTCCACCGGACGGATCTGGCCGTATAGGGTGCGTGCGACGGCGCGGATAGTTGCTCGCACGGGAATGCCCATCGTCCCCGGCTCATCACGTATCACGCTGACATTGAGCAGCGCCCGGTTCTTGCTGCGTTGCAGGCCATAGGCAGTGGCGACCTGTGCGGGCAGACTGTCGGTGGTCAGGGCATTGTGGTGAATGGTGTAACCGCCGGTGTGGGTGCTGTTTTCGGCCACGGCGGTCAGTGACAGCGTCATGAGTATGAACACGTTGAGAATGGTTGCCAGGGATTTCATCGGCTTGTCCTCCGGGACTGACTTTGTTCTGGTGCGGATCCTTAGACCTGAATATAGACCAGTGCGGGGCCGAAGATCTCTCCGCATGCGCGTTCCGTGCGCGTGCCTGTACTCGCAGTCAGGCTCAGTTCTGGCCACTCACGCGCGCCGGTGTGGTTGCCGAAGGGTCGAGCAGCAGCGCGTGAACCTTACCGATGGACATCATCTGTGTACGCAGCCGCGTATCGTCACGCTGCAGTGCCTCGATTCTCTGCTGGATGGTCTTGCGAGAGTCGGCTGCATGACGCAGGTCGGCCATCTGGCGCGTCAGTGCGTCGCGATGCTCTTTGACCTCGATCGACAGCGGTAGCAGGGCGGTTTCGCGCCACTGCTTCGCCTCTTCGTATGCCATCTGGAAGATTCCCTGTGAACGGCTGACGATGGTGCGGAAGTAACGCTTGGTGACGAAGTGCTGTTCCATCAACGTGGTTCGCGCGCTGTTGCGGAAGATTTCTGCTTCCTGATCGAGCAGGCCGAGCTCCACCTGGTGACGTACGATCGATATCATGGCCGGCATCGCGAGTTTGAAATCGTGTTCGCTCTGGAAGCGACGGTACACGGTGCGTAGCAGGCGGCGCATCTGCTGCGCCTGTTTGCCGGCAACCTCCAGGCGCATATTGATTTCCTTGAACAGTGCCCGCATCGCCTCCTTCAGGCCGTGCGTTGTCCATGCCCCGGTCATCGACGCGCGGATGGCATCCAGTGTCTGATCCAGGGTGCGCACATCGAGTGCGCTCAGCAGGGTGCGGCCATGCTCGTTGAACGAGGACAGGCTCTGTTTGTAGGCATCCACACTGGCCTGATAGTGCGCCTGGGCATACTGTGCACTCTCCAGCATACGGCTGATCGCCGCGTCGCTCTGATCGGCCAGTGCGGCCAGATTGCGGCGTTGGTTCCCGTTGCGCTCCAGTCGGCGCCTGATCAGCGTCTCGAGTGCTTCCAGTGCCTGCTGGACCCTATAGGTGTGCTCATGACGGATAATGTCCAGGCGGTTCGCCATCATTGCTTCGCCCAGGTATCTCTCCAGGCTCGCGATGCCACTGCGTTGCTCAAGTGCGGCATTGTTCTGAACCCGGGCCAGCAGTGCCTTTTGCGCAGAGGCGGCGAACACCTGGTCGTGATTGACACCAAGCGTATGGGCAACCTCGCGACACTGCTTGACGATGCTCTCGGCAATCTGGCGCGAAGAGCGCAAGTCGTCCCACAAGGTGTCGGTCTTGTTGAGAACGACCATCAGGCCACGTCGGCCGACGTGCCCCGGACGCTGGATAAAACGCTGCCACACGTGCAGGTCGGAGCGCGTGACACCGGTGTCGGCGGCCAGCACGAACAGCACGGCGTGTGCCGATGGCAGCATTTCAAATGTGAGTTCGGGTTCGCTGCCGATCGCGTTGAGTCCCGGGGTGTCCAGAATCCGCAGCCCCTGGGCGAGCAGGGGATGACGGATGTTAAGTTGCGCGAAGCGCCAGCGCGGGATGTTGAGCTCGCCTGCATCCGATGGTGCCGTGTCGACCACCAGGCCCAACTCGGCGGCCTCGCGTCGCGTGGCCGGCCTGCTTTGCGTGAGCTTTTGCAGGTCGCGTGACAGTGATTCCGGGTCGTCCAGGTCAAGGTCGGCGTGTATCCATTGGTCAGGCTGATCACGCAACGAGGCCAGCGAGTACTCGTTGCGCCGCGACTCGATCGGTAGCAAACGCAGGTAAGGCGGCTGGCTGCTGTCGCAGAAGATCTCGGTCGGACACATGGTGGTCCTTCCTGCGTCTGCCGGCAGGAGGCGCCGACCGTGGTGCGCAAAGAACAATGCATTGATGAGCTCAGTCTTGCCACGCGAGAATTCACCGGCCACCGCAACCGTCATGTGTTTGTCGCGCAGAGCACGCTGTGCCTGCTCGATCGCATTTCTGGTCTCGAGGGTGTACAGCCCCTGCTGTTTGAACCACGGTTGCAGCTGTTTGAGCAGGCGCAACTGTCTGTCCCGCCAGGCGTTGAAGTCGCCAAGCTGATCGCAAAGTTTCGTATTCGGCATGATGCTCGCAGCCATCCCGGCAGTTTCGACCTCGGCGCAGGGCTTTTGCCCTTCTTATCCTCTCCGGGCGGCAAGGCCTGCGCCGCTCGGGTGATTTTCGTCGAGTATAGGTCAAGGCGCCCGGCGCTACGCAAGCGGCCACCGGCAATTGAAGGGGTTCCCTGCTGGCCGCGGCCACTGTCGTGCCTTTCGTTCCTCAAGCAGGCGACCGGTGGCGAAATAAAAGCCTGTTGAATGCGACCGTATGCCGTGTTTACGGCGCCGCGATGACGCTGGCGATGGCACTGGGAAGGCAGGCAGGCGCCTTGATCCTGACGCGTTTGAGTTGGCTGGTCAGGCCGGCTTCGATCAGTATCGAAGACTTGGCCACGCCGAACTGCTTGGCCAGCCAGGTGACGAGATGTGCATTGGCCTTGCCGTCGACCGGTGGGGCGGTGATGGATACCCGCAAGCGGTCGTGCTGCGGCTCCCCAAAGGCGTCGCGGCTCGCCTTCGGCTGCAGCTTGAGCTTCAGTATCAGGTCAGGGCCGTCCCATTGAGACCAGTCTGCGGCGGTCACAGCACCTGGCCGATCAGGTCCTTGATCGGTGGGACCAGTAGCATTTCCAGCACTACCAGCCCGAGCATAACCACCATCGGTGACAGGTCGAGCCCGCCCATGTCAGGCATGCGGCGCCTTACGGGTGCCAGTAGAGGCTCGGTCAGACTGATGATCAGGCTGATCGCCGGGTTGTGACTGCCCGGGTTGATCCAGCTGACGATGACCTGGATCAATATCGCGAACAGGAAAATATTGATCACCAGCGATATCAGCTCCGGGATCGCGAGCAGCGCAGCCGCAGAAAGCTGCAGCCCGGCCCCCGACAGGGCCAGAATGGCCAGTTGTTCGACCGCTACCACGATCCAGGCGAGTACCAGCGACGCGATGTCCATGCCGGATACGCCCGGGATCACGCGTCGGAGTGGGTTCACCAGGGGTTTGGTCGCCTTGACGATGAACTGCGACAGCGGGTTGTAGAAATCCGCGCGCATCAGCTGTAACAGGAAGCGCAACACGACGAGCGTGGCATACAGGCCGAACAGCACCTGGACCAGGAAGATCGCCGGCTGCGCAAGATAACTTCCACCCATCACGCACCTCCAAGACTGCGGGAGAGTTCAATTGAGCGATCGCGTGCGGCGGTCAGCGCGCGCCGGAACAGGTCACGGATGCCGCCATCCTCCAGCGTGTCGAGGGCACGTTCCGTGGTCCCGCCAGGCGAGGTGACGCGAGCCCGCAACACCTCGGGCGGGTCGCTGCTCTCCAGCGCCATGCGTGCGGCACCAAATGCTGTTTGCAGGGTCAGCAGGTGTGCCGTCTCGGGTGCCAGTCCGAGGTCGCGCGCGGCCGCCTCCAGTGCTTCCATGACCAGGAAAAAATAAGCCGGCCCGCTGCCGGAAAGGGCGGTCACCGCATCCATCAGCGATTCGTCATCGACCCACTGGGCGAGCCCGACTGCGCGCATCAGCGATTCCGCCTGTTCGCGCTGCGCTGACGAAACCCCCGGTGTCGCATACAGCACGGTAGCGCCCGACTGGATGATTGCTGGCGTGTTGGGCATGGTGCGCACCAGTGCCACGTCGCCGCCCAGCCATGCCTGGAGGCTGTCGCAGCGGATTCCCGCGGCGATCGAGATGACCAGGGGCCGGCGTTGCTGCACCGTTGCCGCGAGTGCTTCGGCCACTTCGCGCAGGATCTGCGGTTTGACGGCCAGCACCAGGGTGTCGGCCATCGCGGCGGCTGCACCATTGTCCTGAAGCGTCCGGATACCGGTGGCCTCGCTGAGCGCGCTGCACTTGTCCGCCGAGGGATCCGTGGCGATCAGATGCCCTGGCGGAACGCCGTCGGCAATCAGGCCGCCGATCAATGCCCCGGCCATGTTGCCGGCGCCGATGAATGCGATGTGTCTGGTCATTGCCCGCGTGAGTTCCGTGCGTCCTTCATTGGTTCGATAGTCTAACGGATGCGCACGGCAGCGGCGTTATCCGCATTCAGTCCCGCGCCCCGAAGATGTCTGTGCCGACCCTGACTATCGTCGCACCTTCCCGTATCGCGGCTTCCATGTCGCCGCTCATGCCCATCGACAGTGTGTCTACGTCGAGGCCGGCGGCGCGCAGCGATTCGAGCAGGCCGCGCAGACCGGCAAATGCGGCGTCGCGTCTGGCGGTGTCGGCGTTCGGGTCCGGCATGGTCATCAGGCCACGCAACCGCAGTCGCGGCAGTCGGGCAACCTCGGTGGCCAGCGCATTAAGATTGGTGGGGATTACGCCGCCTTTGCTGTCCTCGCCACTTAGATTGACCTGGATGCACACCTGCAGCGGCGGCAGGTCGGCCGGTCGATGCGTGCTCAGCTGTCTGGCGTGTTTGAGGCTGTCGATGCCGTGGACCCAGGAGAAATGGCGACTGATGTCGGCAGTCTTGTTGCCCTGCAGACGGCCGATGAAATGCCATTCGATATCGTTGTCGGCAAGTGCGCGGATCTTCGGCAACGCATCCTGCAGGTAGTTTTCGCCAAATGCGCGCTGGCCTGCGCCGTAGGCTGCCGCCACGTCGCTCGCCGGTTTGGTCTTGCTCACGGCGAGCAGCATGATCTCGTCGGGTGGGCGCGAGGCGGCCATGGCGGCACGACGGATGCGCTCACGCACATGCATCAATCTTTCGGGAATTTGATTCATCATACCTCTATCATTGCTCTGGTTGGCTCCGAAAGGGGCATCGCCGGCAATCGCGGCTCAACTCGGGCGGCCCGCTGTCGATAAACAACACCAACGACTACGTTAAACATTTCTGGCTGTTGCGGGAACACTATGGATATTGCTGAGCTCCTCGCCTTTAGCGTCAAACACAATGCATCGGATCTGCACCTTTCGGCCGGGCTGCCGCCGATGATCCGCGTAGACGGCGACATCCGGCGCATCAACGTGCCGGTGCTCGACCACAAGAGCGTTCATGAGTTGGTTTACGACATCATGAACGACAAGCAGCGCAAGGATTACGAGGAGTTCTTCGAGGTGGATTTCTCGTTTGAGATCCCCGGGTTGGCTCGGTTCCGTGTCAATGCGTTCAACCAGGACCGTGGTGCCGCCGCGGTTTTCCGTACGATTCCGTCGAAGATACTTAGCCTGGAAGAACTCAACTGCCCGTCGGTTTTCAAGAACATCTGCGACAATCCACGCGGTCTGGTGTTGGTGACCGGTCCGACAGGTTCGGGTAAATCGACGACCCTTGCCGCGATGATGGACTACAAAAACGATACCGAGTACGGCCATATCCTGACAATAGAGGACCCGATCGAGTTCGTTCACCAGAGCAAGAAGTGCCTGATCAACCAGCGCGAGGTGCATCGCGATACGCTCGGTTTTGCCGAGGCCTTGCGTTCGGCCTTGCGTGAAGACCCCGACATCATCCTGGTCGGCGAATTGCGCGACCTGGAGACCATCCGCCTGGCGATGACGGCGGCAGAAACCGGCCACCTGGTGTTCGGTACCCTGCATACCAGCTCGGCAGCCAAGACGATCGACCGTATCGTCGACGTCTTCCCGGCCGGTGAGAAGGCGATGGTGCGCTCGATGCTTTCCGAGTCTTTGCGTGCCGTCATTTCGCAGACGTTGCTCAAACGTACCGGCGGCGGGCGGGTTGCCTGTCACGAGATCATGATCGGCACGCCCGCAATCCGAAACCTGATCCGGGAGGACAAGGTCGCACAGATGTACTCGGCGATTCAGACCGGGCAGGCGCACGGCATGCAGACCCTCGATCAGGCCATGCAGGACATGTTGCGTAAGGGCCTGATCTCGAAGCAGGACGCGACCTCGCGCGCGGTCAACAAGGAGCTGTTCGGCTAGACGGCTCCGGCAAATTGTGGTCATGTTCATGACGAATTGCCTGACCCGTTAGCGTATGCCGGGCCAGGTTCGTACAGCGCCGCTTGGAGGGGGTTGCATGGACTTTAACGATATCCTGGACATGATGGTCCAGAAGAAGGCATCTGACCTTTTTATCACTGCCGATATCCCGCCGAGCATCAAGGTGCATGGCCGTATCATGCCGGTCTCCAAGACCAAGCTGGACGCCGCGCAGACGCGCGAGTTGACGCTGTCACTGATGACGCCGGAACAGCGTGACGAGTTCCTGCATACCAAAGAATGCAATTTTGCATTCAGCGCCAAGAATGTCGGACGCTTCCGCGTGAGCGCCTTCGTGCAACGTGATTCCGTCGGCATGGTGCTGCGACGCATCGAGACGCGTATCCCCAATTTCGAGGAACTGGGGTTGCCGCATACCCTGCACGATCTGGCGATGGCGAACCGCGGTATCGTCTTCTTTGTCGGCGCAACGGGTACGGGTAAGTCGACTTCACTGGCGGCGATGGTCGGTTACCGAAACCAGAACAGCACCGGCCATATCATCAGTATCGAGGACCCGATCGAGTTCCTGCACAACCACGCGGGCTGTATCGTCACCCAACGTGAGGTCGGGTTGGACACCGAGTCGTACGAGGTGGCATTGAAGAACACCCTGCGCCAGGCGCCGGATGTGATTCTGATCGGTGAGGTCCGTACGCGCCAGGCGATGGAACACGCGATCACCTTTGCGGAGACGGGTCACCTGGTGTTGACGACGCTACACGCCAACAATGCCAACCAGGCGCTCGACCGCATTCTGCACTTCTTCCCGGAGGAGCAGCACGACCAGATTCTGATGGATCTGTCACTCAACCTTCGCGGCATCGTTGCTCAGCAACTGATCAGGCGGCCGGACGGCAATGGTCGACGCGCCATTATGGAGGTCATGCTCAACACGCCGCTGGTTTCTGATTTGATCCTCAAGGGTGAGGTGCACAAGCTCAAGGAGCTGATGAAACGTTCGACCGAGCACGGCATGATCACCTTCGATCAAGCGCTGTACGATGCCTATCGACGTGGCGAGATCACCCAGGAGGACGCACTACGGCATGCCGACTCGTCGAACGAAGTGCGCCTGATGATCAAGCTCGGCGACACCAGTCCCAATGCACTGAACCGTGATGCCGGTAAGATGAGTTTCAGCGAGTGATTCGGGCGGTGGCAGCCCGCTTGGAGCCATCGCACCCGTTGCAGGGCTTCGAATAGCCGTAGGCTCGTGTACGGACGAAATATCGGCTTGATGCGCTACTCTTGCCTATTGTTGATCTTGTTGCTGTTGACGCTGGTTGCGCCGGCTGGGGCCGTCCAGATCGTCGTGCACCACAGCGTCGCCAAGCGGGCATTGACACTCAACGTCGCCCGCCTGGTCTTCACCATGCGCTTGCTGCACTGGCCGGACGGAACCCGGGTGCGTGTTTTCGTGCTGCCGGATTCCGATCCCTTGCACCAGGAGTTTGCCAAGCAGTCGCTGGATCTCTACCCGCGGCAGTTGCGCCGTGTATGGGACAGGCACCTGTTCTCCGGTGCCGGCGCCATTCCCGTAGAAGTTTCCTCGGTGGAGGAGATGTTGAGGCGGGTAGCGGAAACCCCAGGTGCTGTGGGCTATCTGCCGGATGGACTTGCCAGGGAAAAGGTGAGGGTTGTCAATGTTGAGTAACCGAATTTCTCGCTACCTGTTGCCGGCGCTGGCGCTCATGTGCTGCCGTGCTGACCTCGTGTCAGCTCGCGGGTTCGACGGGGTGGAGGTGCATGGGTTTGCTACCCAGGGTTACATCAAGACCAGCGCCAACAGTTTTTTCGGCGACAGCGAGGATGGCAGCTTCGAATTTACCGAACTCGGGGTGAATGCCAGCATGGATGCGACGGAGAATATCCGGCTATCCGGCCAGTTGTTGTCGCGCAGTGCCGGAGAGATGTATTCGGGAACACCAAGTATCGATTTCGCCTTGGCTGACTACACGGTTCGCAGTACCGAAAACGACAACATCGGAGTCATGGTCGGGCGTATCAAGAATCCGCTGGGTCTGTTCAACGAGACCCGGGATGTGGCGTTCACGCGCCCCGGGTTCCTGGTGCCACAGGTGGTCTACTACGACAAGGTCCGTAACCTGATCCTGTCTGCGGACGGCGTGGCAGCGCGGATGGCATCGTTTGGAGAGGCGGCTAATGTGAGTCTCTACTTGGCTGCGGGGCAGACGCGGATCGATGAAAATGTCGAATATGTCTACCTGGGTAACGGATATGACGGCGATTTTTCACCCAATGGGTTGTCCTACATAGGCAGGGTATTGGTAGAAAAGCCGGATAACACACTTCGCGCATCGCTGAGCATCGCTTCGACTTCGATGGATTTTGAGCGGGGTGTATCGGACCCAATCGGAAACGGCAATGTCAGCCTCGTCTATGGAATCGGGTCGCTACAGTACGCTGTAAATGACTGGACTTTTACCTCGGAGTATATGCGCGAGCCTATCGAATGGCAGGGGTTTGCTGGCTCGCCTCTCGACGGAAAAAAGGCTACTGGCGAAAGCTACTATTTCCAAGTTGCTTGGCAGGCCAGAAGTGACGTTGAGTTAATGCTCCGCTACGGCGAAGGCTATGCCGATCGCTCGGATCGATCTGGCGCGGAAATTCAGAAGGCGACAGGAGGCGCTTTACCGGCGCACACGCAGTATTCAAAGATCGCGACAGCCGGCGTCCGCTGGGATCTCACACCGCAGGTCATGGTCCGTGCCGAATACCAGCGGCACAACGGCACGTTGGTTCTAAGCAATCGGGAGAACCCGATACCTGCTGCCACTGTGCCGGACTGGGATATGTTTGCCCTGTCCATTTCCTACCGATTCTAGTGCCTGCCCCTTCGATGACCGCGTCGGGACAAGATGCCACGGGCTCGAAGTTTCTAAGCCTCAAGTGGAAAGTCCTGGGGTTTCTGATACTGGTGCTCGCGGTGGTAAATACCAGCATTGCATACCTTGTTTACAACAGGAGTGCTGCCCAGTTCGAGGCGGAGCAGGCGGGAAAGCACCTCGCGCAGATCCGTGAGTTCAGTGTGGTGTTGTCAAATGGGTTCGAGTCCATGTCGACGTTCGCCTCTTTCATCCCGTTGCTGTCGATGCCCGCCAGCGATGTGAGCGTCGATGCCCTGCATGAGCGGGTCGCTGCAGTTTTGGCCGCGCATGGAGTGATGCTGGATGTCGAATGGGGCATCGAGGCGGTGCACTATTTCGTCGGCGACTCGCTGGATACGCCGCTGGTGTCGTGGCCGCCCGGCCGCGCTGCCGCATCGGCGACAAAACTGCTGCAGACCACGAGGCGAACCGATACGCCGCAGGGGCAGATCCTCTGTGCCGGGACTTGCGTCCAGGTAGTCGCCGTGCCCTTGCTGCAGTCTGGCAGGACTGCCGCCTATCTTGTCGTGGAACGCTCGATTGCTGACAGCCTCAAGGAAGCCCACCTGTTGTCCGGCGCGGATTTCGCGGTGCTGCGTGATCTGGACGTGAATTCAGTCGATGGTGGTCGTCGCCCCGCTATCTGGGGCAAAGGCGTCGCGGCGATCACTCACGAGAACGAAGTGCTGCCCATCCTGGTTGCACTCGCCACGAATGTGAGTCTGTCCGAGGTGTTGCAGGTACCGCAGCGTGTGCAGCTCGACAGTGACTGGTTCGAGGTCTTCGCGCTGCCGGCGGCGTCGCATTATCCGGGTCTCGAACTGCTGGCGGTCAATCGTGTCACTGATCAGGTGCAGGCGATCCACGATGCGACGCTGTACAGCATGATCATCGGGCTGGCGGGCATGCTGATATCGGGGCTCACGCTTCTGCTTGTCCTGGGCGGGCCGATGCGGCGTATTCAGGATGTCGTGTACGCGCTTCCGTTGATGGCGGAAAGATCCTATGCCCGACTGCGCTATGAGCTGCGTGAGCACCCGGACGAGGACTATCTGCGCGACGAGATCGATGTGATGGTCGGTGCAATCAATCGCGTATCCGAGCAGATGGAGGCCCTGGATGAGGCACATTCCGTGGCCGAGTCGGCGCTGCGAGACAGTGAGCAGGGCCTGCAACTGGCGCAGTCGATGGCCAAAGTGGCCAGTTGGTCCGGGCAGCCGTTGGAGGGATTGTTCAGGATTCGTCAGGGGGGAAACCATATCGACCCTGTACTCGAATACGTCGAGACCTGGGACGAGTTTGTGGACCTGGTTCACCCGGACGACCGCAGCGGGCTGCGGATCGCCTGGCGCCGGGGGCGCGCGGGTGGCCGCATGGATGTGGAGTATCGGCTTCTGATCGACGGGCGTCAGATCGATGTACACGCGGTGGCCCGTTTCGACCTGGCAGGCCCCCTGCGTGTGCTGTGTGCCGCGGGCATGATGCAGGATGTCACGGCAATGCGTGCTGCCGAACGCTCGTTGATGAGCCATCGCGATCGCCTTGAGGACGAGGTGCTGGCGCGCACCGCAGAGCTGGTGGCCGCACGCAAGGAAGCCGAGCGCCTGGCGCAGAACAAGGGCCAGTTCCTCGCCAACATGAGTCACGAGATCCGTACACCGCTGAATGCCGTCCTTGGGCTGTCGCAGATCGGTATCCGGCAGAGCCAGAACCGGGCGATAGCCGACACCTTTGAGCAGATTATCGAGGCCGGCGAACACCTGTTGAACGTGGTCAACGACGTGCTCGACATGTCGAAGCTCGAAGCAGGCAAGCTGGTGGTGGTGGCCGAGCCGTTCGACCTCGGCAAGACGATTTCACAGTGCGTCGAGATGTTGCGGCAGCGCGCAGACGCAAAGGCACTGACGCTGCGGGTTTCCGTGGCTGCAGATCTGCCGAAGTCCGTGATCGGCGATGCGTTCCGCCTGCAACAGATATTGATCAACCTGTTGAGCAACGCGATCAAGTTTACCGAGTGTGGTTCGGTAGTGCTGGATGTCCAGCGGCAAGGGGGGCGCTACCATTTCCAGGTCGAGGACACCGGTGTCGGCATGACGCCAGACCAGGTTTCCAGTCTGTTTATGCCGTTTCACCAGTTCGGGGACTCGGCGCAGAAGCGCAATGTCGGCACCGGCTTGGGCCTGAGCATCAGCCACACCCTCGCGACACTGATGGGTGGCGATATCCAGGCACACAGTGTGCCCGGCGAAGGCAGTCGATTCTTGTTGCGCCTGCCGTTCAATTCGGTGCAACAGGCGGACACGGCTGTTCCGGCGCCACATATCGGTGCCAAGCAGGGTGCACAACGCCTGGCCGGCCTGCGTGTCCTGGTGGCCGACGACGTGTCGATAAACCGCACCATCGCGCGGGCACTGCTGGAGATGGAGGGGGCGCTGGTGACGACCGTGGAGGATGGTTCGCAGGCAGTAGCCGCAGTCGTCGAGCGTGACGGTGCGTCTTTCAACCTGGTACTCATGGACGTGGAGATGCCAGGTATGGACGGCCGACAGGCGACCCGGAAAATCCGTGCGGCGGGATTCGATCTGCCGATCATTGGGGTTACCGCGCACGTCCTGGCAGAGGAACGCGAGGCGTCTTTTGCCGCGGGGATGAATGATCAGCTGGTCAAGCCGATCATGCAGGATGCACTCGTGGAGATCATCGGGCGCTGGCTGGCGTGATCCGGCACCGGCAGGTCCGGCATTCCGCCGCCCGATTCAGAATACGCTGTAGCCGTCGAACACCGGCCCGTCGACGCACACGCGCTTCATGGCCGGGCCTTCTGCGGTCCTGACCTCGACCACGCACCCGGCACAGCCGCCGACGGCGCAGGCCATGAATTCCTCCAGTGACACCTGCACCGGCAGTCCATAGTCACGCGCCATCTGCACCACCGCTTCGAGCATCGCATGCGGTCCGCAGGCATAGACGCCGACCTCCGCACGATCGTGATCGCTCAGTCTGTCCAGCCAGTGGCGAGAAAGGTCGGTGACAAACCCCTGGTGGCACCCTGGATATCCCTTCTGGCTGGCCAGCCGACTGGCAATGCCCCAGTCTTCGAGCAATGGCATGGCGGCGATCACCCCTTGGGGGATGCCGTCGAGCAGAAACTGCGAAGGCTTCGGCTGGAATGGGAATGGCACCTCGGAGCCGAGCACCACAAACGGCTGTTGCGTGCCACCGCGCAGCGATTCGGCGATGAAGATCATCGGTGGCATGCCCACGCCGCCGCCGATCAGCAGCGGGCGCTTCTCAGTGACCTCGAAAGGCCTGCCAATCGGGCCGAGGACACTGATGCTCTCGCCGGGCTTGCGCGTTGCCAGCAGGCGCGTGCCGTCGCCGACCGCCTTGTAGAGAAGGTCGATCCAGCCACCCTGCGCAGACGCCCGCATGATCGAGATCGGACGGCGCATCGGGCGCTGCGGATCGACGGTGAGGTGCGCGAACTGGCCTGGACGGGCACGTGCTGCACAGCCGGGGGCGGCCACGCGCAGCACGAACTGCTCGCCGGCGAAGGGTTCGTGGCTGAGGATTTCCGCCTGCTCGAGCAGGATAGTATCGCGGTGTGGTCTTTCCATCAGTCGTCATCCGCCGCGCGATAGACCACGCGTCCGTTAAACAGTGTGTGGGTGATGCGGCCGGGAAATTCCCAGCCGCCGAAGGGCGTGTTGCGGCCTTCGCTGCGCATCCTCGACACATCCAGCGTCCAATGTCGCTGCGGATCGAAAACACATACGTCGGCCGGTGACCCCGCGTTCAGTCTTCCATATGGCAGGCCGAGAATATCCGCCGGGCCGCTGGTCACGCGGGCCAGTGCCGTCGGCAGGTCGAGAACCTGCTCCTCGACCAGCCGCAGGGTCAGGCCGAGCAGTGTCTCCAGGCACGAGATACCGGGCTCGGTCTCGGGGAACGGGCGCTGCTTGGCGTCCGGCTCATGCGGCTGATGATCGGAGCAGATCGCCGCAATGGTGCCATCGGCCACCGCGCGCCGCAGCGCATCGCGATCGGTCAGCGTGCGCAGCGGCGGTGACACGTGGCATTCGGCGTTGAAATCGTCCACGTCCATTTCGGTCAGGTGCAGCTGGTGCGCGGCAACATCGGCGGTTACCGCCAGCCCCGCGGCCTGTGCCTCGTGGATCATGCGCGCCGCCGTGAGGGTGGACAGGGCGCGAAAATGCACCTTCGCCTGCGTGTGTTCGGCCAGGGCAAGGTCGCGCGCCACGGCCACGCTCTCGGCAGCCGACGGGATCGCGGGCAGGCCGAGGCGGGTGGATATCGCGCCTTCATGGGCACAGCCACCGGCGCGCAGGTGGCGATCTTCCGGCCGCAGGAATACGGTCAGGTCGAAGGTCGCCGCATATTCCAGTGCACGCCGCTCGACCAACGTTGACGCCAGTGGCGCGCGCGCGTTGCTGACGGCGACACAACCGGCCTGCTTCAGGGCCGCCATCTCCGACAGTTGCTCGCCTGCCAGCCCACGGGTCAGTGCCCCCGTGGTGAGGATCCTCGTCTGCCCCAGCTTGCGGGCCTTGCGGTGGATCAGTTCGACGACTGCCGAGTTGTCGATTACCGGGTTGGTATCCGGAGTGCACAGCACCGTCGTGATGCCGCCGCGCGCCGCCGCCGCGGCCTCGCTGGCGAGCGTTGCCTTGTGTTCATAGCCAGGCTCGCGCAGGCTGGCGGCAAGGTCGACCAGACCGGGGCAGACTACGCAGCCGCGTGCATCGATCACCTCGGCGGCGGCGAACTCGGCGGGCGCATCACCGACGGCAACCACGAATTCACCGTCGATGTGCAGATCGAGCTGATCGTCGATGCCATGCGCCGGGTCGATCAGCCGACCGTTGATGATGCTGATGCTCATGCCTCACCCCCGAGATCCGCCTGCGACTGCATTGCCATCGACATCACGGCCATGCGCACGGCGATACCGTAACTGACCTGCTGCAGGATCACCGATCGCGGGCCGTCTGCGACCTCGGAGTCCATTTCGATGCCGCGGTTCATCGGTCCCGGATGCATTACGATGGCATCCGGCTTGGCGCTCTCCAGTCGTTCGTCGGTCAGTCCGTAGAGGCGGAAGTATTCGTGTTCGTTGGGCAGCAATGCGCCGTCCATACGTTCGTTCTGCAGGCGCAGCATGATCACCACGTCGACGTCCCGGATGCCCTCGACAAGGTCGTGGAATACGTGCACGCCGAGGGTGCGGGCCTCGGTCGGCAGCAGGGTGCGCGGCCCGACGATACGGACCTCGCTGACACCCAGGGTGTTCAGTGCCAGGATCTGCGAGCGGGCCACCCGTGAGTGCAGTACGTCGCCGACGATTGCCACGCGCAACGGGGTGAAATCCCCCTTGTGCTTGCGAATCGTGAACATATCCAGCATTGCCTGCGTCGGGTGGGCATGCCTGCCGTCGCCGGCATTGATCACGCTGACCCGCGGCGAGGCGTTCCTGGCGATGAAGTGTGCCGCGCCGGATTGCGCGTGGCGCACGACGAACATGTCGGAGTGCATCGCTTCGATGTTGCGCAGGGTGTCGAGCAGGGTTTCACCCTTGGTCGTCGCCGACGTACTGATATTGAAGTTGATCACATCGGCAGACAGCATCTTGGCCGCGAGCTCGAAGGTGGTACGGGTGCGCGTGCTGTTCTCGAAAAACAGGTTGGTGATGATGCGTCCGCGCAGCAGCGGTACTTTCTTCACCGGTCGGCCGGGCAGGGCGGCAAACGACTCGGCGGTATCAAGGATTTGCAGCAGCAGGTCCCGGCTCAGCCCCTCGATGGTGAGGAAATGGCGCAGGCGGCCGTGTTCGTTGAGCTGCAGATTGTGCGATCGGTGGCTTGGCATTGCTCGCTATTGTATAGCGTTGGTTACCGTGTCGTCCGCGCGCCGTGCAGAATCTCCAGGCTAAGCGGCTCCGGTCCGTTCAGCTTGATATGGTCGTCCAGCCCCAGTGGCGGGCTCAACCCGATCACGTCAGGCTGGATCGGCAGCTCGCGGCCGCTGCGTTCGATCAGCGTCACCAGGGTGATCGACGCCGGCCGTCCATAGTCGAATATCTCATTCATGGCCGCGCGGATGGTGCGGCCGGTGTGCAACACGTCGTCCACCAGGACGATGTTGCGACCGTCCACGTCGAAGTCGATCCGTGATGGCCGGACCTGCGGGTTGACGCCAATCTGGGTGAAATCGTCACGGTAGAAACTGATGTCCAGCAGCCCGGTTGGCTCGTCCAGCTGCAGAAGGCGGCTGATGTGCTGTGCCAGCCAGGCGCCACCGGTATGGATGCCGATCACCGCCGGGTTATCCAGGTTGCGGTCGCCGAGCTGCTTGCGCAGCACCTGGGCCATACCTCCCACCAGATCGAGGATGGCGTCGTGCTTCATGAACAGGGTGCTTTCACTCATTGAACCAGGTTTCCAGAATCAGTTTTGCGGCGTAGGAGTCTACCTTGGTCGGGTCCCTGCTGGCTTGCCGGCCGAGGCTGGACCAGGCCTCGCGGCTGGTCAGGCGTTCGTCTGCCAGGTGCACCGGCAGACCGAAACGCCCGTGCAGCTGACGCGCGAAACGCTTGGCGCCCTCGGCGTTGTTTGCCTCGCGATCGGTCATTTCAAACGGGTGGCCCACCACCAGCGCGGTCGGGTGCCACTCGGCAAGGAGGTCCGAGATGCGTTGCCAGTCCGGCTTGCGGTTGACCATGCCAAGCGTCGTGAGCGGGGTGGCGGTACCGGTCAGGGCCTGTCCGACGGCCACGCCGATCTTGTGCGTGCCATAGTCGAAACCGAGCATCACGGCCATCAGGCGTGTCCGGCCTCGCTGCTCAACAGGTTGACGTCGACGCCCAGCAGCCTGGCGGCGGCCTCCCAGCGCTGTTCCGCGGGCAGTTCGAACAGGATGGACTGGTCGGCCGGGCCACTCAGCCAGGCATTTTCCTGCAGTTCACGTTCGAGCTGGCCGGCCGCCCAGCCGGCGTAGCCGAGCGCGACCAGCGTACGGTCCGGACCGCCTCCGTGTGCCATGGCCTCGAGAATGTCGCGTGAGGTGGTAATGCTGATGTCGTCGTTGATCGCCAGGGTCGAGTTCCACGGCGCAGTGTGGCTGTGAAGCACGAAGCCACGTTCCTCCTCGACGGGGCCGCCGAGATAGACAATCTGCTCGCCCGCGGTGCCCAGCCCGCCCTCAATCTCCATGTGGCGCAACACATCGGCGAGGCACAGGTCGGTCGGCCGGTTCAGCACTATCCCCATCGCACCGTGTTCGCCGTGCTCACAGATGTAAGTGACCGTGCGCGAAAAGTTCGGATCCTGCAGGTTCGGCATCGCGATCAGGAGCTGGTTTTTCAATGACGCTGTCTCACTCATACCCACAGTATCGTGCGCACCCCGCCGACCGGCAAGGGGCGTCAATTCGACGAGAACAGGGTGTTGCCGTCGAGGAACTGCCAGGTGCGGGTGATGTCAAGGACGTCGACCTCCTCCCTGATCTCGGGCGGGAAGGCCGCGAACGGCGCCGACATGCGCACGATGCGGGCCGCCGCGTCGTCGAGCAGCTTGTGGCCGGAAGAACGTACGATACGGATGCGCTCGATGCTGCCGTCTGCCCGTACGGCCACATGCATCAGCAGGTTGCCATACAGCCGGCGTCGCTTGGCCTCGTCCGGGTAGTTCAGGTTGCCGATTTTTTCGACCTTGCTCCGCCATGCCTCGAGATAGGACGCGTATTTGTACTCCTGGGTGCTGGCGTTGACGGCCTTGCGCCGGTCCTGGCGCGAAGCAGAAAGGGTGCGTCGGTCGAGTTCAGCGGTGAGCCGGTCGATTTCCTGCTGCGTGCTGGCGAGCAGCTGACTGAGCTTGGGGCGTGGTTTCGCCTGCACGGTCGGTTTCGGCGGCGGTGCGGCCTCGCGACGCGGCGCCTTGGTGGCGGTGATGATCTCGGGCTTGGGGAGCGGCTGTGTTTCCGCGGCGCCCGCCCGCTCCAGTTCCAGTGCCGGTTTGGGTGCCGGGATTGCCTCCGGATTGCCCAGCGGGCTGGTCTTGCGCTCCTTGACTTCCTTTTCGCCGCCGCCCTCCTGACTCTGCTGAGCGAGAAAGTCGGGGTTCTCGGCCGGCTTGGTCTTGGCTTTCGGTTGCACCAGCGTGATATCCAGGGTGCGCTCGGGGGCCGGCGGCGTTTCGCGCGAGATATCGAAACTGACACTCAGGATGACGAAGGCGTGGATCGCCGCTGCGATCACCAGGGCCAGGCCCAGGGGGTCGTTGGATCGCTTTATCGCCAGATTGCCGGTGATATCCACAGTCGATGGGGTGTCGTTCTCAGGTCAGCGGTTCGCTGATGATCACTTCGCGTTGGGTGCCCTGGAGTCTAACACGCGCCTGCATCTCCGGATTCATGTGCAGGCGCCCCTGGCGGTCGGTCAGCATGACATAGTGGATTCCCATCTTCCGCGCAATCCGGTGCCAGTCCTTCGGCCCCGCAACGAACAGCGCATTGGCCGCGGCATCGGCGGTGGAGGCGTTGGGGTGCAGGACCGTGACCGAAGCCGTTTCAGTAGCCGGATAGCCTGTGCGTGGGTCGATGATATCGTGATAGGTCTTGCCGTCCCAATTGAAGTGCCTGGGGTAGTCACCTGCCGTGAAGGCGGCTTCGTTGCCCTGGATCTGCACGGTGGCGAGGATGCCGCCGCCGGCCGGCCCGCGCAGCGGCACGCTCCATGGATGTCCGTCACGCGATCCGATCGCACGCACGTTGCCGTCGACGCTGATACTCGCATTGTTGACCCCCAGCTCCTGCAGGCGGGCGATTGCCTGGTCGACCGCAAAGCCCTTCTGGATGGCGCGAAAATCAAGCTTTACCGTCGGCTTCGATGCCGACACACGAAAGCCGTCGATCGTGATGTCACGCATCGATGGACGATCCTTGACGACCTGCTCGATGAGGTCCTGTGGCGGTGGGCGCAGGCAGTCGGCGGCGCGCCCCTGAAAGCCCCAGGCCCGGGTCAGGTGGCCGAGCGCCGGGTTGAACAGGTCTTCGCTCTGTTCGGAGAGCGCCTTGGAGAGTCGCAGCAGCGGCAGCACGGAGGGCGGCGCCGCGAAGGGCGGGCTGCCTTCGTTGAACAGCTGATTCATACGCGAGACCGGTCCGGGCTGCCAGGCGTGCCAGGACTTCTCCATCAGCTGCATGTCCGCCTCGAGGACGTGGGTGATCTCCGCGGCCCGCTGCCGGTCCACGCCGATCAGCGTGACGTCCAGCGTGGTGTCGAAAGCCGCGATGCGCCCACGCGATACCGGATCCTGTCGGTCACAGCTGATACCGCCGGAGACGGCGAGTATCAGCCCGAGGAAGGCTCCGCTCAGTCGCGGCAAGGCAAGCATTCTCATACTGCGAGTTTCTGCTCGATGCAATCCATCAAAGTGGCGCTGATGTTCAGGCCGTATAGCTGGTCCAGTTCGCGTATGCATGTCGGGCTGGTCACGTTCACCTCGGTGAGAAAATCCCCGATCACGTCCAGTCCGGCGAACAGGATGCCCTGTTCACGCAAACGCGGCCCCACAGTCTCCACGATCCGGCGGTCTTTGTCACTCAACGCGACGCCAATGCCGCTGCCACCGGCCGCCAGATTGCCGCGATGGTCGCCCGCACCGGGGATGCGGGCGAGGGCATAGGGCACAGGCTCGCCGTCGATCACAATGATCCGCTTGTCGCCATCGCGGATTTCCGGGATGAACCTTTGCGCCATGCTGAATTGCGTGCCGTGGGCGGTCAATGTCTCGATAATGACGTTTCTGTTCGGATCGCCGGCCCGTACACGAAAGATCGAAGCGCCTCCCATGCCGTTGAGCGGCTTGAGGATGACATCCTGGTGCGTATCGATAAAGGCGGTGAACTCGGCGTGACGGCGACTGACCAATGTCGGCGGACAGACCTCGGAAAACCAGGCGGTGTAGAGCTTTTCGTTGGCATCGCGCAACGCGCCCGGACGATTGACAACCAGGGTCCCCCGCGCCTGTGCCTGTTCCAGCAGATAAGTCGTATACACGTACTCCATGTCGAACGGCGGGTCCTTGCGCATCAGCACCACGTCGAGGCTGTCGAGCGTTGCGATACGTGTTTCACCGAATGTGAACCAGCCGCCGGGATCATCGCTGACCTGAAGCTCGCGCATGCTCGCAATGCAGCGCCCGTCGTGCAGCGCCAGGTCGCTTTGCTCCATGTACCAGATCGGGCAGCCGCGCCTTTGGCCCTCGAGCAGCATGGCGAAAGTGCTGTCCTTGTGAATCTTGATTGTCGCGATAGGGTCCATCACGACGCCGAGCGAGAAGGGCATGCTCATGTTCTCTCCGGGAATGCGGGTTAGGTCACACTTTGTCCATTGCGTGGCAGGCAGCTGTGGGAGGGACGGCGGTATTGTTGCAGACCCTCGGAGTGCTTGCTATCCATCGGACCGGGCGCGCTTGCGATCGGGTGTCTGGCGACTGTCCACCAGGGTGCGCCATGCGCTGTCTGCATTCCAGGGCGTATCCAATTTGGTCATAGACCACCGGCGTGGGTGAAGAAGGAACTAAGGTCGGCGCCAAATCGACCGATACAGCAGGGGATGGCGCGGGCGCATGTCCCGGTGCCAGAGGATTTCGCATTGGCGTGGGCCGCCGAGTGACGACCTCCGAAAGACAATCCAGCGCCATCCGGTTGAATTTACCGCTGGCGGTACCGGCCACGGCCATGTCAGCGACGCCGGCCGCGGCAGATGGAGAAGCGATGACAGTTCCGACCTCGTTGAATCGCGGCAGTGCGCGTTGGCCAGGGCCAGCGGCGATGCACCGGGTTGGTGTTGCGGTTCTGCTCCTTGTGACACTGCGGGCGACGCCTGCCGCGGACGACCCGTATTTGCAGCTCCTGGATCAGGAGGTTTCTAAGGTCGAGGCCAGTGTGACCGATAAAGGAAACAATGCTGCGACTGCTCAGGTGTCTGCTGGTAACTCTGCCGGGACGGCGTCTCTGGTGTCGCGCAAACATTTTGAGGATGTGTTGCAGGAGCAGCATGTCGGGACCTACAGCTTCTACCGCAAGCTGCCGGAACGCAGCCGGGAAGAGATCTTTCTCGACTACAGTGGCGGCGCCTCGATGGAGGCATTGCGCAAGAAGATCATCGACAGGTTCCTGCATCCGTGACCGGTAACCATCGTCCGGCTTTCGATATCGTCAGAGGGAAAGTAATGACACATATCTCGCGTAGTGCCTGGGTGTTGGTGGCTTCACTCCTGATCTTGCCGTGTGTCCTGCACGCCGAAGATCAGGTCAGGGTTGGCGAGACGACTGAGTTCATTCCATTGGTCGAGGGCAAGCCCTACCTTCACGTCATTCACGACGGCCGTTCCGTAAAAGTACAGCGTGTTCAGGATCCTGACTACGAGCTCAAGGGCTATTTTGCCAAGACCGGACGCAAGTGCCCTCCCTTTTGTATCCAGGCAGAGACCCCGGACCCTTCGGTGACGCCGATCGGAGAAGTTGAGATGTTCGACTTCATGGAGACCAAACTGCGCGACGGCAGCGGGGTGTTGATCGATGCACGGACTGAGTCATGGTTCCGTAAAGGGACGATTCCCGGTTCGGTGAACTATCCTTTCACCCTGTTCGGAGCCGATAGCAATGATCCTGAACTGGTGGCGGTGCTCAAGTCGTTTGGCGGCAAGGAGCGCGGTGAAGTCGGGGCCCTCGAGCGCCTGATGGAAGACTGGGGTTGGGTTGATTCGCGGCACAAGACGGCGCACTGGGATTTCACCGCCGCCAAGGATCTGGTGGTGTGGTGCAACGGCCCGGCGTGTGGGCAGTCACCCCGTGCGATCCGCGGTCTGCTCGATGCCGGGTATCCAGGAGACAAGATCAAGTACTATCGAGGCGGTATGCAGATGTGGCAGCTATGGGGCCTGACCACCGTCGTGCCGCGCAACTGATTGAAGATGGATTTTGCAGACAGGGGACAACGTGTGAGCAGCGACGATGCAATGGAGATTGATGGCTTGAAAGTCATGGTGATCGACGACAGCAAGACGATTCGGCGCACCGCAGAGACTTTGCTGAAAAAAGCCGGTTGCGAGGTCCTCACCGCCACCGACGGTTTCGAGGCCCTATCGATTATTGCCGACAACCATCCTGACCTGATCTTTGTCGACATCATGATGCCGCGCCTTGACGGCTATCAGACCTGCGCACTGATCAAGCACAACGAGCTTTACCGCGACATTCCGGTGATCATGTTGTCGAGCAAGGATGGGTTGTTCGACCGTGCGCGTGGTCGGATTGTCGGCTCGGAGCAATACCTTACCAAGCCCTTTACCCGCGACGAATTGCTCGGGGCCATCAAGAGACATGCAAGCAAGGCAGCCTGATCCGGGCGGTACGCACAGAACTGATGAAGCAAAACGAATGGCAAAGATCCTGATAGTCGACGACTCGCCCACGGAACTGCACGTGTTGACGAAGATTCTGCAACAAGGCGGGCACGAGGCACTGACCGCCGCTGACGGTGAAGCCGGTATCACGACGGCCAGGGCACAGCAGCCTGACGTCGTGCTGATGGACGTCGTGATGCCGGGACTCAACGGGTTCCAGGCAACGCGAAAACTGAGCCGCGATCCACAGACCCAACACATCCCGGTATTGATGGTCACGACCAAAGACCAGGACACGGACAGGGAGTGGGGCATCCGCCAAGGGGCCAGGGGCTACCTGGTCAAACCGGTTGACGGTCGTGAGCTGCTGCAGAAGATCGACGAGCTGTTGCCTTGATCGGGATGCTGGAACTTCCGGACAACATGCTGTCGGCAGATGCCGCGATGGCATTGCTGGCGGATATCGAGCGCAGCAGCCACGAAGCCGCCCGTCGCCTGCCTGAATCATCCGCGGTCCGCGACCTCTGGGACGGCCTTGTATTCAGTGTCGCCGGCGTGCGGATTGTCGCGGCGATGAACGAAGTGAGCGAGATGCTGCCATTCCAGGAGCGGATCACCCGCGTGCCGGGCGCGAAGCCCTGGATGCTTGGCCTGGCAAACGTTCGTGGCAGCCTGTTGCCAGTCATCGACCTGCAGCTGTACTTCGGTGGCAAGGCCGTGGTGCCATCCAAGGCCTCGCGCATCCTGGTGCTGCGCCTGCGTGGGCTGGTGACCGGTCTGCTGGTGCCTTCGGTGCAGGGTATGCGCCACTTCAGCATTCATGATCGGCTGAGCGAAGCCCGGATGAAAGGTGCTCTCGGGGCCTATGTGTACGAGGCCTTCAGCGTGCAAGGCGAGGTCTGGCCCGTCTTCAGCATGTCGGCACTGGCCGCAGATCCCGATTTCCGCACGGCCTCTGCGTAGGTACGGCGCCATGGCAAGCAGGCAATACAACGACAACAGGGAGAGCAGTTCGGTCGACAACACGTTACGCCGGTCTGCATTAACCGCTTCAGGAAACCTTGTATGAAAACGACCGTGAAAAAAACCGCTGCTGGAAATCGCGCAATCCCTCTGCTTACGGCGCTGGTCCTTGTAACGATCGTCGCGGCAATTGCGGTATTCGCCTATGTCTCGCGCACCGAGGGTTATGTCGAGCAGTACCTCGCGCGAGTATCAGAACAGCAGGTGCTTAGTCAGAAGGTCGCGAAGTACGCACTGGAGGCATCGGCTGGCGACCAGGCATCGTTTGAACGCCTGCGCGTGGCTCGGGACAGGTTTATTGTTCTCCTCGATGAACTCAAAACGGGTGCACCGGACGTCGGTCTGCCGGCTTCACCGGAAGCGATGCACGAAGCCCTGCGCGAGACCGAGAACCGCTGGCTTGCGTTGCGCGCCTATGTGGACGAGATCCTGGGCAATCAGAGCGCGATATTGTCGGTCCGTGAATTTGTTCAGGTCATCAACGCGGCGATCCCGCAACTGCAGCAGGCATCGGAAGATATCGTACGCATCCTGGTCCGAAACCAGGCTGAGCCACAGCAGGTTTACGTCGCATCGCGTCAGCTGATGCTGGCGCAGCGCCTGGGTGACAACGTGAGTCGGGTCCTCGATGGAGGCGCCCGAACGGCAGCGGCCATAGATCAGTTCAGTCAGGACGCCGATCGCTTCGGCCGCGTCCTCACCGGAATGTTGACCGGTGACAACGAGCTCAGCATCGCCCGGATCAGCAACCCCGACGCGGAGACCAAGCTGGCGGAAGCGGCCCAGCTGTTCCGCTCGATCAATGATCACGTGGCGGAGATCATCGAGACTGCGCCTGCGGTGCTTCCTGCGCTCGAGGCGACTGGCGAGGTTACGCCGGCTTCGGATGTGCTCGACAACGCGACGCGCGACCTGGTGGCAGCATACAACAGCCATCGCAGTACCGGCGCAATCGGGCCGACACTGGTTACGGTGCTGGGTCTGCTGGCTATTGCGCTGTTGCTGCTGCTCGGCCTTGCGCTGCTGCGCGACGCGCGTAGCAGGGCCCAGGAGGCAGACCAGCAGAACCTTCGCAACCAGGCAGCCATTCGCCGTCTGCTCGACGAGATGGTGGATCTTTCCGATGGTGATCTGACCATCGAGGCGACGGTAACCGAGGACATCACAGGTGCGATTGCCGACTCGGTCAATCAGGCCGTGGAAGAGATGCGTACCCTGGTGACCACGATCAACGAGACCTCGGTGCGCGTGTCTGCCTCGGCGCAGGAGACGCGCGCCACGGCGTTGCGTCTGGAGGAGGCATCCGACCACCAACGCAATCAGATCGAGCGCGCCTCCGGCACCGTGCAGAGCATGTCCCAGGCGATGAGTGACATGGCCAGCGAGGCGAATCGGTCGGCAGAGACCGCCCAACAATCAGTGGATATAGCGGCTGCGGGTGGGTCGACGGTGCGACGCACGATTGCCGGGATGGACAACATCCGCGAGCAGATCCAGGAGACATCGAAGCGGATCAAGCGTCTCGGCGAGAGTTCGCAGGAGATCGGCAACATCGTCGAACTGATCGAGGATATTGCCGACCAGACCAACATCCTTGCACTGAATGCCGCGATGCAGGCGGCGATGGCAGGGGAGGCGGGTCGCGGGTTTGCGGTAGTTGCGGACGAGGTTCAGCGGCTCGCCGAGCGTTCGGCAAACGCGACCAAACAGATCGACGCATTGGTCAAAACCATCCAGGCGGATACCAACGAGGCGGTCAGCTCGATGGAGTCGAGCACCTCCGAAGTGGTGAGCGGGGCCAAACTGGCCGAGGACGCCGGTGCGGCGCTGCAGCGTGTCGAACAGGTGTCGCAGGATATCGCCCAGGCCACCCAGGCGATGGCCTCCAGGCTGCACCAGCATTCCCAGGAAGTCGGTTCGATCAACGAAACGATGAACGTAATTCAGGAGATTACCAGCCAGACGTCGGAAGGCACTGAGCAGACCACGCAATCTATCGAAACCCTCGCGCAGATGGCCGAGCAGCTTCGACAGACGGTGGCTCGATTCAAGCTGCCGGATGAAGACGCGTTGGCTGGCTAAAAGCGAAGGTAGCCTCGTCATGATGCCCCAAGTGCAACACGATCGCAGTGCCCTGCGGTGGATCCGCGGTGAGCTTGACCAGACAGTGCGCGAAGCGCGCATCGCGCTGGAGGATTTCGTCGAAGGGCAGCATGCCAGGCTGCAGGCCGGGATCGACCTGCTGCACCACGTACACGGCGCACTCGACATGGTGCAGGTCTATGGCGGTGCCATGCTGGCCGATGAGATGGAGCAGCTGGCGCTCGCAATGTTCCAGGGCCAGGTCAAACGCCCCGATGCGGCCGCCGAAGCGTTGATGCTCGGTATGGTGCAGCTGCCCGCGTATATCGAAAAGATCGAGGGCGGCGGCGCGGATGTGCCGCTGGTACTGCTACCGCTGATGAACGATCTGCGCGCTGCGCGCGAGGCGCCGCTGGTATCAGAGACCTCGTTGTTCGCACCCAAGCTAAATACCGTTATTGCAGCGGAAACCGTGCGCCCGGGTTCGGGCAATCGTGATCTGCCACAACTGATTCATCATCAGCGCAATCATTACCACAAGGCATTGTTGCACTGGATCCGCGGCCAGGATGTGGCGACGGCGCTGACCCAGATTCGCGATGTGCTCGATACGCTTCACAGTGCCGCAGGCACCACGCGTTTTCGCCGCCTGCTGGACGCGGGTGAAGCGCTGGCCACGGCATTGCTCGACGATGGACAGGCGCCGGCACCGGCAGCAAAGCCGTTGTTCGGCAAACTCGACCGTGTATTCAAGCAGGTCATGGACCAGGGGGAAGAGGCAGCAATGCTCGACTTCCCGGTCGACCTGCTGAAAAACATGCTGTATTACGTCGCCCGCTCGTCGTCGCAGGATCCTGCGGTACTCGCTGTGAAGCAGACGGCGGACCTTGCGAACAATTTCCCCGAGCAGATGCATCAGGGTCTGGCGGCCGGTTCGCTCGGTGGCCCGGATCGTGAATTGTTCCAGGCAGTCGGCGATGCCCTGGCGCAGGATCTTGGCGGTGTGAAGGATCAACTCGACCTGTTCATGCGCAGTGACCGCAGTCAGCAGGCACGCCTGACCGGCCTGGCACAGCCGATACAGCGCATAGGAGATACCCTCGGCATGGTCGGGCGTGGTGATCTGCGCACCCGGCTCAAGCGACGTTGCGAGGAGCTGCGTGCGGTGGAGACCTCGGGCGAGATGATGCCCGATGAGCAGCTGATGACGCTCGCCGGCGACCTGTTGTTTGTCGAGTCGGCATTGGCCGGCCTGGCCAGTGGTGCCACACCTGACAGTGCTGCGGATGCAGCCGTCGAACCAAGCCTTTCGGCGGGTGAGATGCGGCAACACTTGCGTGCCGCCGTCGATGAGGCCCTGGTGGAGCTGGCGCGCACCAAAGACACCATTCTGCAGTTCCTCGAACAACCCGAACAGGTGCAACAGCTGGTCGATGTGCCATCGCGTCTGCACATGGTGGCCGGTGTACTGCAGATGCTCGAACTGCCTGAAGCGGGGCGCCTGCTGGGCGACCTGAAGCCCTACATCGCATCGCTTGCAAGTGGACAGGAGCAGGCGCCGGACGCCCGGCGTCGTGACGCCCTGGCCGACGTGATCGTCAGCGCCGAGCTGTATATGCAGAGCGCTATCGAGCCGGGGGCCGATCGTGCGCAGCTGTTGGCCTTTGCCGAAGCAGCATTGGAGCGGCTGGGGTTGCGGCAGGCGCAGTCGGCAGCCCCGGCCCCGACAGCGCAGGACGAGCCGGTGGTGGGCACGGAGGTTGGAGGCGGGATATCCGCTCAGCAGGGCACGATACCGGAAACTGCGTCGGACGAACCTCTGGAGGTGGCATCGTCGATTGTCGTGGCAGACACCGAGCCCGAGGCGGCGCAACCCCTCGGTTCCGAAGGCAACGAAAGCGCAGCTGTCGAGCTGCCGGTCAGTGGTGGTGGCGATTCGGTCGACGTCGATTCGGAGATCCTCGAGGTGTTTGGCGAGGAGGCCGAGGAAGAACTCCAGTCCATTCAGGAACGCTTCCCGAAATGGCGTGGCGACCCGGATGACCGCGAATCCCTGCTGACGATGCGCCGTTCGTTCCATACGCTCAAAGGCAGTGGTCGGATCGTCGGCGCCAGCAATATCGGCGAGTTTTCCTGGGCGATCGAAAACATGCTTAACCGCGTGATTGACGGCACCGTACCGGTGTCTGCCGATCTGCTGCAGTTGATGGACGATGTGGTGGCGACGCTGCCGGTATTGGTGGCCGAGAGCCGTCAACCCGGAGGTCCTGCCTCTGATGTCTCTGCACTTGCCGAGCGTGCATTCTCACTGGCGTCGGGTACCGGTGTCACCGCAACGGCGCCGTCTGCCGCGGTGCAGTCGACAAGTCCCGAAGAAGAACTGCCGGGTGACGAGAGCCTGGATATCGACGAAGTGTCGGCGCTGAGCGAGCTGTCGCTGCAGATCGAGGAAGATCTGGTTTCCGACGATACGCTCGAGCTCGAGTTCGAAGCTGACGGCATGGCGGTCGCTCCCGACGACGATCTGTCGGCGGATACCGGCGAAACGCCGGTTAAGGAAGACGTGCCCGACGAAACAGCAGTGGATGCGACGACCGAAGAAACCGGGCTCGATCGCTTCGCTGCACAGGGCCATGCCGCTGATGAGTCAATTCTCACGGATGCCCCGGTGCAGGATTCCGAGTTCCTGGATCTCGAGGCGAATGCCGTCAGCAGTGCCGATTCGAGCCTCAATGCGGTCTTTCTGAACGAGGCGGAAGGCCATCTGAATGTGCTGGCTGCATTCATAGGGCGGGCCAGGGAGCTTGGTGGTTGTGCGCTGGAAGACGGTGTGCGGCGCGCCATGCATACGCTGCGTGGAAGTTCGAGTGCGGCCGGTGCCACCGAAATGGCTGAACTCGCCGAGGCGCTGGAACACTTCAGCAACCTGATGTGTGATGCGAAGCGGCCGCTCGACAGCGACATGCTCGATCTGCTCGAGCGTAGCCACCAGACGCTGTCGGCGCTTGCAGCGGCGGTCGAGGATCCGCACCGCGATGTGGACGGATGGGAGTCACTGCGCGACGAGGTCGGCCGGGTGACGGCTGCCATGGCCCGAGCTCCGGCAACGACGGGCGGCACCGGGGAGTCACCGCAGACACTGGAGGCCCTGGACCCCGAACTGCTGGAGATCTTCCTCGAAGAGGCCAGGGAACTGCTGGAATCGCTCGAAGGGGAGCTGGGTGACTGGCAGTACGCAACCTCGGGCGACCAGATGCCGGTGGCCAAACTGCAACGCACGCTGCACACGATGAAGGGTGGTGCCCGCCTGGCAGGTGTTGCCCCGGTCGGTGATCTCAGCCATGCGCTGGAGTCGGTGTTCGAGAGCGTTGCCGAAAGCCGCATCACCGGCAGTGACCGCCTGAAGGGGCTGGTGCGTCATGCCACCGATGCCCTCGCCCAGGATATCGAGGTGCTGATGCGTGGCGCGATGCCAGCGGCGCATACCGCTGTCATCGATCGTCTGGAGACCGCGGCACGCGGCCGCGAGTGGGACGATGTCGCCGCGGTCGAGGCAGTCCTGACGGTGGACGGTGAGGTATCGCAGCTGATTGAGCAGCCGGTACCACCGGAGCCTGAGCCCGACCTGCCCGTCGATGTGATGCCCGAGCCCGAGGTGGAAACGACGCCGGCAGGTGACGGTGATGCGGAGCCCTTGCCGGAGGTCGCATCCACGTTGCAGGCCGCCGAGCAGCCGGCACTTGACGATGTGGCGGAAATTGCCGAAAGCGAGCCGGAAGCCGACGATGAGTTTGGCGCCGATTCCGAACTGCTGACCGATTCGCAACTGATGACAGACTCGGAGTTGCTGGGCGACTCCAGCTTCCTGGTCGCCGGTTCGGTCACGGCATCGGATGGCGGCCCGGTGGGTGCTGTCGTGAAGAGCGACTCCAAGGTCGTGCAGTTCCCAGGCAGCGATCGCCATCTCGACGAGGAGGGATTCGTCCCGCGGCTTCCATTTCCGCAGCAGGAAGCCGCTCCGACGACGGGCACCGAGCGTGTCCGGGTGTCCTCCGAGGCGCTGGACCAGATGGTCAACAACGCCGGCGAGGTGAGCATCTATCGTGCCCGCATCGAGCAGCAGAACAACAGCTTTGCCTTCAACCTCGGCGAGCTGGGGCAGACCATCGACCGCCTGCGCAGTCAGCTTCGCGACCTGGAGTTGGAGACCGAGGCGCAGATCCTGTCACGCCATGAACGCGAGGGTGAATCGCGCGCCGATTTCGACCCGCTCGAGCTCGACCGCTATTCGACCATCCAGCAGCTGTCGCGCGCGTTGTCGGAAACAGTGGAGGATCTCTCCAACCTCGGGCAGTCACTGGGTGAACTGAGTCGCGATACGGATACGCTGCTGCTGCAGCAGGCGCGGGTCAACACTGATCTGCAGGACGGTCTGCTGCGCACCCGCATGGTCAAGTTCTCCAGTCGCGTGCCACGACTCGAGCGCGTGGTACGCCAGACCAGTCACAGTGTCGGCAAGCAGGCCGCCCTCAAGGTGATCGGTGGCGACGAGGACATGGACCGGGCGATTCTCGAGCGCATGATGAGTCCGCTGGAGCATCTGTTGCGCAACGCCGTGTCTCATGGCATCGAGGATGCCAATGCCCGGCTGGCAAACGGCAAGGCGGCGCAGGGCCTGATCACTCTGCACCTGGCGCGCGAGGGCTCCGATGTAGTGCTCACGCTGGCCGATGACGGTGCCGGTCTCGACCGTGCGCGTATCCGTGCCAAGGCCGTGGAGCGTGGTCTGCTCGATGCGGATGCCGCAGTCGACGATGACGATCTGTATCAGCTGATCCTGCAGCACGGTTTCTCGACAGCGCAGGAGCTGTCGCAGGTGTCCGGTCGCGGGGTCGGTATGGACGTCGTGCTCACCGAGGTCAAACAGCTCGGCGGCACGCTGGAGATTGCGTCACAGCCCGGGCGTGGTACCGGGTTTACGATCCGCCTGCCGTTCACCCTGGCGATCACTGATTCACTGCTGGTGACCCTGGGCGAGGATATCTACGCGGTGCCGCACAGCAGCATGGACGGGGTGGTGCGTATCCCGGTCGAGGAACTTCGGGCCATCTACAGCGGCGAGCAGGCGGTGTTCCGGTACGGCGAGCGCGATTACAACGTGCGCTATCTCGGCACCATGCTTGGCGTCCAGGCGCCGCATATCAGCGAAGGTGCACGCTGGCTGCCGTTGCTGCTGGTGCGCTCCGGCGAACACAGGGTCGCGATCCAGGTGGACAGCCTGTTGGGTAACCGGCAGATCGTGGTCAAGTCGGTCGGTGCGCAGTTGAGCACGGTGCGCTGGTTCACCGGCGGCACCATCCTAGCCGATGGCCAGATAGCACTGATCCTCGACGTCAACAGCCTGGTACGCATGGACAGTGCGCAGCAGCTGGCTCTGCCCACGGAGGCATCGGCACCGGCGACCAAGGGCGTGTCGGTGATGGTGGTCGACGATTCGATCACTGTGCGCAAGGTCACCAGCCGTCTGCTCGAGCGCCACAACATGCACGTGATGACCGCCAAGGACGGGGTAGACGCAGTGACGCTGTTGCAGGAACAGCACCCGGACGTGATGCTGCTGGATATCGAGATGCCGCGTATGGACGGTTACGAGCTGGCGCGCCACATGCGTAGCACGCCGGAGCTCAGTGATATACCGATCATCATGATCACCTCGCGCACCGGTGATAAACACCGCAGCCGCGCCCTTGAGCTTGGTGTGAAGCGCTACCTCGGCAAGCCCTACCAGGAGGCCGAGCTGCTCGAAAACATCTATACCGTGCTGGCGGATTCGGCATTGTGAGTCAGCGTGAAGACGAAATCCGCTGCATGCTTATCCCGATGCGTGAGGGGCGCCTGCTGCTGCCCAATGCCGCAGTCGCCGAGGTCATCGGCTACCGCGAACCGGACCCGCTGGATCATGATCTGCCCTGGCTTCAGGGTAAGGTCGGCTGGCACCAGCGCGATATACCGGTGGTCGATTTCGAACGCCTGCTGGGACGCTCGGTTGCCGGTGGCGGCATCCGGCAGCGCATCGCCGTCTGCTATGCCTTGCAGCCAGGCGACGACTGGCCGCTGATCGGCCTGGTCGCGCAAGGCATACCACGGTTATTGCGCGTGCAGCGCGAGGTGATCGAGTTCGCCGGGACGCCGGCGTCGGGCGCGTCTCCGGTACGCATGCGGATCTCGGTCGGCGGTGAAGAACTGATAGTGCCCGATCTGGATTACCTGCATACGCAGCTACCCGTGGCCTGAGGCACTCCCCCGGCTCAGCGAAAATCACCCCACAGGACCTGGATGGCCGCCAGTGCGGCCAGCGGCGCGGTTTCGGTGCGCAACACGCGTGGTCCGAGCCGCACATCGGTAAATCCGCTCCGGATCGCGAGATTGCGTTCGTCCTCGCCAAGGCCGCCCTCGGGCCCGATCAACAGATTCAGTGTGCCCTCGGGCGGGGCAACGGTCGCCAGCGTGTGTGCGGCCTCGTGGTATAGCAGCAGACCCGTGGGCTGTCCGTTCAGCCAGTCACCGAGAGAAAGGGGCGGGTGAAGTACCGGCAGGCGACTGCGACCGCATTGCTCGCAGGCGCTGATGATCACCCCCTGCCAGTGTTCCATGCGCTTGTCTCGGCGCTCCGACGTCAACTGCACGACGCTGCGTGAGGTTGTCAGCGGGGTCAGTGCCTGTACCCCGAGTTCGACTGATTTCTGGATGGCGAAGTCCATGCGTTCGCCGCGCGATATGCCGATTCCGAGGTGGATTGGCAGTCTGGCCTGTGATTCGGTGGACAGCACATTGCCGATCCGGGCGGTGCAGCCACGGCGATCGCAGCGCGTCAGTTCGGCGGCGTAGTCGCGCCCGTCCCCGTTGAACAGGACGATCGACTGGCCGGCCCGCAGTCGAAGTACCTGGCTCAGGTAGCGGCAGGCGCGTGCATCCATCTCCACCTCGCTGCCGGGGACAAGTGCCTGCGCGGTATGGATGCGGGACAGACGCATGCTGGGCGTCGGCCTCAGCCCGCCGCTGCGTCGAGGCCCAGGTTGTCCCAGATCGCCAGCGTCGGCGCGGCCTGGTTCATGGTGTAGAAGTGCAGGCCGGGGGCGCCCATGTCGAGCAGGCGCAGGCACAGGTCGGTGACCACCTCGGTGCCGAGTTTGCGGATACTCTCGATGTCGTCGCCGTAGTCCTCGAGTCGTTTACGCAGCCAGCGTGGGATCTCGGCGCCGCAGGCATCGGAAAAACGCACCAGGTTGCTGAAATTGGTGATCGGCATGATCCCCGGTACGACCGGGATATCGATCGAACGCGTCGTGCAGGCATCGATGAAGCTCGCATATGCGTCGGCGTTGTAGAAATACTGGGTGATCGCCGAGTCGGCGCCGGCATCCACTTTGCGTTTGAAGTTGTCGAGGTCGCGGTTGAAGTTGGGTGCCTGTGGATGCATCTCGGGGTAGGCCGCTACCTCGATGCGGAAACGGTCCCCAAAGTGCTTGCGGATCAGTGCCACCAGTTCGTTGGCGTGGTTCAGATCGCCCATGGCGCCGGCACCGGCGCCAGACGGCAGGTCGCCGCGCAAGGCGACGATACGGGTAATGCCCTGCGCCTCGTAACGCCGGAGGATCGTCGTGATTTCATCGGTACTGCTGCCAATGCACGACAGGTGCGGCGCGGCGTCGATGCCCTGGTCCCGTATCCAGTCGACAGTGGCGAAGGTGTTGCTCTGCGTCGAGCCACCGGCACCGTAAGTCACTGAAAAGAAGGCCGGTTGGCGGGCGTTCAGGGTGCTGACCGTTTCGCGCAGGTTGGCGATGCCTTTCTCGGTCTTCGGCGGAAAAAGTTCGAAGCTGTAGATTGCGGTGGTGTGGTTCATGGCGTTCCCGGGTGCAGGGTGTGCGGGCGAGTATTGATGGTGCCGCACACCCTGCGTCGCGTTGGATCAATAGCGGTAGTGATCGGCCTTGTACGGGCCATCCACCGGCACGCCGATATAGTCGGCCTGGTCCTGGCTGAGAACGGTCAGCCTGGCGCCGATCTTGCTTAGGTGCAGGCGTGCGACCTCCTCATCCAGTTTCTTCGGCAGGATATAGACACCGATCGGGTAGGCGTCACGTTTGGCGAACAACTCGATCTGCGCCAGCACCTGGTTGGTGAAACTGTTCGACATGACGAAGCTGGGGTGGCCGGTGGCGCAGCCCAGGTTAACCAGTCGGCCCTCGGCGAGCATGATGATGCGCTTGCCGTCGGGAAAAATGATGTGGTCGACCTGCGGCTTGATGTTCTCCCATTGGTACTTCTTGACGCTCGCGATGTCGATCTCGTTGTCGAAGTGACCGATGTTGCACACGATCGCCTGATCCTTCATCGCGGCCATGTGGTCGTGGCGGATGATGTCTTTGTTGCCGGTCGTGGTGACGAAGATGTCGGCGATTGGTGCGGCGTCCTCCATCGTGACCACGCGGTAGCCCTCCATCGCCGCCTGCAGCGCGCAGATCGGGTCGATCTCGGTAATCCATACGGTCGCGCCGAGGCCGCGCAGCGATTGTGCCGAGCCTTTGCCGACGTCGCCGTAGCCGCACACCAGCGCGATCTTGCCGGCGATCATCACGTCGGTTGCGCGCTTGATGCCGTCGACCAGTGACTCACGGCAGCCATAGAGGTTGTCGAACTTGGACTTGGTCACCGAGTCGTTGACGTTCATGGCCGGGAACAGGAGCTGGCCTTTTTTCAGCATCTCGTACAGGCGATGCACCCCGGTGGTTGTCTCCTCGGTCACGCCGCGGATCGATTCCGCCATCCGGTGATAGCGCTTCGGGTCTTCGGCCAGGCTGCGCTTGAGTACGCCCAGAATGACCTGCCATTCCTCGGGGTCGCTGGCTTTCGGATCAGGCACTGCACCGGCGTTGGCGTATTCGACGCCCTTGTGCACCAGCAGGGTGGCGTCACCGCCGTCGTCGAGGATCATGTTGGGGGCTTCGCCGTTCGGCCAGTTCAGCACCTGCTCGGTGCACCACCAGTATTCTTCCAGCGTCTCGCCCTTCCACGCATAGACAGGGATGCCGGCAGCGGCGATGGCGGCAGCGGCGTGGTCCTGGGTGGAGAAGATGTTGCACGAGCACCAGCGCACCTGGGCGCCGAGTTCGACCAGGGTCTCGATCAGCACCGCGGTCTGGATGGTCATATGCAATGAGCCGGTGATGCGCGCGCCCTGGAGCGGCTTTTCCTTGCCGTACTTGCTGCGCAGGGCCATCAGGCCCGGCATCTCAGTCTCGGCGATGCGCATCTCTTTCCGGCCCCAGTCGGCCAGCGACATGTCGGCGACTTTGAAATCGGTGAACTCACTCATGGTTGTTGACTCCTGTTCAAGAAACGTGAGTGAGCGCCGTTGTGCGAAACCGTATCCGGTACCGAGCCTGGCCTGTCAGAGCAGGTTGCAGCGCCCCTCGGGATGGAATTGTGATGCCCCTGTAGCGTTGGCCGGGCCTGAATCTTGAGCCTGCCAACCGGGGCAGGTCGAAATTCTACACGCTTGACCGGGCGTTTTCTGCCAATCGCCAGTGCGGCCGTGGGATTTTACTGCCACCACGGGGCCGGGAATTGCGTATTATCCTTTGTCGAGGCCACCAAATAAACGAAGTGACATCGACGCCGGGAATGCGTCCCAGGCAACTGGCCCCGGCGGTCACGAAAACAACAATCGGACAGATCCCGGCAAACGGGACGGGCACCTGCGGGAGGAGAACATGGTAGAGCCGAGTACGGCGGGCTCGGGGGAGCCTGAACCGCCAATCGAACCCCTTTTCTATCCATCCAGACAGCTGGGTCTGGACGCGCCGTTGCGCTGGCTCCGGCTGGGCTGGCAAGACCTGAACCGCGCACGCGGCCAGAGTCTCGTCTACGGCACCAGCCTTGCGGTGTTCGCGTTCGTGGTCACCGCCCTGGCGTGGGTCGGCGGCAACGTGGTGGCGCTGTTTACGCTGGGCGTGGGATTTGTAATGAGTGGGCCGGTGCTGGCGTTCGGTCTGTATTCCATCAGCCGCCAGCTGGAGCAGGGGCGCGAGCCGCGACTGGGTATGTGTCTGATGGAGAGCCGTAATCACCTGCGAAATGAACTGTTGTTTGCGCTGGTGATTCTGGTGGTACTCCTGATCTGGGCGCGAGCGGCGTCGATGGTGCACGTGTTCTTCCCTGTCGGCGAGGACCTGAGCATTTTGGAATGGCTGGAGTTCCTTGCCGTGGGAAGCGCAGTCGGCGCGGTGTTCGCGACCATCGTGTTTGCGTCCAGCGTGGTGGCGCTGCCGATGATGCTGGATCGGGGCACCGATGCCATCACCAGCGCACTCACCAGCATCAATGCGGTGTTGCGCAACAAGGGCGTGATGGTGCTGTGGGCGAGTATGATCGTCGGCCTCGTGGTGATCGGTTTTGCCACTGCCTACATCGGGCTGGCGCTGGTGCTGCCGCTGATCGGTCATGCCTCCTGGCACGCCTACCGCGAGACTGTCCTCTAGCCGGCGCGGCAATGCAGGACGGCCGGACACAAAAAAGCCGACGCTTTGGGCATCGGCTTTTTCGTGCAATGGCTGCCGTCACGATCAGATGCCGGCGGCCTCGCGCATTTCCTCTGCCTTGTCGGTCTTCTCCCACGAGAATCCGGCATTTTCGCGACCAAAATGGCCGTAGGCCGCGGTCCTGCGATACTTGATCTGCTCGGTGTTGAGCAGGTCGAGCATACGCAGGATGCCGTAAGGCCGCAGATCGAAGTGTTCGCGGACCAGTTCGGTGATGCGCTCGTCGGTGATGTTGCCGGTGCCGAAGGTGTCGATCATGATCGAGGTCGGTTCTGCGACGCCGATCGCATACGAGACCTGGATCTCGCACTTGTCCGCCAGTCCGGCGGCAACGATGTTCTTGGCCACATAGCGGCCGGCATAGGCAGCGGAGCGGTCGACCTTCGACGGATCCTTGCCGGAGAATGCGCCGCCACCGTGACGCGCCGCGCCGCCATAGGTGTCGACAATGATCTTGCGCCCGGTCAGCCCCGCGTCGCCCATCGGTCCGCCGATCACGAAGCTGCCGGTCGGATTGATGTGGAAGCGGGTGTCCTTGGTCAGCAGCCCCGTCGGGTCGAGGATCGGCTTGATGATCTCGTCCATGACCGCCTCGCGCAGCGTTTCCCCGGCGAACTCCTCGGCGTGCTGGGTGGACAGGACCACCGCGTCGATCGAGACCGGTTTGCCGTTGGCGTAGTGCAGGCTGACCTGGGATTTCGCGTCTGGGCGCAGCAGCGGCAGGATCCCCTTCTTGCGTACCTCTGCCTGGCGCTCGACCAGACGGTGGGCAAACTGGATGGCCGCCGGCATCAGCACCTCGGTCTCGTTGGTCGCGTAGCCGAACATCAGGCCCTGGTCGCCGGCGCCCTGATCTTCCGGTTTGGCCCGGTCCACGCCCTGGTTGATATTGGGTGACTGCACGCCGATCGCGGTCATGACCGCGCAGGTGTCACCGTCGAAACCCATCTCGGAGCTGGTGTAGCCGATGTCGTTGATGACCTGCCGGATAACCTGCTCATATGCCGGCTTGGCGGTAGTCGTGATCTCGCCGGCGATGATCACCATGCCGGTCTTGAACAGCGTCTCGCAGGCGACGCGTGCATGCCGGTCTTCGGCGAGGATGGCGTCGAGGATGGCATCCGACACCTGGTCTGCCATCTTGTCCGGGTGGCCTTCGGAGACGGATTCCGAGGTAAAGATGAAATTTCGGGCCATCGCTTTCTCCTTGGGATATCGCGGCGTTCGTTTCGCGCACTTCGGGGCGCGCGATTCTACACGGTTGAGCGGGTATGCGCATTCTGGAACAATGCCCGGCCCTGGGGCCGCAATAATCGAGGCAAAGCCAATGGTTTCTCTGCAGACACCGGTGTGTGAGTTCGGCAAGGCCGCGCCCGACTTTAATCTGCCGGGGGTCGATGGCCGGCACTGGAGCCGCGACCAGTGCATGGGGGAGAAGGGATTGCTGGTGATGTTCATCTGCAACCATTGCCCCTACGTCAAGGCGGTGCTCGATCGCATCGTGCGCGATGCGGCGGACCTGAAGGCCCTGGGCGTGAACTGCGTGGCGATCATGTCGAACGACCCTACCGACTATCCGGAAGACTCGTTCGCCAACATGCGCGCGATCGCAGAACACAACCGCTTTCCGTTCCCGTATCTATCGGACGAATCGCAGGCGGTGGCCAGGGCGTACGGCGCCGTGTGTACGCCGGATTTCTTCGGTTACAACGCCGCCGGCGAACTTCAGTACCGCGGGCGACTCGATGCCAGCCGGAAGGATGCGGCGCCGGCTGATGCCAGACGCGACCTGTTCGAGGCCATGTCTCAGGTCGCCGATACCGGCCGCGGGCCTGTTGAGCAGGTCCCAAGTATGGGCTGTTCCATCAAGTGGATCGAATGATCTGCAAAATAACCTAAATAAAAACAGATGTTTGCGCATGAATCCCGAGCGGATTTCCTGTGCTTATGGGTGTATTTGAATATTCGGGGAATCCCTCCTTGCCCCCCTTCGTTCGCCTGGGTCAGAATACCCGACCTTTTTATGGTCATCGGGTTGGGGTCGCGTCGTAGGCAGAGCGACGTCCCCGCATAGGTGCGACGCACCGCCGCCAAAGAATGCGGTAAGCCCGGCACAACAGCGAATCATTTCGTCTCCCGGCACAGCCACGGGGGCGGAGAATTCTTAGTCTTTGACAGGAGGGACTCATGTCCTCACGCAGAGAGCTTGCCAACGCCGTCCGCGCGTTGAGTATGGACGCCGTTCAGAAAGCCAATTCCGGCCATCCCGGTGCCCCGATGGGTATGGCGGACATCGCCGAAGTGCTGTGGAACGACCACATGAAGCACAATCCGACGAATCCGCAATGGGCCGACCGCGACCGCTTCGTGCTGTCCAACGGTCATGGCTCGATGCTGATCTATTCCCTCCTGCATCTGACCGGTTACGACCTGTCGATCGACGACCTGAAGAATTTCCGTCAGCTGCATTCCAAGACCCCGGGTCACCCGGAGTACGGTTACGCGCCTGGCGTCGAGACCACCACAGGCCCGCTTGGGCAGGGCATCACCAATGCCGTTGGCATGGCGATCGCCGAGCGCGCGCTGGCGGCCGAGTTCAACAAGGATGGCCACGAGGTCGTCAATCATCACACCTATGTATTCCTCGGTGATGGTTGCCTGATGGAGGGTATCTCGCACGAGGCCTGCTCGTTGGCCGGCACGCTGGGCCTGGGCAAACTGATCTGTTTCTGGGATGACAACGGCATCTCGATCGACGGTCACGTCGATGGCTGGTTCACCGACGACACGCCCAAGCGCTTCGAGTCCTACGGCTGGCACGTCATCCCTGACGTCGACGGCCATGACCCGGCCGCCATCGCCAAGGCGCTGGAGTTTGCCAAGGCGATGACCGACAAGCCGACGATGATCTGCTGCAAGACCACGATCGGCTTTGGTTCGCCGAACAAGGCTGGCAGTCATGCATGCCACGGTGCACCGCTTGGCCAGGAAGAGATCAATCTGACCAAGGCGGCCCTGGGTTGGGATCACGCTGCTTTCGAAGTGCCGAAATCGGTCTACCAGGGTTGGGACGCGAAAGAGAAGGGCGCCGCTGCCGAGGCTGAGTGGAACAAGCGGTTCGCCGCCTACGAGTCCGCCCATCCGCAGCTGGCGGCCGAGTTCAAGCGCCGCATGGCCGGTGAACTGCCGGCCGACTGGGCCGCCAAGGCCGACGCCTTCGTCGCCCAGTGCAACAGCGACGCCAAGTCGCCGGCGACCCGCCAGGCATCGCTTGCATCGATCGAGGCCTATGCAGCTGCGTTGCCGGAGCTGTTCGGCGGTTCGGCCGACCTCGGTTGCTCCAACCTGACCGAGTGGTCCGGGTACAAACCGATGCGCGCCAACATGCCGGCGGCCAACTACGTTAACTACGGTGTCCGTGAATTCGGTATGTCGGCAATCATGAATGGCATCGCGCTGCACGGCGGCTTCATCCCGTTCGGCGCCACCTTCCTGATGTTCTCCGAGTACGCGCGCAATGCGCTGCGTATGTCTGCCTTGATGAAGATCCAGTCGATCTTCGTGTTCACCCATGACTCAATCGGTCTGGGTGAAGATGGCCCGACCCACCAGGCCGTGGAGCAGATCCCGACCCTGCGCATGATCCCGCGCATGGATGTCTGGCGTCCGTGCGATACGGTCGAGACCGCGGTGGCCTGGCGCAAGGCTGTCGAGAAGACGAATGGCCCGACCTGCCTGATCTTCTCGCGTCAGGGTCTGCCGTTCCAGGCACGCGATGCGGGGCAGATCGCCAATATCGATCGCGGTGGCTACGTGCTCAGCGATTGTGAAGGTACACCGGACGTGATCGTGATCGCGACCGGTTCCGAGGTCGGTATCGCCGTCGAGGCCGCAGCGGCCAGCAGCAAGAAGGTGCGTGTCGTGTCGATGCCGTGCACCAGCGTCTTCGATGCACAGGACGCCGCTTACAAGGAGTCGGTGCTGCCGTCGTCGGTCACTGCACGTGTTGCTGTCGAGGCCGCCGTCACCGACGGCTGGTGGAAGTACGTCGGCACCAACGGCAAGGTCGTGGGGATCGATACCTTCGGCGAATCCGCACCGGCCGGCGAGCTGTTCAAGCTGTTCGGTTTCACCGCGGCGAATGTCGGCGCGGCGATCGACGAGGTCGCGGGTTAAGCAACTCAATACAGGTGGCCGGTCGGGGCAAGCAGAATCGCCCGGCCATCTCGTCTTACATGCATTTGTAGAAACTGCATTACGCTCTGAGGAGATTCAACATGGCTATCAAAGTAGGTATCAACGGATTTGGCCGCATCGGTCGTATGGCGTTCCGCGCGATTGCAAAGGACTTTCCCGGCATCGAGGTCGTAGGCATCAACGATCTGCTCGACCCGGATTACCTCGCCTATATGCTCAAGTACGACTCGGTTCACGGTAATTTCCCCGGCGACATCTCGGTTGACGGCAACACGATGATCGTCAACGGCAAGAAGATCCGCCTGACCGCAGAGCGTGATCCGGCCAACCTCAAGTGGAACGACGTCGGCGCCGACCTTGTGATCGAGTGCACCGGCTTCTTCCTGACCGAAGAGACCTGCCAGAAACACATCGACGCAGGCGCCAAGAAGGTCGTGCAGAGTGCACCCTCGAAGGATGCGACCCCGATGTTCGTATATGGCGTCAACCACAACACCTATGCCGGCCAGGCGATCGTCTCGGCCGCCTCCTGTACCACCAACTGCCTGGCGCCGGTTTCCAAGGTGCTGAACGACAACTGGGGTATCAAGCGCGGCCTGATGACCACGGTGCATGCAGCCACCGCGACGCAGAAGACTGTCGATGGTCCGTCAATGAAGGACTGGCGCGGCGGCCGCGGCATCCTCGAGAACATCATTCCGTCGTCGACCGGTGCGGCCAAGGCCGTGGGCAAGGTGCTGCCGGAACTGAACGGCAAACTGACCGGCATGGCATTCCGCGTTCCGACCTCCGACGTGTCGGTCGTGGACCTGACTGTCGAGCTGGACAAGCCGGCCAAGTACGAAGAGATCTGTGCCGCGATGAAGGCGGCTGCCACCTCCGGTGATCTGGCCGGTGTTCTCGCCTATACCGACGAGAAAGTCGTGGCCACCGATTTCCGCGGTCGCAGCACGCCGTCGATCTTTGACGCCGAGGCCGGCATCCAGCTGGACCCGACCTTCGTCAAGGTTGTCGCCTGGTACGACAACGAGTACGGCTACACCTGCAACATGCTGCGCATGGTGGAGCACGTCTCCAAGTAATCCGGGACGGGTCGAAGCGGGCTTCCGCTTCGACCCACTCTCGACTCTGAACCTGAGTCTTGAGGTTTGCGATTCGAGTTGCGCGGGGCATCGGCAACTCGCCACGCAAACCTCAACACTTGAAACTTCGAACGACGAAGGAGTTCGTAATGGCATTTATCAAGCTCACCGATCTCGATCTTGCCGGCAAGCGCGTGCTGATCCGCGCCGACCTCAACGTACCCGTCAAGGATGGCAAGGTGACCTCGGATGCGCGCATCACTGCGTCCATGCCGACCGTCGAACACTGCGCCAAGGCCGGTGCCAGGGTGATGGTGATGTCGCATCGCGGTCGTCCGGAAGAGGGCAAGGTGGACGAAGAGAACTCGATGCTGCCGATCGCTGCCGATATGTCGGCCAAGCTCGGCCGCGAAGTGCGCCTGATCAAGGACTACATCGACGGTGGATTCGACGTGGCCGACGGCGAGGTCGTGCTGCTCGAGAACGTGCGTTTCAACGCCGGCGAGAAGAAAGACAATGAGGCGCTGGCAAAGAAATATGCCGCCCTGTGCGATGTCTTCGTGATGGACGCCTTCGGTACCGCCCATCGGGCACAGGCATCGACCCACGGCGTCGGCAAGTTCGCGCCGGTGGCATGTGCCGGCCTGCTGCTCGCCGAAGAGCTCGATGCACTGGGCAAGGCGCTGGCCAACCCGGCGCGGCCGATGGTGGCGATCGTTGGCGGTTCCAAGGTCTCGACCAAGCTGACCGTGCTCGAGGCGCTGTCGGAGAAGGTCGACCAGCTGGTGGTTGGCGGCGGCATTGCCAACACCTTCCTCAAGGCGACCGGCAGGAATGTCGGCAAGTCGCTGTGTGAGGACGACCTGGTGCCGACGGCGCAGGCGCTGATCGAAAAGATGAAGGCACGCGGTGCCAGCATTCCGATCGCCGTTGACGTGGTGGTCGGCAAGAACTTCGCAGAGAATGAACCTGCGGTGCTCAAAAGCGCCGACACCGTGGCAGACGACGAGATGATCTTCGATATCGGGCCGAAATCGGCTGCCGAGCTGGCTGAGATCATCAGCAAGGCGGGCACCATCGTATGGAATGGTCCGGTCGGCGTGTTCGAATTCGACCAGTTCGGTGAGGGTACCAAGACCGTGTCGATGGCGATCGCCAATGCCGCTGGTTTCAGTCTGGCCGGTGGTGGCGATACGATCGCTGCGATCCAGAAGTACGACATCTATGACAAGGTGTCGTATATCTCGACCGCTGGCGGCGCTTTCCTCGAATACCTGGAAGGCAAGACCCTGCCTGCGGTGGCCATGCTCGAGGAAGCGGCAGGCAAGTAAACATCACAGCGGGATGACCCTCGGTCACCCCGCGAGAAGGACAGATGCTTAGACGCACAAAGATCGTAGCGACACTGGGTCCGGCTACCGACGACCCCAAAGTGCTGGATGAGGTGTTGCGTGCAGGCGTAGACGTCGTGCGGCTCAACATGTCGCATGGTAGTCACGAGGACCACGAGCGGCGCGCCGACTGGGTGCGCAACCGCGCTCGGGCCAGTGGTCGCCAGGTCGGGGTGCTGATCGATCTGCAGGGGCCGAAGATCCGCTGCGGCAGGTTTGTCGACGGCAAAATCGAATTGAACCCCGACGACCGCTTCGTACTCGATACCGAATGGGACGCCCTGAAAGGCAATCAGGAACGCGTCGGTGTCACCTACCCCACGTTGCACCAGGAGGTCTCGCGTGGCGACACCCTGCTGTTGAACGATGGCCTGATCGTCCTCTGGGTGGACGAGGTGCAGGGTACCGAGGTGCGTTGCAAGGTTGTTGTTGGCGGCATCCTGTCCAACAACAAGGGCATCAACAAGCTCGGCGGCGGGCTGTCTGCTCCGGCACTGACGGACAAAGACAAGGAAGATATCGAATTCGCGGCGCGCATCGAGGCCGACTACGTGGCGGTGTCGTTCGTGCGTTCAGCCGAAGACGTCCACTTTGCGCGGCAACTGCTGCGAGAAGCGGGCGGCCAGGGCGGGATCGTGTCGAAGATCGAGCGCGCCGAGGCGCTGGACTGCATCGAAGAGATCATCGATGCCTCCGACGTCATCATGGTCGCGCGCGGTGACCTGGGTGTGGAGATCGGTGATGCCGAACTGCCGGCAGCGCAGAAGCGCCTGATCAGTACTGCACGCTCTATGAATTGTGTGGTCATCACTGCGACGCAGATGATGGAATCGATGATCGTCAACCCGATTCCGACACGGGCAGAGGTGTTCGATGTCGCAAACGCGGTGATCGACGGTACCGACGCGGTGATGCTGTCTGCCGAGTCGGCTGCCGGCAAGTATCCGGCGAAGGCTGTCGAGGCGATGGACAGGGTGTGCAAGGAGGCCGAGAAGCAGTCACAGACGCGCCGCTCCGATCACCGACTGCACTCAGTGTTCGGCCGCATCGACGAGGCCATCGCGATGTCCACGATGTACACCGCGAACCACCTTGGCGTTGCAGCGATTGCCGCGCTGACCGAGTCGGGTTCGACGTGCAAATGGATGTCGCGTATTTCGTCCGGTATTCCGATCTACGCCTTGACCGGACAGGTGGCCACGCGTAGAAAAGTCACCATCTACCGGGGTGTGTACCCCGTCAGTTTCGACCTCGAGCCGGGCATAGATTCGCGCCAGGCCAATACTGAGGTGATAGAAGAACTGCAACGTCGCGGTGCGGTCCGCGACGACGACCTGGTCATCATCACCAAGGGTGACCTGAACGGCGTTTCCGGCGGCACCAACGTGATGAAGATCGTGCGCGTTGGTGAACACATCCTGCCCGGTGGCGGAATTAATTTTGATTGAGACTCTCAGTACAAGGAGCAGACAATGGCACTGATTTCCCTGCGTCAAATGCTGGACCACGCCGCCGAAAATGGCTATGGCGTGCCCGCTTTCAACGTTAACAACCTCGAGCAGATGCGCGCGATCATGGAAGCGGCGGACGAGACCGATTCGCCGGTCATCGTGCAGGCCTCGGCCGGTGCGCGCAAATATGCCGGCGCGCCCTTCCTGCGGCACCTGATCCTGGCGGCGATCGAGGAGTTTCCGCATATTCCGGTGTGTATGCACCAGGATCACGGCACCTCGCCGGCGGTATGCCAGCGTTCCATCCAGCTGGGTTTCAGTTCGGTGATGATGGACGGTTCGTTGGGTGAAGACGGCAAGACCCCGGCGTCCTATGAATACAACGTCGACGTTACCCGTCGCACTGTCGAGATGGCACATGCCTGTGGCGTCTCGGTTGAAGGTGAACTGGGTTGCCTGGGATCGCTGGAGACCGGCATGGCGGGCGAAGAAGACGGTATCGGCGCCGAGGGTGTGCTGGACCACAGCCAGTTGCTGACCGATCCGGAAGAGGCTGCCGACTTCGTCAAGAAGACCGGTGTGGATGCGTTGGCAATCGCCATCGGCACCTCGCACGGCGCCTACAAGTTCACCCGCCCACCGACCGGGGACATCCTGGCGATCGAGCGCATCAAGGAGATTCATGCCCGAATCCCGAACACCCACCTGGTGATGCATGGCTCGTCGTCAGTCCCGCAAGACTGGCTGGCGATGATCAACGAATACGGTGGCGACATGGGCGAGACCTATGGCGTGCCGGTCGAGGAGATCGTAGAGGGCATCAAGCACGGCGTACGCAAGGTCAATATCGATACCGACCTGCGTATGGCGTCGACCGGTGCAGTCCGCAAGTTCCTGGCCGAGAACAGGAAGGAATTTGACCCGCGCAAATTCCTGATCGCCGCGACCAAGGGCATGAAGCAGATCTGCAAGGCCCGTTACGAGTCATTCGGTACTGCTGGTAACGCGTCCAAGATCAAGGTCCTGAGCCTTGATGCGATGACCGATCGTTACCTGTCGGGCGAGTTGGACCCCAAGGTCAACTGATTCCGCCGGGCCTCGGCCAGAGGGGAGGGCGCCGTGGCGCCCTCTTTTCGTTTCAGGTGCGGTTAGAATACGCCGCCAGACTACGGCAGTAGATCGCCGACTTCATTCAACTGCGCTCATGGGTCAGTTGACCCAACCGCAAACATAAGGAATCCCTAATGACGTACTCCAACAAGATTCTGGTCGCCGGCCTTTTCGGTGCCCACGCGGCCTTTGCGACTACCGCAATGGCAGAGGATATGGTCAGCAACTATGTCGAGTCACCGACCGGTAGTGTCGTCACCAACCCCTACGGCGAGTGCTGGCGTACGCCTTATCAGGACACCACCGAGAAACTGGAAGAGTGTGGTTACGCGAAGCCGAAATCGATGTCCGTCGAAGTTGTCGCAACGCCGACTGCGGCCACTATTACCGCCAAGGTCATGGAAGAGATCACCATTGCCGCCAGCATGCTGTTCGCTTTCGACAGCGCTGAACTCTCCAATGACGCCAAGGCTGTCATCGACGAGCGCATTCAGAGCCTGAAAGGCGGCGCCAAGCTGACTTCCGTAATGCGTGTGGAAGGGCACACCGACAGCACCGGGCCCGCCGAGTACAACATGGGACTGTCGCAGCGTCGCGCGCAGGCCGTCGCGGACTACATCGTCAGCAACAGCATGAAGCTCAAGGCAACGGACGTGGAGGTCGTCGGCAAGGGTGAATCCGACCCGGTCGCCTCGAACGATACCCGTGAAGGTCGTGCGCAGAATCGTCGCGTCGTCGTGCTGGCCGAAGGTGAGATGATCAAGAACTGAACGGCCGGGTAACTGGCACCAAAAGGGCGCTGCGGCGCCCTTTTTCGTTTTCTGCGACCTGGGTCAGAGGATAGGAACCGACAGCAGCGGGATATTCAGTTCACGCAGGACGCGGTCGTTGCGGTTGCCGCGCATGCGTGCCATTGGACTGAGCGGGCTGCGCACGTTCAACACCAGCAGATCGGCCCCGAACTCGCGGGCGGTTTCGATGATGGTCTTCGTCGGTTCTCCACTCCGCTGTTCCTGGCGCCATGTCTGACCGGGTGCCTGCGGCAACAGAATGTCCTGCACGGCGTCCGGCTGTCCGGTTTGCAGCCACAGGATCTGCATGTCCGCGTCGCCGCCGAGCGCAGGCAGCCATTGTCTGAGATAGGCCACCGCGGGACGCGGGTCATGGTCACTGTCCAGTGCGCACAGTACCCGTCTGAGTTGCGTCCTGCCGGTCGACGGGTCGACAAAGTTGCGGCCGTGCTGCGGGAGCATCAGCGTGTGGCTGTTCGTCAGATAACTGACGGTGTCTGCCACCGACGGATTGAGTATCCGCGCCAGACCCGCGCGACCCTCAGTCGCCATCACCAGGAGGTCGGTCGGGTGCTTGCGCAGGTAGTCGGTGATGCCCTGGCGCGGGTCATCGTCGCGTACCGACATCTTGGCAACGACGACGTTCAGCGTCTCGGCAACGGCCGCCCGCGGTGCATCGGCTGGCAGCAGGCCCCAGCCGGCGAGGGTCTCGCGCACGCCGGGAAATTTGTGCCAGGGCACTGCATCACGGCTCTCAGAGCCTGTGTGCAGAATGGTCAGCCGCGCCTGCCGCGCCACGGCGATGGCGAGCGCGTGATAGAAGGCGCGCTCACTCTCCAGGCTGAAGTCCGTGGTAACGATGATCCTGGGTGTGATCTGCTGTGATGAATCGGGCACGTCGTCATCCTTTTCCTGCTGGTGTCAGTCTACCCGTTTGTGGCTTCGCGTTACCCGTCAATCCGGGAGAAGTGAGACCGCTCACACGGCGTTGACATATAGTAAGCGTGTGACGCGATTCGGGAGTGCCTGTGTATTCAAATAAATTTCCCTGCCCCTGTTGCGGCCACCGGGTGCATGACCACCAGCCCGGCTTCCACCAGCTGTGCCCGATCTGCGGTTGGGAGGACAGCCTCGATCAGTTGCGCTTCCCGAACATGCCGGGCAGTGCGAACCACGTGAGCCTGGTGGAGGCGCAGAAGAACTATGTCACCCATGGCTCTGCGGAGCGCCGCAAGCGCGGCCAGACCCGCAGCCCCTTCGACGGTGAACCGCGTGACGAGCAATGGCGTCCAATCGACGTGCGGCGCGACAACATCGAGGAACCACAGCGCGGCGAAAGCTACGCCGACTCCTACCCCTACGAGGACACCACGGTCCTCTACTATTGGCGGTCGACCTATTGGCGGCGCATCGTCGGCTGAACAGTCCGCTCAGTACAGGACCAGCGGCGGTTCGCGCAGTTCTTCGCACTGGTGCCGCAGGTCGGCCACATGTTGTGACCAGTAGTGGGGCGATTCGGCCCATGGGAAGGCGGCCGGGAAGGCGGGATCGGACCAGCGCCTGGCGAGCCAGCCGCTGAAGTGCAGCATGCGCAGACCGCGCAGCGGCTCTATCAACGCCAGCTCGCGGCGATCGAAATCGTGAAACATCTCGTAGCCTTCGAGCATTGCGCTGAGTTGGATGGTGCGCTCGCCGCGGTCACCGTGCAGCAGCATCCACAGGTCCTGCACCGCGGGACCGTTGCGGCAGTCGTCGAGATCGACAAAGTGCGGTCCCTCGTCGGTCCAAAGGATATTGCCGTGGTGGCAGTCGCCGTGCAGGCGCAGTGAGCGCGGTGCCGTGTGCACGAATGCCTGCTCGATCTCCTCCAGCAGGCGCGTGCTGATCTCGGCGTAACCGGCTTGCTCGTGTGCCGGCAGCAGGGGGCTTTGCAGTACGTGTTCTCGTGCGCTCCACCCCATGTCGGCCACGTCCAGTCGGGGGCGATGTTCGAACAGGCGGGCCTGGCCGGCAAGGTGGATGCGCCCGATGAAGCGACCTATCCATTCCAGCTGGTCGAGGTCGCCGGCCTCGGGCGCCCGCCCGCCTCGCCGTGGGAACAGCGCGAAGCGAAAGCCCTCATGGTCGAACAGGGTGGTACCGTCGTTGCGCTGCCATGGGGCTACCGCCGGTATTTCGTCGGCGGCGAGCTCGGCGGCGAAGCGGTGTTCATCGAGGATTGCGGCGTCGCTCCAGCGCTCCGGTCGATAGAACTTTGCGACCATCGGCGGCTGATCCTCGATACCGACCTGGAACACCCGGTTTTCGTAGCTGTTGAGTGTCAACAGGTGGCCGTCGGGGACCACGCCGGTGGTGGCGATCGCATCGAGGATGAGATCGGGTGTCAGACGCTCGTAAGGGTGGCTCAAGCGTCGTCCGTTCCGTTCAACAACGCATCGAGACGCTGGCGGTCGAAACCATCGATCCGGATATCACCGACCAAAATTACCGGAACCCCGCGTGCGCCAAAGCGCGCAAACGCCTTCTGCGCCCGGGCATTCTGCTCCACGTCGAATTCCTGGAAGCGTAGACCTCTGTGCTGGAAATATTGCTTCGCGCGCTTGCAGTGCGGGCAGTTGCGGGCCGTGTAAAGGGTGATGCGCGGTGTGCTCATGATATTCCCGGGCCCGTTTGCGGCCGCAGCTCAGTGGCCGGTCAGCCGTGTTTCCGCCTCGCGGTATTTCGCGGCGGTCCTGTCGATAATGTCTTGCGGCAGTGTCGGGCCGGGTGGTGTCTTGTCCCAATCGAGCGTCTCCAGGTAGTCGCGCACGAACTGCTTGTCGAAGCTCGGCGGGCTGGAACCCGGTTGGTACTGGTCGGCGGGCCAGAAACGCGACGAGTCCGGGGTCAGTATCTCGTCGATCAGGTGCAGCCTGCCATCGGCATCGAGGCCGAACTCGAACTTGGTGTCGGCGATGATGATGCCGCGCTCCAGCGCATAGGCCGCGCACTCGCTGTAGATGCGCAGGGCGGCGTCGCGCACCTGGGTCGCCAGGTCCGGACCGAGCAGTGCCACGGTACGCTCGAAATCGATGTTCTCGTCGTGGGCGCCGGCCTCCGCCTTGGTCGAGGGAGTGAAGATCGGTTGCGGCAGCCGGTCGGCCATGCGCAGGCCGGGAGGCAGGTTGATGCCACAGATGGCGCCAGTCGCCTGGTAGTCCTTCCAGCCAGAGCCGATGAGGTAGCCGCGGACGATCGCCTCGACCGGCAGGGGCTTGAGTTTCTTGACGATGATCGCGCGTTCGCCCAGCGCGGCGCGTTCTGCCGGGTCGCGGACAACCGCTGAAAGCGGACGATCACTAAGATGATTGGGGATGATGTTGCGCGTGCGGGCGAACCAGAAATTGGCGACCCTGGTCAGCACTTCGCCTTTGCCAGGAATCGGCTGCGGCAGGACGACATCAAACGCCGACAGCCGATCGGTGGCGACGATCAGCAGGTGGTCGGCGTCAACCTCGTAGACATCTCGGACCTTTCCCCGATTGATCAGCGTCAGGCCGGACAGCGCGGAGTGGTGCAGGGCATTCATTGTTTGCTCGCTTGCTTGAGAACCGCGCAAGTATAGCGTTGCGCCAGTCTTGGTGGCATCTTAGCTGGCGAGTTAACTGTGAGAGCCTTGTGTGCACGTGAACAAGCCGGACTTGCCCGATCAGCCTTTTCTTCGCGCGTTTCGCGGCAGCTTTACCTCGGCGCTGCGCTGGCCGCAGTTGGATGCCCTGTGGGACAGGGTGCGTGCCCAGCCGCAGGGTTGGTTCATCTATGCTGTGGGTGAACAAGTGCCGCTGAACAGCGCGGACGCCACGGACCTGTTGCAGTTCGTTGATGAAATCGATGTGTTGCTGCGGCGCGAACACGACGAGGACTACTGTGGCATCGTCTATGCCGACGACCCGCAGTCCCCGTCGATGGTGAAGATATACGACCCGCACAATCTCGGCGTGTCGTGCGGCTACAGCAACAATCCGCCATTGCCGGGCTGGGTGCTGAGCCGCATTCCCCCGATAGACCTCGAGGCGACGCGTCAGACCGCAGGGCGCCGACGGTGGTGGCAGCGCCTGTTCCCGGGTTAGCCGGCGGCAATAGCCGCTGACGTTGCAGGGTATGGCTGGTATCGGGTGGATGCTAATATCCGACCAAATTGCATGGTTTGGGCGCGTGCGCCGCTAACCGCCCACCTGTCAACGTGGCCGATCGGGCACACCCGGAGCAGCAGCATGAGCGATAACAGCCAAAAACAGGCCCTGAGCGACATCACGCTCGCTGTGATGGGGCTGCTCGATTCCTGGAAACTCGAGACCCAGGAGATCCAGGCGGTGCTGTGCCTGCCCGAAACCATGCGGGTGCGGGCGCTCAACAAGCTGCGCGAGGGTACCGACGTGCTGCCTGACAGTCCTGAGGTGCTGCGACGCGCCGGCTACCTGTTGCGGATATCCGATGCCTTGCGTACCACATATCCGCTCAATCCGCGGATGGCGGGGCGCTGGGTGCGCCAGGGCCACCGCCGGTTCGGTCGGCGTTCGCCGCTGTCGATCATCCTGCGTGACGGCGAAAGCGGCCTGATCGCCGTGTTGTCGGAGCTCGACTGCACCTTCTCCTGGGATCTGACCGGATCCCAGTCCATGGGCTATCGCCCAACTCAGTCCTGATCAAAGTTAAAAAGTCTCAAGGCCAATCCCGGCCGGTCGCTACTCTGCGTTAAGGACCACCAGAGCCCGCGCACATTTTCGTGCGCGTCAACGTTGGGTGAGACAGCAATGAACAGAATCCTGGATTCCTGGTCGATCAAGCAGAAGCTGCGAGCTGCCTTCGGGATCGTGCTGATCGTGCTGCTGGCGGTTTCGCTGGCCGGTCTGCGTGGCGCCTATCGCACCGAGGAGAATGCACGTCGCGTCGTGGAACAGATCCAGCCCGCGGTGCTGGCAGTGATGGAACTGGAGAATCAGGTGCACCGCACGGCGGCCTCGATGGGCTTCTACCTGAAGAGTGGCGAGCCGGCACACAAGGAGAGTTACCTGGAGGACAATCGCGCTCTGGCGGCAGCGTTGGCCAGTGCCCGTGACGCCCTCGGTCGGCTGAACGAACGCGGCTCTATCGAGGATTTCGCCGCAATAGCCGACAAGGTGCAGCAGTTTTCCGCCTACGAGCCGCGCATCCTCGAACTCACTTCAGCCGCGGTCAAGAACATGCCGGCGATGTCGCTGGCAGAACAGCAGCTGAATCCGCGCCACATGGAAATCCTGCAGGCGATGGGAGAGATGCTGACCTCCGAACAGGAGGCGCAGGAAGAGGTGATCGCTGACCTGTCCGCCCTGGCGACGGCGTCACGCGACGAGTTCGGTACCCTGACGGCCAGCGTGGACGAAGCGGCAATTGCGCGCCTGAGTGCGCGCATCGGCGTATTGGAGGCGTTGCAGGATCTGCGTTACACCTGGGGCCAGGTGATCAATGGCATGCGCGGCTTCCTGGCGTTTCGCGATGCCGCACTGCGGGAGAACACTGACCTGTACCTGCAGCAGAACGCGCTTGCGCTGGAGCGGTTGCAGGCCGCTGCAGCCGAGGACCGGCTGACGTTCGAACAGACGGATGCGCTGGAACGGCTGCAGGTCTCGCGTGCGGCGTATATCGATGCGCTGCACAAGGTGTTCGATGTGCACGGCGGTGACCAGGCCTACACAGACGTCTACCTGGTGCGCACCGAGGTCGGGCCCCTGATGGCGGAGCTGTCGCGCCAGGCCCATGCCCTGGTCGACAGTCTGCATCAGCAGATCGACGTCCAGAGCGCTGCCCTGGCCGACCAGGCCTCGGCGACGCGCGGCCTGGTATGGATCCTGTTGCTCGGCGGGCTGGCGATCGGGGTGGTGGTCTCCTGGCTGATCAGCAGCAGCATCAGCTGCAAACTCAATGCGGCGGTGTCGGCGATGGAAGAGATCGCCAACGGCGACGGCGACCTGACGCGTGAACTGACGTTCAAGGGCAACGATGAAGTGGCCCGACTCGCCCAGTCGTTCAACAGTTTCATGCACAAGATCCGTCATACGATCTGTGAGGTGGCGACTACGGTTCATCGCGTGAGCGCGGCGGCGAACCAGATGGCCTCGGTAAGTCAGCAGGCCAGCAACGGGACCCAGCGCCAGCGCGCCGAGACCGAGCGGGTGGCGCATGCGACCACCGAGATGCTGTCGACGGCGCACGAGGTTCAGGGCATGGCGCAGACCGGCGCGGACGCGGCCACGTCGGCCCAGGCGTCAGCGAAGCGCGGCCAATCGGTATTGGCCGCCACCCAGGCAGAGATCAGCCGTCTCGCCGCCGACGTGGAACAGGCTGCAGCGGTGATTCACGAGCTCGAACAGGATAGCGAGCGCATCGGCGGAGTACTCGACGTGATCCGCGGGGTCGCTGAGCAGACCAATCTGCTGGCACTCAATGCGGCGATCGAGGCGGCGCGCGCCGGCGAACAGGGCCGGGGATTCGCGGTGGTCGCCGACGAGGTGCGCAGCCTGGCCAGTCGCACCCAGGAGTCGACCGAAGAGATCCAGGGCATGATCGAACGCCTGCAGCAGGCGTCCAGGCATGCGGTCAGCGTGATGGAGACCGGGCGCGGGCAGGCGCGGGGCACGGTGCAGCGTGCCGATGAGACGCGGCAGAGCCTCGAGGAGATCATTGAAAACATCGCCACGATCTCCGCGACCTCTGGCAGTATCGCCGCGGCGGTGGTCGAGCAGAGCCGTAGCGTTGACGATATCAATCAGACCATGGTCACGATCAGTGAGGTGGCCGAACAGACCAGTCAGGGCGCGCAGGAACTGGAGTCCTCAACTGCAGAGCTCGGCTCGGTGTCGGCTCACCTGCAGCAGCTGATCAGCACCTTCAAGACCGGTTGAAACCGGATGGTGACGTCATGACGGCCTCAGATCAGGCCGTCGTGGCTTGATTCGTCGTGCGGCAGCAGCCGCAGCTGTTTCAGTTTCCAGCCGCTGTCCGCATGCTGCAGCAGCATCTCCACCCCCTGTACGATGTGTTCGCCCTGCGCGGTGCGTGTGCTTTCCAGTGCCTTGAACAGGATGTGCTGCGTACCCGTCGTGCGTATGTCGATCTTGCTGTAGCTCATGTCGGCGAGCAGACCCTGCGGGAATTCGTGTTCGCATTGCCGGTACCAGTCCTGGTAGCCCAGGCTGTCGAACCCGGGAACGCCGAAAACCGCCACATCCGGAGAGATCAGCGCCATGTGCGCCTGCAGATCGTGGACCAGTGCGGATCTGACGAACTCCTGCAGCCAGGTGTCGATCACTGCGCGTGTCATTGGCGATTCCTTCAATGCTCTACCGGCCGGGGATTGGAGCATATCGGCGACAGATTATTCACACTGATTGCGGGTGTCTATTTCGCAAGTTACGCGTCAATTCGCCGACAGGTGTTAAAATCGTGCTGCAACACATTGAAAATAAATGAAAAATATTACCCTTCGGAATGGCTGGAGCGGGCGGGTCGCCGGGCGGAGAATGGGCGAAAAAGCATCCACAGAGTTATCCACAGCCTGTCTGTTGTCCGGTCCGCGCGCGTTCCCCGGACGCCTGGTCTTCGGTGCAGCCATGCTGATCAGCGCTGCGATTGCCGCTGCCGCACCGCCGAATGCCGGCGCTGACCTGGCGCGACAGGCGCACCAGGGCGATGCCTGGGCGCAGCTCAACCTCGGCGCGGCGTTCGATCACGGCATCGCAGGGCAGCCGATCGATCCCGTGCAGGCGGTTTACTGGTATCGGCGGGCGGCGGAGGCTGGGATCGCTGAGGCGCAATTCAACCTGGCGCACTGCCTGGCCACCGGCACCGGTACGCCGCGCGATGATGCTGCGGCGCTGCGGTGGATGCTGCGCGCGGCCACGCAGGGCCTTGTGGATGCGCAGTTCCTAGCCGGTGCCATGCTGGCTGAAGGTGTTGGCGCCGCAGCGGATCGCACGGCCGCGCTGCTGTGGCTGCGACGGGCCGCCGGCGGTGGGCATGCCGACGCTGCCGTGCTGATCGAGCGTTTGCGTGAGGGGGATGCGCCGTGACCACGTGCGGCATGCTGCGCCGTATCGTTGTTGCGGCAGTGGGGGTATAATCCCGCGCCTTTCCCTCCAGCGGTACTTCCCCCCGTGATCCAGAATCTTCGAAACGTCGCGATCATCGCGCACGTCGACCATGGCAAGACCACCCTCGTCGATGAGTTGCTCAAACAGTCGGGAACGCTCGGTGCGCGCTTCGGCAAGGTCGAGCGTGTCATGGACTCCAACGACCAGGAAAAGGAGCGCGGCATCACCATCCTGTCGAAGAACACCGCGTTGCGCTGGAAAGACTACCGAATCAACATCGTCGATACCCCGGGGCATGCCGATTTCGGCGGCGAGGTCGAGCGCGTGTTGTCGATGGTCGATTCGGTGCTGCTGCTGGTCGATGCGCAGGAAGGCCCTATGCCACAGACGCGTTTCGTCACGCAAAAGGCGTTCAAGCATGGCCTGCGTCCGATCGTGGTGATCAACAAGATCGACAAGTGGGGCGCGCGCCCGGACTGGGTGGTCAATCAGGTATTCGAACTGTTCGACAACCTCGGTGCCAATGATGCCCAGCTCGATTTCCCGGTGATCTATGCCTCTGCGATCAACGGCTATGCCTCGCGCGACAGCGAGGCGCGCAGTGGCGACATGACACCGCTGTTCGAGGCCATCATCGAGCACTGCCCGGTACCGGACGTGGATCCGGACGGCCCGCTGCAGATGCAGATTTCCAACCTCGACTACAACAGCTATGTCGGGGCGATCGCGGTTGGGCGCGTGCGTCGTGGCAGCATCCGGCCGAACCAGCAGGTCGTCGTGGTCAAGTACGACGGCGAGGTCCACAAGGCAAGGGTCGGCCTGGTCTACGGCTATCACGGCCTGGAGCGTCACGAGGTCCCGCAGGCGGAGGCCGGTGACATCATCGCGATTACCGGGATGGAGGCGCCGAACGTCTCCGATACCCTGTGCGACCCGAACAAGGTCGAGTCGCTGCCGCCGCTGACCGTTGACGAGCCGACGGTATCGATGACGTTCCAGGTGAACGCCTCGCCGTTCGCCGGTCGTGAAGGCAAGTACCTTACGTCGCGCCAGCTCAAGGAGCGCCTTGAGCGTGAGTTGATCCACAACGTGGCGCTGCGTGTCGAGGAGGGTACCGATCCGGAGAAGTTCAAGGTCTCCGGGCGTGGCGAGCTGCATCTTTCGGTGCTGCTGGAAAACATGCGCCGCGAGGGTTTCGAGTTGGCAGTGTCGCGTCCGGAGGTGATCTTCCGCGAGATCGATGGTGAGGTGTGCGAACCATACGAAGAAGTCACGGTCGACGTCGAGGAGCAGCATCAGGGTGCGATGATGGAGGCGCTGGGGATGCGCAAGGCGGAGCTTCGCGACATGCTGCCGGACGGCAACGGTCGGGTACGCCTCGATTACATCATCGCCTCGCGCGGTCTGATCGGTTTCCAGACCGAGTTTATGACGACCACTTCAGGTACCGGGCTTATCTATCACGTGTTCGATCACTACGGGCCGGCGCAGCACGGCGGTATTGCGCCGCGTAAAAACGGCGTGATGATCTCCAACGGCACCGGCAAGGTGCTGGGTTATGCGCTGATGAGTCTGCAGGAACGTGGCCGTATGTTCGTCAAGCCCGGCGACGAGGTCTATGAGGGGCAGATCGTCGGCATCCATGCGCGCGACAACGATCTGACCGTCAATCCGCTCAAGGCAAAGCAGCTGACCAACATCCGTGCCTCGGGCAAGGATGATGCGGTGATGTTGACCCCGGCAATCCGACTGACGCTGGAGCAGGCGCTGGAGTTCATCGAGGACGATGAGCTGGTCGAGATCACGCCCACCGCGATCCGCCTGCGCAAGAAATTCCTTAAGGAGCATGAGCGCAAACGTTCCTCGCGGGCCTGATGCCCGGGTCGGGCCGCATCGCCTGAAACACTGCACTACAATCTGGCCGTATGAGAGATCTGTATCCGGAAATCCAGCCGTACAACACGCTGCAGCTCGCGGTCGATGATGTCCATACCCTGTATGTCGAGGAGGTCGGGAATCCCGATGGCGTCCCCGCCCTGTTCCTGCATGGCGGCCCCGGTGCCGGCTGCGAACCCTATCACCGGCGCTTTTTTGACCCTGACCGATACCGCGTGGTGCTGTTCGATCAACGGGGCGCCGGGCGCTCGACGCCGCATGCCGATCTGAGCAACAACACGACCTGGGACCTGGTCGCGGATATCGAAAAAATCCGCGAGACTCTCGGGATCGAGCGTTGGGTGGTGTTTGGCGGCTCCTGGGGCTCGACGTTGGCACTGGCGTATGCGCAGACCCACCCGCAGCGCGTCAGGGCATTGATACTGCGCGGCATCTTTCTATGCCGCCCGCATGAGATCGCTTGGTTCTATCAGCAGGGAGCCAGCCGCATCTTCCCCGACTACTGGGAGGACTTCGTGGCCCCGGTCGAACCGGCGCAGCGCCATGACATGCTCTCGGCCTATCACCGGCTGTTGACCGGGACCGATGAGTTGCGTCGCCTCGCTGCGGCCAGGGCCTGGTCGGTATGGGAGGGACGCACCGCGACTCTGCTGCCGGATGAGCGGGTGGCTGCACATTTTGCCCAGGCGCACGTGGCGCTCAGCATGGCCCGGATCGAGTGCCACTACTTCATGCACGACGCGTTCCTGCGTGCAAACCAGCTGATCGACGATGCCGGCCGGTTGAGCGGGATCCCCGGCGTCATCGTGCATGGTCGCTATGATGCGATCTGCCCGCTGGAAAACGCCTGGGAACTGCATCACGCCTGGTCAGGCAGTGAGCTGTCGATCATTGCCGATGCCGGGCATTCAGCTGCCGAGTCGGGTACGCGCAGCCGCCTGGTGGAGGCCACCGATCTGTTTGCAGAGGTTGACTAGGGCTGTGGCCTGTCAGCGGTTTGCTGTCAGGTAGTCGAGCAGCTGCTGCAGTGCGGCCCGGTCAGCGGGGCCGATATCGATGGTCTCCAGGCCGGCCCAGTACGCATCCGGGCTGTTGGCTGGTGTGCACCACAGCACCTTGACGCCCAGCGGAATGGGGCCACATCCGGCCTCGGCAGGTACCTCGATCTGCAGCTGCAGGATGCCGTCGGCGTAGAGTTCGCGGCGCGTGGTAATCAGCATCATCCCGCCAAGCGACAGGTTTCCGACGATGCCGAGCTGCTCGCCATCGATGCCGTTGATGACGCGCAGCCCTTCGTTGCTGGCATCGATCCGATTGGACTGGCGGCGGTCATCCACGGTGGCTCGTCTCCTGGTCAGACATTGACGGAATCTTCAAGGGCACGCCGGATTCGGCGCAACGATCGTGCAACAAAACTGGATGTCTCCTGCTGCATCGGGCGCACCGTGCCATCGCGCATCTTGTGCGCAACGCTGGTTGCCGGCATCAGCGCAACCTTTGCGCCGTGCTGATCGACGAACAGCATGTTGGTGGTATGTGGATTGACCCACAGCAGTTTGACCGCCTGTTCGGTCTTTTCGTCCTTACCCTGCAGCACAAACCAGTCGCCTGCGGCGCGCATCAGCTTTTCTGCGACCTTGCGGTCCTGCTCGTCGACCGGTCCGGTGGACACTTCGGTCGCCGACGCCTGGGCGGCGGTGCCGACTTGCGCCTTCGGTGGCGGCGGCGCGGCGGTTTGTCTTTCAGCGGCGGCGTCCGCAACTGTTTTCTGAGGCGCCGAGTCGAGCGCATCGATCACGCGCCGGATGTTCTGTTCATGGTGCGGGATCAGGCTGCACACGCTGCTTTCCAGCCGCTGCGTCAGATCGGCACGCATGTCCTCGCCCAATGGTTGCCCCCTGGCTGCATAAACCGCGGCGGCGACCAGCGATTCACCGACGCTGTAGGCATTGCCCCATGCCTGGGATTCGGTATCGAGATCACTGCGCAGTAACAACAGGGTGAGGTAGTCGGCAAAGGTCGTCGAGAGGAAGGTGACGACAATGGGTGATACCTCGGAAGCACCGCCGATATCATCGATGGTCTTTTTCACGATCGCCTTGGCCTGCTCCAGACGTGCGCGGCCGCGCTCGGCCTCGAGGGTGCGTTCCTCGGCCGCCGACGACTGTTGTTCGAGCTTCTGCTCCGCTTTGTCCAGCTCGGCGATTTTTTCGCTGAAGAAATTATCCTCCAGCGTTTCGTGCTTGAGGATCTGCGTCACGATCCGCTGCAGCTGCGGGTAGATGCCGGCGCGCAGATTGTCTTCACGGACCCAGCGGATGCCGGCATCCAGCATGCGCTCGAACAGGCGGCGTGCCGGGTGCGCGGTATTGTCGAGAAAGTCGACACTCTGCACCGCGATCTTGAGATACCGGGTGTGCAGGTGGCTGAGCAGCGTCTTGACCGCATTGGGCAGGAGTTTTTCGTTCAGCATCGCCTCGAACAGCATGCCGACGATGTCGATGACGTCTTCTTCCTTGCGGTCCAGGCGGTCCTTTCCGACCAGACTCTTGATGATCAGGCGCTGTTTCTCCAGTGCCTTCTTGACCTTCAGCAGCAGCGCCGCATCGACGGCGACCTTTGAGCCGATCGGGCCGCTGGGGATCGGCACCGGGTGCGGCGCCTCCTGCAATACCCGCACGTCGCCGATCGCCTCGCGGACGTTGGCGGCGGTCGGCAGGATCGGTACCGACGTCTGCAGCGCCTCGTTGAACTGTTTCTTGCGCTTGGCCATCAGCAGCGAGCTGATCTCCGCAAGCGTTTCCGCCGAGGTTGGTGTTGAGGGGCGCAGCCGCTGCGGCGCTGCAGCGCCGATATCCGGTCCGCTGTCCTGAGCGTCAGCGGCTTCGCCGGATGCGGTGCCAGCGGCCTCCGTCGTACCCGGCTGGCGACCGCGCGCGCCAGGCGTCGAAGCGCCATATCGCTGATAGTCGAACTTGATGTTGGGCAGTATGCCCAGCTCGACCAGGCGCCGGTTCAGGTCGGCGTACAGCTCGCCGAGCCGGCTCATCACGTAGCGGTCGAACAGGGTGTAGAACACCAGCCGCACCTCTTTCTCGACGTCCAGCTTGCGACTGGCGGGGTCGAAGATGCGGATGATCTGCAGTGGATTCGCCGGCACCTGTTCGGGCGGAAGGGGACGGCCGCCGAGTAGCGCGGAAAGCCGCTGCGAGAGGGCGTGCAGTTCGCGCATCTGGCGACCGACCACGCGCTTGGCAATCGTCTCGAGCGCCAGTGAGCGCTCGTAGTCCTCGACTTCCACCAGGCTCAACGTCTCGGCGCCGGGCTTCGCGTTACCACCGGTTGTATTGGTGAAGGCCTGCAGGCTTTCGCGCAGGCTGTGGTCGAAGTCGCCGATAATCGTCTCTTCCTTGAGATAGAACTCGCGCTGCGCATCGAAGAACAGGCGCTGCAGCCGGTTGTTCTCTGCGGCATCGGCGAACTCCAGCAGGACCTCGCTGGAGCTTTCGAACAGCTGGCGAAATCCCTCCACCAGGCTCTTGGCCACTTCGTCCTGCCAATCCAGCAGTAGTTTCTTGGTGTCAGTTTGCATCGATCCGCATTCCGTCGCCCCCCAGGGCGGGCCCTTCCTCTGAATCAGGGGCATAGTAACCTGTTCATCGGTAGTCGGGTGGCATTCCTTGAGCGGGATCCTGCGATTATTCTTCATTCGAATTCAGGCTTTGGAGGCGGGTTTGATCGGGTTGCTGCAGCGCGTGACACAGGCAGAGGTGCGGGTCGGCGGCGAGTGCATCGGGCGGATCGGTTGCGGTCTGTTGGTTCTGGTCGGGGTGCAGAGGGATGACACCGAACTGCGGGCCGACCGGCTGCTCGAGCGCCTGCTGAACTACCGCGTGTTTGCCGATGACGCCGGCAAGATGAACCTGAGCCTGCTGGACACCGGCGGCGGCCTGTTGCTGGTGCCGCAGTTCACGCTCGCGGCGGACACCCGCAAGGGCAGGCGCCCGAGCTTCTCCGGTGCTGCCGGGCCGGCACACGGCGCGCAGCTGTTCGGTTACCTGCAGCAGCAGGCGGGCAGTCGCGTCGGGCGGCTGGCCAGCGGCAGCTTCGGTGCCGACATGCAGGTGAGCCTGGTCAACGACGGCCCGGTGACCTTCTGGCTGGATGCGTGAGTCGCAGGCGAGTTGTCACGGATTGGTGGAAATTGGCGTAGAATCGCCACGAAAATCATCCGCCAGTACAGGAATCCATCGTGGGGCGCAGCGCCAGCATCGAACGCAATACCCTGGAGACGCAGATCAAGGTGTCGATCGACCTCGACGGCACCGGAGCTTCGCGCATGGACACCGGTGTGCCATTCCTCGAGCACATGCTCGATCAAATCGCACGCCACGGCCTGATCGATCTGGATATCGTCGCCAAGGGTGACCTGCATATCGACGCACACCACACTGTCGAGGACCTCGGCATTACCCTCGGGCAGGCATTTGCAAAGGCGGTTGGCGACAAGAAAGGCGTGCGCCGCTATGGCCATGCCTATGTGCCGCTGGACGAAGCGCTGTCGCGCGTGGTCCTGGATCTGTCCGGCCGGCCCGGGCTGGTGTTCGATGTCACTTTCACCCGCGGGATGATCGGTGGCTTTGATGTCGATCTTTTTCACGAGTTCTTTCAGGGCTTCGTCAACCACGCCGGGGTCACGCTGCACGTCGACAACCTGCGGGGCAGCAATGCACACCACCAGGCAGAGACGGTGTTCAAGGCGTTCGGCCGCGCGCTGCGCATGGCCATCGAACCCGATCAGCGCCTTGGCGATCTGATCCCCTCAACCAAAGGCAGCCTGTAGAGGGCGCACACGTGGCACAGAAGATCGCCGTCATCGACTACGGCATGGGGAATCTGCGCTCGGTATCCAAGGCGGTCGAGCATGTCGCCGGGGACGCACAGGTGCGGGTAACCGACGATCCGCGCTATATCGACGATGCCGATCGCGTGGTTTTCCCCGGGCAGGGTGCGGCACGCGACTGCATGGCCGCGATCCGCGAACATCACCTGAACCAGGCCATACTGCGGGCGGCGGCAAACAAACCCTTCCTCGGTATCTGCATGGGGCTGCAGGTGTTGATGCGGCATTCCGAGGAAAACGGCGGCACCGGCCTGCTCGGCCTGTTCGAAGGCGAGGTCAAACGTTTCGATGGGCTGGCGATGGGCGACAACGGCCTGCCGCTGAAAATCCCGCACATGGGCTGGAGCACGGTGCACCAGGCGATGGCGCACCCGATGTGGGAAGGCATCGAGGACGAAAGCCGTTTCTATTTCGTCCACAGCTACCGTGTGGTGCCCGAGGATGTCTCGCTGATTGCGGCGACCACCGACTATGGTGTGCGATTTACCTCGGCGATTGCGCGCGATAACCTGTTCGCGATGCAGTTCCACCCGGAGAAGAGCGCCGCCACGGGATTGCAGCTGCTGAAGAATTTCGTCAACTGGAACGTGTGACAGAACCGACCACCGAAGGTCGCCAAACCGGCAGCTGCGCGTCGTCGACGGTATTGCCGCAAGAGACACAATTATGATCCTTATCCCAGCTATCGACCTCAAAGACGGCAAGTGCGTGCGCTTGCGCCAGGGTGTCATGGAGGACGATACGGTGTTCTCCGATGATCCTCTTGAAGTGGCGAGGCGCTGGGTCGACGCCGGCGCGCGTCGCCTGCATATGGTGGATCTGAACGGCGCCTTTGCGGGGCGCCCGGTGAATGCGGGCCCGGTGCGGCGGATTGCCGAGGCCTTTCCGGATCTCCCGATCCAGGTCGGGGGTGGCATCCGCGACGCCGAGACGGTCGAGGCCTACCTCGAGGCCGGCGTGCAGTGGTGCATCCTCGGCACCAAGGCGGTACGTGAGCCGCACTTCGTGTCGGAGATCTGCCTGCAGTTTCCCGGGCACATCATCGTTGGCCTGGATGCAAAAGACGGCAAGGTCGCGGTCGAGGGCTGGTCGAAGCTGTCACGCCACGACGTCATCGACATGGCACAGCATTTCGAGCATGACGGCGTCGACGCCATCGTCTACACGGACATCAGCCGCGACGGCATGATGAACGGCGTCAACGTCGAGGCAACCGCACGGCTTGCCAATGCCGTGCGTATTCCGGTCATCGCCTCCGGCGGCATCACCAGCATCGACGACGTGCGCGCCTTGTGTGAGGCGCCGACTGAGAACATCATCGGCGCGATCACCGGGCGTGCGATCTACGAAGGCACACTGGATCTGGCAGACGGCCAGCGCCTTGCCGACCAGCTGAGCGCGCGTTGAGCGGGGCCGTGGCAGCGAACACAACATCATGGGTCTAGCCAAACGCATCATCCCCTGTCTCGACGTCGACAACGGCCGCGTGGTCAAGGGCGTCAAGTTCGTGGAAATCCGCGACGCCGGCGATCCGGTCGAGGTGGCGCGGCGTTATAACGAGGAAGGCGCCGACGAGATCACCTTTCTCGACATCACCGCGACCGCGCACGAGCGCGAAACCATGGTGCACGTCGTCGAGCAGGTCGCCTCCGAGGTGTTCATCCCGCTGACCGTTGGCGGTGGCATCCGCAAGGCTGAAGACGTGCTGCGTATGCTCAATGCCGGGGCCGACAAGGTCGCGATCAACTCGGCGGCGGTCTTCAATCCCGAGTTCGTGAGGGAAGTGACGGACCGCTTCGGCTCGCAGTGCATCGTGGTCGCGATCGACGCGAAGCGGGTTGACGATCACTGGGAGATATTCACCCACGGCGGGCGCAAACCCACGGGTATCGATGCCATCGGCTGGGCGCGCAAGATGACGGACTACGGTGCGGGCGAGATCCTGCTGACCAGCATGGACCGGGACGGCACCAAGATAGGCTTCGACAACGAGCTGACGCACGCCGTCGCGGCGGCAGTCCCTGTGCCGGTGATCGCCTCGGGCGGCGTCGGCAACCTGCAGCACCTCGTCGACGGGATCAAAGAGGGCGGGGCGGATGCCGTGCTCGCGGCCTCGATCTTCCATTTTGCGGAATACAGCATCGGCGAAGCCAAACGCTTCATGGCGCAGCAGGGCGTAGAGGTCAGGATGTGAACAGCGATGAGTGACACTCTGAATCAGCTGGCGGATGTACTTGAGCAGCGCAAACAGGCGGACCCGACCGGGTCATATGTGGCCAAGCTGTACCACAAGGGGCTCGACGCGATTCTGAAGAAGATCGGTGAAGAGGCGACCGAGACCGTGATGGCGGCGAAAGACGGCAATCGCGAGAAGATCGTCTATGAGACGGCCGATCTGTGGTTCCACTGCATGGTCCTGCTGGCGTACCAGGGGCTGCGCCCCGATGACGTGATGCGTGAACTCGAACGCCGTTTTGGCCTGTCAGGCCTCGAAGAGAAGGCCGGGCGCGGCGATTGATGCGGGCTTGGGGTATGATCCCCGTCCAGATTTTCTGACCTGCGCCGCGCCGGCGCAGGTCGTTACCGGAGATGAGAAATGGGTTTTGGTGGAATCAGTATCTGGCAGCTGTTGATTGTGCTCGTGATCGTGCTCCTGCTGTTCGGGACCAAGCGTCTGCGCAACCTCGGCGGCGACCTGGGAAATGCGGTCAAGGGATTCAAGAAGGCGATGGGCGACGAAGAAAAGAAAAGCGACAACGAGCCCGAGAAGCTGGAGAAGGCCGACGAAAAGGTCATCAACGGCGAAGCCACGCGCGAGAAAGACAAGCAGTAAGCGTTTCACCCGCGGTCCACAACAATGTTCGATGTCGGCTTTTTTGAGCTGGTCCTTATTGCCGTGGTTGCGCTGCTGGTCGTGGGACCCGAGCGGCTGCCCAAGCTCGCACGCACCGCTGGCATGTGGTTGGGTCGTGGCCGGCGCTTCATCAACTCGGTGAAGGACGATATTGATCGCGAGATCAAGGCGGACGAGCTGCGCGAGATCCTCGAGAAGCAGAAGCAGATCAACCCGCTGCACGAATTCGTCGATGACACGAAGAAGGGTCTGCAGCAGATTAAGACCGATACCGAGTCGGCCCTCGACGTAAAAAAGAAAAAAGCGCCCGCCGCAGAAGACCAAAATGAGTGAAAACTCGACGCTGCCGGAACAGCCGTTCATCGGTCACCTGATCGAACTGCGTGACCGCATGATGCGCATGGTGCTGGCCGTGTTCATCATCTTTCTCGCCCTGTTCCCGTTCGGCAACGACATCTATGTGTTCATCGCCAAGCCGTTGATGGCCGTGATGCCTGCGGGTACCAGCATGATCGCCACCCAGGTGGCGTCGCCATTTCTCACGCCGTTCAAACTGGCACTGGTGACCGCGGTGTTCGTCGCCATGCCGTACCTGCTGCATCAGTTCTGGGGATTCATCGCCCCCGGTCTCTACAATCACGAAAAGCGCCTCGCGATCCCTCTGCTGGCCTCCAGCGTGGTGCTGTTCTATCTCGGCGCCGTGTTTGCCTATCTGGTGGTTTTCCCGCTGGTTTTCGCCTTCCTGACCGGGGTGGCACCCGAGGGCGTGGCGGTGATGACCGACATCACCCACTACCTTGATTTCGTGTTGACTCTGTTCTTTGCCTTTGGCCTTGCATTCGAGGTGCCGATTGCCACGATCGTGCTGGTGCTTGCGGGCGCGACCACGCCGGAGAGCCTGACCGCAAAACGCCCCTATGTCATCGTCGGCGCCTTCGTGATCGGCATGCTGCTGACTCCGCCGGACGTGATCTCTCAGACGCTGCTGGCGTTTCCAATGTGGGTGCTGTTCGAGATCGGCTTGCTGTTCTCACGAATGCTGGTGCGTGACCGGCAACGCAGACAGGCGGATGCCGATGCCGACGGCGATGGTGACGACGAGCCGGCCACTGCGCCGTCTTCCAAGCGGGACATGACGAAAGCGCCCGTTGCCGCTGCCGCAACGGCGGCTGCCGGCGCGACCGACGCTGCCCAGGGTGACGATTTCGTCCCGCTGGACGAACATGAAATGGAAGACGAATTCGATCGCATCGAGGCCGAGTTCGAGGCACTCAACGAGTCTGCCGCCGAGAGCGGCGACGCATCGGACCCGTCGTCCGACAATCAGACCGAATACGACGATGCCGCTGATATCAACGTCGCCGAGGAAAAGCCCGGCAAATGGAGTGCTGAAGACGCCTCCAATATGCTGGATGAAGAAGACTTCCCGGCGCGCAGCGCGACCGAGGCGCTGGCTGACGCCAAGCTGCAGCAGGTCGCTGCGCTGCGCGCCACCGGCGCGGACAGCCAGGCTCGCGGGTTGTTGTACGAGGTCCTGAGCGAAGGCAACGCCAGCCAGAAGGCTGTTGCGCGCAACATCCTGGAGCAGATCGACAGCTGAGCCAACGCCAGGGGCCTATGATCTATATTCTCCGACTGTTGGTCTTGTTTCTTATCGCGGCGCCGGCCCTGGCACTGCAGAACCAGCTGCGCAATCACCCTTCTCCTTACCTGGCGATGCACGGCGATGACCCGGTGGCGTGGCAGGATTGGGGGCCGGAGGCCGTGGAGCTGGCCCGCAAGGAGGGCAAGCTGCTGTTCATCTCGAGTGGTTACTTCTCGTGCCACTGGTGCCATGTCATGCAGCGTGAGAGCTACAAGGACGAGCGCATTGCAGGACTCCTGAACGCCCGGTTCGTGCCAGTCAAGCTGGACCGCGAACTGCATGGCGCACTCGATGCCTATCTGATCGAATTCCTCGAAAAGACGCAGGGTCACGCCGGTTGGCCACTGAACATCTTTCTCACACCCGAGGGATACCCGCTGATCGGTGCCACCTATCTGCCGCCAGAGCGTTTTGCGGAGCTGTTGCAGCGCCTTGGCACCGCGTGGGAGGACGAACGCGGCAAGATGCGCAACCTCGCACGGCGCACCCTGTTGCAGTTGACGCTGAACGAAGGCGCGGTCGACGTGGAACCGATGCCCGCTGCGGCGCTGCGCGAGGCGCTGTTGGCGCAGGCCATGGGCATCGCCGACGCGATGGACGGGGGATTCGATGACCAGACCAAGTTTCCGATGACACCGCAGCTGCTTTCCCTGCTCGACCTGCAGGCGATCATGCCGCATCCGCAGTTGGCCGAGTTTCTGACGCTGACACTCGACGCGATGGCCACGCAGGGCCTGCGTGATCAACTCGGCGGCGGCTTTTTCCGCTACACCATCGATCCGTCCTGGCAGATCCCGCACTTCGAAAAGATGCTTTACACCCAGGCGCAGCTTGCCGAGGTCTACCTGCGGGCGGCACAGGTGTTGCAGCGCGACGACTACGCGGTGGTGGCGCGCGACACCCTCGACTTCGTGATGCGCGAGATGGCCGGCACGCAGGGCGGTTTCATCACCAGTTTCTCGGCGGTGGACGGTGCCGGTGTGGAGGGTGGCGTGTACCTGTGGTCTATCGAGCAACTGCATGCGCTGCTCGGTGAGCAGGACACTGCGCTTGCACGCCGCTACTGGGGCATGCTCGATATCCCGGTACTGGACGGGCACCTGCCGCGCAGCGGCGAGAGCGTGGGCGGGATCGCGCAGGCGCTGGGCGTATCCGAGGACGAGATTACGATGCGGCTGCAGTCGATCCGCACCAGGCTGCTGGGCGACCGGCAGGCCCGCGTCCTGCCGGTCGATGACAAGCAGCTGGCCGGTTGGAACGGCCTGCTGCTGGCGGCCCTGTCACAGGCCGCTTTGGCCTGGGACGACCCGAAATTGCGTGATGCCGCGACCGGGATCCGCAATTTTCTGCGCGACCGTCTGTGGGACGGCGGTGGATTGCGCCGCGCGATGAGCGGCGAGCGCGAGATCGGCAAGGCCTCGTTGGAAGACTATGCCTATGTCGCCTATGGGATGGCTCACTACGCGAAGCTCAGCGGAGATCCGGTCGACCGCACCTTCGTCGCCGCACTGCTGAACCTGGCCTGGCAGCGCTACCACGGCCCTGGCGGCTGGCGCATGGACGATCGGCCCTTGATCCCCGGGATGGGAGAGCAGCGTGCATTGATGGAAGGTGCGTTGCCATCCCCCTCGGCCGTGGTGATACGCCTCGCGTTGGCGAGTGATGACTCCAGGCTGGTGGAGAAGGGGCTCGCCGCTGCCCAGGCGGGTCGTCAACAGGCGCAGGGAGACCCGTTCTGGTATTCCGGACATGTCGATGCGTTGTTGGCGATGCCCGGCGCCGGCAGATAGTCTTCCTGCCACATCCGGTCTGCCGACGCGTTCAGTCGATTTTCTTGTAGACCCAGACACTCGCCGGCGGCAGGTTCCATAGCACGCGGCCGACGCGTTCACCCCTGACGCCGAGTGCAGCGACCAGCGGGCCTGGGATCGGCGGTTTGGGCGAATAGGTAAACTGTACGAATCTGCCGTCCGGGCGCAGTGCCGCAAACGCCTGGGCAAGCACACGGACGCGCGTCAGCGTGCGCATGCCGAGCAGCGGCAGGCTCGATACCACGGCATCCGCCGGCCTGTCATGAGAACGGCTGAGCAGGTCCTGCAGGCGTGTGGCATCGCCGGTAATCACCAGCGGGGAACGAAATCGTTTCGCCAGCTGCCTGGCCAGCTCAGGGTCTTTTTCGACCACGACCAGCGCCGAGGGTGCAACGCCGCGAGCCAGCAGGGCTGAAGTCACGGCGCCTGTTCCCGCTCCCAGTTCGATGACCAGGTCGCTGTCGGCGTTGACCTGCGCTGCCATCGCATTGGCCAGCTCATCGCTGCTGGCGGCAACTGCCCCCATCTGCAGGGGGTTGCGCAGCCAGGCCGATAGAAACTGAGGGTTCAGACGCGGACTTGCTGACACGAGGGACTCCTTGGCGAACTGCTGCCGTTGACCCGTCCTATGGAGAATCCGCCTTGCCGGTGGGGCCGGGTACAACGGGTTGCGTTTTCCTGTCCGGGACGGCACGAATCGACTGCGCCCCCTGCAGCACCAAGTGTGCCGCACTGGGCATCTTACGCGAGAGATCCGGTGGTCAGATAGTGCCCACTGCCGGGCGCCAATCAGTCAAAGGGCGGCGTAGCGGGTGGCGCAGCCGTGCGTGCTCCACAGTAAACGGGAGGTCTCCAGTTCTGTCTGTCCCGGCGACATTGCGTCTTTCTCGCGCTGCAGTTTCGTGTCGTCGGAGAGCATGGCGCCAAGGAATACGCCGATCAGGATCTCGTCGTTCCCGACATAGTCACGGATCGCGACAAGATCAGGCAGGCCCGCACGGATGCCGACTTCGACATAGCTGCGGATGCTGGACACAAGGGCAGAGTAGAACTTGCGTGTGGCGTGTTGGCGCTGGCCTTCGTCGACGTTGTCCGGAAGCAGGTCCAGGCAGACGATATCCTGCCGGATGGACTCTTCAAGTCGCTGAAATTCGTCGATATCGTCGGCCACGGCAAAGGGTGCAGTCGCGACAATGGCCAGGGTCAACATCAGGTTTTTCATCTCTGCTCGTCTCTTGATTCCCATGCCGTGGGGACCGGTCCGGGAGGCGCGGATGTCATGTCCGGGTGCGAAGCCAGCCAATATCAGCTCTCACGATGGTGCGGCACGCTCGGCAAGGCACTCGTAATCACCCACCGCGAAATCACGACAAACCCGTGGTCGGGTCGCGTAGATCCGGCATTTCATCGTGCCGCGATCCAGTGCGATGCACCAGCCGTCCTCCAGCCTCGCCATGCTCCTGCCGCCCCACCGGTCGACTTCGACCAGATGATCGGGTATGCCCCGTTCGCCGATCAGCACGACCTGCAGACGGCAGCAGCAGGCCTCACAGTTGGCACAGCTCACCTCGGCCTCGGCCGGTGTCGCGATCGTCACTGGGTGCATTTCGGGTGTCCGCGACTGAAGGTCGTCCACAAAGAGCCGGTCGGTAACAGCAGGGGCGATAGGTGCTGATCAGTCGACGTCCGCCGGGTCGACAGGAGGCGTGGGCGCGTCATCGGTGGCCGGTTCGGCCTTTGCCTCCAACTTGCGTTGGCGCTTTTCGTCTTTCTTCTTTTTCTTGGCGAGATCTCGCTGACGCTTCTCGAATGCGTAATTGGGTTTGGCCATGTGCGATCCTGTTCAAACAACGTTCGGCAATGTGCCGGTAGTGCACGTTGGACGGGTACTGTCCTGTAGCCGAAGGTTAACAGCTTTTTCCGTTGGCCCGGCAGCTTCGCGGTCGACATCCGGCGCTTTTCGCACGTGTAACCTGAGGGCCGCTCGTCTTCCCGGGCATGACCCACTGTCCTTGATGCAGCCGTCTTTGCACGCACGATCAGGCGGCATTTTTACCTTGGCGGCCATTCTACTAGTGTTAAACGAAGGTCTGTCGCCGTGGTGTCTCTCGGGTAGTTCATTGGAATCAGAAACTTTTCTTGTCGGGGAGTACCAGGTCCATCCTGCGGCCAACGAACTTCGGGTCGGCGACGTCACGATCGCGTTGGAACCGAAGGTCATGGCGCTGTTGCTCTATCTGGTGCAGAACGCCGGCCGTGTGGTCAGCCGGGAACAGCTGTTTCGTGCCGTCTGGCCCGGCGTGATCGTCAGCGACGACACGCTCACTCAGGCGGTGGCCAAGTTGCGCAGGGCGTTTGGTGACAGCGCCAGACAGCCTCGCTACGTGCAGACAGTGTCCAAGCGTGGATACCGCCTGAGTGCCGAGGTTGCCACGACTGCAGCAGATTCCGCGCCATCGCTTGCGCCCGGTATGCGCAGGATGCCGCGACTCGTGGTTGTGGCACTCGCTCTGCTCGCCGGCATCGTGATCGTGTTTGTCGGGTTCAACAGCAGGGAGACGGGGCTGCCGAAACCCACGTACCCCAGCGCTGCTGGACCCGATGGTCTGCCCACGCTGACCGTGCAGCCGTTCCGTCTGCTCGGTGATGACGCCTCGCAGACCTATCTGGCGCAGGGGCTGACCTACGATCTGAGCACCGATCTGTCAAAACTCTCCGGGCTTATGGTGATCGGTTCGCGCACCCTGATGGGTATCCAGGCCGAGCAGTCGTCTATGCGCTCTGCTCGCTACTTGGTGAGCGGCGAGGTCCAGCACAGTGCAGGAGAAATCCGCGTACACGTTCACCTGTTCGATGCCGGCAGCGGGGAGCAGCTGTGGTCGGAAAGGTATCACCGGCCGCTGGGAAACATTTTCGACCTTCAGGAGGCGATCAGCCGCAAGATCGTGTCCAGCCTGTCGATTGAGGTCAAGGAGGTGGAACGACAGCGGATGGCGCGGCGTTATACCCCGAGTATCCAGGCCTACGAGTTGTTCTTGCGTGCACAGTCCCTGTTACTGCTGAGACTGGGCCCTGAAAACGACCAGGCAAGGCGACTGTTTCGTCAGGCGATCGATCTCGACCCTTCGTTCGCGCGTGCGTACGGTGGCCTGGCACTGAGTTATGCCGCGGATTTCCGCCATCAATGGGCGGACGATGGCCCCGCGGCGCTGGCGCGTGCCGGGACGATGGCGCGCACGGCGCTCGAGATCGACCCCGACATCCCCGAGGTGTACTGGGTGCTGGCCTACGTCAACGCCCAGCAGCGGCAACATGAGGCAGCGCTTGGATTGTTGCGCAAGGCCATCGCGCTGTCGCCTTCGTTCGCCGACGCCTACGCGCTGATGGGGGGCGTCAGCACCTACCTCGGGCTGCCCGCGCAGACGCTCGGCCAGATGCGCACCGCGATCCGGCTCAATCCGGATGCCGGCTATCTCTATTACCTGCTGCTGGGACGCGCCTACTTTTTTCTCGACGACTGGGAGCAGGCCCGGATCAACCTCGGCGAGGCCGTGGCGCGCAATCCCGCCAGTCTCGAGGCGCACGTCTATCTGGCCGCCACGTATCAATCGGTGGACGACCGGGAAAACGCGGCATGGGAACGCGAAGAGATCCTGATGCTGGATGCGGGTTTTCGGGTGCCCGAGTGGCTGCAAACCTACCCGATGACGGATCCGGTCCAGATCGCGCGCCTGTCGTCGGCATTGCAGGTGCTGAATCTGTAGCGCCCCGGTAGGCGATCGTTCGATCCGGCGCTCAGTCGTAACCGTTCACGGCCAGCCCGTGCCAGCGTAAGCCACTGAATAAAAAACAAGTTACGTATTCTTCGGAGTTTGTTCGCCGGTCCTTCGGAAGGATTCGCGTGGTTTGGGTTAAACCCGCATCAGGGCAACCGGCCCGGCTATCCGATGGAGAAGGATCATGAGTGCAATCCCACAGGCCGTTTTCGATGCAGACCGTTATAAGGAGACCACGCGATTGCCGTGGGACAAGGCCGGTGTGGGCGCGGGCTTCCAGCCGACGGCAGGGGGCTGATCATGGGCAGGCTGGCCATCGCTCAGATACCCGCGGTAGTGCTGGATCGCAGTGCTACGGTGGAGCGTGCAGCGCGATATGTGGACGAGGCAGCGGCCGGCGGCGCCGAACTGGTCGTGTTCCCCGAGACCTTCATCCCGGGTTATCCGGCCTGGATCTGGCGTCTGCGACCGGGTGGCGACTGGGACCTCAGTGAGCGTCTGCACGCGCGCTTGCTCGATCAGGCGGTCGATCTGCCGCGCGGCGACCTGCAGCCCATGTGCGATGCCGCGCGCCGCAATCAGGTCGGCGTGATGTGCGGGATCAATGAACGTGGAGGCGGGCCTGGCTCAACCACGCTGTACAACAGCTACGTCACGATCGGCGGTGATGGCACCATCCACAATCGTCACCGCAAGCTGATGCCAACCAACCCGGAGCGCATGGTCTGGGGGGTTGGTGATGGCTCCGGATTGAACGTTGTGGATACGCCATGTGGCCGCGTCGGTGCACTGGTGTGTTGGGAAAACTTCATGCCGTTGGCGCGTTACGCGCTGTATGCGCAGGGCATCGAGATCTATATCGCGCCGACCTACGACAGTGGCGACGACTGGATCGGGTCTTTGCGTCATATCGCCCGCGAGGCGGGCTGCTGGGTGATCGGCAGTGGCAACCTGGTGCGTGGCAGCGACATGCGGATCGATGTGGACGGCATCGCGCAGCTGTACCCGGACGCCGAGGAGTGGGTGAATCCCGGCGACTCCGTGGTGATCGCCCCGGGCGGGGAAATTGCCGCCGGTCCGCTGCGCCGTCAACAGGGCCTTTTGTTCGCCGAGGTTGACCTCGCAAGGGTGGGTGCCGCCCGGCGCGCCCTGGATGTCGTCGGTCACTATGCGCGTCCCGACGTGTTCCAGTTGACGGTCGACAAGCGCGTGCAGAGCCCGGTGGCGTTCACATGAAGACATCCGGCACGCATTTCTCCAGCGATCGTCGGCGCTTCAACGCCTGGCTGCTGGCCGGCCTCGCTTCAGGTCTGTGCACCGGCATAGCACGCAGTCAGCCGCCATGGGTGCGGAGGCTGAAGGTCGCTGCGCTGCAGATGGAGCCGAAACTTGCAGATGCCCAAGCCAATCTCGCGCAGGCGGAGCAGCTGATCCGCGCTGCACAGAAAGCGGGGGCGCAGTGGATCGTGCTACCGGAGATGTTTACCACGGCAGCGGCCTTTCATCCGGACATGCTTGCCGCCATCCAGCCGATCGACGGCGCCGCGATGCAAATGATGCAGCGTCTGGCGCGAAGCGGTGGGAACGTGATCGGCGGTTCGTATCTCGCGAGCCGTAACGGCGACGTGTACAACAGCTTCATGCTGGTGTTTCCCGACGGCCACAGTGTGCGTCATGACAAGGACCAGCCGACCTATTGGGAGAACTGCTATTACCGCGGCGGTGACGATGACGGTGTGTTGGCCACGCCGATAGGCGGGGTGGGTGCAGCGTTGTGTTGGGAGTTGATCCGCTCGCGTACCATGCGCCGCCTGCGCGACCGCGTACAGTTGGTGCTGGGCAGCTCCTGCTGGTGGACCCTGAGCGACGACGTGGACGCCGACCATCCGTTCCGCTCGGCCAATCTCGAGATGCTGCAACAGGCGCCCGTGCGCTGTGCCCGCATGTTGGGCGTGCCGGTGGTCCATGCCTCGCACGCCGGACCGTTCCAGGGCTTTTTCAGCCCGGACCTCGCGGATCTCCCGTACGACTCGGTCTATCTCGGCGAGACGATGATCGTCGATGCTGACGGCAGCGTGTTGGCGCGTCGGGACGCAACACAAGGTGCGGGTATTGTCGTCGCGGAGATCGAACTGCCGCTGCAGGCGCGGCCGACGATGGAGATCCCCGAGGCCTTCTGGATGCCCGAGCAGATGCCCGAGGCATGGAAAGCGGCCTGGCAGCGTTGGCTCGATTCGGGTGCCTATTACTACGGGGCGGTCACCCTGCCTTATGTGCGGACCGGAACGGTGGAGGAGTTCGTGCCGCAGTACATGCTTTGACCATCGGTACGCCCATGCACTACCGGATGCGGCGCGCCTGCCGCTGCAGGCGCAGTGCGGGCCGCAATACCGATATCCCCATATCCGGCACTGCACTAACATGGCGCCATCCATCGCTACCGGCAGCCCAAGCCGACGAGTCAATCCATGCGCATCGAATTGAATCCACGCGAAGCCAGGGTCATCGGCTGTCTGATCGAAAAACAGATCACCACCCCTGCACAGTACCCGCTGTCACTGAGCGCACTTGCCGCTGCCTGTAACCAGAAGAGCAGCCGCGATCCGGTGATGCAGCTGAGCGATGCCGAGGTACAGCAGACGGTCGACGGCCTGATCAAGAGGCACCTGGTCAGCGACCGTGGGGGATTCGGCAGCCGGGTGACCAAGTATCAGCACCGCTTCGGGAACGTGGGCTTCGGCAGCCTGGAGTTCACCAGGCAGGAGATCGGCATCATATGTGTGCTGTTGCTGCGCGGCCCACAGACCGCCGGCGAACTGCGCGCGCGCAGCAGCCGGCTGTGCGAGCTGGCCGATGCGCACGAGACCGAGGCGGTGATAGCCGGTTTGATCAAGCGTGCCGATGGCCCATTTGTGGCCCGCCTGGTGCGTGATGCGGGGACGCGTGAACCGCGCTATGTGCACCTGTTCGGCGATCGCGATGCGGAGACCGTCGCACCGGCCACAACCGAAGTCGAGCGCCGGGCGGTGGACGATCGGCAGCCGGGGCGACGTCTGGAAGAGCTGGAAGACCTGGTGCTGACGATGCAGGTCCAGCTGGATGAGGTCCTGGCGCGGCTCGAGCGGCTGGAGAGTGAGTCAGGGCGCTGATACTTGCGCGCGGGGGGCGACACGCCGCTCCCGGAAGACAGTCTCCTGTTGCTTGCATGGTCCTGGGCTTACGCACAGTCACAAAGAACAGGCAGCGTCCCTTGCGCCATCCACGGGATCACTCGGCGCGTGTCGTATCGCGCGCAGCCCGGGGGCCGGTATCGGGGCGCACCCAGCCGTCCCAGCCTAGCCACTCGGATTCCTGTCCGACATCAGATTGCGTATTACGGCGTGATACCCAGCTATCCACCTTCTTGATGAATACCTTGCCGTCGGTGTACCAGTGTTTGTGCAACAGGTTTGACATGGGGCGCTCCACTCTCGAATCGTGATGACTTCTGGAATGGATAAAGCAACATTCGAACCAGGCATTAAAAATCAATCGCTTAGCGCAGATTCGCCAAGACGGAAGCGGGGCATTGTAAAGGCTTCCGTCAATTTTGGGGAAGGTGCGTCCTAACCTCCCCGCCTTGTCGATGGCTCAGCCGGATCGCTTGCGCTGCCGGTACCCGATACCGGCAATACCGATACCAATGAGTGCCAGGGAAAACGGTTCGGGAATCTGTTTGACGTAGGTGAAGTTGTCCAGAACCACGTAATCCTCGGAGCCGCTATTGGACAGCCTGGCCGACGCGATACCCGGCATCGCGATGCCGAGGTAATTGCCGTTGTTACCGTCGTTCAGCACTGGCACCGACAGCGACTCCAGCGTCGCGCCGGTCGCTGAATAGGCGACCAGCTGCCAGTCTGCGACGTCGGTGCCACCGATATTGAAGCCGAACGCATCCACGAGGCCGGTAAATGCAAAGACCACTTCCTTGACACTGTCGTTGGTGGTGAGCGCCAGGGCGTTGCCGGTGACATTGAACTGACCGTCGAAGGCGGCACTGATTCGCAGCGTGCTGTTACCGGTCATCGACACGTCCGGATAGGTCAGGGTTACCGCATCGTCGGTGACGGGGGTATTCGATTCGAAGTCGATCACCGAACCGCCGGCCAGGGCGGCATTGGATGACGGCAGGCCGGTTCCGCTGATCGGCGAGGCGAGCGTCGATGTCGACAGCAGGGCGCCGATCAACCATGCCAGGATGCGCGCCTGATTGTGTTTGCACATGATTTTTATTCCTTTTCGTTTTCTGACAAACCCGCATGGCGCGACAGACTGGCGAGTCCGTCGCATCAACGAGGCTTCGCCGAACCCTATGCATTATCCACACCGAAAATAAGGATATGTATATTATCAATAGCTTATGCGTGCTGCGGTGCTGCGGTCTGCTGGAAATCGTAAAGGATGCTGACATGGCGCTCGCCTGGTTTTGGTAGGCGGTGCCGGGCGATTTTTTGCGCAGCTGGTGTTGATTTCGTTCGCGCAGCGCAACTTTTTTGTCAGGGAATTTTACGATTTTTCGTGCCGGCGCATTCTGGCTGATAACAACTCATTGTTTTGCAAAGGTGCTGACATACTGGTACGCGATGTGCTTTGGCGTCAGATATGTTCCGGGTGCGCGCAACTAAAGATGTCGTACCTGTTGTCTACGGCGGGTGCAGTCCCCTTGGGGTCCACGTCAAACGGGCGCTTGTTGTCTACGCGCCGATATCAGGGTATGCTTTCTGTCAGGGGAGTACAGCCATGAGTTTCATGCACTGCGTTTGGTACCACGAATCGGTTGTTCGGATCTTTGGACCGATTATTGCGCATAAGCGGTCGCCCCGAGGTTCCGCTCGGCTCGGCCCACTGTTCGCGTTGCTGCTGGGATATGCAGCGACCGTGAGCGCCACCGTTTATCCCTATCCGTACCCCTACCAGCAGCAGGCCCCACAGCAGATTCCACTGAGTTTCAGTCTTGGTAGCGGCACGTCAAAGGCACTGTCGTTCGCTAAGCCGGATATTCGCAGTGGTGAACTGCAGAGCGTCCGCGCACAGTTTTCGAGCCCGTTGGTGATCAACGCCGCCGGGAAAATAGCTGACGGAATCGCTACCGAGGTCACGGAAGACCACCTGCTTCAGGTCTCGGGAATCGGCAGTGCCTTCGGGTTTCGCCACCGCTTCGGCGCCAGCTGCTCGGGCCCCGGGTGTTCTGTCAATCAACCCTACAACTTCACAGGCTTTACCGGGCACACGGCCGGAGGCAGCCAGGTCTTCGCGCCTTCGCAGCAATACGATCGCAATCACGCGCAGGACTATCATCCCTCCGAGCTCGCGACCGCAGGGAGTGGCGGCAATATCTCCGCGACCCTCTCGGTAAGCGCGCCCTCAGTGGTCAAGCCCGCGTTTGACTGGTACGACGTAACCGCCACCAGCACGGTCAGCTTGACATTCAACTTCCGGCCCTGGACCACCGGCGATGCCATTGCCACCCGTGTCGACCCGCCAACGCTCAGTCAAGGATTCATGGATTTCACTGTCGGTGCCAACTTTGGCTTCACTGCCGAGGAAGCGGCACACCTGTCGAGCTATGACAATTTCAACTGGTTGGTCAGCCTGACGGCGTATTGTTCCAACATCATAGGCAATGCCCTGCAGCTGCAGTTGTGCGACGCCACGCACAATGACAACGCGAAGGCGCCAACCGAGATCGGCCGCAACATTCCGCAATTCGATGGCCAGGCCGGTGGCAACCAGAACTCCAACTCGCGCAACCCGTCTGGTGCCGACAACTTCGATCTCTATTTCGACCAGGTGCAATCTTCCAACCAGGACCGGGCGGAGTTTTTCGTTGGCGACAGCCGCAATGCCAATGGCCTGAGGTTCTTCGACCAGCCGGACCTCCTGAAGGCCGGCAGGGTCCTGGTGTTTCACAACGAACTGGTGGGCTGGGACGAAGCGGACCAGACGTGGGATCTGCTTTCCGAGGAATTCAACGAAACGAACTTCGCGTTCAACTGGAGGTGGATCCAGACCGGTGACACCGCCACGCAACAGTGTGACCCAGCCAAAGGCATTACACTCAATTGCGGTTTCGCGGTGAGCGGGGGACTGATCGACCCGATGCTCAACGTAGGGGTGGCCGAGCTCCTGGGCTTTGGGGATGTAGACCCAGGTCTGTTCTTTGCCAACGTCGACCAGGGGCTCTTTGAGATGCCGGGTGGTGGAGGCGGTACGCCGCCCGGTGAGGGAAATGCTCCCGTGCCAACGACGCTTTATCTGCTGTTGTCCGGACTGCTCGGATTCCGCGTGCGTCGCAAGGGTGTTTTATGCAGCGTTCTTTGTTGGAGGGGGGCGCCACTGTCACGGTGATTTCAATTGCGTCGGGTTCGGATTGCCGTTGGGCAAGGGCGAGACGCCTGCTTGGAAATTCGATGATCGCTGATCGACTTGCGTTCGTTTCCCGGTAGGCGCCCGCTTCAGTTCAGCAGCTGTTCCAGACGCGCGACTTCATTCGAATCGATCATCAATTCGGCCTTTACCTTGGCAAGGTACTGGATCTGCTCCATAGAATGATCGGGCTCGATTCCCGCATGAAACTTCATCACGAGATAGTCGGCCAGCTTCAGGACCGCCAACAGGCTGCGCAGGGCGCTATCGTCGATTTTTTCGCACGACGTGCCGTGATGCAGATAGATCGCCAGACAGACCCGCTCCGGTAAACGCCAGTGCCGGGCAAACAGATAACCTATCGCGCAATGGTTCACCCCGATCCGGAGGTCCTCGATCCGGGTGATGGTGATCGGTTTGTCGTGCCGCAGTTGAAACACGGCGTCGTATTTCGCCTGCATCTTCTCGGCAACGAATATCGCACCACAATCCAGCATCAATCCCGCGATGTAGGCCTCATCCAACGGCACATCAAACAGCTCGGCTGCAATCTTGACAGCCAGGCCAGCCACCTCCGTGCTGTCTTCCCATATGCGTTTCGCGAACGCGGAGCGGGTCGGCAGGTAGTGGCGGATATAAGAGGCCATCACCAGGTTCTTGACCTTGCTGAGGCCCAGCAGGACCACGGCCTGTTGCACGGATTCGATGTTGTCGTATCCGTATCCTGCCGAATTGATGGATTTGAGTACCAGGCCGGCCAGCGCGATGTCGCTGTTTATCAGCCCGATCAGCCTCGACAATTGCGGTTCCGGCCGCGAAAACTCTTCGGCGATCTTGTTGACTACATCGGGAATCGACGGGAAGGGGCTACCCTTGATAAACGCATACGCGGCCCGAAGTTCCGATTCAGGGGGGTGCAAGTCTTTCATGTACTGCTCAAGTTACGTCGTGGGCTGGTCCCGGCAATGTCTATAGCGGCAGGTGGACCCGTACATTAATCGCACCGCTGATCGCGGCCGGCATCGGCCGGAAACCCGGACTCACAGTATCGGGACCTCGTCGCCAGTCAGGATTCAGGGCAACAGCACGCGGGTGCCGGCTGGCAGGTTGGCAGGGAAACCGGGATTCAGGCGCTCCAGTTCGGCGATGTCGACGCCGGTGCGTTTGGCCACCGCCGCGAGTGAGCCTCCCCATTTGACGGTGTAGACGCGGTCGGATTCGGCGAACGCTGGCTCGAGGACGGCGACACCGCCTCCCTGGCGTGCGTACATCCAGCCGTCCGCCCAGCATCCAATGTCTGTGACCTCGGTGGCGTGACCGCCAGCCTCGATCCGGTCGCTGAAGCCGCGGCAGACGGTGTCGCTGCCCTCTTTGGTAAGCAGCACGGTCACTGTTCCGGAAACACCTTCCGCCGACCAGGTAACGGGATCCGGAACGCGTGTCATGAGCGCCATGTGTACCGAGCGCGCATGTGCGGCCCGGGCGGAAGTGGAGATCGTTTCCCAGGCAGACCGATCAGGTGGGTAGGCCTGGCGGGCAACGTTGAAGGGCATGACAGGCATCTCCTTGCATGCTGCCAGCAGAAGGGGGACACCCAGGGCACCAAGAAACAGGGTCAGCCGCATTTCTTGATCTTCTCCATTTCATCGATCAGGTCCTCGATCATGCCGGCGACATCGGACGAAATCGCTTTGCCTATCGCGGCGGGACTGCCGGGCGGGGTGGGCACAAAGGTCGACGACGGGGCGGGAGAACTCGCGACCGGACTGCCCGGTGCGTTCGCGGCGATACTTCCTGCAATCGACAGCACCCTCTGCTGGAATTTCCGCAACCATTCCTGGTCGCGCTTCAGATCCCGGATCACCGGCTGATAGGACACCGGGCCACCCGGCACACAGATTGGAGGAGGCATGTACCACGTCGTATCGCTGCCGCCGCCTCCACCACCGGCAATACAGGTTGTTACTGGTAACGAAACAAGCAGAGCGAGGGACAACCGAATTCGATGGTTCATAGTTAAACCTCCGGGTGCAAGGAAACTATAGGACAAGGTTGCCGTTTCTCCAGGTGGGCGTTTCCCTATGAATCCTGTGCATTTTCCCGAGCCGACCCGTATAAACAGGATTGATCGCCGCTTCGCCCGGCGCCCCGACGTCACCCGATTCCGATCATGCGGCTGCGCAGTTGTCATTTTGCCCGCACGACACCTCGGACAAACCGGATCTGGCCTTCCTGAAGACTGCGAGTTGCGTTCTCCGCTTTCTGCGCAAGATTGTCGACGTACACCGAAAGGCTGAGCTGTGCCTGCGCGCTGACTTCAGGGGCGTTGCTTACCGGGTTCCCGCTTGATTGTTCGTCGCTGGCGTCCTCGAAGAAATCAACAACGAACCCGCTCTCGTCCAAAACCGAGAGCAATTCTTCGGCAGATATCAGAAAGTTTTCGGCGGGGGCCGTGGCCCACGGGAGAGGGAAATAGGAGGTAGCTGCATCCCCGGCGGTCATTTCCTGGAAGGCGAACCGGCCCTCTGGCTTGAGGACCCGGCGGACCTCGGCATAGAGCCGCCGCTTGTCGGCGATGTTCATGCCGACATTCTGCATCCAGACGGCATCGAACGAAGCGTCGGGAAAGGGCAGTTCGAGCGCGCTGCAACGGTGTACCCCGACACGGTCCTCGAGGCCGGTCAGGCGATTCAGCAGCACGGCACCGGCGCAGTAGTCGGGTGACAGTTCGACGCAGTCGACGCGGCAGCCGGGCGAAGCCGCAAGCATCCGGGCCGCGCCGGCCAATCCGGCGCCGATATCGAGAACGTGGTCTTCGGCGCAAATATGCGCCAGTTCCTGCAACACGCGTGAAGCGCGGAATCCGCCCGTATGAAAATGGTCAAGCGCGCCCAGCGCCTCCGGCGACAGCCGTTGTTCGGGATTCAATCCTGCAGCCCGCAGGGCCGCCAGGATGCGCGCCTCGACGTCGCGGACGGAGTAGTGTGCTTCCAGGCCAGTCATATGAAACCCCTCTGCATTGTCCGTTGTGTCCGGCGTATCGCGAAAGCCCGCCAAAGGCCCGATATCAAGATTGGCAGATTCCTGGCCGATAGCCACCTTTCGGGCGGGAAGACCTCGGTGAAACGGCAATGTGCCGTGCCGCACCTGCCTGCCCAGCCCCTGGCGGATTTAAAGTTGTGCGGATCGCGGCCGATGCATGCTCAAAGGATCCATACATTCATGGCCCTGGCGGAGAGACATCCCGTGACACAATTAAAAGAACTCGCGCGAAAGTACCTCGAACAGCACTATTTCATCGGTAGTGACGGACTGTTGCACACACCGGTAGGCCGAACGGCGCGCTCCACCATACGCATTGGCCGCACGGTCTTCCCAGCCGCATCCCTGATTGCCGAAATGCGGCGGCAGATCGGGTCTGCATAAAGCAGATTTCAGAACAGTCGGGCAGAACCGAAACCCGATGCGGCAGGGCTCTCCAGGTCCGCATGTGGCTCCGGTCGTGTGAAATTCCGGATTTGTGGTCGGTCCTGCTGATGCGATCGAGGTATGCAATACCGTTGTCCCGGCGATTGCCGTGAAACACTCGCAGCGCTCCGGTTGGGACGTTGGCCGAACCAGTCTGAAGGTGCGTAATCCCGACAACGCTCCGGAAGCCTGGGAGACCAGGGTTTTGCAGGCATTTGACGAAAGACGTGCCAAGGGTGAAGACCCGGATACCCTGGCCTATGCCGAGGTCATTGAAGAGGGTGGCGACAGGTATTACCGCTTGGTGGCGCGTATCGTCATGCCACCGCTGGAGAAGATGCCCTGCCTCGCGAGCCATGGCGGGAGTATCGATCCGGCTTGGGCAACCCGCTGCTCGGGTGCTGCCTCGGTTAATCGTCCGGTGACACCGAATATAGTCCCGCGGGATCGCGGGCGACCCTGAACTTTCCCGAATTGCACTCGACGCTCCAGATATTGTCACCGATGGGTGCTGTGCTCAGCACCTGCGCACATGGAAAGCCGGCACTGCGGATGGCAGATGCCATTTCTCCCCAAGCGATATCCGCGACAGCAGGTGAACCCGATCCGAAGATGGCGGCCAGGCCGAGGCCGAATGAAATCACAATCGATCGTGGATCAATCGCTTCAAAACGATGTTGCATCGATAGTTTTCTCACATCTGTATTTGCAACAGTATGGCATTCGACCACCATTCCGGCGCCATTGCCGATCGTTGTGGATCAATTGCGCATGTGCCTCTTTGACAGCACCGTGGTTCCTTGGTAACAAGTAATCAGGTACACGTGCAGTAGGAGGTACCTGATGGCTAGCCTGCTCGAAGAACTGGGGCACCGTAAAGAAACAACCCTGCGTATCAGGCCACTCAGCAAAGAAGCGAGTGCCGCGGGTGTCGGACTATTCGTCGGTGTGTTGTTGATGATCGCTGTCTGTCTGGCGATCAAGATGGCGTGACGCCATAACGGCGGATGGGGGTGGCTGCACCGGTGTGGGCTGCCTCCATGGGTGTTGCACCCGACCACACCGAGGCGGACGAAAGCCGGGTTTGCCTGGACCGACGCGACGTTTACGGGCTGCCAACCACAGTGAGGTATGCGACGGGAAGATCCGTCCCTTCGACGTGGAACACCAGGGACTCTTCAGCAAAGTCCGGCCTCCAAACGTGCAGCTGCAAACGCTTTCGGAGTGCGATCATTCCAATGACTGATGCGGCCTGAATAGATTGTAGTCAACGCGCCAAGCCTAACCTGGTATCGCGGGCCTGAGCTGGATGGTCTCAAGGTGTTCAGTGAGTGCCAGGAAGGGCAGCCATGTCAGTGGCCCGTAATCCTGGTGGCAACAAGTAACAAACCAACACCCAGCGGGCTGCTACGGCAATTTTCCCCGAAAGGCACGAATCTGAACGACGTCAGGCAAGTGGAATCGGATGACGTTGCCGCCCTGCTCAAGGCAAGCCCCAGAACGCCCCGAGGTGCCGAATTGCCTGGCGACGGGGCGAGGCCCAGCCGCCTGGCAAGCGCCCGAAAGTGGGCCGCGGTTGCCACTGCCGGGCAGACGGGGGGGCAGGTCACCGCCGCCAGGCAGTGGAAGATCAGAATTCTTCCGACTCGACCTCGAGGAACGCACGACTCACATGAGCTCCAAGGCGCATCGAGAACCCCTCCCAGTCACTGAAAGACGACAAAGCACGATTGACTGCAGGTTTCATCTCGTAGTCCGCCATCCCCTCCGCATAGTGGGCGCGTACCTGGTTCAGCAGTGTATCCAGGTAGGTACGATAGGCCGTGACCGCATCTTTGCCACCGATTTTCCCGTGACCGGGTATGTAATGTTTGATGTCCATTGCAAGCAGCGCATCGATCGCAGCGACGTTGCCGGCGAAACTCGAGTCCGACTCCATCAGGCCCAACAAGCCGTTTCTGACGATATCACCCGTGAACAGCACACGTTTCTCTACGATTTCAATCATGATGTCGTTGTCGGTATGCGCCGGGCCTCGATGGTGGATACGAAAGGTGGTGTCCCCGATGACGATTTCGTCTCCATCGACAACCGTCTTGGTGGGTGCAACGACGACATGTCCGTTAGCTGAACCTTTTGTAAGGCGCTCGATCTGTTCTAGCCATTGGGGCCCGTCAGATCCTTCTACTCGCGCCTTCATCTTGGGATGGCCATAGATATCAACGTTGGGGTAAACGCGCCTTATGCCCTCGTTCCCCAACCAGTGATCGCCATGGGCATGGGAGTTGAATACAGCAACGACAGGCGCCGGCGAGATTGCGTTGATCGCTGCCGCGACCTGTTCCCCCGCCCAGGCACTGCCCCCTGGGTCGAAGACAACAACGCCGTCACCGGTATCCACCACCACGACATTGTTGCGAAACCCCCTATTGTGTTCGTCCGGCAGTACTAGCGGTCCGTAGATGACGGAAACGCCTTCCGTCACACGCACCATGTCGAACGATGGTGCGTTCGCAGCCGCATCGCTTTGCGGGACATCAATAAGAGCACTGACTGCCCAAGTGGCAAGCAGTACCGCAATCGCAAGAGCTGGACTTTTCACTGATTTGTCCCTCCTCCGCTCAGGCAGCAACAAGTATGGACACGCATTCTTCCTGCCGCCTTTGTAATCGGAGCAATGGTCATCACACTAGTCACAGTCATCGTCCGACTCCACGGAACCATCCTGTCGGACGTGTCGAGTTCTGACGAACATCATGCGGCCGATACGTTCATATTGCTGATCGAGCGCCTGATCGACGAGGTGGTCATCGAGTCCGTCGAAAATGGTCACGCGGCCGCTGTGCTCTGTCAGTAGAACGGCCTTACTCGGATTCAGCAGGGCGTCGCGGTAATAGTCGCTGCTATCTGCGTCCACGTTTTGTGCGAGCCCAGCCCCCAACGCGGCCCCGGCGACGAGTCCCCGATAGGTATTCTTTATCTGGCTTGCCGAGATGCCAGTGATGTTGGCTTGCGTTTTCATTGTGGCGTCTTCCTGGTCGGAACCATGTTTCCGCAGGTAGTGCGTTACCCGAACATCAAACCCAGCCTTGCTACGTGTCAGGAAGCAGTCCTGGTTGGTCGTCTCCTGCGGCTTGACCTAATGTTTAGTCGGGACCGGATGACATTGCCCAACCAATCCCTAACGCTTAGAGAAACTTTGTCTAACGAAGATATTCTCTATAAAAAACATATTGTTATTGAATAGATGCCCGGAGAGGAACGTGGAAAAAACGGGTCCGACCAGCGATGGCCATCCAGCGGCGACCAGTTTCGTGATTGCCGGCTGGACGCTCGAGGAGGACCGTCATTGCCTGGTGCGGGACGCCGAATTACGAAAACTCGAGCCGAAGACGACCAAACTGCTGAGTCATTTGGCGAGACATGCCGGGCAGCCGTTGAATCGGGAGGAGCTCCTGGAAACAGTGTGGCCGAATGTGGTTGTCGGCGACGAGGCACTGACGACGGCGATCAACAAGATTCGCCGCGCCTTTGGTGACGACACACGTCATCCCAAAGTGATCGAGACCATCCCCAAGATGGGTTACCGACTGATCGCGCCCGTTAGGAAGACCGGCTCGATAGTTGCAAATGCGGAATCCCCGGCCGCGGCGACTCAGGAATCAGCGAGTCCAATAGCGCCCAACCACGTGGAGCATGCCCCTTGGTCGGTCAACACTTATGGGATTACCGCTATCGGAATCCTGCTGCTATTTGGCGCATTTATGGCGCTCTACATCCGGTCGCAGCCAGACGGCCCAGCGACCTTCGCGCCATCGCCAAATGAACCCGCATTGGTGGTGGTCAGTGTCCAGCCATTCGAAGTGCTCGGGGACGACCCGGAGCAGCAATATCTCGCACGCGGTGTCACCGCCGACCTCGTTGCCCAGCTGTCGCGGCTATCCGGAATGCATGTTATCGCAGCAGCCACACCCCAGTCGGCGGATGGAGAAGCGGGCCAGCAGGTGGGCAAAAAAATCTATTCGGTTTGGGGTGGTGTGCGGCTTGAAGGGCAGTCGTTGGAAGTCGAGGTCCACCTCACGGAATCGGCAACCGGGCGGCAGCTCTGGAGTCATCGCTACGCGAGGCCATTCGACGATCTTTTTGAGATACAGCGGGAAATCGGGACCCAGTTTGCTCAGGCGCTCTCGCTACGTCTAAGCAAGACCGAGCTTGAAAGGATTGCTCACCGTTATACGAGGTCCGTCGCAGCGTACGACTTGTTCCTGAGGGCGCAGTCCGAACTCCTTGTCCGGAGCGCATCCAACAATGAAAGGGCGCGGGACCTTTATATGCAAGCCGTGTCGTTGGATCCTGCATTTGCACGTGCCTACGGAGGATTGGCATTGATTTATGCAGGCAATTACCGAAACCAGTGGGCCGACGACCGCAATCGTGCACTCGAGCAGGCATTGAAGTTCGCCAATTCGGCAAAAGAGATCGATCCCACACTGCCGGAAATCCATTGGGTTCTCGGCTACGTCAAGACACAACAACGTCGCCACGGCGAAGCCTTGGCACATCTCGATGATGCGTTGAGACTGGACCCGAGATTTGCAGATGCTCTTGCGCTCAAGGGGGGAATCAAAACCTACACGGGCAAACCTGAAGAGACCGTCGTGTTATTGCGTCACGCCATGCGGCTCAATCCAGCGGCCGGTTACCTGTACTTCATGACCCTAGGAAGAGCCTACTTTTTTCTTGGCGACAACGAACAGGCTGTCATCAATCTTAGGGAGGCGCTGTCGCGCAATCCGACCAGCCTGGAGGTACACGCGTACCTTGCGGCTGCATTGCAGCTCAGCGGTGACCAGGAGGAAGCGGAGTGGCAGGCCGAGGAGATCCGGTCCATCAAACCGGACTTCACGGTGTCCGGGATGATGGAAACCTATCCTTTGGTCGACGGCAATCTGTTGGCGAAGCTTTCTTCATCACTGGGAGAACTCGGGCTTTGAAGGTCGACCGATGTCGCTGAGTTGCGCAGGTTCGGTACCGAACTTGGGCCGAATTGCAGCCGGCCCCGAGCAACCTCGTCCGATCGTTGTGGTGAGGCGGAGCTACTGCCGGTCGGACGACCGCTCTTTCATGCAGACCGGCCTTGTGTGCGGCGGTGCGTCAGACGTCGTTGATCAGTGGGGCAATGCCTGAGATTGGCCGACACCGGACGGCGGATGAATGAAGTTCATCGGCATTGACACTACACCGAGCTTAGCTAGACTTAGCTAATATTTGTCGGATACGGATTGAGACGGGAGCAATGACCAAGCAAGTCAATATGCACGAGGCGAAGTCCAAACTTTCCGAGTTGGGTGAGCTGGTTTGGAAGGGCGAACGGGTCGTCATTGCCAAAGCCGGAAAACCCTACTTGGATCTCTTGCCCCACAAAGAACCCCGGAAAGAAAGGGTTCCCGGCAGGCTAGCGGGACGGATCAAGATTGCTCCGGATTTCGACACTACACCTTCCGATCTTATCGATACCTTCGAGGCCGACGTATGAGACGGTTGCTGATCGATACGCATGTCTTCCTTTGGTGGCTCGCCGATGATCCGCAACTCGGTCCAAAGGCCCGTGAGTTGATCGCGAACGCGGGGAATCAGGTCTTTGTCAGTGCAGCTACGGCATGGGAAATCTCGATCAAGAAATCAATTGGCAAACTCGACGCACCGGACGACCTGGATGCGATCGCAGAAGAAGAGGGCTTCGAGAAACTGCCGATCAGTTTCTTTCACGGAGAACACGCTGGCGAACTGCCGCAACATCACCGCGATCCCTTCGACCGGATGCTGGTCGCGCAGTCCCAAGCTGAAGGGCTGGAAATTATCACCGCCGACAGCGCTATTGCGAATTACGCAGTCAAGACCATAAGTGCGTTGACGTAGAAGTACATCGTCGCGGCAGACAGTCAGTACAACCGAAACGGGACGCCTCTATTCATCGAATATCGGATCCGTTCCCTTTGTCAGGTGGCGAATGTCTCTTCAGGGTCGATTGCGGACCAAAGGCCACCCAAGTCCAAGGTTTGCTCTAGCACTTTTTGCGTACCGAGGGCAGGTCGCCACCCCGGTTTTGCAGATCCCCAATATTTCAGGTTTCCGCCCTTTGGAAAAACTTCCCCAGCACACTCGGCGCACCCGACGCCAGTCGATGCGAATCGTGGAGTTACGCATCGGGGCGAGGGCAGGGTACCCGTCGCCGCCCTGATGTACCCGACGCCGGCCTCAGTGTTGCCCCGAGGTGCCAAAACTGCCCCCGGGGGTGCCCAAGGGGCAGCCGCCAGGCAAACGCCCGAGGGTGGGCCACAGTTACCACCAGTACGCAAGCGTGGAGGAGGGGCGGGTCACCGCCGCCGGGTGCAGGGCGTGCTGTGGTGATGGGTGACCGGGGGACTTTCGTACACCCACCAAGGGATCATGATCCCCTGGCCAAGGCGTCATAAGCCATTGAGTGCTATGGAATTGGTGGGCCCACCTGGACTCGAACCAGGGACCAAGGGATTATGAGTCCCCTGCTCTAACCAACTGAGCTATAGGCCCGCAAATCAGGCGGCAGATGATAGCAAAAGGCCGGGGTTCCCGGCTTTTTTATGCGTCTTCAATCGCTGTCGAGGAAGCTGCGCAACTTGTCGGAACGCGAGGGGTGACGCAGCTTGCGTAGCGCCTTTGCCTCGATCTGGCGGATGCGTTCGCGGGTGACGTCGAACTGCTTGCCGACTTCTTCCAGGGTGTGGTCGGTGTTCATGTCGATGCCAAAGCGCATCCGCAACACCTTGGCCTCGCGCGAGGTCAGGCCGGCGAGCATGTTCTGCGTGGCTTCCGCGAGGCCTTCCATGGTCGCCGCGTCGATCGGTGATATCGCCTGCTGGTCTTCAATGAAGTCGCCCAGATGCGAATCCTCGTCGTCGCCGATCGGGGTCTCCATCGAGATCGGCTCTTTGGCGATCTTCAGGACCTTGCGTACCTTGTCTTCGGGCATCTCCATGCGTTCGGCCAGTTCTTCCGGGGTGGGTTCGCGTCCCATCTCCTGGATCATCTGGCGCGAGATGCGGTTGAGCTTGTTGATCGTCTCGATCATGTGTACCGGAATACGGATGGTGCGTGCCTGGTCGGCGATCGAACGCGTAATCGCCTGGCGAATCCACCACGTGGCATAGGTCGAGAACTTGTAGCCGCGTCGGTATTCGAACTTGTCGACCGCCTTCATCAGGCCGATGTTGCCTTCCTGGATCAGGTCGAGGAACTGCAGGCCGCGATTGGTGTACTTCTTCGCGATCGAGATCACGAGTCGCAGGTTGGCCTCGACCATCTCCTTCTTGGCGCGGCGGGCCTTGGCCTCACCGATCGACATCCGGCGATTGACTTCCTTGATGTCGCTGATGGTCATGGTGCAAAACTGTTCGATATCGGCGAGTTTGCGTTGTCCGCGCGCGATGTCGTCGCTGCGTGCGCCGAGGTTGCCGGCGTAGGGCTGCTTGCCCTTGGCCTGGTCGGCGACCCAATCCAGATTGGTCTCGTTCTTCGGGAACGAGGCGATGAAGTCGCGGCGCGGCATGCCGCACTCGTTGACGCAGATGTCGAGGATCAGGCGTTCCTGTTCGCGCACGCGGTTGACCACGTCACGCAGCATGTCGGTCAGGTCGGAAAACACCTGCGGTACCAGACGGAATTCAAGAAACGCAGTGACCGTCTTTTCGCAGCACTTCTGCGATTTGTCGCTGTTGCCGGACTTTTCGAGCTCGCGTTTCCAGGCCTTGAACTGCTTGCGCAGGTCTTCGGTCCGCTCAGCGACCAGTGTCGGATCGAGCCCGTTGTCGTCCGGCTCATCGTCGGACGAGTCGTCGTCGTCATCGTCGTCGCTGTCGCTGTCCGAATCGTCGTTGCTGTTGTTGCCGGTGACGTCGGCGACCGTCTTGGCCGGCTTCGGGATGGTGTCGCCGATGTCCGGCAGCGCGAAGCCTACGATCACGTCGGTGAGGCGGATCTCAGCCTTTTCGACCTGATCGAAGCGGTTGACCAGGTTTTCGACAGTGGGCGGGAACGCGGCCAGCGCCGCGCTGACCTGGTTGAGGCCATCCTCGATGCGCCGCGCAATGCGCAGCTCGCCTTCGCGGGTCAGCAGTTCGACAGTGCCCATCTCGCGCATGTACATCCGAACCGGGTCGGTGGTGCGGCCAAACTCGCTGTCCACGGTGGCGAGCGCAGCGGCAGCCGCCTCGGCGGCGTCGTCGTCGGCCGATACGGCATTGTCCGACAGCGTCTGGTCGTCCGATTCCGGGGCGGTCTCGTGCACCGAGATGCCCATGTCGTTGATCATGCGGACGATGTCTTCGATCTGCTCTGGATCGACGATCGAGTCGGGCAGATGATCGTTCACCTCGGCATAGGTGAGAAAGCCCTGCTCTTTGCCCTTGGCGATCAGGTCTTTGATGCTCGATTGCTGCTCTTGGCGGTGGTCCATCTGGATCCTCGGAGTTAGACGCAGACACCCCCCGCCATGGCGAATACACGGCGTTAGGGGCGAAAAATGAATCGGACATACTAGCAGTGTTCGCGCGATTCTGCCAGTCAATTCTCCTCTGGAGATTGGGCAGGCAGGGGCCGGTAAAGTTCCCTAAGTTGTTGTTTTTCTTCTTCCGTGAGCGGTGCAGAGCGGCTCTTCATCAGCAGCGCTTCGCGGGCGCTTCGGCGTTGCTCTGCGGCCAGCGACCGCAAGGTGCCGAGAAACTGATCCGCGGCGTCGTCTAGGATGCCGAGTTCCAGTACCGCGAGCTTCGCGAGCTGCTGGCGGGTGGTGGGGTCCTCCCAGTGTTCGACCAGTGCCGCACTGTGCATCGCGGGGCGTTCGTGCAGTGCCGCCAGCAGCTGTTGCAGCATCACGACGCCCGGTGAGTCGAGCGACTGCCAGCCGTCGGGCAGCTCGAGTTGGCCGAGCTCGGGGTGTTGCACCAGCAGGGCGACCGCCCGCCGGAGTGGGGGAATGCTGCCCTGCGGCCGCGCGATGCGTGGCCGGGTGGGGCGCTGCGCCGGCTGGACCCCGGTGGCCTGCATCTTCAGTCCGACCCTTTCATACAGTGACTGCTCCATCATGTCGCGGAACAGGCCGGCCGGCAGGCGTTCCAGCAGTGGTTTGGCGAGTTCGCCGAGGCGGGCGCGACCGTCCAGGCTCTGCATGTCCACCTGGCTGGCAAGTTTGTCGAACAGGAACGTGGAAAGCGGCTGGGCACGTGGGATCTCCTGGGCAAAGGCGTCCGCGCCTATCCGACGAACCAGGCTGTCGGGGTCCTCGCCGTCGGGCAGAAACAGGAATCGCGCCTGGCGACCATCGCGCATCAGCGGCAACACGGTATGCAGGGCCTTCCATGCCGCGTCCCGCCCCGCACGGTCGCCGTCGAAGCAGAACACCACCTCGGGTGTGGCGCGGTATAGCTTCTCCAGGTGTTCCGTGGTGGTCGCGGTGCCAAGGGTCGCCACGGCATTGCTGATGCCAAACTGGGCCAGTGCGACCACGTCCATGTACCCCTCGACCACCAGCAGGTGCGCCGGGTGTGCGTTTGCCTGGCGCGCCTCGTACAGACCGTACAACTCGCGGCCCTTGTGAAAAACCGGGGTCTCGGGGGAGTTGAGATACTTGGGTTTACCGTCGCCGAGCAGACGACCGCCGAAGCCGACCACGCGCCCGCGGGTGTCGCGGATCGGGAAGATGATGCGTTCGCGCAGCCGGTCGTAGCGCTTGCCGTCCTGCTCCGTGATCAGGCCGGCCTCGCGCAGCAGCGCGATCTGGCGATCGTCGGTGCCCAGGGTACGCAGCAGGTTATCCCAGCCGGGCGGCGCATAGCCCAGGCGAAATCCTGCCGCCACCTCGCCACTGACGCCACGTTGGCGCAGGTAGTCGATGGCCTGGGCTGCATCGGCGTGCTGGCGCAGTTGAGTGGCGAAATGCCGGGCGGCCTGTTCGAGGATGTCGTACAGCGGGCGATGGTCGGGCGCCTGCTCGAAGCTGGTTTCGCGTGGCACCTCGAGGCCGAGGTCGGTGGCCAGTTCCTCGACCGCCTCGGGAAAGCTCAGGCGGTCGTATTCCATCAGGAAGCTCAGCGCCGAGCCGTGCGCGCCGCAGCCGAAACAATGGTAGAACTGCTTGGTCGGACTGACCGTGAACGAGGGGGTCTTTTCGTTGTGGAACGGGCAGCAGGCGTGAAACTCGCGACCGGCCTTCTTCAGTGGCACGCGGCGGCCGACGATCTCGACGATATCGGCCCGCGCGAGCAGTTCATCGATGAAGTGCTGGGGGATGGCGCCGGGCATGTGACTAGCCTAGCACGCAGGATCTGCGATGGTTCAGCCCAGCTTCTGCTTGACGAGGCCGCTGACCACACCGACATCGGCGCGGCCCTGGACCTGCGGTTTGACGATCGCCATCACCTTGCCCATGTCGCGTACTGACTCGGCCCCGCTGTCGGCGATCGCGGCGGCGATGATCGCGAGGATCTCGTCTTCGGACAGTCCTTCGGGCAGAAATTCCTGGATGACCGTGATCTCGGCGGCCTCGGTGGCGGCGAGGTCTTCGCGGCCGGCGGCGCTGTACTGCGCAATCGAGTCGCGGCGCTGCTTGACCATCTTGTCGAGTACCGCCAGTACCTGGCTGTCGTCGAGCTCGATGCGCTCATCGACCTCGCGCTGCTTGACCGCGGCCAGCATCAGCCGGATCACGCCCAGACGCGCCTTTTCACCGCCTTTCATGGCGGCCTTCATTGCGTCTGTAAGCTGTTGTTTCAGCACGAAGAAATGATCAGTACAGGCGTTCGAAACGGCGCACGTCGCGACCGGATTTCTTCTGCCAGCGTTTGACTGCGGCAGCGGCCTTGCGCTTGCGCTCCCAGGTCGGTTTTTCGTAGAACTCGCGGCGGCGGACTTCGGCCAGCACTCCGGCTTTTTCGCAGGAGCGCTTGAAGCGGCGCATGGCGACTTCGAAGGGTTCGTTCTCTTTGACGCGTACGTGCGGCATTGCTTCCTCAAAACGGCAAACGGTTAAAATGGCCTTTTCGCGGCCACGGAAGTTTCGCCGAAGCCCACAAAGGCGCGGAATTCTAAGGCCTCACTGGCGCAAATGCAAAGGTTTCAACGACATGAGAGTGCTGGGAATCGAGACGTCCTGTGATGAAACCGGTGTCGCAGTGTATGACAGCACCGATGGCCTGATTGGCCACGCGGTGTACAGCCAGATCCCGTTGCATGCCGAATTCGGGGGTGTCGTGCCCGAGCTGGCCTCACGTGATCATGTACGCCGGCTGGCGCCGATGATCGCTGATCTGCTGCGCGATACCGGGTTGAATGCCGCGCAGATAGACGGCGTCGCGTACACGGCGGGACCGGGGCTGGCCGGCGCGCTGCTGGTCGGCGCCGCGTTTGCCCGCAGCCTGGCATGGGCCTGGGGCGTGCCGGCGGTGGGTATCCATCATATGGAAGGGCATCTGCTGGCCCCGATGCTCGAGACGCAGGTCCCCGGGTTCCCGTTCGTCGCGCTGCTGGTGTCGGGTGGTCATACCCAGTTGGTGCGGGTGGGCGCGGTCGGTGACTACGAAATGCTCGGCGAGTCGCTCGACGATGCCGCTGGCGAGGCGTTCGACAAGACCGCCAAGCTGCTCGGCCTGGGTTACCCGGGTGGTCCGGCGCTGTCCGCACTGGCGCAGCAAGGCGACCCTGATCGCTTTCGTTTCCCGCGGCCGATGACTGATCGTCCGGGCCTGGATTTCAGTTTCTCCGGGCTGAAAACTTTTGCACTGACCACGTTGCAGCAGGAGACAGCACGCGCGACGCGGGATCAGATCGGGCAGCTGCACGCCGATATCGCGCGGGCGTTCGAGGACGCGGTGGTAGACACCCTGGCGATCAAGTGCCGGCGCGCAGTCGAACAGACCGGCAGCAAGGCGCTGGTGATGGCTGGCGGGGTGAGTGCGAACCGCACGCTGCGAGCCCGCGTCGATCGACTGATGGCGGACCTCGGCGGCAGGGCCTACTACCCGCGCGCGGAGCTTTGCACCGACAACGGCGCGATGATCGCGTATGCCGGCTGGCAGCGTCTTCGGACAGGCCAGCACGAGGGGCTGGGTTTTGGCATCCGGCCACGCTGGCCGATGCAGGCGCTGGCGGCCGGTCGCTGAGGTATTCAGTGGGCGAGATCGTCGAGGGCGCTCGGCTCCTGCGAGGCGGCGCAGCCCTAGCGTCCGGAGATGCTGCCTTCACTGCCCTGCAGCAGGTTCCTGATATTGCTGCGGTGGCGCCAGATCAGCACCAGCGTAATCAATACCTGCATCACGATCAGTTCGCGCGATGGCCACAGCAGCCAGATGTACAGGGGTGCCAGCAGCATTGAGATCAGTGCCGCGAGTGACGAGATATTGGCAACCTTGGCCATGAACAGCCATGTGGCGGCGACCGCTCCACCGATTGCCCAGCCCAGCCCAAACTGCACGCCCAGCGCCGTGGCCACGCCCTTGCCGCCCCTGAAACCGAAAAACACCGGGTAGAGATGGCCGAGGAAAGCGGCGGCGCCGACCAGCGCAAAGATCAGCTCGGGACGATCGAGCAGGTGACACAGGGCGACCGGGACAAAGCCCTTGAGGCTGTCGCCGAGCAACGTGATCGCGGCGGCCTTCTTTCCACCGATACGCAGCACATTGGTTGCCCCGGGGTTGTTCGATCCCTGGGTGCGCGGGTCGGGCAGGCCCATCAGGCGGCATACGACGATGGCGCTGGAAATGGACCCCAACAGGTAAGCGGCAATGATCAGCGACAGGTCAAGCATGGCCTTCACGGCTCCGATGGTCAGGCGGCATTAAGCGATAGCGGCACGCCCCGGTCAAGGACCTGAACTGCTAACATCGGCGCCTGACTTGGCGTGGGCTGGATTGAAATGGACATCGTGTTTCTGCGCGATCTGCGCATCGATACCGTGATCGGGATCTACGGCTGGGAAAGGCGCACCCGGCAGACGCTGATCTTCGATCTGGAGATGAGCGCCGACATCGCAGGCGCCGCCGCCTCCGATGACATCAAAGACACCCTGAACTACAAATCGGTGGCGAAACGCCTGATCCAGTTCGTCGGCGAGAGCGAGTTTCAACTGGTCGAGACGCTGGCCGAGCGCTGCGCACAGATAATCCGCGAGGAGTATGGCGTGCGCTGGGTGCGGCTCACCCTGAACAAGAAAGGCGCAGTGCGGGGGGCGACCGACGTCGGTGTGATCATCGAGCGCGGGGAGCCTTATTGATGCCGCGTGTATGGGTCAGCGTCGGCAGCAATATCGACCGTGAACGACACATCCGCGCCGCGCTGCGCGAATTGCGGCAGGCATTTGGCGAGCTGACTGTTTCACCGGTGTACGAGACCGCGGCCGTGGGGTTTGACGGTGACGCCTTTCTCAACCTGGTGGTCGGTTTCGTCAGCGAGTTGCCGCCGGCGCAGCTGCACCGGCTGATGCGGGCAATTGAGGATCGCCACGGACGGCGGCGCGACGGCCAAAAATTCTCGGCGCGGACTCTCGATCTCGACGTCCTTACCTATGGCGACACGGTGGGCGATGACGGCGGCAAGGCGCTGCCGCGCGACGAGATCCTGCGCTATGCCTTCGTCCTGGCGCCTCTGGCCGATGTCGCCGGTGATGAGCGGCACCCGGTGTCGGGCGAGCAATATCGTGATCTGTGGAAACAGTTTGCCCAGACCAACAAGGCGCATCTGCAGCGCCTCGACGACACGGCCTGGTTGCAGGACTGGGACAGCGACAGCGATTGAGTCCGCGGACGAGGTTGTTCCCGGGATCCGTGCCCAACGCTGCTGCGGGGCCACGTCATCGTCTTCCTCGTGTTTTCTACCGGTTACTTCCTGCTCGGCATAGCCGGCGTCCGGTTTTGCGTGCGCGATGGTCTACTGGTTTGGGGTTGCCGCTATTTTGGCCGATATCGCCTGAAGATGCGTTGAACGATGCTGTCGTCGCCAAACGTTCCGGTCGTAAACATGTCCTGGTCTGTGCGATTGCGGATACGGCACCCTGACGACCTGACGCCAGTCACTGCTGCACGCTGCGTCCACCGTCGACTGCCAGGATCTGGCCTGTGATGTAGTCTGGCCCGGTGACCATGAACATCACCGCCTGTGCAATCTGTTCTGCACCCGCAGGTCGGCCAAGCGGTATGCGTTTGAGTATCTCCTGTTTGGCGGCATCTTCCATATAGCCGTCTGGCCACAACGCCGCCCCGGGGGCTACGCCGTTGACCCGTACCTCGGGCGCCAGATCACGTGCCAGCGCCTTGACCATCATCGCGTTGGCTGCCTTCGCCATGCAGTAGATCGGGTGATTGGCATTGGGCCGCTCGGCGTGGATGTCGACCATGTTCACGATACAACCGCGGCGTCGGCGTAGCTCTGTGGCAGCTGCCTGTGCGAGGAAAAACGGCGCACGCGCATTGCTGCCGAACAGGTCATCCCACTGTGCAGTCGTCGCTTCAGCAATCGGGGTGGGGTAGTAGCTCGACGCATTATTGATCAGGATGTCGAGTCCACCGTCCAGCTCGACTGCTGCCGCGATCAGGCGTGGCCAACAATCCGGGTCGTTGAGGTCACCCTGTACCAAAGCTGCCGAATGCGGGCGTGTCCCGAGCAACTCATCGCGCAGCGCCTCAGCCTTGGCGGCTGAGCGACGATAGTGGATGACCACCGCAGCGCCGGCAGCGTGAAGATGGCGCACTGTGGTCGCGCCAAGGCGTGCCGCCCCGCCCGTGATCAGCGCGGTTTTTCCCTTCAGGCTGAAAGATGGCTCCAAGTGAATCTCCCCGATTGCTAGACTGACGTCGACTGCAGGCCTGGTTGACACTATATCAACCCGGGCCTGTTTGCCGTTCAACCTTGCGCAGGGAACTCGTACTTGGATCTGCCGACATTGACGGACGCTGAAGCGTCGCTGCTGTATGACATGCGGGCCCTGCTGACGCGGGCAATCGCAGACGCGGACGGTGCGTTGCCATTCGACAGCTACATGGAAAAGGCCCTGTATGCGCCGGGACTCGGTTACTACGCAAACAGCCGGCGCAAGTTTGGCGAGGCCGGTGACTTCGTCACTGCACCTGAGGTCTCGTCGCTGTTCAGCCAATGCCTCGCGCGGCAGGTCGCCGAATGCCTGCACAACCTGGATGACGGCTCGGTGCTGGAGTTTGGCGCTGGCTCGGGCCGTATGGCGGCAGACCTGCTGGCTGAGCTTGATGCGCTCAATGCGTTGCCGCAGCGATACCTGATTCTCGAACTCAGCCCGAGTCTGCAGCAGACCCAGCTGGCAACCCTGCGTGACCGGGTGCCGCATCTGCTGGCGCGGGTCGAATGGCTGCAGCGGATGCCCGGGTCGGGTTTGCAGGCCGTGGTACTGGGCAACGAGTTGCTCGATGCGATGCCGGTGCAGCGCTTTCGCCGGCATGCGGGTGCCTGGCAGGAGTTGTCGGTGGGTGTCGAGGACGATGTCCTGTGTGATCGCTGGACTGGCCTGCGCAGCCCGGGTCTGGCCGAGGCCCTCGCGCAGATCTGGCCTGATCCCGATGGCGTGCAGGAGGGCTATTCCTCGGAGGTCAACCTGCGCCTTGCCCCGTGGCTGCAGGCACTCGCGGCGAGCATGTCGCGTGGCTATGTCATCCTGGCCGACTATGGTTATACGCAGCGTGAGTACTATCATCCCGAACGTTGTCAGGGCACGCTGATCTGCCACTTTCGTCATCGCGTGCATGCAGATCCCTACCTGCTGCCGGGGCTGCAGGACATCACCGCCAGCGTTGACTTCAGCGCGGTCGCACGAGCCGGGGTAAAGACGGGTTTTGCCCTGGCGGGACTGACCACGCAGGCGCATTTTCTGCTCGACAGTGGATTGGAACAGCATTTGAGCGCGTCTGATCCCATGCAGGTCCGGCAGCATATGCAGCTGATGCAGGGGGCCAAGAAGCTCACGCTGCCGAGTGAGATGGGTGAGCGTTTCAAGGTGATCGCGCTGGCCCGCAACGCGCCTGCAGAGTTGCTGGGATTTCGTACGAGGGACCTGCGTGAACGGTTGTAGATCCTTCCTGCTGATCGCCGCCGCGTTGCTCAGTGCCTGCCAATCCGGGTCGACACGTAACCAGCCGGTGCATGGTCGCGAGTTCGATATCGCCGACCTCGGCAAGGGCGATGTCGACATGGTGACGGAGATCAACGTGCGCCAGAGTCTCGACTACCTGCGTGAGCTCGCGCGCAAGCTTTACGTGCGTAATCCCAATCAGCTGCAGCGGGGACGATATGGCACACGCGAGTCGGCAATGAATGCACTGTTTGGTCCGCGCAGGCTGGATCGGCATCCCGATCTGCAGGGCACGCGATCCTCGGCGGCGATCACGCTGGCCTTCGATGAGGCCTATACCGGTGACAGGGTGGCGGCATTTGTCGAAGGTATGCGGACCATGCTGCTCGATGCCTACGGCGGCAAGCGCAGCTTCTACCTCTACGACTATCTCGATCCACAGAAGCTGCATTACCTGGCGCGCAACTTCGAGATCGCCTTTTGGAAACTCGGCCATGCGCGTGACCACGATGGCCAGTTGTTCCTGCACAGCAATGCGCTCGATGGTGATGGTGACCTCAGTTTCGAACGCCTCGCCGGCAAGTTGATCGGGCTGCAGGACCACATGGCACAGGTTGTGGCCGATGCAACCAGCCGGCAGATCAAGAACGTCATACAGGGCGTCGCGTCTGTGGTCTTTTTCCCGATCTGAGGTGTTGCACGTGCGCCTCATGCTGGCCGTTGTAATGCTCGTGCAGGGCGGCTGCAGCTCGTTGTCGTACTACGCGCAGGCGGTGCGCGGCCAGCTCGGCGTGATGGCCGCTTCACGGCCGCTGCAACAGGTGACGGAAGACCCGTCAACCACTGAGCCGGTGCGCGAGCGGCTGCGTCAACTGCCGCTGATGATCGAATTTGCGGTCGACGATCTGGGTCTGAACGAAACCGGTAGCTATCGGCTGTATGCCGATCTTGGCCGCGACGCAATGGTGTGGAGCGTGGTGGCGACGCCGTTCGATTCGCTGCAGCCGCGACAATGGTGTTATCCGATTGTCGGTTGCGCGAGTTACCGGGGTTATTTCGATCGCGATACGGCACACGCCCATGCCGCATCGCTGCGCAGCGAAGGCTGGGACGTCGTCGTCGATCCGGTGCCGGCCTATTCGACCCTGGGATGGTTGAGTGACCCGTTGCCCAGTACGGTGATCGACTGGCGCATGGCGGAGATCGCAGGCCTGGTGTTTCACGAGCTGGCGCACGAGACCCTGTATGTCACCGATGACAGCGCGTTCAACGAGGCCTATGCGACGGTCATCGAGGCCGAGGGGGTGCGGCGCTGGCTGTTGCGGAATGGCACGCCGCAGCAGCGCAGCGAACAGCAATTGCACGAGGCGCGAAAACAGGGCTTCCTCGGGTTGCTGATGCATACCCGTCAGCGTCTGGCCGATCTCTATGCGCTGCAGCCGGTGCCGCAGGACCTGTCACGGCGCAAACAGGAGGTATTTGCCGCCCTGCGCGAGAGGTATGCGCAGTTGAAGCTGAGCTGGGATGGATATGCCGGGTACGATCGCTGGTTCGAACGACCATTGAACAACGCCCGGCTGGCGAGCGTCGGCACCTACCATGAACTGGCGCCGGCACTGCGCCTGCTGCTGCAGTCCGCAGGCGACATGCCGGCTTTTCATGACACCTGTCGTGAATTGGCGATGCTTGAGCAAGGGCCACGCCGCCTTCACCTGCAGCGGTTGCTGCAAGAAGTGGCGACGCGCTGAGATTCACGTCATCGCAGCGGCGCGTGAGACCTCAGCGCTGGCTCTGGCGTCGCAGCTGATTGCGGCGCAGGTTCTTGTCGGTGTGGGTGAGAAAGCGCGTGCCTGCGTTTTCCAGCGAGGTGGCGGTTACCCCAAGTGCGGCCAGGCCGTCTTCCCTGCATGTGCTCGGGGTGCGCAGCGACAGGTAGTTGTCGGGGGTGAATGGTTTGCCGGGGGCGTATTGCAGGATCGAGGCCTGCAGGCGTGATGCCCAGTCCGGCAGGCGGATGATCCGCTTGCGACGGCCACTGTGTTGGGCAACGAAGCGCACCAGTTGTTCCAGGGTGTAGGTCTTTGGTCCGCAAAGTTCGTAGTGCTTGCCGAAAGTCCTGCGATCTTCCAGCGCATTGGCGAATGCGGTCGCCACGTCGCCCACGTACACCGGTGAAAGGCGGGCATCCGGACACGCCAGCGGCAGCGGTCCGGGTATCCGCAGCAGTACAGCGAAGCGGTTGAGGAAGCTGTCATCCGGGCCGAAGATCACCGACGGGCGAAAGCTCGTCACTGCAATCCCGGGCTTGCCCAGGGTGTGCGCCCGGTTTTCGCCTTCGCCCTTGCTGCGCAGATAGAGGCTGCTGCCGCTGGCCTGGTCGGCATTGAGCGCACTCATGTGCAGCAGCCGCACGATTTTTGCTGCGTGGCACGCGGCGACCACGTTCTCCACAAGCTCGACGTGGACACGGCGGAAACTCTTTTCCCTGCCGCCGCTGTTGAGAATGCCTACGAGATGGATCGCGGCATCGCAACCGTGCAGCGCTGCAGTCAGCTGCGTGTGGTCGAACGGGTTCGCCTCGACGACCTCGGCGGCCGGGCGCAGGTCATAGTGGCGGTGCGCATGCCGGGTGATGACGCGGCACTCGTATCCCCGATTGCGCAGATGCCCGACAAGATGCCGGCCGACGAAGCCTGAGCCGCCGATCAGGGCGATGCGTTGGATCTTCATTGTTGTGATGACTGCTCCGGGTGTGATCTGTGCGTGTGCGACCTGGGGGACTTGGGTCGTGCGTTCCGATTTTGCCTATTTGGTCTGTGTGCCTCAAGGGTGCTCAGCGTCGGCGACGCAACAGCAGGTAATTGCCGTCACTGTCGCGCAGAATCATCCGGCCGTCGCTGACCTGGTAGCGGTAGCGTGACTTGCTCCCGCCCGTTGTCGGAGTCCACCACAAATACTGCTGATCGTAACCGACACGGAAGTCCTGAAACTGTTCGCGCGACAGGTACAGTCGGGCGATGTTGCCTTTGATTACCGCAAAGCCGCCCTTGTCCAGCTCCCAAATGCCGTCGAGATGCCCGGTCGTTGTCTGCCCAAAGGCATTGAGAACACCCCGGCTCCCCGGGTAGCCGCCTGCGCCGGGCCACGCCGACATCCCGGGGAACTGGCCCATGCCGGGCACACCGCCCATGCCAGGCACGCCACCCATCCCAGGCACGCCGCCCATGCCAGGCACGCCGCCCATGCCAGGTACACCGCCCATGCCAGGTACACCGCCCATGCCGTACAGGGACATCGGCGACACACCGGACATTGTGCCCAGGCCGGGATAGGCGCCGAAACCGGAGAGTCCGCTGAATCCGCTGCCGAACGCTGAGGTGTTACCTGGTAGATAGGGGACGCCGAGTGGCAGGCTGCTTCGATCGATAAGACCGAAGATCTCCATCATCCGCAGCATCGCTTCGACGAACGGGTTCTCGCTCCCATAGCCACCGTAAGCCGATGCAGGCGAGGGTGCCGCAAGGCACAGAAAACAGCAAAGACACAGTGAGAGCAGCTTTTTCACGGGGCGCAGATGTCAATCCCGGCAGCGCCCGCCGGGTTCGCAAGGTGCCGTCATTACAGGGTGTTTGCGGCCCAGTTTACGCGGAACCGATTCGGAGTAAACTAAGGCGGCCGAAGGATGCGCTGGAAACATAAAAATGACCATGATTGAACCGCGAAAAACAGACCGCAGAGAAGGCACACAGGAAATGGTGCGCAAGCTCCTGGATGAACGCCAGGAAGTGCTGATGATGTTCTGCCGCGTCGCCGGCCTCGAACCCTTCAAGGAGTTGGCGCCGAATCCAAACGTGCTGCAGGAGTTCTGTCAGGTGCTGGTCGACTATTCTGCCTTCGGCCATTTCGAGATCTATGAACGCATCGTGGCCGGACGCGAACGTCGTGGCCAGGTCGTCGAGGTTGCACGCGAGGTCTACCCGCGGATCGCCGAGGCCTCGGAGGTCGCGGTGGAATTCAACGACAAGTACGATTCTTCGGATCACCAGCTGGATCTGCACCAGCTGGATCGCGATCTGGGCAAGCTCGGCGAAGAGTTGGCGGTGCGCATCGAGATGGAAGACCGCATTATCGACGCCCTCACTGCGCGGTAGCCGATCATCAGGGTTGTGTGGTAGCCGACTCGGCAGCCACAGGCCTGATGCCGCCCCAGACCCGCCATGCCCCGCCTGTTCCCCCGGTTGAGGTCCCGCTGGCCCGCGCCCGAAGCGGTCCGTGAAGGGTTCCGCCGACCGAAGTTCACCCGCTTGCGCCTCGATCGTTTTCCGCGCGGTACTGACAACTCCCATATCGATGTTGCCCTGGGTCCTGCGCTGGGCAAGGCCGTGACGGCCTATGTCCATGCACTGGTGCGTGAATGCGCGCAGCGTCTGTGGAAGGAGTCCGGACCCTCATTCAGCGCCACCATAGCCCAGGGGTTCGGTCAGGTGGTGCAGGAACATCATCGTGCCGTGGTCAAAGAGGCGCGCAGTTCAAGCCAGCTGGAACGCGTACAGCTGTTTCAACTGGCCCTGCTCAAATTGCTGTTCAACACTATCGATGCGCAGATCGCCAGCCTGCGTCTGGAATTGGAGGATGCACGCAATCTGCCGATGCGGCAGTTGACCGGACAGAGCCTGCAACTTCACCAGCAGGCAGTGATCCTCGGTCGTCAGGCCTCGTATGTGCGTTTCCGGGTTGCCCGTGAATCGATACGCGAGTTGATGCGACTCGAGCACGGTGGATTGAAGAACCTGCGCAAAGCGATTCTGGGGCGCTCCTGGCCGGTCCCTGAATTCATGCTTGCGGATCCGATCCTGCAATTGGACGGTGTCGGCACACCGCGCGACTTTTTCCGCGTCTACCCGTTCCTGCTGCATGACTTCGGCACACTGAGCGAGGCCAACCGTTGTGTCTTGCAGGTACTGGCGGACTGGTTGCCGACGGTGGTGGATCTGCATCACCAGCCGCCACCCGCCAGCGCAGTGTTACCGATCCCGCGTCAGGACCAGGGGCTGGCGCCTGGTTTCCTCGACACCGAGCGGCGTGTGCGCAGCCTCTGCGCCGAACAGGAACTCAATGACTGTGCAGCGACCTGGCTTGACCTGCCGGAAAATGCGGTTGCCCTGCTCGGTGGGGCGGAGTCCGAGTGGCCACGCCCTGGCAACTGGTATGACCCGAGAATCACCAGTCTGCAGCGCCACCTCAATGCGCAGCTCGCGTCGAAACTGGAGAGGGCGGGACTGATGCCCGCGGTGCTGGCCTCGCATGAACTGTCGGTCGTCTATCCGGCGCTGGGTCTGGTCGATGCCGAAACGCTGCTCTTTGGCTATCTCAGCGGCACCATCAGGCGCCGCGAGTTCGTACGCCGCCTCGCCATCACCGACGGTGTCAAGGATACCAATGCGTTGGTAAGGCGTATCGACGGGTTGCGCAAGGAGTATCGGCAGAACCCTGCTGCCGGAAAACGCCAGGTAATGGCGCGTTTTGCCGGTGATTTCCTGCGTCTGCGTCGCGATCTGAAACTGGCGTGGCGCGCGTACGTGGGCATGGACAGCCTGCGGCTGTTGACCGACGAGCGCGAGGCGGCGTTGTCGCGGGCCAACAACGTGCTGCAGTTGTTCTGTCGCGAAGACGTGGCGCTGGATGCACGGGGCGACGTCGTTGGCCACGTGATCGTCAAGGTGGGGCTGCGTGGCATGACGCAACTCGCGGCACAGATGCGGCAGCGTAATCTCAGTGCGGCGGCCCATTTCAGTCGCTATTTCTATGATCCCTGCAGTGCACTGATCGAACAGTTCGACGCTCATAAAGTGACGGTGGAGGGCGATGGCCTGGTGTTGCTTCTCCTCGAACATGGCGGCCAGGGAGCGGAACGACTGGCGGTTGCCCGCGCCTGTTGTCTGGCTGCCGCGATTCTTGGCCAGGCCGACGCGATGAACGCCGAGAACGAGCACCTTGGATTGCCGTTGATCGAACTGGGTGTCGGCATCACCTACGCTGCTGACGCGCCGACGTATCTCTACGATCAGTTCCGCAAGGTGACGGTCTCGCCCGCGATCGCGCGTGCGCGTGAGTTGTCATCCTGCGATGCGACGCTGCGCGAGTCCTGCACCCTGCCCGGCAGACGGGGGCTATGTGTGGCCACGCCGGTACAGGGACAGCAGGGTGAAGCGGGTGATGTTGCACCGCCGGTCCGTTACAACGTGAACGGGATCGAGCTCGATGCGCCGGCATTTTCGCAGCTGCACGTCGAGATATCCCTGCACAGGCTCAAGGTGCGGGACAAACAGGGCACCTCACCTGCTGTGCTGTTCGCCGGGACCTGTGCCGACGTCAACGGTGACAGCCATTGGTTGCTGGTCCGCGAACACGCCGTCAAATTGTGGATGGGGCGGCAGTTGCTGGACAGGGACGACGATGGCCACCGTTACTACGAGGTTGTCAGTGATCCGCGCCTGGTCAGGCGGGTGGGCGAGCGATTGGCCGAAGTCGAGCCGGGTCGGCACGAAACCGCGCCTGGCGTGCGGCAATTGCGTTAGGCCCGCGGTTTAACATGCAGTCCGAGGTCTGTGGTGATGTCTGATCAGAAATCGACGGTGACATTCAATCCCGATCAGCTGCGTGCTGAGGCGGCGGTGCGCAAGGCGGCCAAGGCCGGCAATCCTGAGGCGCAGTTTCGTCTCGGAGTGATGTACGGCAACGGCGACGGTGTCGGGCTGGACTATTTGCAGGCGCGTGAATGGTTCGAAAGGGCGGCCGCGCAGGGCCATGAAAACGCACTGATCACGCTGGCGTGGATGTATGCCAACGGGACCGGTATCGAGGTCGACGAGACGCGTGCGCGCGAACTCTACCTCGAGGCGGCCAAGCGCGGTTCGGCCAAGGCGCAGTATGTCGTCGGCACAATGCACCGGTTTGCCCAGTATGGTGCGAGCAGGGATATCCCTGCGGCTGTCCAGTGGTACCTGAAGGCCGCCGACCAGGGGATGCCGACGGCGCAGTTTGCGTTGGGCAAGATGTTGATGGAAGGCAAGGGTGTTGCACGTGACGACGCGGCGGCATTGCAGTGGCTGTCGCTGGCACACGTCAATGGCAGCAAACGTGCTGAAGACTATGTAAAGCACCTGATAAAGCGCATGGACCCGGCCGAGGTCCAGGCGGTCCGCGAACGCATGACGCGCGGGCAGGGATCAGCGGGCTGAGATCACCGGTGCATCACGCTGTGCGCCGCTCAGCAGGCTGATGCTCGGTGGCACCGGGTGCAGGCGTTCGTTCAGCCGCGTCGGTGTCTTGCCCATGCGTTTTTCATAGATCACCGTATAGGCGAGTACGCGCCGCAGGTAGCCCCGGGTTTCGTCGAACGGCACAAGCTCGATCCAGATGTCGGCCGGCATTGTCCGCTCCGGCAACCAGCGCGTAACCCGGTGTGGACCGGCGTTGTACGCCGCAGTGGCAAGCACCGCGCTGTCGCCCAGTTCGCCCTTCATCTGCTTAAGGTAGGCACTGCCGAGCGCGATATTGATGTCGGGTTCGAGCAACTCGCTGCGCCGCGGCGGTTTGCGGTTCAGCATTGTCTTGGCGACGCTGCGTGCAGTCGCCGGCATCAGCTGCATCAGACCCATAGCGCCGGCATGCGAGCGCGCATTGCTCATGAAGGCACTTTCCTGGCGCATCACCGCAAACACCCACGCGATATCGATGCCATGGCGTTTGGCGTTCTCCTCGACCAGGGTTGCGTGCTGCAGTGGAAAGCGAAGTACGAGGTCATCCCAGTAGCCGGTCTGCGCCAGCGTGAAGATCGCGCGATCGTGCCAGCCTTCCTGCTCGGCGAGTTTGGCCGCAGCCTGGAGTCGGGTGTTGTCCATGCCTGCCGTGGCGGCCCGCCATTCCGAGTGCGCCTGACCCCAGCGGTCGAGGGCGAACAGTTCCTTGACCCGCTTGACCGCGTCCAGGCCGGCGATTTCGTTGATCAGTGCAGCGGACACCGGTGTCTCGACATGTTCCAGGTGGTATTCGCTGCCGATGCGGTCGGCGGCGAGAAAACCGTAATAGGTGCGTTCGCGCGCTGTCTTCCGATACAGCGCATCTGCCGCCTGGGTATCGCCGGTTCCCTGCAGGGCGCGCGCCAGCCAGTAGGTCCAGCTTTCGTCCTGACGCTCATCCTGTGGCAATGCGGCGATCCAGCTCACGACCTGCGGCCAATCTTCCCGCAACATGGCCGCACGGATGCGTGCCTCGTGAACCAGAATGTCCTTCTCGCCCACCTCGACGCTGCGGATGAAATCGTAGGCAGTATCGCCGGGCGTGCGCACCAGGTTGCGCACGATGTAGTGTTCGGTACGTTGGACCTGATCGGCACTGAAGGGATATCTGCCTTTGACGTCGCGCCACAGTGCCAGGCCTTCAAGGCCGTCCCAGCGTGCGAGCTGGCGCACGGCATGCGACAGCATGGCCTCACGATAGGGGTGTGCTTCACTGAACCTTTCGTGTTCGCGGGCATGTGCCGGCGTGCGATAGAGACTCACCCAGCGCTTCAACCAGACCTGGTCGGAATTGGACAGGCTACGACCCAGGTACTCCGCAAGACGCCATTCACCGGACTCCATCGCCTTTTCGATGCGCTGCCAGGTCATGTCCGTGGTGCGATGGCCGGCCTTGGTCCAGGCGTCAAAGACCGGGTCACAGGCACTGGGCTGCGATTTGCCATGCAGCCAGATGTCGGGGACCTCGGCGTAGGCCTGTTGTGCCTTGCCGGTGGCAATCAATGCCTGCAACTGCTGGCAGCGTCGCGTGGTGTTGCGAGACGGCTGGTAGAACGCCAGGTAGTCGGTCCAGCGTTGCCGCGCAGCCAGATGGTCGAGCCAGTTTGCACGCAGCCAGGTCGACAGCGGCATCGACTCATGGTTTTTGATGAACTGCTCGACCTCAGCGTTGCTGGCGCTGCCGAGGCGTTTCAGCAGTGCGTCGTACTCCAGATAGGGGTATAGCGGATAATCACGGATTCCACGGCTCAGCTTGTTGAAGTCGCCCATCGCACCGCGATCGAGCGCCTTTTCAGCGGCGAGAAACGTTCTTCGCTGATCTTCGAGAGGGGTGGCGAGACTGCCGCCGGCGACCACGCAACACAATAACGACAAGGCATAGAGACGGCGCTTCAGCACCATTGCGTCTTCCCTTTGAAATACATCGTGTTCAGCCTAGGCGCAGCCAGGTGGCATAGCAATAGGGAGTTTCCCGTTGCGCGCCGACGCACCATTGGTAACCTGTAGCGGCCAAGGTTCGATAGGCTTTAAGCATCATGATTGACCTCGATGACATGGGTCGGATTGCGCAGCTGGTGCGGTCGACTGCCAGGCAGGAACTGATGTCGCGCTTTGAAACGGTCAGCGCCGATATCAAGGCGGACGGTTCACTGATCACGGCAGCGGATACGGCGATGCAACAGCGCCTGCAGGATGAGCTCGGCAGGCAATGGCCAGGCATCGCGTTGCTGGGCGAAGAGATGGGCACGACCGAGCAGGAGCTCCTGCTGTCTTCGCGGGGCGCGGGCCTGTGGTGTCTCGACCCGTTGGATGGTACGGCCAATTTTGCCGCGGGGATCCCGTTCTTTGCTGTCTCACTGGCCCTTATCGCCGATGGCGCCGTGACGGCGGGTATCGTCTACGATCCCGTGCGTGACGAATGCTTCAGTGCCTTGCGGGGCCGGGGTGCGTGGCTCGACGGGCAACCGCTGCGCGCTGCCGCCCGGCCGGAGCATCTCAGCGAGGCCATGGCCATGCTCGATCTCAAACGTCTCCCTGATTCGCTGATCACCGCTGTGGCCCGGCAGTCACCTTATCGCTCGCAACGCAGTTTCGGATCAGTCGCACTGGACTGGTGCTGGGTGGCGCGCGGTCGCTGCCAGGTGTATCTGCATGGCGGGCAACGGCTGTGGGATTACGCGGCAGGGCAGTTGGTGCTCAGCGAGAGCGGCGCTGTCGGCGGCCTTCTGGACGACTACCGAGGCGATTGGGTGACGACGCTGTCGCTTTCGCCCCGGATAGGCGTGGCGGCGACACACGACGGCCTGTTGAGCCAATGGCGCGCCTGGATCGCGGCGGCCGTGGGCGACTGAAGCCGGAATGGGGCTTAGTCCTGCAGGTCTTCCGCCACGACGTTGAGCCAGTGCTTCACCGGGATCCCGTCTGCCTCGCCAAGATGCATCAGGCATCCGATGTTGGCACTGACGATAAGGTCCGGGTGATCTGCCTTGAGTGCGTGCAGCTTGCGTTGGCGCAGTTGTTTCGAAATCGTCGGCTGCAGGATCGAATAGGTACCGGCAGACCCGCAACACAGGTGGCCTTCGCTGACGGCGCTCAGCTGATAGCCGAGTGTCTGCAGCAGTCTCTCGGTGGCGCCATTGAGCTTCAGGGCATGTTGCAGCGTACACGGGGTGTGGACGGCGACACGTGCCGCGCGCGGCCTGACCCGCAGCCTTTCTGTCGGTTCCTGAAGCACGATCTGCAGCGGGTCACGCAGTAGCGAGACCAGCTTTTTCGCCTTGCCTGCGTAGGCGCTGTCGTCCGCCAGTAGATGAGCGTAGTCCTGTACATGTGCACCACAGCCGCTGGCGGTGACGATCAGGGCTTCGGCCCCGTCCTCGATTTGCGGAAACCAGGCATCGATGTTGCGCCGGGCCATGTGGCGTGCGCGCTCGCCGTCACTCAGGTGTTGTGGCAGGGCGCCGCAGCAGCCGGCGCCCGGCGTGTGAGCCACTGAGATCCCCAGTCGCTCCAGGATGGTCTCCAGTGCGGCGTTGATCTCCGGCGCAAGGCCGGGCTGCACGCAGCCCTCCAGGAGCAGCACGCGGCGCTGGGCGGTGTTGTTGGCGGCGCGCCGACGGACTTTCCTGCCGATCGGAATCTGCTTGCGCAACGCCGGAGGCAGCAGCGGGCGCAGTCCCTGTCCGATGCGCAATAGCGGTGTGAACCGGGCCGGATATGCAAGGACCTCGATCAGGAGCCTGCGCAGTGCGCGTTGTGCAAGCGAGCGCGGTACCTGCCGTTCAACCTGCTCGCGTCCGATATCCAGCAGGCGGTGATAGTCGACGCCTGACGGGCAGGTGGTCTCGCAAGACCGGCAGCTCAGGCAGCGATCGAGGTGTTCGCGCACCGTGGGGCTGGCGGGCTCGCCCTCCAGGACCTGCTTGATCTGATAGATTCGGCCACGCGGGCCGTCGAGTTCGTCGCCAAGCAGCTGGTAGGTCGGACACGTGGCGGTGCAGAAGCCGCAGTGCACACAGGCGCGCAGTATCCGGTCGGCCTCTTGGCCGGCTGCGGTGTCCTTGATGAAGTCGGCCAGTGCTGTCTGCATGTGTCGGGCGCCGTGCGGTTGCTGTTGTTGGCAGTTTAACGTGCTTCGCGTCGGCTTTCGTCGCGCAGTTGCAACGGAATTTCCCGCCGATCTGCGGCGTTGGCGACGCATGGGGCGATGGTATAAGGCTGAGCCAATCCGGGAAATCGTGCGCCGCCGGCGCCACAACACAGGAGCGAGCGAGAAGATGAGCCGGGAAGACGGACTCGATATGGACTTGAGCAGCGGTATTGCCGCGTTCGAGTCGAAGCATTTCAGCACCGCCACGCGCTTTCTGGCGCCTTTGGCAGAGCAGGGCGATCCGGAGGCGCAGTACCGCATGGCGATCATGGCGCAAAACGGGCTCGGCATGGTCGAGAATCAGGCCCTCGCGCTGCGTTACATGCAGGCTGCGGCCGAGGCCGGCCTGGGTCTCGCGCAGCATGGACTGGGGTTCATGTACATGCAGGGCGAATGCGTGGAACAGAACGGGCAGCAGGCGCTCGAGTGGTTCACCAGGGCCGCCGAGCAGGGCCTGCAGGGCGCGATGACGACCATCGGCATGATGTACCGCGACGGAACAGTGGTGGAGCGTGACGAGGAGAAGGCCAGGGCATGGTTGCGCAAGGCCGGGTTCGACGAATTCTGAACGGCCGCACGGCGCGCCACAGGGCGCGCCGCGGTGGTCAGTCCTCGGTAGCGGCAGAGACGCCGGTGGCTTCCTCTTCGGGCACCTCGCGGCGCTTTCGTACCGCGGCGGCCAGGGTCTCCAGCAGTGGGACGCTGTCCTCCCAGGCCAGGCAGGCATCGGTGATGCTCTGGCCGTAGGTCAGGTTGCCGTTGTCGTTCAGGTCCTGGCGGCCGCCGACCAGGTGGCTTTCGATCATCACGCCGATGATATTGCGGTTGCCGCGGCGGATCTGCCCGGCGACGTCACCGCCGACCTCGACCTGCTTTTCGTGCTGTTTGCGGCTGTTGGCGTGACTGAAGTCGATCATCAGGTTTGGCCGCAATCCGGCGCGAACCATTACTTCTTCTGCCTCGTGTACGGATTCGGTGTCGTAGTTGGGGCGACGGCCGCCGCGCAGGATCACGTGCGTGTCCAGGTTGCCGCTGGTGTTGAAGATCGCCGAACGACCGGCCTTGGTCAGCGACAGGAACACGTGCGGGCGCTCGGCGGCTCGCATCGCGTCGACGGCGATGCGCATGGTGCCGTCGGTGCCATTCTTGAAGCCGACCGGACAGGACAGGCCCGAGGCCAGTTCGCGGTGACCCTGGCTTTCGGTGGTGCGTGCCCCGATCGCGCCCCAGCTGATCAGGTCGGCGACGTACTGCGGGCTGATCAGGTCGAGGAACTCGGTGCCGGCAGGCAACCCCATATTGTTGATCTGCAGCAGCAGTTCGCGCGCCAGGTTGAGTCCCTTGTTGATACGGAAGCTCTCGTCGAGGTCCGGATCGTTGATCAGGCCTTTCCAGCCGACGGTGGTGCGCGGCTTCTCGAAATACACCCGCATCACGATCAACAGATCGTCTTTCAGGCGTTCGCGCACCGGGAGCAGGCGGCTGGCGTATTCGATCGCCGCCTTGGGGTCGTGCACGGAGCAGGGGCCGATCACCACCAGCAGGCGGTCATCTTCACGGTTGAGGATGCTGTGGATCGCGTCGCGGGTCTGCGACACGGTGTTAACCGCTTCGGGAGTCAGCGGGTGGTGTTCGTGCACCAGCGCTGGTGGTTCCACTTCCTTGATCGTGTGGATTCGGAGGTCGTCTGTTTTTTGCATGTGACGGTTCGGGTTCGTTGGATGGGCGGATTATAACTGCAGCGCCCGCCGGTGCCATTCGCGGTTTGCAAACTTGTCGATAGTGGTGGGCTATGAACGGCTTTTTGCGCGCCTCGCCAGCCAGATCGCCAGTCCCTGCGCGTTCAGCTCGATGTCGCCGGCAAATATTTCGCGTACACGGGCTGGCGGCAGGCCGCTGTGCGCGACACCGGCATCGACCAGCAGCCGATCGACCTCGGATCTCAGCCGTGCGTCGCGTCCTTCCGGCGCGCGCGCCTCTTCCGCCAGGGCGATGGCGACGTGCGCCTGGATGCTCTGGCGCAGCATGTCGAGGTAGTTCTCGGGCCGATCGATTCGGCCGTAGTGGGTGAGGCAGCAGGCGCCGGGAGACAACGCAAACATGTGCTCCAGGCTACTGAACCAGGCCTCCGGGTCGAACGCCACCGGCGTCGTGGTCGCGACCAGCAACGGTCCCCTGCCGCCCTCGCGGAATTCGCGGTAGCCCAGGCCGAAGGTGTCGCCGGTGTACAGGTAGCCACTGGCGTGGTCGAAGATGCAGCCGTGATGGTTGGCGTGGCCGGGGGTATCGATGAACTGCAGCTGGCGCTCGCCGAGTGCGAATGTCTGCAGGTCCGATGCGGCGATGGCGCGTTCCTCGGGCACCGGCAACAGGTCGCCGAAATCACGCGCGAACGCGTCCTCGCCGTACACGGCAGTGGCGCCGGCCTGCAGTTTGCTTGGGTCGAGCATGTGCTGCAGACCCTTGGGATGGACGATCAGGGTGGCGTTCGGGCACAGCTGCATCAGCCGTCCGGTGCCGCCTGCGTGATCGAGGTGGACATGGGTCGGGATCAGGTAGCGCACCTGCTGCGGCGTCGCACCGAGTGACGCAATGGCGTCCATTACCGCCGGTACCGAGTTGTTGGTGCCGGTATCGATGATCGCGAGCTCGCCGTGATCCTCGATCAGGTAGCAGGCGGCGAGCTGCGGACGGTACAGTCCGGTGTCGATCAGGTGGCTTTGGTGGCCGATTGCCTCCGCCATGATGTCGATCCTCTGATTACTTGCGAACAGCCGCCAAGTATAGGGTGCCCGGGCCTACGCCAGCATTGGTTTGCTCTAACCATTGTATTGCAGCGCCTCATCCGCCGGGCGTCGCCGGTCTGCTGAACAGGGGGTCACGTCTGTGCAGCGGGCTGTTCGACCGTGGCCTTCAATGTCTTGAGCCCTTTGTCATAGGCGGCGCCGATCATGCTGTCGAGCATCAGGCCGACATAGCGGCCGAACAGGTCCCAGCCGAAATCGGTCTTGAACTGCCAGCGCAGCCTGGTCGCGGTACCTTCGGGTTCGAGCAGAAAGATCGCCTTGCCATTGCCCTTGTCGCCAAATACCAGGTCGCTCTCGACGCGTTCGTTGGTGATACTCGCGACGATCTCCTGACTGCCCTGGCCGACCTGGTTGTTGCCGCTCTCCCAGGCCATCCGCGAGCCGACGCCCTGTTCCGGGCCATCGAACTGATAACGCGTGTCCGGGTCGATGCTCGACCAGGGCGACCAGGCGTGGAATGCGCGCATGCCGTTGAGATGGGGAAACACCTTGGCAACCGGTGCATCGATCACGATGCTGCGCTCGACTGTCGCTGATGACGGCAACAGCATGCCGATGACAGCCAGAAGGATCAGCAGCGTCAGCAGGGTCCGAAAGGCAAGTCGGGCGAAGGCCATGGCGTGCTCCAACAGATGACAGGACGGGCGCACATGCCAGGGCATGCGCGATGCGGGGCAGTTTACAGGCTCGGTCGCCAGTTGTGCGCGACCAGGTGCGCACCGCGCCGATTGTGAACGAAGCGCGTGATCGCCGCGTTGTCGACCTCGGTGCGGTACCAGTTTATCGGCGGCGACTGGGTCACGTGGCCAAAGGTGCCGCGAATCACGCCGGCATGGCATACGACCAGCAGGTGCTGACCGGCGTAGGCATTGACCAGATGATCGAACACTGTCGCCACGCGCGCCCCGAACAGCGTCAGCGGCTCGGCGCCGGCGGGACGGTTATGCACCGGGTCGCGATAGAAGGCGTCGTATTCTGCCGCCCTTTGCGTGCGCAGCTGTTCCCGCCCCATGCCTTCCCAGGCGCCGAATCCGACCTCGCGCAGGTCGGGTTGGACCTCCAGCGGCAGGCCGCGCTCGGTCGCCAGCCAGCGTGCGAATTCGAGACAACGTCGCATCGGTGAGCTGACGACGCACTGCCAGTCGTCGATTGCCGCAGTGCTGGTGCGCATCTGCTGCCAGCCATTCTCCGACAGCGGGTCATCGACGCCGTTACCGCGGAAGCGGCTGCCGCCGACCGGCTCGCCATGGCGCAGGTAATCGAGCCGGGTGGAATTCATCGGTGACATATCGGTCTGGACCCCGGGTGGTATTTGCTAGAATTGATCGCAGACTATTTTGCGAAAAGAACATGGCAAATGATCCAGAAAAAGTACATGGGAATCGACAAGGATCCGTACGGCGCGATGAATTCCACCGGGAACATCATCCGCGACGCCTGGGTGTTCGGCCTGATCCCGCAGACCGAGACCTGCGAAGGCTGGACCGGTCAGCGGGTTGATGGTCTGTACGACCAGGTGACCCGGGAATGGGAAAAATACGGGCACCGCGTGTCGAACCTCCCCCCCGAACTCATGCAGAAGCACCAGGAGATTTACGACGCTGCGATCGCCCGTGCTCGCGAGTTGGGGTGGGACCCGGAGCTCGGTGACGACGGTTAGTGTCCCGCACCGGCACAGTACGACCAGGCACGGAGGCGACGTATGAGTGACCTGGTCACCGAGACGTTCTTCCGTCCCGATGAGGTTGCCCGCGAGCGGCTCAGCATTCCGGCGCCTCTATACAACCGTTGTCGCCTGATGCTGTCGCGCTGCCACTATGCGCACGTGTTCGTCCCGGTGCGCAGCATGCAGATGCAATCGGTGATCGACGAGGAAGAGGTCATCTTCGTCGACAACCAGGCGTATGCGGTGCGCGATGGCGAGGGTGGCCGCCTTATCATGCTGGCCTGGGTGTTCCGTCATGACCAGGGAAGGGACGACCTGACCGAACCAGCGCCGATCGAGCTCGTCTATTACCATGAGAGCGCACGCGAGCTGCACACCCGGCTGATCGGCCAGTTCAACGGCGCGCTCGACCTGATGGAGCAGCGCTACAGGGAGCACGGCTGCGAGCCTAGGTCGAAAAAGGTGCTGCCTTTTTCTCGGGGTTGACGGTTTGCTCGGCCTGGCCGTGGTGGCTGGGATCTCCGGATCGCGGTAATCGCAACGATTCCGACCGGCGGTGCGTCCCGCCGCTGCCAGCCAGAAGCAGTGCCTGCTTTGCCCCCTTTCGACCCCAATCCGACAAAATGCTCGGCGTTGCCGCAAGGCGGGCGATAACACGAACCGGACGGAATCACGGGAAGCGTGGTCGTTGTTGGCCTCGCCAATTCCCATGGAAATTGAATGCCTCAACCGTGGAAAAAAGCATTGCCGCGACGCACGTGAACTAGACTTTATTTCAGCGAGAGGATACGAGGATCGGGTTCTTCCGGGTTCAGTGCATTCTTCCTGATTATGAGGCAATCGCCTCGCCCCCCCCGCAATCGGGTACTTGGCATATTTGCCAGGATACGGGCGCTTGGATCTTGATGATCCGAGCGTCGTTGCTTTTTGCAGGAGATGACCATGAACATGGTTGCTGTTGTGTTTGTCTTCGTAATGGCGTTCGGACTCAGCTCCGTTGCCGTTGCTGCCCAGCGGTATCAACCTCAGGATGACCACAGCGGAGAAATACCGTCCGAAGTTAAATGCAGTCAAGACGTGGCGTTACATTGGGCGGAAATCGACACGGATGGGGACGGTAAGCTGGATCGAGCGGAGATTATTGCTTCGGCGGTCACGGTGACGCCTGTTGGGCATAGGATCGATACCCCGACTGACGCGGGGCCGTTCTAACCACCGCAAGTGGCAACGGAACTGGAACCCCGCTTCGGCGGGGTTTCTTACGACAGCTTGCGGCGGGCCTGAGACAAAGAAGCCGCCTTGAAGGCGGCGCCTCTTGGTGCGCGGCAGGTGGCAATCTACGAGTGCAAACACTTGATCTCACTTTGCATGCCAGCGCCACGATTCCAGAGATCGGCAAACTATCAAGGCATCATCGCGGTGATGTTCTTCATCTCGTCAACGGTATAGGCAAGCATCGTCTGAGACCGGATGTTTCCCAATGCATTGGTCGCCAGCAGCGACGCGATGGCCGCTTGGTCGTTCCCTTCGACGATCACGATCATGTCGAACTGTCCAACCGTGTAGTACACCGCCTTGACCGTTACTCCCTGCTTTGCGGCCATATCCTTGAATGCCTCGAATCGGTGAGGCGATTCCTTGACGTTCCGGATGCCCTGATCGGTGAGATTCAAGAGACTGACGAACATTGTCATGTGGATCCTCCAAATCGTTGTTCTTAGCAGCTTATTCGTTCGTGCCGAGTAGCGCGGGCGCTTCGATGAAAATTCCTGTCCCCGGCGTATCAATGGCCACGGAAAGTATAGTCCCCGAGCGAAAGTTGACCGGTTGAAAGCGGACGCTCCTGTTCTGGCCCATCGTGGATTCAATGAAGGCGCGGATCGTGGCCCAGCAACGCTGACTCCCGGGCGACGACTACATCGCAGGGTTCAGCTACGGCGTCCTCTCGCACTTAAGTATGAACAGTGGTCGGAACCATGATGCGCTCGGGGGAGCGGCCCGCAGACTGTGCTCTGCGAGTCGAACGCAGTGCCATGGATGGCAGGACTGGGGCCCGATCATCGCGCGGAAATTGCGCCCGGGGTGAGACAAGCGGAGGCGAGGCATCGCCTCGCGCAGGCGAACGCTGAACCTGCTGTGCTGCGAGGCCGGGCCGGCTATCCCGTCAGTGCGGCGAACACATTGGGTAGTCGCTCCGGCAACCGCTCCACGTTGTCGACGACCGAGTAGTTGTTCTCACCGAAGATCCGTGCGACGTAGCGGTCGGCGTTCGGATCCAGGGTAAGGCAGTAGGTGTAGATGCCCTTCATCGCCAGGTCATCGACCGCCTTCTTGGTGTCGTGGCGCAGATACTGCGGGTCACGCTCGTCGATGTCAGCAGGCTCACCGTCGGTGATCAGCAGCACCAGGCGCTTTTGCGCGGGCTGCTGGCTCAGGTGCCAGCCGGCGTGACGCAGTGCTGCCCCCATGCGCGTCGACAGGTTGCCCTTCATGCCGGCCAGGCGCGACTTGGCCTCGTCGTCGTACGGCTTTTCAAAATCCTTGAAGCGGTAGTACTGCACGTCGTGCCGTCCGTCCGAGGCGAAGCCGTGGACCGCGAAGTTGTCACCGATCGAATCGATGGCCCACGCGAGCAGGCCAGTCGCCTCGCGTGTCAGGTCGAGGATCGAATCGGCCTCTTCGTAGCCCGGTTCGCCTTCTTCGACGCCCACCTTTTCGTTGGTCGACTCGGACAGGTCCATCAGCACCACGATCGACAGGTCACGGATGTGGCGGGTGATTCGGATGTTGATCCGCGGGTCGGGCATGATGCCGCGGCGGATGTCGATCATCGCGCGCACGGCGGCATTCAGGTCGAGTTCCTCGCCTTCTTCGTAACCGCGGCGGCGTACTATGCCCTGCGGTTGCATGGCGTCGATCAGTCGACGGATGCGCGATGCGATCGGCTTGTGCTTGGTGAGGATCTCGTCCATCACCTCCGGATCGCCCTTGCCCTGGCGGCGCTCGATGACCGTTGCCCAATCGGGCCGCGCCAGTTGCACGTGGTAGTCCCATTCGTCGTAGTGATACGGCTCGGAGACCGGCTCTTTGCCCCACATCTCGTTGAAGCTGACGCCGAAGTCCTCGTAGGGGTAGAACTCAGTCGCGCAGACCCAGATTTCCTGTGCGTCGTCGCCGGCCAGTTCGCAGTCCACCTCGTTGGCCATCTCCATGACCGAGACGTGCTTGCGCACCTGTTGGTCGCTTGCCGGGATGTAGTCAGCACCTTCGGCGATGAACATGTTCTCGTCGAATTCCCAGAAGTAACGGTTGTCATCACGGTAGGGGATCGGCCAGTCGGACAGGATGCGCACACTCGGGATGCGCGAGATCTCGGTCAGCCTGTTGTAGAAATCGATGCCGGCCATCCACGCCATGCGCGGGTCGTAAGGATCCTTTTCCAGTGCGGCGCGGAACCCGGCCGCTACCTCGTTGACGACATCGAGCGGGTCTGTGTGGTCAGGGTCCATGATGGCGCGCGTGGTGCGCATCATCAGGTCCATTGCCTCGTGTACCTCGGTCTTCTCGTCATCCTTGCCCGGTTGCGCGGTGAAGAATGACAGCCACAGCTTGCGCAGGCCGGGAAACTCGGAATAGGCGAGGTATTCGACGCGCGCATCCTCGAACAACTCGATGCAGCGCATCTGCGCCTGCGACAACTGCTCGGCCGAGATCGGGTCACGGGTATAGACCATGTGTGCGGCACAATGCGCCGCCGTTGCGCGGTAGATCTCGATGCCGTTGATGCCGCGAAACGCGTCGAACGCATCAGGCACGTGGATCTGGAAATCCTGGATATAGGGCTTCAAGCCGGTCCGGGTCTCATAGTCGCCGGAGGTCGGGCGCATCAGGAAGGCGCGCGCCCAAAGTGCACGCAGGTAGAAGTTGAGCTTGCGCTGGTTGTCGACAAACAGGGTGCCGCGCCGCTCTTTCTGCAGGACCGAGCGCGATGATTCGGTCTTCAGCCCGAAATAGGCCATCTGGCCGTCGAGATCGCGTTGGTGTGCCTGTGCGCCCCACATGACCCAGCGGCGCAGGCCGCCCAGGGTCAGTTTGGCCAGCAGCTCGTCGAGGTTTTCCAGCATCGGGCGCATGCCGCGTGGCGTCTTGCCGGCCATCTGGTGTAGCAGGCTGAGGAAGCCACGTACCACCTCGGCGTCGCCGAGGCGCTGTGAGACCAGCGGCATACTGGCCAGGATCAGCGAGATCACGCTGCCCGAGGTGTGCGAGGCCAGCTTCATCATCGCCTCGACGATATCCGGGATCACGTCCTCGCCGACCTCTTTGGCGACTCCTGGCATCTCCTGGATATAGGTCAGCACCAGGTCGTGTCCACGCCCCATGGTGCACATCGCGCGCATGCCTTCCAGATAGTTCTGCAGGCCGCGCGGCGACATGATCCTGGCCGCCTCATGGTACGAAGACTCCAGCGCCTCGCGGTGCTGCTGGTGTTCCTGATCGAGACAGGCGACGTATTCCGAGAAATCAACCGACATGGAGAATTGCCTCAGTGCTGGTTAAGACGATCCACCCAGGCCATGCCCATCGCAGAGACGACGAAGGTCATGTGGATGATGACGTACCACATCAGTTTGTCGTTATCGATGTGTGCCAGGTTCATGAACGCCTTGAGCAGGTGTATCGAGGAAATCGCGACGATGGATGCTGCCACCTTCTGTTTCAGTGAGCCGGAGTCGAGCTTGCCGAGCCAGTCGAGCTTCTCGCCGCCCTCCTTGAGGTCGATGCGGGAGACGAAATTCTCGTAGCCGCTGAGCATCACCATCACCAGCAGGCCGCCGACCAGGGCGATATCGACCAGGCTCAGCACGACCAGTACCAGGTCGGCCTCGGTGGTCTGCAGTACCAGTGGCAGGATGTGCACGACCTCCTGGAAGAACTTGATGCCGATCGCCAGCAAGGCCAGGCTGAGGCCGAAATAGATCGGTGCCAACAGCCAGCGGCTGGCATACAGCAGGTTTTCGAAGGTACGTTCCACGAAGCCCCCTTGGCCGATCAGAAGTAGGTGTTGATCGCGGCCTTCAGCGTATCGCGCATGTCCGGGTCGTCCGTCAGCGGGGTGACCAGTGCCATCTGACATGCCGACAGCGGGTCTATGCCCTTGCCAATGAGCTGCGCCGCATACACCAGCAGGCGCGTAGACATGCCCTCGTCCAGACCGTGTCCCTTGAGGTTGCGTGAACGCTGTGCGACCTGCACCAGCTTCTCGGCGATGTCACGCCCGGTGCCGCCTTCGTGGGCGACGATCTCGGTCTCGATCTCGACCGACGGGTAGTCGAAGTCCATGCCGCCGAAACGCTGCTTGGTCGACTGCTTGAGGTCCTTCATCAGCGACTGGTAGCCGGGGTTGTAGGAGATCACGATCTGGAAGTCTTCGTGCGCATGCACCAGTTCGCCTTTCTTCTCCAGCGGCAGCTCGCGACGGTGGTCAGTCAGCGGATGGATCACCACCGTGGTGTCCTGGCGGGCTTCGACCACTTCGTCGAGATAACAGATCGCGCCGATGCGCGCGGCCACCGTCAGTGGGCCGTCCTGCCACTTGGTGCCGTTGATGTCGAGCAGGAAGCGGCCGACGAGGTCAGACGCGGTCATGTCCTCGTTGCAGGCCACCGTGATCAGCGGCTTCTGCAGCTTCCACGCCATGTATTCGACAAAACGCGACTTGCCGCAACCAGTTGGGCCCTTGAGCATCACTGGCATGCGTGCGTCATACGCGGCCTGGTACATGTCCACTTCGTTGTGGACCGGGCGGTAGTAGGGTTCGTTCTGGATCAGGTACTGATCACGGTTGGTATCGCTCATATGCCTCTCCGAGGAATTTTGAGTCATGAGTGTTGAGTTGTGGATTCTGGGTAGCCGGATGCATGACACATCCCCGGCACTCAAAATTCACAACTCACGACTCGACACTGGATACGAAAAGCCCCCGCCCCGCCGGGCGGAGCAGGGGCTCTGCTTATCGACTATCGTCGATGCTGCCGTTATACGGCTTTACCACGGTAGATAACCATGGATGCACCAGCGGACTGGGCATAGTTGTCAAAGCCGAGCAGACGCACGTGGTTTGCCGGGTGTGCCTTGTGACAGGCTTCGCACTCGGCCAGGATGGCGTCGACGTCGGTCTCGCCGAACATCGGCAGCTTCCACATGTACCAGTAGTTCTGGAACGCGTTTTCCGGCTCGCAATGCTCGATGCCCGGGTTCCAGCCCTTGGACACGATGTATTCGATCTGCTTGCGGATCTGTGCGGCGTCCATGGTCGGCAGGTACGAGAAGGTTTCGAACTTGCGGCTTGCCGTGTTGGACAGGCTCGATTTGTAGTCCTGCATATCGCTCATTGATTTAACTCCAAAAATATTCGTTTGCGAATTCGGTCGTCTTGCCCTCACCCCAACCCTCTCCCAGGGGAGAGGGGGAGCAGGAGCCCGTTGTCCCGCTACCCTCTCCCCATCGAGGCGAGGGGGGAGCAGGAGCCCGCTTTCCCGTTACCCTCTCCCCATCGGGGAGAGGGCAGGGTGAGGGGCTTATTTGTGAGAGACGTCCAGCTTGTCGACGGTATCGAATTCGAACTTGATCTCTTTCCAGGTCTCCATCGCAGCCTTGAGTTCCGGGCTGTGCTTGGCGGCGTTGGTGAGGATGTCCTTGCCTTCCTTCTCCAGTTCGCGACCCTGGTTGCGGGCCTCGACGCATGCCTCGACCGCGACGCGGTTGGCAGCGGCGCCGGCTGCGTTGCCCCAGGGGTGACCCAGGGTGCCGCCGCCGAACTGCAGCACGGAGTCGTCGCCGAAGATGCTGACCAGTGCCGGCATGTGCCATACGTGGATACCACCGGAGGCAACCGGAATGACGCCAGGCATCGAGCCCCAGTCCTGATCGAAGAAGATACCGCGCGAACGGTCTTCCTTGATGAAGCTGTCACGCATGATGTCGATCCAGCCGAGGGTCGCATCGCGGTCGCCTTCCAGCTTGCCGACGACGGTGCCCGAGTGCAGGTGGTCGCCACCCGACAGACGCAGGATCTTGGTCAGTACGCGGAAGTGGATACCGTGGTGCGGGTTGCGGTCGAGCACGGCGTGCATGGCGCGGTGGATGTGCAGCAGCATGCCGTTGCGCTGACACCACTGTGCCAGCTGCGTGTTGGCCGACAGGCCGCCGGTCAGGTAGTCGTGCATGATGATCGGTGCGCCGATCTCTTTGGCGTACTCGGCACGACGCATCATCTCGTCGGAGGTCGGCGCGGTGACGTTCAGGTAGTGACCCTTGCGCTCGCCGGTTTCCTGCTCAGCCTTGTGAATGGCTTCCATGACGAAGTCGAAGCGGTGCTTCCAGCGCATGAACGGCTGCGAGTTGACGTTCTCGTCGTCCTTGGTGAAGTCCAGACCACCACGCAGGCCTTCGTAGCAGGCACGGCCGTAGTTCTTGGCCGACAGGCCGAGCTTCGGCTTGATGGTGCAGCCGAGCAGCGGACGACCATACTTGTTCATGATGTCGCGCTCGACCTGGATGCCCTGGGGCGGGCCGTTACAGGTCATGACGTAGGCAACCGGGAAGCGGATGTCTTCCAGGCGCAGCGCGCGCAGGGCCTTGAAGCCGAACACGTTACCGACCAGCGAGGTCAGTACGTTGACCACCGAGCCTTCTTCGAACAGGTCGATCGGGTAGGCAACGAAGGCGTAGAAGCAGGTGTCATCGCCAGGTACGTCCTCGATGGCGTAGGCGCGGCCCTTGTAGTAGTCCAGGTCGGTCAGCAGGTCGGTCCACACGGTGGTCCAGGTGCCGGTCGACGACTCGGCGGCCACGGCGGCGGCGACTTCTTCGCGCGGCACGCCCGGCTGCGGGGTGATTTTGAAGCACGCCAGGATATCGGTCTCCTTAGGCGTGTAATCGGGCATCCAGTATGTTTCGCGGTACTCTTTTACGCCCGCATCGTATTTCTTTGCCATTGCCTAAAACCCTCTGTATTCGGTGTTGGTTCCACATCCGGTCAGGCCGGACCTCGGGCCCCGGACGGCCGAGGTTTATTAGCCGGTCCTGTTGTGGGGTTGGAGGAGTATAAAGGGCCAACCTATAATTGATAGTCAATATTACTGATAGATGAAATAAGATAGGACTTATGCATCTGACGTTGCGACAATTGGAGGTTTTTGCCGCTGTGGCGCGGCATCTGAGCTATACGCGTGCCGCGGAGGAACTGCATCTGAGCCAGCCGGCGGTTTCGATGCAGATCCGCCAGCTTGAGGAGGCGGCCGGGTTGCCGCTGTTCGAGAAACTGGGAAAACAGATCCACCTGACCCAGGCCGGCCGCGAGTTCTTCCACTACAGCCAGACGGTGGGCCGCCAGTTGCAGGAACTGGACGAGGTGATCGAGGCGCTCAAGGGGGTGCACTCCGGCCATCTGCGGATCAGTGTGGCCACCACGGCCAACTATTTCGCCACCCGGCTGCTGGCGGCATTCTCGCGACGATACCCGGGAACCACGTTCTCGCTCGACGTCACCAACCGCAAGACCCTGCTCGACCAGCTGGCCGGCAATGAGACAGACCTGGTGATCATGGGCAAGCCACCTGAGAAGCTTGATCTCGATGCAACCCCATTCATGGAGAACCCGCTGGTGATAATCGCGCCGCCGAGCCACCCGTTCGCGGCGAAGACCAATATCCCGTTGATCGGCCTTCAGGACGAGGTGTTCGTCGCTCGCGAGCAGCAGTCGGGCACGCGGATCGCGATGGAACGCTTCTTCCAGGAACGCGGTGTGACCCTGAATACCAGGATGGAGATGACCTCGAACTCGGCGATCAAACACGCGGTCGAGGCAGGTCTGGGGCTGGGCATCGTGTCCATCCATACGCTGGAGCTGGAACTCGAGGCCGGTCGGCTGGTGATCCTCGATGTCGAGGGCTTTCCGATCGAGCGCTACTGGTATCTGGTGACCTGTACCGGCAAGCGTCTGCCGCCGGTGGCGCAGGCGTTCTTCGATTTCCTGATGGGCGAAGATGCCGCGAACCTGATGCAGCCAGGTAACCTGCTGTGAATCGGGGTGGTGTGTGGGTCGCCGCGTGCCTGCTGTTGGCGAGTGCGGTTGACGCAGCGCCCCCGCAGCAAGCTGCCGATGGACAGTGGCAGCTGCGGATTTCCGGTCATAACAGTTACCTGTTCGGCGAGCGCGACCTTGGCGGCGGTCTGCGAATCCCCTGGGAAGTGGTCATCCAGTTCGTTGTGCAGGACGGTGAGTACCAGGCCGGCAGCGGCCGCGCGCGCTGGATTGACGAGGTGGTGCCGCTGTCGTTTCCGGATACCTGGTTTTCCTGCCGGCAGGTCGACGGGACCTACCTCGACAGCAATCTCGCGTTGCACGATACGCCGCGGGTCCGTTTCCCGGTATTCCCTGTGAACGGGGAGATCCGCAACGGGCTGGTACAGCTCCAGCCCGGATACGAGCCGCCTGGCAACTACCTGGCGATCACCTTTGCCTGCGACACCGACAATCCTCTCGCGGATGCCTGGTTTGCGCTGGCCGAGCGCGGAAAACAGGTGATGGGCAAACGTCAGGACGCGGAAAAGCAGCGCGATGGCGACCGGCAGCGTGTCAGGGTGCGAGAGGTCGCGGTGCTGCAGCCCGAGGCGCGTGTCGAGATCCCGCTGCAAGCGGGTTGGACCTTTGCGCAGGGCACGCAGGATGACCCCCATGCGTTCATCTATCGGTTGCAGCGTATCGATTAGGCAAGACGTGTGATCAGATACAGGTTCGGCCCCGGCGAGGCGTGGCATGTCACGCGGCACTGGTCGCCGATCTGTGCCAGCCAGTCCTCCACCACCTGTACCTCGGTATCGGCGCCGGGGTGTCCCGGGTAGACCATCAACGAGATCAGGCCGCCGATCCGCAATACCGGCAGGGCCTGTTGCAGCGCTGCCAGCGTGGTGTCGGCCCGGGTGATCAGTCCCTTGTCGCCGCCAGGCAGGTATCCGAGATTGAACATCACGACCGCGACGGTGCCGACCCAGTCTGGCGGTATCTCCACGCCCAGCCGCTCGTGCCCGCATGCAAGCAGGGTCGCGTTGGCGTCCAGGCCTGCGGCGGTCAGGCGTGAGCGCGTCGCCGTCAGCGCGGCGGGCTGGATGTCGAAGCCGATAACGTGTCCGTGCGGCGCCACACGGCTGGCCAGGAACAGGGTGTCGTGGCCGTTGCCGACCGTTGCGTCGATCGCACGGTCGTCACCGTGCAGCACCTCGCACAGCGCGTCGTGTGCAAGCGCGGTCAGCGGTCGCATGTTCACGTGAATCGCCGGATGTCAGCCTCGGCAGGCAGCGCCGTGCCGTGCTGCAGGTGGTCGGCAAGGCATTGCGCATACCAGGGAATGACGAGAGCGCCGCGCGCACCGAAGCCGTTGAACACCCACAGGCGCGGATGCACCGCATGCTGCCCGATCAACGGGTAACGATCGACGGTGCCGGGGCGGATCCCTGCCTGCTGGCGGACCACCCGTGCAGGCGGTGATGCGGGTCGCAGCGCCCGAACGGCATCGACCAGCTCGGTGCGGCCGGCCGCGGTGATGCGGTCGTCAATCTGCTTGTGCCGGTGGGTCGCACCGAAGCGCATCTCACCGCTTTCCAGCGGCACCAGCCAGTAGGCGCCATTGATGATGTGATGCGGTTGCCAGTCGTCGCTGACCAGGTTGAGGATCTCGCCCTTTTCCGGCACCAGCGGCAAGGCGTTGAACCAGGGATTAGCGCGCAGTCGCGCGCCGTCGCAGAACACCAGCCGCTGCGCACGCACCCCGGCGGCACTGACGGCGTGTTCGCCAAGTTCGACCTGCGCCGGGTTCAGCGCGCTCTCTACCAACTGTTGGTGCTGAATCAGCCATGTTCGCAATTCGCCCAACAGCAGCGGCATGTCGACGTAACCTGTGCGGCGCTGGATGAAGCCACCGTGCGGGGCTGAAACCGGTTCCGGGCAGTGGTCCGCATCGAATGCCGCACCGAGCAGTTCCCGACTCGCCGGGTCTGCGAGGCGACGCTCATGGAAGCGCCGCTGTTCGACAGATCGGAACAGGCGCAGCATCGGCAGCGCATGAAAAAAGATCCGGCCGAATGTGTGTGCGAGTTCGGCATACCAACGGTCGGCTGCGTCTAACCAGGTGCCGACCTCGGGGCGCCGCGTGAAGCGCAGTCCGGCGAGCGGGTTGATCAGGCCGGCGGCGACCACCGAAGACGAGGTGGTGTGGCCGTCGTCGATCACGCACACGCGCTGTCCTGCTGCCGCGAGTTGCCAGGCCAGGGCGCTGCCGGCAAGTCCCTGGCCGATGATGAGGGTGTCGCAGTCGTTGGATGCCATGGGCGGATTTTCGCATGGTCTCGCGGTGATGGCGTGGATCGTGATTGGGGTTGTTCGCGCTGTCGCACGCGTTGGTTTTGATGCGCGCGGCGGCGCGCACTCGCATTCATTTCTTTTGCTTGCCCAAAAGAAACGAACCAAAGAAAAGGGCACCCGATGACTTGCCCCTCGCCTGGGGCGAGGGGTCCCCTGCGCTTCTCGGCCCAGACCGGCGCTGCGGAACTCGCGATCTCCGATCGCTCAGACAGTCCTCGCTTCTCCCGGTCCGGTCCTGCGATGCTCGGCAGCGTCAACGGGGCCGCTGCGCGCAATCAAACTCCATACAGTGCGAACAACCCCTCAAGCCATCAGATAGAAACTCACCGATGCCACTGAACCGCCGATCAGTGCACCCACGACCACGTCACTTGGATAGTGCAGGCCCAACACGATACGTGATGACGCGACGAGGAAGACAAAGGGGGTGATCAGCATGCCGAACGCGGGAAAGTATCCGAGCAGAACGGCGGTGAAGCCAACCGCGTGCATGGTGTGTCCGGAAGGGAAGCTGTACATGTCGAGCATCGGTGCATGGCGGCCGACGTCGGCAAACTGGTCGCAGGGACGCAGCCGACCGGTCAGTTGTTTGAGCAGCTTGTAGATCAGCAACGACGCTATCCCGACCGCGAGCATCTGAACAGCGGCCCCGATGCCGGCACGGCCGTACAGAGCGGGCAGCATCAGCATGATCAGGTACCAGAACACGTCATCGCCGAGGCGGCTGACGATGCCAAAGAATCGCTGCGTCTCGAGTGCCTCGCCGCGCCGGCTGAGTGCGCGGCAGATCGGTGCCTCAAGGTCATTCAATTGATTCAACAGTGCCTTCAAAGTCATCGTCAGGTCGCGCCTCGATCAGTGCGAGAAACAGTTGTTCCAACCTGACGATGAGTCTGGGCCAGTCCTGTTGCAACGCGGTTTCGCGGGCGTGACGCTTTAGTTTCCGCTGCAGTCCGGGTTCGGTGGCGCAGCGTACCGCCTGGTCGATAAAAGCCGTCGGCAGGCCCGGTGCGGCGAGCACGCCGTTGTGACCATGCAGGATCAATTCATGGGCAGCGGCAAGGTCGAATGCGACCACTGCCAGACCGCTCGCCATGGCCTCGAGGGTGACGTTGCCGAAGGTCTCGGTCTCGCTGGGAAACAGGAACAGGTCGCCGCTGGCGTAGTGGCGGGCAAGTTCTCCGCCTGACTTCGCACCGGCGAAGATCGCATCCGGGTGGGCCTCGCGCAGCGACTGTTCGGCCGGACCGCCGCCGACCAGGATGAAACGTGCGCTCGGGCGTGCAGACTTGATCGCGGCGAACGCACGAAACGCGGTGTCGAGGTTCTTCTCGGGGGCGAGTCGACCGACATACATCACCGCAATGTCATCCGGCCTAAGACCCCACGCGTTGCGCAGCGCATCGTCGCGGCGACGCGGCGAAAACAGTTCGGTGTGTACGCCGCGTGGCCAGGTATGCAGCCTTGCGAACCCGACGTCCGCCAGTTCATCAGCCAGTATCCTGGTGGGCACCAGTGTGCCCGCCGCACGGTTGTGGAAACGTCGCAGATAGCGCAGCAGCAAGGGGCCGAGGATGCCGGCACCGTAGTGTGCGCTGTACTGGTGGAAATTGGTGTGCATGCCGGTTAGCGCAGGGATTCCGCGCCTCTGGCAGGCGCGCAGGGCCGAGTGGCCAAGCGGTCCCTCGGTGGCGATGTAGGCCACGTCGATCTGTCGCCGCTCCAGCAGGTCACTTATCCGCCGACGTGCCGGCAGGCCGATCTGCAGGCCGGCGTAGCCCGGCAGAGGCAGGCCGCGTACCTGGCAGAGGTCGACGGTCATGTTGCCGGCGGTTGCGCCCCCACCCATTCGCGCCGCATGCGCCGGGCACACCAGGGTGATTGCATGACCGAGTGCGGCCAGGCCGTCTGCCATCTGCGCCAGAGTGCGTGCAACGCCATTGATCTCCGGCGGGTAGGTCTCGGTGACGAGCAGAATATTCATTTGAACTGTCGAACTGTCGCGGTCAGAGTGACTCCATCCGCCGCGGACGCCGGATCATCCCGCGGCCCTGATCGGCCTGTGCTGGGTCAGGGGTACCTGTTCCGGGCTGTTGAGTGCACCGATGATCGCGCTGCGTGCCAGTTCGGCGACTTCCTTGCGCGAGTGGTCTTTCAGCGTGATCGCTTGGGTGAAGACCACGTGAACCTCGGTCCGTTCCCGCTGCAGCAGGCCGCGCAGGTTCTGCGCCAACGACTGGCTGCCGGTGTAGGGGGCGACCGGATCAAAGCCGCCGCCGATGTGGTAGCGCAGCGCGACCGGGATCACGTCTGTCCCGGTATCCACTGCGGCGGCGAACAGGCGTGAAAAAAACGGGCGGACCTCGCGTCCGTCGGTGGTCGTGCCTTCGGGAAACAGTGTCAGCAGGCCCTGCTCACGCAGGCGTTGCGCGATCTGAGCGCTGACGGCGCCGGCCTGACCGTCGCCGCGGCGGATGAACAGGGTCCCTGCACGCGCCGCCAGCCAGCCGATCAGTGGCCAGCGACGGACCTCGTCCTTGGACAGGAAGTCGGTGTGGGTGAGGCCGCCGAGGATGACGATGTCCAGCCAGGAGACATGGTTGCTGACCAGCAATGCCGGTGGCCGCGGCCGGTGGCCGGAGACCGTTACCCGGATGCCGAGGATGTCGGTGAGGCGGTTGTGCCACCAGGAGGTGACAACGGGATGGGTACGCAGGATGCCGCCCGGGTGCCTGTGCAGAATGAACGGCGTGAGCAGCAGGCCGAAAAGCACGTGCCCCGTCAGCATCAGACTGCGCCATACGATCCTGATTGCTCCCATGGTTCAGCCCTTCATGACACGGTCGAGGAAGTGTCGCGTATAGGAGGAATCGATCTCTTTCACGTTGACCAGCACCAGTATGTCCGCACAGTTGAAAGCCGGATCGTAACAGGGCTCGCCACAGGCGCGGGCGCCGAGGCGGAAGTAGGCCTTGAGCAGTGGCGGCAGTGGCGCCGCGACCGTGTCCTCTGAGCCTGCCGGCAGTGCGGGCAGGGGGTTGTTTGGCACCGCGCGGCAGTCCGGATCGGTCATCGCATACTGACGTACGCGATTCATGATGGCCTGGGCGACGATGCCGCCATCGTCCATCTCGATGCTGGCGCAACCGAACAGCCAGTCTACGTTGTGGTTCCTCACGAATTCGGCCATGCCCGACCACAGCACGGCGATCGCCGCGCCTTGGCGAAAGGCCGGGTCGATACAGGTGCGCCCGACCTCGAGGCGACGTCCCGGAAGGTCGAGGATCGGTTTCAGGTCAAACTCGCTGGCGGAATAGAAGCCACCGGCCCTGTGCGCCTGCCCGTCGAGCAGCAGGCGGGTCGAACCGATGATCCGGCCGCTGCCACTTTCGCGCACCAGCAGGTGCTGACAATAAGGATCGTATTCGTCCTCGTCATGACCGTGTTCGGCCCCTTTGACGGTGGCGCCGAGCTCCTGGGCGAACACGCGGTAGCGCAGGGCCTGGGAGGCGCGGATATCGTCGATCGTGGTCGCCAGTTCGACGTACAGGCGGTTTCTGGCGCGGCGGGCTGCGAGCTGGGGTATGGCGCTCATGGTCGGATCCGTGTGGTGGTAACGGGTGCCGCAAGCGTAGGGAGACCGCATGACACCGCCTTGTCATGCGGATGACGAATAGTTTGCAGAGGCGGAGTCGCGCCGTGTCGGGTGCCGCGTGCGGGTCTGTGGCGGTGCCTTCCGGGGGGTCAATAGTGAAAATATCAAGACAAAGGCGCACGATTTTCCCCTGGATTGACGGTACATCCGGACGGATTCGGCGCGGCGTGCGCTAGAATACCGGTTGGTTTTCGCCCTGGTCCCCGTAATGCCCTACACCCCACCCGGTGCGCCGTATCTGCTGCTCGACGAGATCGAATCGCCGGGCGGTCTGCGTGCGCTGGCGGCGGGCGAACTGCCGGCACTGGCGTCCGAGGTGCGGCGTTTCCTGGTCAATACGGTTTCGCAGACCGGCGGGCACCTGGCCGCGGGGCTCGGTGTGGTGGAACTGACAGTGGCCCTGCACTACGTGTTTAACACCCCGGAAGACCGCCTCGTGTGGGACGTCGGGCACCAGGCCTATCCGCACAAGATCCTTACCGGGCGCCGCGATCGCATGTCGACGCTGCGGCAGAAGGACGGGCTGTCCGGTTTTTTGAAGCGTGACGAATCGACGTACGACGCTTTCGGCGCCGGTCACTCGAGTACCTCGATCAGCGCCGCGCTGGGCATGGCGGTGGCCGCCAAGGCGGCCGGCGAGCAGCGCGAGCACATCGCGGTGATCGGCGACGGCGCACTGTCGGCGGGTATGGCATTCGAGGCACTCAACCATGCCGGGGCGCTCGATCTCGACCTGCTGGTGGTGCTGAACGACAACGACATGTCGATTTCGCAGCCGGTGGGGGCGATCAGCAACTACCTGGCCCGGGTGCTGTCGAGCCGTTTCTACAACCGCGTGCGCGAGGGTGGCAAACACGTGTTGAGCGGTCTGCCGGGGATGAAGGACCTGGTGCATCGCTGGGAAGAACACATGAAGGGCATGGTGATGCCCGGTACGCTGTTCGAGGAGCTCGGCTTCAATTACATCGGCCCGATCGACGGCCACGATCTGCCGCTGCTGGTCAGTACCCTGCGCAATATGAAGGCGATGCGCGGTCCGCGCTTCCTGCACGTCGTGACCCGCAAGGGTCGTGGGTATGCCCCTGCCGAGGGTGATCCCTGCGTCTATCACGGGGTGACGCCGTTCAATCCCTCCACAGGTCAGATGGCGGCCAAGGGTGGCGGCAGGAGCTTCACCCAGGTCTTTTCCGACTGGGTGTGCGATGCGGGTGAACGTGATCCGCGGCTGATGGCGGTCACGCCGGCGATGTGTGAGGGCTCGGGCCTGGTGGCATTTGCGGCCCGTTTCCCCAAGCGGTATTTCGACGTCGGCATCGCCGAGCAGCACGCGGTGACCTTCGCCGCGGGCATGGCGTGCGACGGACTGAAGCCGGTGGTCGCGATCTACTCGACCTTTCTGCAGCGTGCCTATGATCAACTGTTGCACGACGTCGCACTGCAGAACCTGGACGTGACCCTTGCCGTCGATCGTGCCGGCCAGGTCGGCGCCGACGGTGCGACCCATGCCGGTAGCTTCGATCTGAGCTATGCGCGCTGTATCCCGAATATGGCGATACTGGCGCCGGCCGATGAGCGTGAGTGCCGATTGATGCTGCAGACCGCCTTCGAACACCCGGGGCCGGCGTTGGTCCGCTATCCGCGCGGTGCAGGCAGCGGCGTCGAGCCGGGTGAGGGTTTCGAGACCCTGCCCTGGGGGCGCGGTGAAGTGATCAGGCAGGGCAGTGGTGTGGCCTTGCTGGTGTTCGGCACCCTGCTGCAGGCGGCACGGCCGGTGGCCGATGCCCTGGGCGCGACCCTGGTCAACATGCGTTTCGTCAAGCCGATGGACGAGGCGCTGGTGCTCGATCTGGCCGCGCGGCACCGCCTGCTGGTCACGCTGGAAGAGAATGTCGTGCAGGGCGGTGCCGGATCGGCGGTGAACGAGCTGTTGCACGCGGCCGGCATCGCGGCGCACGTGCTCAACCTCGGTCTGCCCGACACGTTCATCGAGCAGGGAACGCAGGCCGAACAGCTGGAGATGGCCGGCCTTTCGCCGACGCAGATCGAACAACGCATCGGCGCCGCGCTGGCCGCGCTCGACGACACCGGCCAGGCCGCACGCGCCTGAGGCTGTAGTCTCTACTGCGGCGGCCCCGGTTGCTCAATCGGTGGCTGGGCTGGGGTTGTCGCCCGTTTTCGCCGAACGGTCGGGAAACAATGCGTCTTTGTGGGCGCCTTTCGACCATCCCTGCCCTTCGCCAAGCAACCAACAGACGGCAGCTTTCCGATTTCCCATTCGGCGAGACAAGACCCTGAAGAAACGCTCGCCCCTTGGGCCCAAATGCCTGGTTCCGACATTTCGGCAAATCCCTGGCGTTTCGGCGAAACACGCCTTGTGTTCGCCGACTATATTCGTCCCCATGTGAATCTTGGCAATTTGGCTAATGTTTTCTTTGCGAGGGCTATAGCATGCGTAACGAAACGGGTCAGCAACTTACCGGAAAGTTCATCGTCCTTGGCCTCGCCGCCATCGCTGCATCACCATGGTCCGTCATTGCCAGTACAGACGCTGAGATGATCGAGCGAGGGCGGTACATTGCGCAGGTCGGGGGCTGCAATGATTGCCATACCTCAGGTTATCTTCTGGGCAACGGTGAAATTTCAGAATCTCAATGGCTAAAGGGCGACACATTCGGCTGGCGCGGGCCATGGGGTACCACCTACGCGCCCAATCTTAGGCTATATGTCAAAGACATGAGCGAAGATCAGTGGGTGGTAGCGTGTCGTACCTTAAAAAGGCGCCCACCCATGCCGTGGTACACGGTCAACATGATGCACGAGCAGGACCTGCGGGCGCTCTATCGTTTCATCGTATCGCTTGGAGCGCCTGGCAACCCGGCGCCGAGCTATCTACCGCCCGACGAAGAGCCCCCTGCACCTTACGCCCTATTTCCCGCACCGCCGGACCAGAAGTAGGTAATCCAGAAGTTGGAGTTGACGGGCGTTTTGTCTTTAGTTTTGGTGCAGATGACCGAGTTCGGGCGGCAGCGCCTGTTACCAACTTCATCATCTTAAAGAATCCCGACAGACTGAAACGGTGCTGCCGTTAGGACCGGTTGTGGCGGACTTCGGTGGTTCTCAGTTTTTCGCTGAAAGCCACCAGTGGATAGGTAGAGGTTTCGCGGATGTCAGCTAGGGGGCAGCTATCCCCAAAGGCGGCCCCCGGCCAACTCCGGTCATTCCCGGATCGATTTGCTCGACCGCCAAGATGTTGCATAACACCGGGTCTGCGAACTGGCGCTTTCACCCATGACGAGACATCCACCTTTGCTGCCGATCCAGGCGGGACCCAACACAAGTGGACGAAGTACTTGGTTTTGCGTAGAGAGCTAGCGATTGTGTTGGGTTTTTTTACGCTTGAACCAGATGGGAACTTTCGAAACACAATCACAACCCTGATCTAAGCTGGTTTTTGTTCGTCTATGTCTATGATTGATATGAAAAATTACGTAAACCTATCAAAGCCATTATTCGATATAGACTAGTCTGGCTCGCTTTTTGCTGGTTGCCAGTAAGCAATTTTTCTACCCGCACTTAATGTGCAAGGATGTTTTAGATGAAAAGAACCTTATTCGGTATGCTGCTGATACTCGCAACGACAACAACTGCTAGCGCTGGCATTATTATCAATGTAGCTGACAATGGCGGTTTCGCTGAATTTACGTTCACTGGTTCAGATACATTGTCTACGAGCGGCAACATGTTTAACGGATTTTGGGTAGCCGCAGATCGAGTCCCTAACTTGATGAACGGAAGCTACAATACCGATGGGAGTGTTACGAGTGGAGCGGCCTCGTTTTCATTCGGTGCAACAAGCTATAGCGTGGTTGATGTTTGGGAGGGTTTCGCTACAGGCGTGGGCAATTATGCATTTGGCTGGAGAACATCTGGCGCTACTCCGGGTTCTCAATCAGCCGGAACCGCAGTGTCGATATCTGGTTCGATTTTAACCGATGTTTTATTCGCCCATTTCAATCAGGGAGTATTCTTTTCCCAATACATCGGGCCACATTCTGATGCTCCTGACGCTATGCTTCGCGACGGTATCACAATTAATGTCGGTGAAGGTCAAGTTCCAGTCCCAACTCCCCTCGCTCTCTTGGGATTAGGTCTAGCGGCTATCGGTTGGACCAAACGCAAAGTCTGATCAACCATCAAGAATCGAATTAAAGCCTCATTCACGTGAGGTTTTTTTTCGCCGGGAAGACCACGCAACGAGCGGTGATTCAGATTCTTGGGGCGACCGTTTGGTGTCGGTTGCTGCCGATTTGGCTAGCTGTGCGAACGTCGGCTCAGTGTCGAAAGCGGAAGTGGCCCTTGTATCCAGGCTATCGGGCTGACCCCGCCGAGGATCTCGTCAACGAACCAGATGCATCGTCGGCTTCAGCTGAACAGCGTCAACACCCCGGTGTAGCCGTACAGCCGGTTGTGTGAGATCTCGCCGTTGGCGTAGAAGCCGGCCAGGGGCACATCGCCGATCAATTCCTGCACCCGCCGCATTTCGGCAGAGTCGTCGCCGAACAGGTTGCGGCCTCGTCCCAGGCAGGAATGATACAGGGCACCCCGGGGTTCGCCGGGCAGGCGTTTCATCAGGCCGTCGATCATCTGCGCCAGGTCCTCGCGCGCGGTCTCGGCGTCGCGTCGTGCGAACTGGACCTCCATGCCCGGCTGCGGCATGTCGCCGATTGCAATCAGTCCGCGGTCCGGATCGATGCCGATGAGATTGCGCACCAGGTAGTCGCCGGTATCCGAGCCGGCAATCGGCAGCGCCACGAAGATGTAGCCGCCGACGCGGTGCAGATCACGCGCCAGCACCTCGCCGATGTCTTCTTTGAATACGTCCAGCGCCGGACGCTCGTCGATGGTCTCGATGATGTTGTGCTGACACGCGGTGATGTGGTGCCTGTGACCGATCAGGCTGCAGCCCTGACTGAGCCCGGTGCTGATGGCCACCTTGCCGCTGAACAGCACACCCGACAGTCCGCCGCCTTCGGCACGATCTGCGATCAGCACCGGCAGGTTCTGCGCCGAGGCAATGCCGCCGACCATGAATCCGCCCTGCAGCTGCTCGCTGAAACTGACCAGCAGGTCCGGCAGCACCGTGCATGCGGGGTCGCCGTGCACCACCGCGACCGATGCCAGGTTGCGCTCACGCCAGCCCCGAGTGGTGTCGAGCCATTCGAGCGGATCGGTGTCGAATCTCGGGATGATGCGGAAATCGTCACCACAAAAGGGTGTGGTCAGCACCGCGAGTGCGGGCTCCTCGTAGGTCTCGCGTCCGCTGCTGCACAGCCCCATGCCTGTGCACCCGACCCAGTGCGCGATACCGCTGCCGGTGCGCAGGTAGTCGACGATGCGATCGGTATCGCCCGCCAGTTCTTCGGCGAGGTAGATGAAGGCCAGCTCACCGCTGGTCGCGTCTCGTAGTTTGGCCAGCACCTGATCGCAGTTGTCGCGCCAATCGGCGCCGCTGGTATGGATGCTGGTAAAGGTGCGCATTCAGGGTGTGGGGCGGTGGCGGTCTGGCCGCCACCGCCAGCGGCTCAGAGGCCGCGCTCGTCCATCATCTGGTCGATGATCGGGCCAAAGATGACCTCCATCGCGAAGCCCATCTTGCCGCCCGGTACCACGATGCTGTTACGGCGCGACATGAACGAGCCGTTGATCATCGACAGCAGGTAGGGGAAGTCGGTACTGAACTTCTTCGGGTTGGCGAAGCGGATGACCACGAAGCTCTCGTCCGGCGTCGGGATGTCGCGCGCGATGAACGGGTTCGACGTGTCCACCAGCGATACGCGCTGGAAGTTGATGTCGGTGCGCGAGAACTGCGGGGTGATGTGATTGATGTAGTCCGGCATGCGACGCATGATGGTCTCGACGATCGCCTCCGGTGAGTAACCGCGCTCGGCGCTGTCACGATGGATCTTCTGGATCCATTCGAGGTTGACGATCGGAACGACGCCGATGCCGAGATCCACCTGGGCCGCGACATCGTTTTCCTCGGTAACGGCGAGCCCGTGCAGTCCCTCGTAGAACAACAGGTCGGTACCTTCGGGGATGGGCTCCCAGGGTGTGAACTCGCCCGATTTCTTATCGGTGCCCAGACGTGCATTGTGCTCGTCGGCCTCGTCCTGGTTGTGCAGGTAATAGCGCTTCTCACCGGTGCCGGTCTCGCCGTAGGTCTTGAACAGCTCCTCGAGTTTGTCGAAGCGGTTTGCCTCGGGCCCGAAATGGCTCAGACCCTCTTCGGTCATCTTGACCTTCATCTCGCCACGCTCGTAGCGATGGAAGCTGTCGCCTTCAACTACCGCGGCATTGATACCCTCGCGGATGAAGATGTGCTCGAAGGCGCGTTTGACGGTGGTGGTACCGGCACCGGACGAACCGGTAACCGCAACGACGGGATGTTGTTTGGACATGCTGTCCCCCCTGGATCTTGACGTTCTGTCTTGGTTAGCGATGAGGAACCGTCAGAACAAGGCAGGGACGTGGCTGGAATGGCCTCGTCTGCCCCCTGTATGCCTTATTCAGCAATTCCTAATTTAATGCTGCGCGCGACTATATCACAGCGGCCCCAGATCACTCCTCCGGCGCGGCCCGTGTTGAGTGCCGGTTGCGCTGGGTCAATTGTTGCGGCTGTTGCCTGGCCTGGGCCGCCGTCTTTTCTTTAAAGGCCTGAAAAACATCAGAATTCGCAATCAATTGTCGGCACGCGGCAGAAATCCGCGCTATCCTTGCGCGCTTTCGCGCGGGCCGGCCGGCAAACGCCGGTCGCACAACGGCGGCCGCCACGGTCGATGGCCCGGAGGCATGCTGCGTGAGGTGTCGGGCGCTGCGGTCGTGGCGGCGCATTGGTGACCCAATCGGGGCGGCGTGATGGAATCGCTCCACGGTTTCTTTTTTTTTTGGCGGCGTCGATGGAAGATGTATATCCCTATCCCGTTGCCCGTATCGGCCTGATCGGCGGCGGGCAACTCGGGCGCATGATGGTGAAGGCGGCCAAGCGTCTCGGCTGCACCTGCGTGGTACTCGACCCCTTGCAGGGTTCGCCGGCGGGGCAGGTCGCCGGGCACCAGATCGTCGGCGACTACAGCGACCCGGCCAAGCTCCGGGAACTCGCGGAATCCTGTGACATCGTCACCTTCGAACTCGAAGACATCGACACCGAGACGCTGATCACGCTGGAAGAGGAAGGGCATCGCATCTATCCGCGGCCTCAGTTGCTCGCGACCATCCAGGATAAATACGCGCAAAAGCAGTTCCTGCGCGATGCGGGTATTCCGACGTCGGACTTCATCGATATGCCGCAAGCGGATGCCGCCGCATTTGCCGCGTTCGGATACCCGCTGGTGCAGAAGGCGCGTCGCGGCGGTTACGACGGGCGTGGCGTGGCGGTGATGACCGATGAAACTGCGTTCGCCCGGCGTCTGCCGGTGCCTGGCTACGTCGAGCGCTTCGTCGACGCGGAAAAAGAACTGGCGGTGATGGTGGCACGCAACGTCGGCGGCGAGTGCCGCGTCTATCCGACTGTGGAGATGCGTTTTCACGCCGGCGACAACGTCCTCGATTTCCTGGTCGCGCCGGCCAATATCGACAGCGAGACGGCGCGGCGCGCGGAGGCGCTGGCGATGCGCACCGTCGAGGCGATGGACGGTGTCGGCGTGTTCGGCGTCGAGCTGTTTCTGGCCGCCGATGGCGGGTTGCTGGTCAACGAGGTGGCGCCGCGCACCCACAACTCCGGCCATCACACCATCGAGGCCTGCGTTACCGATCAGTTCGAGCAGCACCTGCGTGCGATCCTCGGGCTGCCGCTCGGCGAAACCCGTCAGCTGACGCCGGCAACCATGGTGAACCTGCTCGGTGAGCCGGGTTATGAAGGCCGGCCAGTCATATCCGGCCTGGCCGCGGTGCTGGCGATTCCCGGTGTCTGCGTACATATCTACGGCAAGGCGGTGACCAAGCCCGGCCGCAAGATGGGCCACGTGACCGTCATCGATGATTCGATCGACAGTGCCTGCGAAAAGGCGACCCGGGTAAAGACTTTGATCAAGATTCTCGGAGACAAGAAGTTATGAGCAACCCCCGTGTTGGCATCATCATGGGCAGCGATTCCGATCTGCCCGTAATGCAGGAGGCTGCGCAGATCCTGCGCGAGTTCGGCGTACCGTTCGAGATGACCATCGTCTCGGCACACCGCACCCCGGGGCGTCTGTACGACTATGCGCGGGAAGCGCGCGGGCGCGGCATCGGCGTGATCATCGCCGGTGCCGGCGGTGCCGCGCACCTGCCCGGTATGGCGGCGGCGATCACCGAACTGCCGGTGATCGGCGTGCCGGTCAAGACCTCGGCGCTGAGCGGCCAGGATTCACTGTTGTCCATCGTGCAGATGCCGGGTGGCGTACCGGTTGCCACCGTGGCGATCAACGGTGCCAAGAACGCCGGAATTCTCGCCGCGCAGATCCTTGGTGCTGGCGATCCCACCCTGCTCGACCGCGTGGCGCAGTACAAGCGTGACCTCGAGGCCATGGTGATGGGCAAGGTCGAGCAGATGGCGGCACAGCAGGGCTGATTGCGGGAAAGGTTTGCAGGCAGAAAAAAGGCGGGCCGGGCCCGCCTTGCACAGTTTACGAGTCTACCGGCACCTGTCCGGTGGCGCCGGTTTCGAAATGCTCAAAACATGCTGGCATTGATCCACATGTGCGTGGCAATGCTGGCCGCGTATCCCAGCGCAATCACCGGCGTCCATTTCAGGTGGCCGAAGAAGGTGTACTTCCCGCGTGCCTGGCCCATCAGGGCGACCCCTGCCGCTGAGCCGATCGACAGCATCGAACCGCCGACGCCGGCAGTCAGCGTCACCAACAGCCATTGGCCGAGCGACATGTCCGGCATCATCGTCAGCACGGCGAACATCACCGGGATGTTATCGACAATGGCCGACAACAAGCCGACCGTGATGTTGGCATTGGTTGCACCCCAGTCGATGTACATCAGCTCGGAGGCCAGAGACAGGTAGCCGATAAAGCCCAGACCGCCGACGCACAACACCACGCCGTAAAAGAACAGCAGGGTATCCCACTCGGCGCGCGCCACCTTGTTGAAGATGTCGAATGCGATGGGGTCTTCTTCGTGCAACGGATCGCCAGCGTTGATATTGCGGGCGCCCCTCTTCTTGAGGTAGTAACCAAAGAACTGCAGGTACGCCAGGCCGGTGAGCATGCCGATAACCGGCGGCATGTGGAGGAAATTGTGAAAGCTCACAGCGGTGGCGATGGTCAGCAGAAACAAGCCAATGATGCGCCTGGCGCCGAGCCGCATCTTGACCATCTCCCCGCCGCCTGCCGGTTGTTCGTTGGGTACCGCGAACATCATGATCACCGCCGGCACCAGCCAGTTCACCAGCGAGGGTACGAACAGGGCGAAGAACGACCAGAAATCGACCGGCCCCATGGTTGTCTGGATGTTTTTCTGCCAGACCATCAGCGTGGTGATGTCGCCGAATGGGCTGAAGGCGCCACCGGCGTTCGCGGCGATAACAATATTGATGCAGGCGATAAGGACAAACCTGGTGTTGCTTCCCCCCACTGCGAGGACCACTGCACACATCAACAGCGCGGTGGTCAGGTTGTCTGCGACCGGTGAGATCAGGAAGGACAATAATCCGGTGATCCAGAATAACTGGCGCAGGCTGAATCCCTTTTTCACCAGCCAGGAGCGCAATGCCTCGAACACCTGTCGTTCGTCCATGGCGTTGATGTAGGTCATCGCAACCAGCAGGAACAACATCAACTCGGCGTATTCCAGCAGGTTGTGGCGCACCGCCACTTCGGCGGCATGGTCGACGCCATTCTGCTGATAGACCACTGCGATCAGCGCCCAGATCACGCCGGCTGCCAGGATCACCGGTTTGGACTTGCGCAGATGGGTGAATTCCTCTGCCATCACCAGCAGGTAGGAAATACCAAAGATGGCAATGGCCGTGAACCCCACCCAGTGATCGGTCAGGTTCAGGGTGTTCTCTCCACTCCCGCTGGCCAATGCCAAGGTTGGTGAGGTCAGCAGCAGGGAAAAAGCCAGTCGCGACAACATTGTCATGTAAATCTCCATGTGCCTGGACAATTATTCACGCAGTAAGTCATCGACCGGATCGGCCGGTTTTTGAGGATTTTTATTCGAATTCGATGCTGTGATGGTGCCAGATGCCGGCGCCACGGTTCAGGCATCGGGGAAGCCGACCCCGGGGTTGAGGATCCCGTCGGGATCGAACTGACGTTTGATCGCCGCCATCAGGCGCAGGCTGGTGGTATCCAGTTCACGGCTGACGAAGTCACGCTTGACCCAGCCGATGCCATGCTCACCCGACAGGCTGCCGTCCAGCGACAGCACCAGGTCGAAGACCGCGTCCAGACAGGGATTGGCCGCCGCCATCTGCCCGGCGTCGTCAGGGTCGACCAGCAGGTTGACGTGGATGTTGCCGTTACCGGCGTGGCCGAAGTTGACGATGGTGATGCCGAATTGCGCGGCCAGCTGTTCAAGGCCGCCGATCAGTGCCGGTATCCGGGATACAGGGACGACGACGTCTTCGTTGATTTTTTTCGGCGCCACGTTGCGCAATGCCGGTGACAGGGCCTTGCGTGTGCGCCACAGGCGCGCGACCTCGTCGTCTGTCTGCGCCACGTCGACCTGGATGCAGCCGGCTCCACGAGCCGCCGCCGACACCTGGGCGGCGCTGGCCTCGATGCCGGCGAGGGGGCCGTCGACCTCGATCATCAGCAGGGCACGCGCTTCCTTCGGCAGCCCCAGGTCAGAATAGTTGCGCACCATGTCGATGGCGGTGCCATCCATGAACTCCAGTGCACATGGTGTCACCGGTTGCGCCATGATCCGCGATACCGCGTCGGCTGCTGCGTGGATGTCGGAATAGATGGCCTGCAGCGTGCGCCTGCTTTCCGCCAGTGGTGTCAGTTTCAGCGTGGCCTCGGTGATGATCGCCAGCGTGCCCTCGGAGCCGATCAGAAGGCGGGTCAGGTCGTAACCGACCACCCCCTTGGTCGTGGTTACGCCGGTCTTGAGTATCTCGCCGGTACCGGCCACGGCGCGCAGGCCCAGGGTGTTCTCACGCGGTGTGCCGTACTTGACGGCGCGCGGTCCGGCGGAGTTGTAGGCGAGATTGCCGCCGATTGTGCAGACCGCGGCGCTGGTCGGGTCAGGTGGCCAGAAGAAACCGTGCCCTGCGGCAGCGTCCTGCAATTCCTGATTGGTGTAACCCGGCGATACCCGTGCCACGCGGTTGGCGGGATCGATGGACAGCTCACTGCGCATGCGCTCCATCGATACCACGATGCCGCCACGCAATGGCACCGTGGCCCCGGTGGTGCCGGTGCCGCGTCCGCGTGCAATCAGCGGAACGCCGTTGCTGCGGCAGAGACCCACCAGTTCGGCAATCTGCGTGGCGTCGCGTGCAAAACATACCGCCTGCGGCAGGGCGTGCTGGCGGCTGTTGTCGTAGCCGTACACCCAGCAATCGCTCGCACCGGTGAGCAGGTCGGGTCCGACAAACAGCGTCGCAAGTTCGCGCTGCAGCGCTGGTGACAGCGCCAGCGCTTTATTTGGTTCAGCGGTCGAGATATTCAAACAATTTCACCACCCGCTTGACGCCGCTGACAAAGCGGACCTCCTCGGTGACCGCGTCGGCCTCGGTCGGGGTCAGCAGCCCCATCAGATAGACGCTGCCCTGGGCGCTGGTTACAGTCACCCGGGTCGGATCGAATCCGTCGATCTTGACGTTGAACAGCGCCACTTTGACCCTTGCCGTCAGATAGGCATCGGAAGTGGCCTCTCCCCAGGTGGATTCTGCGCCGACGACCACTTCATTGAATACCGCACGTACGCGCGGGATGCCGGCTACCCGCTGGCGGAACGCCTCGACGACTTCGATGTTTTCCGCCTGACCGGTCAGCAGCACTTGCAGATTGAACACGTCGATGCCGATATTCGCCTGTTTTTTCAGGGCTTCGTCTCCATCGCGGAAACTGATGGCTTCGAGGAGGATCTTTTGGTCCTCGACAAGGGTGCCGGCCGTGCGGCGGTCGTGTGCCACATTGGCGGTGGCCACCGCACCGCCGATGACCACGGCTCCACAGCCGCTGAGCGCCAGTGCCAACAATCCGACGATGACAGCCCTTGTTGCCGGGGTGTTGAGATTCATCATGTATTAACCACCCATGAGTTGAAGATCGATAAGGTCACACAGACAGTGAATCACCAGCCGATGGTTTTCGAGAATCCGCGCTGCATCGACTGCCGGTGTGCGGATCTCGATATCGTTGGTCCGCAGTTTCAGCGCCACGTCCCCGCCGTCACGCCCGGTCAGTGCGATCACGCGCATCTGCCGGTCGGCTGCGGCGTCGATGGCGGCCACCATGTTCTCGGCGGTGCCGTTGATGCTCAGCGTCAACAGTACATCACCCGGATGTCCAAGGGCGCTGACCGGTTTGGCGAAGATGTTGCCGAAACCTTCTTCCACCGCGATCGCGGTGAGGATCGCGGTGTCTGAGTTCAGTGCAATCGCGGGCAGGCCGGGGCGCTCGCGTTCGTAGCGGTGCTGCATCTGTGCGGCGAAATACTGGGCATCGGCCGCTGATCCGCCGTTGCCACAGCACAATACCTTGCCGCCGCCGAGAAGGCAGTTGACGATGCATTGCGCGGCCAGCGCAATGGGTGCGGCCTGGGTCCCGGCTGCACTGCTGGTCAGGCGCGCGTTATCGTCATACAGGGCGTTGATGCGTTCGATCGGATCCACAATGCTGCGTCGCTGCCGTGGTCAGTTGGCGCAAGTGTCGCACGCCAACTGCCGCCGGTCGATGTCACGTGGTAAACGCATCGCGAATCCATTGTCCCTGCTGTTGTGGGCCGTCGAAGCCGACGACGTCGAAGCGGCACGGCCCCTGCCAGCCGCTGGACATCAGGTAGTGCTGGGCCGCGTGAATCACGCGTCGCTGCTTGTTTGCGTCCACGCTCGACAGGGCACCGCCGAATCGTACGCTGCCACGCTGGCGCACCTCGACAAACACCAGATGCTGTGCGTCGCGCATGATCAGGTCGATCTCGCCGCCGCGGCAGCGATAGTTGCGTGCCACCAGGTTCAGGCCGCTGTGTCTCAGCAGCGCCTCCGCGCGCGACTCGGCATCACGTCCGGCATCCTGCGAGTTGCCCATCAGGAGGCGGGTGCTTGGCTGGAGACCTCCGGTGTGGCCGGCGCGGTCTGTTGTTCGGCGGATTGCAGATCGAGGCGTGGCGCGTAACCGAGGATGCGCGGTTGCTGGTCGAGCAGCACCCAGATGAGCTGGCGGTGGATCTGATTGGCTTCATCCATGTAGAGATTGCCGGTGCTGCCATCCAGTGACTCGTAGCGACTGCTCTGCAGGCGCCTCAGGTGGGGCACCAGGCGGAGTGCGTCCATTCCCATCGCATAGAGCCGCGCGTAGGCGGAGCCGCTCTTGGGCAGGCTTTGGACGATAGATGCGCGCGTGTCCAGGTCGCCGGTGCTGTTGGACAGCAGCCACGGAATATCGGCCAGCATGATGCCCCGCATGTCCTCTGCCTGGTTTGCTGAAAGCTGCCCGGTCCATGCGTGCGAGGTGGCATAAATCGGCAGATCGCCGGCGTGATGGAACTGCAGTTGCGGGCGGATGCCCTGTGCCTGTACCGGGCGCGCGGCGACAAACACCGCATCCACGTCGCTGCGCCGATTCGGCTCGAACTCGACCCGGCGGCCCAGCCAGCCCTCGATCTGGCGCCGCCGCGCCTCGCTCTGATCGATGTGCAGTGTCGAGGTGATGGTGTCGGAATAGTCGTGGCTGTTGTCGTCGTAACGCCCGATACCGGCCACACTGCCGCCGAGGGTCCGTGTGCGCTGTTCGAAGGCATTCGCCAGTCGCTCACCCCAGGTGTCCTGCGGCGCCAGGATCAACGGTCTCCGGTGGCCGTCGAGCCAGGCCCGTTCGGCTGCCTGGCGTGCCTCGTCTTCAGGCGACAGCGAGTACATGAACAGATTCGCCGGCAGCGTGGTGTCGACCTCGACCTGGTTGAGTGCGAGTACCGGTACCGGCAGTTCGCCGGCGCGGATCAGCTGCGCGACGGCGTCTTTCTGCAGTGGGCCGATGACCAGCTCTGCACCCTCGGCGACTGCGCGGGTGTACAGGGGCCACACCCCGGCTGGATCGGTGGCATCGTAAAAGCGCAGCTCCGGCCGCTTGCCCTCGGGCTGCTGAAAGCGGCTGATCACGATGCCGTCACGGATCGCTGCGGCGACCTCGGAGAACACGCCTGACTGCGGCAACAGTACGGCGATGGTCGATACGCGCTGCAACTGGCTCTGCAGGTATTGCTGATAGTTGGTGAGTAAGTCGGGCAATGCCGGATGCTGCGGAAAACGCGCACGCCAGTCGGCCAGCAGCGGCGCGAGCTGGTCGGGTTCGCCACCGTGCTTCTTGACCAGCAATGCCAGCTGCATCCAACCCCCGGCGATACCTGGCGGTGATGGTTGCAGGTTGCTCAGGACCAGCTCGTTGAGCAGCGCCAGCGTGCGCAGGATGTCGGTCTGCGTCGCCAGGCGTGCATCGCGATCGGTTTGCAGCGCATCCACTGCCTGCAGCGCATTCGCGGTCTCCAGCAGGTTGCCCATCTGGCGATAGGCCTCGGCGATGTCCTGGTGAAAGCGGATCCGAAGCGCGGTGTCGGCACCCGGCACAGGTGGCGCCGCCAGTGTTGCCAGGGCGTCGGTAGGACGTCTTTCCTGCAGCTGCACCTCGCTGCGCAACAGGTCGCGTTGCAGCGCCTGGTCTGCACCCAGGTTCATTGGTGTCAGCAGGTCGAGCGCCTGGCGAACGCCGTCCCAGTCATTTCCGGCGCGTGATGCCTCGGCGGCCGCCAGCAGATAGCCTGCACGCTGATCCGGGGTCGCCGTGCCCGCGGCGAGTCGTCGATAGAGCTCGGCAGCCGCCGGGTATTGCCCGGCCGCCAGCAGTTCGGCGGCGCGCACTGCGTCAGGATCGCTTGCTGGGCGCGACGGGCGTTCCGGGATCTGGCCGCAGCCATAGGCAAGGAGCAGCCAAAGCAGGACGATTGGCAGACGTGGCAGGGTGGTCGCTTGCATGGAACATCGCGTGCGGTCAGGATGGGACGTCGAGTATCAAAGGTGGGGTGAGAGGTGTCAAACCTGGCCGGGCGGCTCTACATCGTCGCCACACCGATCGGTAATCTGGACGACGTTACACTGCGCGCGATCGAGGTATTGCGTGGCGTCGACCGCATCCTCGCGGAGGATACGCGCCACAGCCGACGCCTGCTCGATCACCTCGGTATCGCCAAACCGATGCTGTCCCTGCACGAGCACAACGAGGTCGAGGCGACCGGGCGGATCGTCGAACAGCTCAAGGCCGGAGAATCCCTTGCATTGGTGTCGGATGCCGGTACGCCGCTGATCAGCGACCCTGGGTTTCCGTTGGTCCGTGCCTGCCGTGAACAGGGCATCGCGGTGATTCCGATACCAGGTCCCAGTGCGTTGCTCGCGGCACTGAGCGTCGCCGGCCTGCCGACCGACCGGTTTCGCTTCGAGGGCTTTCTGCCGCGCCGGCAGCAGGCGCGCAAGGCGCACCTGCAATCGCTGGTGCGCGAAACCACGACTCTGGTCTTTTACGAATCATCGCATCGCATCCTCGAATCCCTGAACGACCTCGTCGAGGTGTTTGGTGGTTTGCGTGTTGCGGTGCTGGCACGCGAACTGACCAAGCTGCATGAAACGGTCAGGTCGGCGCCGCTGGCTGAACTGTTGCAATGGGTCGAGGCCGATGACAATCAACGCAAGGGTGAAATCGTCGTGCTGGTGGCCGGTGCCGAGGCCGGTGGCGACAGGCTGTCCGTCGACGTCGATGGTCTGCTCGGGGTCTTGCTGGAGGAATTGCCGGTGAAACAGGCGGCCGGCCTCGCGGCGAGGATCACCGGCGAGAAAAAGAACCTGATGTACCGGCGGGCCCTGGAGATGACGAAAGACTGAGGCGCTTGCCTGCCGGGCCTGCTTGGCCTAGGGTGCACGGCGGAGTCGGCCAGACGATCGCGGTCGCCGCTAGGCGATGGAGGAAAGTCCGGGCTCCGCAGGGCAAGAGGCCAGGTAACGCCTGGGCGGCGCGAGCCGACGGAAAGTGCAACAGAAAGTAAACCGCCGATGGCATCAGGTTCGCCCTGACGCCAGGTAAGGGTGAAATGGTGCGGTAAGAGCGCACCGCGTCTGCGGTAACGTGGATGGCACGGCAAACCCCCTCTGGAGCAAGACCAAATAGGGAGGCACGCCTTCGGGCAGCCTGCGGCCCGCAGGTGTCTCCGGGTAGGTCGCACGAGGCGTCCGGTGACGGGCGTCCCAGATGAATGATCGTCCTCGACAGAACCCGGCTTATCGGCCGACTCCATTTTCCACCTGCTCCAAGTCCTGCTCCGCTGGCGGCTGCCCGCGGTCCCGGTGGCTTCAGGTTCTGCCTCGGGTTCTCCGGGAACTGTATTCGCCTCGCCGTATCGCCGTCACCCGCCGTACTTAATATTTCACTTTAACTCGCGCCGTTAGGGGCCTGTTTTGCGTCCCTTTCCTTGTTCTTGGCTTTCGCGCCTAAGTGACTGAGGATTAAGCATTTTTTCTTCCCAATTGGCTTGACCGAATGGGGGTTGCAACCTAAGATTGGGTGATAAGTGGGTGATCGTGGGGAATAGGGGCGGAGTCACCCACCCGAATAAGGAGACGGCGAAGCCGTGTTTTTGGGGGTCAGTACACTCAATGTCGACGCCAAGGGGCGCATCGCGATACCCGCAAAGCATCGCGATGCGTTCGATCGTGCCTGCGCCTCGCGGGTGGTGGTGACGATCAGCCCCAAAGAGCGGTGTCTCTGGCTGTATCCCGAGAACGAGTGGGTCGAGCTCGCGCGCAAGCTGTCCCGCCTGCCGAACATGAATCCGAAAAACCAGGCGATTCAACGCCTGATGCTTGGCCATGCCTCCGAACTGGAGCTGGATGGTCAGGGCCGCATACTGATTTCTCCCGAATTGCGCGACTTCGCCGGTCTCGGCAAGCGCGTGTCGCTGGTCGGTCAGGTGCACAAGTTCGAGATCTGGGATGCGGAATCCTGGGGTGGCGTCCGCGATGCATCCCTGGAAACGGTTGCGTCGGCAGACGGTTATTTCTCGGATGAGCTCGAGGGGATGTCGTTGTGATGCCGGCTCAGGCGGCGCATATCCCGGTCCTGCTCGACCAGGCGATCGAGGCGCTGCAGGTCCGCCCCGACGGTATCTATATAGATGGCACCTTTGGGCGGGGCGGGCACAGCGAGCGCATTCTTGCTCTCCTGGGTGACAAGGGGCGCCTGCTGGCGTTCGACAAGGATGCCGAGGCGGTGCGCGTCGCGCAGGCGCGTTTTGGTGACGATCGGCGTTTTTCGATCACGCATGGCAGCTTTGCCGATATTCCCATCGTGGTCGGCGAGTGCGACCTGGTGCATCGTATCGACGGCCTGTTGCTTGACCTTGGCGTGTCGTCGCCACAGCTCGACGACCCGACGCGTGGTTTCAGCTTTTTGAACGACGGCCCACTGGACATGCGCATGGACCAGTCGCGTGGTCAGAGTGCGGCGCAATGGCTGGCTGAGGCCGACGAGGAAGACATCGCCACGGTGATATACGAATACGGCGAAGAGCGCTTTTCGCGGCGTATCGCACGTGCCATCGTGGCGCGTCGCCAGGATACCCCGATCACCGGTACCCGCGACCTTGCCGATCTGGTGGCGCAGACCTGTCCAATCAAGGAAAAGCGTAAGCACCCGGCGACCCGCACTTTTCAGGCGATCCGCATCTTCATCAACCGCGAACTGGACGATCTGCAGCAGTGTCTGCAGGGCTCGCTGGAGGTGCTGGCGCAGGGGGCGCGTCTGGTCGTGATCAGCTTCCATTCGCTCGAGGACCGTATCGTCAAGCGCTTCATGCGTGACGCCGCACAGGGTCCGAGACTGCCAAAGGGTCTGCCGGTCAGGCACGTCGACACGCGCGGACAGCTGCAACTCGTTGGCAAGGCAACCCGGGCCTCGGCGGTCGAGTTGCACAACAATCCACGTGCGCGCAGTGCGGTGATGCGGGTCGCCGAGGTGGGCGCATGAGTCGCGGGCAGATGACATGGCTGTCGTTCCTGATGGTCGCCGTGGTGTGCAGCGGTGTCGCAGTCGTGTACGCGAAGTTCCTGTCGCGCTCACTGTTCGTCGAACTGCAGCAGGTGCGTGCCGAGCGTGACCAGGTCGATATGGAGTGGGGTCGTCTGCAACTCGAACTGGCGACGCGCGGTGCCCTGGGCCGGATCATGGACATCGCCGGCGAACGGCTGCAGATGCGTGTCCCGGCGGCCGAACAAATCGTGGTGGTGAAGTAGATGGCGGCGCGTCGCGACAAGCGTGCCCGCCAGGTGCGGCGCGAGGAAAAGGTGCTGCCGAGCTATGCCGGTCGCCGCTACACGGTTCTCGCGCTGTTCGTGATGGCTGCCGCCGCGCTGGTGTGGCGGGCAGTCGATCAGCAGATCCTGGAGAAGGATTTCCTGCAATCGGAAGGTGCCGATCGCTATCTCGACGAGGTCGAGGTGCCCGCACACCGTGGTCTGATCACGGACCGTCGGGGCGACGTGTTGGCGCTGAGCACGCCGGTCGACTCGATTGCGGCGAGTCCGCGTGTGCTGGGGACGGATATCGAGCAGTTGCTGGTTCTGGCAAAGGCGCTGGAGATGGACGCGGAAGAGCTGCGCGGCAAGCTGGTGCGCTACAGCCAGCGCCACTTCGTTTATCTGAAGCGCCGCCTGCCGCCTGCCGAGGCGGCTCACGTGATGGATGTCGCCAAGGCAAACGGTATCCAAGGGGTGCATATCGAGCGCGAGTACAAGCGCTACTACCCGGCCGGCGAGGTTTTTGGCCACGTGATGGGCTTTACCGATGTCGACGACATGGGCCAGGAAGGACTGGAACTGGCATTCGACCAGGCGCTGCGCGGCGAGACGGGTGCCAAGCTGGTGTTGCGCGACGGGCGGCGCCAGGTCGTCGACGACGTCGAGAACATCCGCAGCCCGCGCGCAGGCAATCACCTGGCGCTCAGCATCGACCAGCGCCTTCAGTTCACCGCCTACCGCGAGCTCAAGGCGGCCGTCCGGCGCCACCAGGCGATATCCGGCTCGCTGGTGCTGCTCGACGTGCAGACGGGTGAGGTCCTGGCGATGGTCAACCAGCCGTCGTTCAATCCGAATGGCGACCGCTCCAACCGTGCCGGCCGGTTGCGCAACCGCGCACTGACCGATCTGTTCGAGCCGGGTTCGACGCTCAAGCCGTTCACTGTGGCCGCAGCGCTGGACAAGGGCAGCATCAAGCCGGATTCGCTGATCGACACCTCGCCCGGTTACTTCCGCATCGGCCGTGCCCAGGTCAAGGACTCGCACAACCTCGGTGTGATCGACATCGCCACCGTGCTGAGCAAGTCGAGCAACGTGGGTGCCGGCAAGATCGCGCTTGCGCTGGAAAAGCGCGACCTGTGGCAGGTGATGGATAGACTCGGTTTCGGGCGTGCCGCAGGGACCGGGTTCCCTGGCGAGGCGGCAGGTCAGCTCAACGATTTTCGCCGCTGGGCGCAGATCGATCAGGCGACGCTGTCATTCGGTTACGGCATCTCGGTCAGCACCCTGCAGTTGGCCCAGGCCTATGCGGCGCTGGCCAATGACGGCGTCATGGTTCCGGCCACGCTGCTCAAACGCGATGTGCCGCCGGAAGGTCAGCGCGTATTCTCGGTGCCGACGGCGGTGGCGGTACGCAAGATGCTGGAGTCAGTGGCTACTGCCGATGGCACTGCACCAGAGGCGGCCGTGCTCGGCTACCGGGTCGCGGGCAAGACCGGGACCGTCAAGAAGTTCGGTCCACAGGGCTATAGCGACGACCGCTATCTCGCGCTGTTCGCCGGTATGGCGCCGGCACAAAAACCGCGATTTGTGCTGGCGGTGATGCTCAATGAGCCACGGGCCGGCAAGTTCTATGGCGGGCAGGTTGCCGGCCCCGTGTTCTCGGCGGTGATGGCGGAGGCGCTGCGGCTGCAGAACGTGGCTCCCGATGTGGCCATCGATCCCTCGGTGCGCATGGCCCAGGGCGGAGCGGCTCGATGATGCCCCAGCGCGCCGACAAGAAAAGCCTGTTGCTCGCGGACCTGCTGCCAGGGCTGTCCGGCATCGACTGGGCACGCCACCAGACGGTCAGCTCGCTGGCGCTGGACAGCCGCGAGGTTGAGCGCAATGGCTTGTGGCTGGCCTTGCAGGGAACCCGCGGGCATGCGCTCGAGCACTTCGCCGAGGCGCGTGATCGGGGCGCGGCGGCGGTGATCGCCGAGCCGACGACGCAGTGGGACCGTGACCGCATTGCACGGCTCTCCGCCGATGTTCCCGTGATCGCGCTGCCAGGACTGCGTCGCCACGCTGGCGAGATCGCCGCGCGCTTCTTCGGACAGGCAGCGCACGCCATGCGCGTGATCGGTGTCACCGGCACCAATGGCAAGACCAGCGTTGCGCATTTCCTCGCCCAGGCATTGTCGACACGCGTATCGACTGCGGTGCTCGGCACGGTCGGCAACGGCTTTCCCGGCGACCTGCAGCCCTCGACCCACACCACGTTGGACGCCGTCAATCTGCACGCGATGCTGAGCGGTCTGTTCGCACACGGCGCCCGCGCAGTGGCGATGGAGGTCTCGTCGCACGCGCTGCATCAGGACCGGGTTGCCGGTGTGCCGTTTCACACGGCGGTGTTCACCAATCTCACCCGTGACCACCAGGACTATCACGGTGACATGCAGTCCTATGCGGATGCCAAGGCGCGCCTGTTTCGTGGTGCCGGTCTGAGCCTGGCGGTGATCAACGTCGACGACGAGACGGGTGCTAGGCTCGCCGCCGAAGTGCGTCCGCGCACCTATACCGTGGCAGTGGGAAGCGACAGCCGCCTGACGGCACTCGGTGACCGTTATCTGCGGCTGCGCGAGGTCGAGACTCGCGCCGATGGCCTGCGGGTGCGCTTCGATTCGAGCTGGGGCACGGGCGAACTGCAGAGTCATCTGCTGGGTCGTTTCAATGCCGAGAACCTGGTGTTGTCGCTGGCGGTACTGCTCGCCTGGGACATGCCGATCGGCAGTGCAATCGCGGCCCTCGAACAGGTGCGTCCGGTGGCGGGCCGCATGATGGTGTTTCTCGCGCCGCACAAGCCGCGTGTCGTGGTCGACTATGCGCACACGCCGGATGCGCTGGAGAAGGTGCTCAAGAGCCTGCGTGAGCATGCGACAGGTCGCCTGGTGTGTGTGTTCGGCTGTGGTGGCGACCGCGACCGTGGCAAGCGTGCGCAGATGGGCGCAGTGGCGCAGCGCCTGGCCGATCGTGTCGTGATCACGGACGACAATCCACGCTCGGAGAATCCGCGGCAGATCGTCGAGGATATCCTCGGCGGGATGACTGACCGCCAGGCTGCACACATCGAGCACGATCGCGCCAAGGCGATCCAGGTCAGTATCGCGGCGGCTGCGGCGAATGACCTGGTGCTGGTTGCAGGCAAGGGCCACGAGGATTACCAGGAGACCGCCGGTCGTCGCTTTTCTTTCAGCGATATCGCGCAGGTCCAGGCAGCGCTTCACGGGGGTGCGGCATGAGCGCATTGCACCTGTCCGAGCTCGCGACGATGGTCAACGGTCATCTGGCAGGTGACGATTGCTTCGTCGACGGTGTCAGCACCGATACCCGCAGCCTGCAGCAGGGCCAGTTGTTCGTTGCGCTGCGCGGTCCGAATTTCGACGGCCACGACTACCTTGCAGCAGCGCAGGCACGTGGCGCTGCCGGCGCTCTGGTGGAGCGCGCGGCTGAAGCGCCGCTGTCGACCGTCGAAGTGGCGGACAGCCTGCTTGCTCTGGGACGTCTCGGCCAGCAGTGGCGGCAGCGCTGCCCGGCGCGCGTGATCGCGATCACCGGCAGCAACGGGAAGACCACGTTGAAGGAGATGACCGCCGCCATCCTGGCGCGCCGCGGCGATGTGCTGGCGACACGCGGCAATCTCAACAACGCGATCGGCGTGCCGCTGACGCTCAGCCGGTTGCGCCAGGAGCCGTTCGCCGTGATCGAGCTGGGTGCCAATCACCCGGGCGAAATCGACTACCTCACTGGCCTGGTGAAGCCGGATGTCGCCGTGTTGAACAACGCGGGCCGCGCGCATCTGGAGGGCTTCGGCAGCCTCGAGGGTGTGGCGAGGGCCAAGGCCGAGATCATCAACGGGCTGGGTCCGGACGGTATTTTCGTGTTCAACGCCGACGACCGTTTCGCCGGCCTGTGGCGCCAGCTGGCGCAAGGGCGCCAGCAGCGCACGTTCGGTGTCGCGCAGGCGGCAGATGTCAACAGCCCGGCCGGGGCCTATTCCATCGTGTGGCGGGATGACGGTTTCGAGGCGCATTTCCCAGTGCGTTGTGCGCAGGGCGAGATCGACGTACGTCTGCGGCTCGCCGGCGAGCACAACCGCATGAATGCACTGGCGGCGATCGCCGGCAGCCTGGCGCTCGGCGCCGGCCTGGACGATGCCGAACCGGCGTTGGCCGGCCTTGCCCCGGTGGCCGGCCGTCTGTGTCCGCTGCCCGGGGTGAACGGCGCACGCCTGATCGACGACAGCTACAACGCCAATCCTGACTCTGTGATGGCGGCGCTGCTGGTCCTGGCGGCAGCCCCCGGTCGACGCACGCTGGTGCTCGGCGATCTCGCCGAACTCGGCGCCGATGCGCCGCAACTGCATCGGCAGCTCGGCGAGCAGGCAGCGGCACTCGGGATCGATCGTCTGTTCACGGTGGGCGAACTCAGTGGTCATGCGGCGCAGGGATTCCCGGGCGAGTCCATGCATTTCACCAATCGCAAGGCCCTTGCCGAGACGCTGTTGCGGGGCCTGTCGGAAGAAGACAGCGTACTGATCAAGGGTTCGCGTTCGGCGCGCATGGACGAAGTGGTGAAGAGCTGTTGCCGCACGGAGGTCGCATGCTGATCCAGCTTGCCGATTACCTGTCGCAGTTCGATGCCGGGTTCCTGGTGTTCCGATACATCACGCTGCGCACCATTCTGGCGGTACTCACGGCGTTGATCATCTCGTTCATGGTCGGCCCGGCGATGATTCGCCGTCTCAGCCGTTACAAGATCGGCCAGACCGTGCGCAACGACGGGCCGCAGACGCACCTGTCGAAATCAGGGACGCCGACGATGGGCGGCGCGCTGATCCTGGTCGCCGTCGCAGTGGCAACCCTGTTGTGGGCGGATCTGGGCAACCGTTACGTATGGATCGTCCTGCTCACCACGCTGGCTTTCGGTGCCATCGGGATGTGGGACGACTACCGCAAACTGGTGCTAAAGGATTCGCGTGGTCTGGCTGCACGCTGGAAATACCTGTGGCAGTCGCTGTTTGGTTTTGCCGCCGCGGTGGCGTTGTACTCGGGTGCCACGCTGCCGGTCGAGACACAGTTGCTGTTCCCGTTCATGAAAGACCTGGTGCTCGACCTTGGGCCGTTTTTCATCCTGTTGACCTACCTGGTCATCGTCGGTTCGTCCAACGCGGTCAACCTGACCGACGGTCTGGATGGACTGGCGATCCTGCCGACGGTGCTGGTGTCCGGCGCACTGGGCGTGTTCGCCTATGTCTCCGGGCATGTGCAGATCGCCGGGTACCTGTTGATTCCGCACCTGCCGGGGGTCGGCGAACTGGCCGTGCTGTGCGGCGCCCTGGTCGGTGCGGGTCTTGGTTTCCTGTGGTTCAACGCCTACCCCGCGCAGGTGTTCATGGGCGATGTCGGTGCGCTGGCGCTGGGCGCCGCGCTGGGCACGCTGGCGGTCGCGGTACGCCAGGAGATCGCACTGTTCATCATGGGTGGGGTATTCGTCGTCGAGACGGTTTCGGTGATGCTGCAGGTCGCCTCATTCAAGCTGACCGGGCGGCGCATCTTCCGCATGGCGCCTTTGCATCATCACTTCGAATTGAAAGGCTGGCCGGAGCCGCGTGTCATCGTGCGCTTCTGGATCATCACCGTCATCCTCGTGCTGGTCGGTCTGGCCAGCCTGAAGATCCGCTGAGGCACAGCGATGACGCACGCAACAGCACAAGACAAAATGACCGCCAGGACCCTGATCGTGGGCCTGGGCGTGACTGGTCTGTCGTGCGCACGTTTTCTTGTTTCCCAGGGCGTGCCGGTGGCCGTGGCCGACAGCCGCACCGAGCCGCCGGGCCTTGCCGCGTTGAATGCCGAATTCCCGGACACCGCGGTGTTTCTCGGTCCGTTCGACGATCAACTGTTCGCCAGTGTCGAGCGCCTCGTGGTGAGTCCCGGGGTGCCGGTTTCCACGCCGCAGATTGCTGCCGCACAGCGTCGCGGCATACCGGTGATCGGCGATATCGAGCTGTTCGCACGCGCCGCCACGGCGCCGGTGGTCGCGATTACCGGCTCCAATGGCAAGAGCACGGTGACGACGCTGTTGGGTGAAATGGCCAAGGCGAGCGGGGTGAGGGTCGCTGTCGGCGGAAACCTCGGGACCCCGGCACTCGATCTGCTCGACCCGAAGGTGGAGCTCTATGTCCTCGAGCTTTCGAGCTTCCAGCTGGAGACCACGGAGTCGTTGCAGGCGGCGGTCGCGACGGTGCTCAACGTCAGCCCCGATCACATGGATCGCTACTCCGACATGGATACCTATGCCGCCGCGAAGGCGCGGGTGATGCGAGGTGCCGGCGTCGGCGTGCTCAATGCCGATGATCCGGTGGCGGCTGCAATGCTTGGTGCCGACGATGCGTGGTACTTCACGCTCGGCGAATCGCAGGACGCGAAGATGTTCGGTGTGTGTTCGATCGATGAGCAGGATTACCTGTGCCGTGGTGAGCAGCCGCTGTTCGCCGCCGCTGAGCTGAAGATCCCGGGCCTGCACAATCGTGCCAATGCGCTCGCAGCGCTGGCGATGGGGAGCGCACTGGGATTCGACCTGACCGCCATGCTTGAGGTCTTGCGCGTCTTCCCCGGGCTGCCACACCGCACCCAGTTTGTCGCCGAGATCAACGATGTCCGCTGGTACAATGACAGCAAGGGCACCAACCTGGGCGCATCGATCGCCGCCCTGCAGGGGCTGCACTGTGGTGATGTCTCGCGCACCGTGCTGATCGCCGGTGGTGACTGCAAGGGTGCCGATTTTTCCGCTTTCGCCTCCGTGCTCGAGTGCTGTGCGCGCGGCGTGGTGCTGATCGGGCGCGACGCAGACCGCATTGCCAGCGCGGTACCGGCGACGATGCCGCATGTCTACGCCAAGACCATGGAAGATGCGGTGACCCAGGCTGCCGCCATGGCGCTGCCTGGCGACCGGGTACTGCTGTCACCGGCGTGTGCGAGCTTCGATATGTTCACCAACTATGCGCAACGCGGCGAGCGTTTCGTGCAGGCGGTGCGGAGGCTTGCCGCATGACGACGATGGCTCATCGGCGTGGTATGCAGGAACTGCGGATGCCGGGCGTGGACGGTGTGCTGTTGGCTGCCGTCGTCGTCCTTGCCGGTCTCGGTATCGTCATGGTCGCATCGGCATCAATGCACCTGAGTGGCCGTGACGGCGATGCCCTGCGTTATGTGGACCGCCACCTGTTGGCCCTGGCCCTGGGTACCGGTGCCGGTTGGCTGGCCTACCTCACGCCGATGAACTGGTGGCGTAACTGGAGCACGGTTCTGTACTTCCTCGGTCTGGCGCTGCTGCTGCTGGTGTTCGTGCCGGGCCTGGGTCGGGAGGCCAATGGCGCATTGCGTTGGGTCGCTGCCGGTCCGCTCAGCCTGCAGACATCCGAGTTCATGAAGGTGTTCGTCGTGCTGTACATGAGCGGCTACCTGGTGCGTCGTCAGTATGAAGTGGCGAGTTCGCTGTGGGGCTTCGTCAAACCGATTTTTCTGCTGGTCATCGCCTGTTCGCTGCTGATGCTGCAGCCCGATTTCGGCACCACGGCGGTGCTGTTGATGACGGCCTTCGGCATGCTGTTTCTTGGCGGCGCGCCTTTGTGGCAGTTCGCTGCACTGTTGTCTCTCGCCATCGGTGCGTTGATGGCGTTGGTGTGGATCTCGCCGTACCGCCTGGAGCGTGTCACCAGCTTCCTCAACCCCTGGGAGCATGCCCAGGACTCGGGTTATCAGCTGGCGCAGGCACTGATTGCTTTTGGTCGCGGTGAATGGGTCGGCGTCGGCCTGGGCAACGGTATCCAGAAGCAGTTCTACCTGCCGGAGGCGCATACCGACTTCGTGATGGCCGTGATCGGTGAGGAGTTCGGGCTGCTCGGAACCCTGATTGTGATCGGTATGTTCTGCCTGATCGTATGGCGCAGCTACGCGATAGGCGCGCGCGCCGAGCTTCGGGGCGACCGCTATGCCGCCTACGTCTCGTACGGCCTGGGTCTGTGGCTGGGTATGCAGGCCTTCATCAATATCGGTGTCAACGTGGGGCTTCTGCCGACCAAGGGTCTGACCCTGCCGTTTCTCAGTTATGGCAGCAACAGCCTGATCGTTTGTTGCATCGCCGTCGGCCTGTTGCTGCGCGTGCGCTACGAGAACCAGACCGCCGGTGACGACAAGGAGGGTCAATGGCAGCGCGCATAGTTATCATGGCCGGTGGTACCGGTGGGCATGTGTTCCCGGCGTTAGCCGTGGCACACGAACTCGCTGACCGCGGATGGCAGGTGAACTGGCTGGGCACGGCAGACAGTTTTGAATCGCGTGTGGTCCCGGCACACGGCTTCGAGCTTGACACCATTGCCGCTTACCGGCTGCGCGGGCAGGGCATCGTCGATCGGCTGTTGGCCCCGTTTCGTCTGGTGCGCTCGATGCAGCAGGCATGGGGCGTTCTGCATCGGCGTCGCCCGCAGGTTGTCTTGGGTATGGGCGGTTTCGTCACCGGTCCCGGTGGTCTGGTGAGTCGCTTGATGCGCACGCCCCTGGTTATCCATGAACAGAACGCCATACCGGGCATGACCAATCGCTGGCTGGCACGCGTGGCTACGCGGGTTCTCGAGGCATTTCCCGGCAGTTTTCCTGCAGGTACAGCGGCACAAATGACCGGCAATCCGGTTCGCCGTGAGATCACCACGATGGACGAGCCGGCACCGATCGGCACCGATCGCGCATTGCACCTGTTGGTGGTGGGAGGCTCTCTGGGCGCACAGGCGCTGAACGAAGGCCTGCCCGCTGCGCTGGCAGAGCTGGATCCGGAGATCAGGCCCGAGGTCCGCCACCAGGCGGGTCGCGGCAAGGCCCAGGCGACCTCGGTGGCTTACAGACAACAGGGCATCGATGCCACGGTCAGCGAGTTTGTCGATGATATGGCGCAGGCCTATGGTTGGGCTGATCTCGTGGTCTGTCGTGCCGGCGCGCTGACTGTCTCCGAACTGATGGCAGCGGGCCGCGCCGCGGTGCTGGTGCCTTTCCCACATGCGGTAGACGACCACCAGACAGCCAACGCGCGTTTTCTGACCGATGCCGGTGCGGCGCAGTTGCTGCCGCAACACGAACTGACCGCGCACAGTCTTGCGCAGCTGTTGCGTCCACTGCTGTCTGATCGCGTGTTGCTGCACACGATGGGGCGTCATGCCTATCGCCTGGCGCAGCGGAACGCGACGGGGCGTGTGGCGGACGTCTGTGAGGAGTTGGCGGCATGACCGGGATCGAGACCAGACAGCGTCGTTACGCCGCCGAGACGATGGGCCGCATGCGTCACCTGCACTTTGTCGGCATCGGCGGTGCCGGAATGAACGGCATTGCACAGGTGATGCTCAATCTCGGCTACGAGGTGTCGGGTTCCGATATCAAACAGAATGCCGCAACTCAGCGCCTGGCCGAGCAGGGTGCGAGCATCCATATCGGACATGCCTCCGCGAACGTCAGCGGTGCCGATGCGATCGTCATCTCGAGTGCGGTCAAGGAAGACAACGCCGAGGTCAGGGCGGCACGCGAGCAGCGTATTCCGGTTGTGCCACGTGCTGAGATGCTGGCCGAGATCATGCGGTTCCGCTATGGCATCGCGGTTGCCGGCACGCATGGCAAGACCACGACCACCAGCCTGACTGCCAGCATCCTGATTGAGGGTGGCCTGGATCCGACCTACGTGATCGGTGGTCGCCTCAATTCCCGTGGCAGCTATGCGCACCTGGGCGAGGGCGAGGTGCTGGTCGCCGAGGCTGACGAGAGCGACGCATCGTTTCTCTATCTGCAACCGATGATCGCCGTGGTCACCAATGTCGATGAAGACCACATGGTGACGTATGGCAACGATTTCATGCGCCTGCGCGCGACCTTCCTCGAATTTCTGCATCACCTGCCTTTCTATGGTCAGGCGGTCATGTGCATCGATGACGACAACGTGCGTGAGCTGTTGCCGGAGGTCACCCGTAAGGTTGTGACCTACGGTACGCACGATGATGCCGATGTGCGCGCCGTGGATATCGAACAGAAGGGGATGACCACATGCTTCCGTGTGCACATGGCGGGACAGGAACCCTTCGATGTGACCCTGAACATGCCAGGCCGGCACAATGTGCTCAACGCCCTGGCTGCGATCGCGGTGGCACGTGAGCTGGGTGTCGAGGTCGATGCCATGCGCTCGGCGCTGGCCGCGTTCCAGGGTATCGGTCGGCGCTTTCAGGCCAGGCAGGGATGTCGGATCGGCGAGCGCGATGTCATGTTGGTTGACGATTACGGACACCATCCGCGCGAGATTGCGGCGACCCTGGACGCGGTACGCGCCGGTTGGCCCGATCGCCGCCTGGTACTTGCTTTCCAGCCGCATCGGTACAGTCGCACCCACGACGCTTTTGAAGATTTCGTCGCCGTCCTGTCGAAGGTCGATGTCCTGGTGCTGGCCGAAGTCTATGCGGCTGGTGAGGCGCCGATCGCCGGCGCCGATGGTCGCGCCCTGGTGCGCTCCATTCGTGCACGCGGTCAGGTCGATCCCGTGTTCATCGATGCTGTCGAAGATCTGCCGCAGATCCTTCGCGACCTGGTTGCCGATGGCGATATCGTGGTCACGATGGGTGCCGGAAACATCGGAGCGGTGGCGGCCGCGATGGCGGAGGCAATGTGCCCATGAGACGTGAACTCACGCCACGCCGCCTGCACATGGGGTGCGGTGAGGGACTGACAGGGCGGGTGCCGTCGCAGGACCGTTCCGGCCTCTTGCCGCGGCAGCAACAGACGCTGCGGCAGGCCAAGCCGAAAGCGGGCAAGGGCACAAGATGATGACGGCACCGAAACAACCGCTGCTGCGGGGTGAGCTGCGCATCGAGGAGCCACTCAGGCGCTACAACACCTGGCGTGTCGGCGGGCCGGCGAAACAGCTGTATCTGCCGGCTGATGCCAACGATCTGGCGGTGTTCCTGCAAACGTTGCCGGTGGATGAACCGCTGTTGTGGCTGGGCCTGGGCAGCAACCTGCTGATCCGCGATGCCGGTTTCCGCGGCACCGTGATCGCATTGCAGGGAAGGTTGGACGGACTGCGGATCGATGGCGACAAAGTCCATGTCGAGGCCGGTGTCGCCTGCGCCAAGGTGGCGCGTGCATGTGCGCGTGCCGGCCTCACCGGTGCCGCCTTCCTGGCCGGCATTCCCGGCACCATGGGCGGTGCGCTGGCAATGAACGCGGGTGCCTTCGGCGGCGAGACCTGGCCGATCGTGGACAACGTCACGACGATCGACCGCAAAGGGGACGTGCGCGAGCGGCCGCCTGCGGATTTCGTGGTGGCTTATCGTCATGTGCAGCGGCCGGCGGAAGAGTGGTTCATCGCCTGTACGCTGCACCTCGGGCACGGTGATGTGGAAGGGGAACAGGCGGCGATTCGCGCACTGCTGGAACGGCGGGCGGCCACACAACCGACCGGGCAGCCGAGCTGCGGTTCGACATTCCGCAACCCGCCAGACGACCATGCCGCGCGGCTGATTGAGGCAAGCGGGCTCAAGGGACATCGTATCGGCGGTGCCCAGGTCTCGACCAAGCATGCCAATTTCATCATCAATACCGGTGAGGCCAGCGCGGCGGATATCGAACAACTGATCGCGTATGTCCATGCGCAGGTCGAGCGCCTGCATGGCGTGGATCTGCATGCCGAGGTGCATATGGTCGGAGACGCGCTATGACACTCAATGCCAGTGACTTCGGAAGAGTCGCCGTCCTGATGGGCGGTTGGGCGGCCGAGCGCGAGGTCTCACTGGTCAGTGGCCGCGCGGTGCTCGACGGGCTGTTGGCGCGCGGCATCGATGCACACGGCATCGATGTCGGCAAAGACGTGTTGTCGGTCCTCGCAGCCGGGGGCTTTGATCGCGTGTTCAACATCCTGCATGGGCGTGGCGGCGAGGACGGCGTGATCCAGGGTGCGCTGGAGATCCTTGGCCTGCCTTACACCGGCAGCGGTGTGATGGGCTCGGCGATCGCGATGGACAAGTACCGTACCAAGCTGCTGATCCACGCCCTGGGGCTGCCGACCCCCGGGTTCACGCTGATCCAGAACGATGACGATTTCGAAGCAGCCTGTGCCCTGGGGTTCCCGTTGATGGTCAAGCCGGCGCTCGAAGGCTCCAGCATCGGCATGTCGCGTGCGGATGATCGCGACCAGCTGCGCAGTGCATGGGCGAAGGCAGCGGAGTATCAGAGCCATGTGATGGCCGAGTGCTGGGTCAGCGGTGCGGAATACACCGCGGCGATCCTGGGGCGTGATGCGCTGCCACTGATCAAGCTGGAGACCACCCACGCGTTCTATGACTACGACGCCAAGTACGTTGCCGATGACACCCGCTACCTGATCCCCTGCGGCCTGGACCGGTCAACGGAGAGCGCCTTGCAGACGCTGGCCATGCAGACATTCGATGCGGTTGGCGCGAGTGGCTGGGGGCGCGTCGATATCCTGATGGACGAGGCGCAGCGCCCCTGGGTGATCGAGGTCAACACGGTGCCCGGGATGACTGGCCACAGCCTGGTGCCGATGGCGGCAAAGGCGGTCGGCATTGATTTCAACGAGCTGGTCTGGCGCATCCTTGCGCAGACGCTGGAGGCACGTTGATGGCCGGTGCACCCACCAGGCGCCAGACCGCGGGCAAGACGCAGCAGCCATCGCCGCGGCGCTGGTTTGCCGCGGTCGTCAGCGCGACCGTGCTGGCCGTCGTGACGGCCCTGGGTGTCGTTGCCTACCTTGACCTGTCGCAACCCGGACGTCTGCCGCTGCGGGTCATCCAGGTCAACGGTGATTTTCGCGAGCTCAGGCCCGAGGAGATCCAGCAGACCGTCGTGGAGGCGATCGATGGCGGCTTCTTCAGTTGCGACATGCAGAAGCTGCGCAACCGCGTGCTGGAGATGCCCTGGGTCGCTGACGTCAGTATCCGCCGTGTCTGGCCGGACAAGCTGAACATGGTGGTGACCGAGGAAGTGCCGCTGGCGCGCTGGGGTGAGGACGCACTGATTAACATCGGTGGTGGCGTGTTCAGGCCGCCTTCGCTCGATGGCCATCTTGGGCTGGTCAAACTGGACGGCCCGGCGGGAAGCGAGCAGCGCGTGGTTGAGTTCCTTCAGACCTCAGTGCCCGCCGCACGTGCACGGGATCTGCAGATCCGCGAGATACGCCTGGACGAACGTCGCCATTGGTGGGTGCTGTTCGACGACGGCCTGACGTTGTCGCTCGGTCGCGAGAACGTCGGATATCGCCTGTCACAGTTCTTCCGCGTCTATCCGAGCCTGATCGCGCAACCGGCACGACGCCCGGAGCGCATCGATATGCGTTATGCACACGGCTTCGCCGTGCGCTGGCGCGAACCTGCCGCGCAGGGAACCGCGGCGCATGAAGTGAAAACGCAGGAAAAAGTCTGATGGTCAAACGCACCGACAAGAACATCATCGTCGGACTCGATATCGGCACCTCTAAAGTGGTTGCCATCGTCGGTGAGGTCAAGCAGGACAACGAGGTCGAGATCATCGGGATCGGCTCGCATCCGTCACGTGGTCTGAAGAAAGGCGTGGTGGTCAACATCGAGTCGACTGTGCAATCGATTCAGCGTGCGGTCGAGGAGGCCGAACTGATGGCCGGCGTGGAGATCGACGCGGTATATGCCGGGATTGCCGGCAGCCATATCTCCAGCCTGAACTCGCATGGCATCGTCCCGATCAAGGACGGCGAGGTGTCGCACTCGGACGTGGAGCGGGTGATCGACGCGGCACGTGCAGTGGCGATACCCGCTGACCAGAAGATCCTGCACATCCTGCCGCAGGAATTCATTATCGATAACCAGGAAGGCATTCACGACCCGGTCGGGATGTCCGGCGTGCGTCTCGAGGCGCGGGTCCATATGGTGACGGGCGCGGTCAGTGCCGCCCAGAACATCATCAAGTGTGTGCGTCGCTGCGGCCTCGAGGTCGAGGACCTGATACTCGAACAGCTGGCGTCGAGCTACTCGGTGCTAGAGGACGATGAAAAGGATCTGGGCGTCTGTCTGGTCGACATCGGCGGAGGCACCACCGACATCGCGGTATTCACTGGCGGCTCCATCCGTCATACGGCGGTGATCCCGATCGCCGGCGATCAGGTGACCAATGACATTGCCGTGGCGTTGCGCACGCCGACGCAGCATGCCGAAGAGATCAAGCTCAAGTACGCCTGTGCGCTGACGCAGCTCGCCAGTCCCGACGAGACCATCGAGGTGCCGAGCATCGGCGACCGGCCGCCGCGCCGATTGTCTCGCCAGACCCTGGCCGAGGTGGTCGAGCCGCGTTACGAGGAACTGCTCACCCTGATCCAATCGGAGTTACGCCGTTCGGGTTTCGAAGACCTGGTGGCCGGCGGCGTCGTCTTGACCGGTGGCAGCGCCAAGATGGAGGGGCTTATCGACCTGGCGGAAGAGGTTTTTCACATGCCGGTAAGGCTGGGTATTCCCCAGTACGTGACCGGCCTGGTGGATGTTGTGCGCAATCCCATTCATGCCACTGGCGTGGGCTTGCTGTTGTTTGGCCATCGGAACCGGGCGGCACGGCTGCCCGAGAGTGTGGGTGGTGGCAGTCTCAAATCGGTTTGGAACCGGATGAAGAGCTGGTTCCAGGGGAACTTTTAATCAAATCGGACTTTGCCCCCGGCGAGGGGTGGGTCGGCAGCTGGAGGAGAGGAAAATGTTTGAGTTGATGGATGTGGATAGCCAGAACGCAGTGATCAAGGTAATCGGCGTCGGCGGTGGTGGCGGCAATGCCGTGAACCATATGCTGCGTTCGAACATCGAGGGTGTCGAGTTCATCTGCGCGAACACAGATGCACAGGCACTGAAGAACACCGAGGTCCGTACTGCATTGCAGCTGGGTTCAAACGTGACCCGTGGGCTTGGCGCAGGTGCCAATCCGGACCGCGGGTTCGAGGCCGCGATGGAGGATCGCGACCGTATCTACGAAGCGTTGGAAGGTGCCGACATGGTGTTCATCACGGCCGGCATGGGTGGCGGGACCGGCACCGGTGCAGCCCCTGTGGTTGCCGAGGTGGCCAAGGAACTCGGGATCCTGACCGTGGCCGTCGTGACCAAGCCGTTCAGCTTCGAAGGCGGCAAGCGTCTGCGTATCGCAGAAGAAGGCATCGCCAGATTGTCGGAGCATGTCGATTCGCTGATTACGATCCCCAACGAGAAACTGTTGTCGGTGCTGGGCAAGACCACGTCGCTGCTCGATGCCTTCAAGGCGGCCAACGACGTACTGCTGAACGCTGTGCAGGGTATCGCTGAGCTGATCACGCGGCCGGGTCTGATCAACGTCGACTTCGCCGACGTGCGCACGGTGATGTCTGAGATGGGCGTCGCGATGATGGGTACCGGCCGTGCGAGCGGTGAGAAGCGTGCCCGCGAGGCCGCCGAGCTGGCGATCCGCAGCCCGTTGCTGGAGGATATCAACCTGTCTGGCGCTCGCGGCATACTGGTCAACATCACTGCCGGACTTGATCTGGCGATCGGTGAGTTCGACGAGGTCGGCAACACGGTCAAGGAGTTTGCGCGCGATGATGCGACCGTCGTCGTCGGTACGGTCATCGACCCGGAAATGGTCGACGAGATGCGGGTGACCGTGGTCGCGACCGGACTTGGTGAAGAGGTGACGGTAGTGGTGAAGCAACCGGAAGTGGAGATCAAGCCGGTTCGTCTGGTCAGCAATGACGCGACCGAGACCGACAATCTCGATTACACTTCGCTCGAAGTGCCAACCAATATCCGGCGTAATCCCAAGACGGCCAACGACTTCGTCAAGGCCGCTGCCAGCAAGAACATGGAGTACCTGGATATCCCCGCATTTCTGCGTCGCCAGGCGGACTAGATGCGACTTGCGTGGTTTCTCGTAATGGGAGGCATTGACATTTTTGCTTGATCGCAATGTCATTAAAGTTGACAATAAGGGTATTCCCTAAGCAGGTGTCGGGGGATCACTATCACACTGCGTCGTCGAGATTCCGCGATGTAGTAGGCTTAATAGCTGAAAAATAACGGAATTTTGATTCGGAGAGCCCAGGTTCATGATTAAGCAGCGCACATTGAAAAACGTGATTCGCGCCACCGGCGTTGGCCTGCACACCGGGGCGAAGGTCTATCTGACCCTTCGCCCGGCGGCGCCGGACACCGGAATCGTGTTTCGTAGGGTCGACCTCGAGCCGCCGGTGGATATCCCGGCCAAGGCGGAGAACGTCGGCGATACGCGCCTGTCGACCACGCTGACCAAGGACGGCGCCCGCATCTCGACGGTCGAACACCTGCTGTCGGCATTCGCCGGGCTGGGCATCGACAACGCCTATGTCGACGTGAGTGCTGCCGAGGTGCCGATCATGGACGGCAGCGCCGGGCCTTTCGTGTTCCTCATCCAGTCAGCAGGTGTCGAGGAGCAGAACGTCGCCAAGCGTTTTATCCGCATCAAGCGCCCGGTCGAGGTCCGCGAAGGTGACAAGATCGCGCGTTTCGAACCGTTCAGCGGGTTCAAGGTCAGTTTCGGTATCGACTTCGATCACCCGGCGATGAGCGAGGAGAGCCGCCGCTCGGTGATCGATTTTTCCTCGACGTCGTTCGTCAAGGAAGTGAGCCGGGCGCGTACCTTCGGTTTCCTGCGTGACATCGAAATGCTGCGGGAGAATGGCCTTGCGCTGGGCGGCAGCATGGACAATGCGATCGTTGTCGACGATTTCCGCGTCCTCAACGAGGATGGGCTGCGTTACGAGGACGAGTTCGTGAAGCACAAGATCCTGGACGCGATCGGTGACCTGTACCTGCTCGGTCACAGCCTGATCGGCGCATTCAGCGGCTACAAGTCTGGCCATGAACTGAACAACCGTCTGCTCAAGACGTTGATCACCCAGCCCGAGACCTGGGAAGAGGTTACGTTCGAGGATGCCGAGCGGGCGCCCATCTCGTATATGAAGCCGGCTCACGTTTCATAATGTGAAACGCGCGACGCGTATCCTCATACCCTCTCCCGCAGGCGGGAGAGGGTTAGGGTGAGGGTAATTCATTGTTTTAATGGCGTTTTAATGCCTCGCTGAGGCGTAGCAGGGCGTCCCTCAGTGGTTGGGGTTTGGTGTCGAGCGCACTGTCGTGGATAATCGCCGCGGCGACATCGGATTTGTGTGCAGGTCGTCGGGGTGGCCGGGCCGCCGGTCTGGGGATCAACACCCTGATCTTGACTTCGCTCAATGACGGAAAATCTGAGCGCAATAGACTCAGCACTTGCGGTGCAAGATAGCGCAGGCGGGTAGCCCAGACGGGTGAATCCGTATGCAGCACCAACTGCGGCCCGTGCAATTGGGCTGCGGCACAGTGCGGGGCAAGGTCGTCGGGCAACAGACGCCGGACCTTTGCCAACAGTGCCTTCTGGGCGCTGATTTCGAGTTCAAGCAACTTGAGCGTTGGTTTGTCTTTAAGCAGGTGGCGAACCGACTTGGGGCTGCGGGCCATGAAACGGGTCTCGGAGCGAAGAGTCACGGGTTAAAGAGTACACCGTTAGAGGTCGATAGGCTGAAAGGCCGAGCGAGAAACCAATGAAGATCATTTTTCTTTCCGACTTCTGTAAACGCACCGGCAGCATCGATATCTGTATGCCGCGCGCCGCCGCGCTGGCCGGCCTGACGGTACTTGCCGTGACCGCAACCACCCTGTGGGGCGGGTATCAGCTCGGCGAGCAATATGGCATCCGCAGCGGTGTCGAGACCGCAAACGCCGAGGTCTACCAGATGCTCGACGCGGAACGCCGCGTGATCGCCGACGCCAAGGCGGAGCAACGCGCCCATCTCGATGCGCTGGCGCTCAAGATCGCCGAGTTGCAGGCACATGTGATGCGTCTTGACGCGTTGGGTGACCGGCTGGTGGATGTCGGCAAACTTGATCGCGGTGAGTTCGATTTTGCGTCAGCGCCGCCGCTGGGTGGTGCCGAGGAAAGCGTGCCGGGAGACAGTCTGGGCCTCAATGACCTTAGCACCGAGATGGAGCGCATCTCCGGCGTGCTCGCTGATCGTGAGGAAAAGCTCAGCGCCCTCGAGCAGGTGTTGATGAACCGCAAGGTGATGGCCGATGTGATGCCCTCAGGTCGCCCGGTGAAGCAGGGCTGGATGTCATCGGGTTATGGCAAGCGTACTGATCCGTTCAATGGCAAGAAGTCTTATCACCGCGGCGTGGATTTTGCCGGCAAGCGTGGTTCCGACGTGGTCGCCGTCGCTGCCGGTGTCGTGGTGCGTGCGGAGAAGGCGTCTGGATATGGCAACCTGGTCGAGATCCGTCACGTCGACGGTTACACGACCTTGTATGGCCACAACAAGGAAAATCTGGTGCGCGCCGGTGATGTGGTCAGCAAGGGTCAGACCATCGCGCTGCTCGGCAGTACCGGGCGTTCGAGCGGTCCGCATGTGCATTTCGAAGTGCACCGCGATGGCAAGAACGTCGACCCCCTACGCTATGTCCGCTCCCAGTGAGCCAAGCGTTCTGATCGCCTGATAACCCGCTTTAGCGGGTTTTTTCTTGTGTTGGCGGCCGGGTGAACAGCCGATTGGGTTATCATTCCGGCCTTCGTTTTTGCTCGTCCTGGAAGGTCGTAAATCCATGCTGAACAAGCTCGTCAGAAAGATCTTCGGCAGCCGCAATGATCGGCTGGTGAAGCGCATGCTCAAGTCCGTCGAGCAGATCAACGTGCTGGAGCCGGCACTGCAGGCTCTCAGCGACGAGGCCCTGGCGGCCAAGACCGACGAGTTTCGTGAACGCCTCGCCAAAGGTGAGACGACCGACGTCTTGCTGCCGGAGGTGTTCGCTGTGGTTCGCGAGGCCAGCCGACGGGTGCTGGGCATGCGGCATTTCGACGTGCAGATGATCGGCGGCATGGTGCTCAACCAGGGCAAGATCGCCGAGATGCGCACCGGTGAGGGCAAGACCCTGGTGGCCACCCTGGCGGTGTATCTCAATGCGCTGGTGGGCAAGGGTGTGCACGTGGTCACGGTCAACGACTACTTGGCGCGCCGCGACGCGGGGTGGATGGGGCGCCTGTACCGTTTCCTCGGTATGAGTACCGGGGTGATCAACTCGTCGGGTGGCATGGGTCCGGACAGCTCGTCCTATGTCCTCGACCCGGAATACCAGGGTGATACGGGTGGGTTCCCGCACCTGCGGCCGGTCTCGCGCGCAGAGGCCTATGCCTGCGACATCACCTACGGCACCAACAACGAGTTCGGCTTTGACTATCTGCGCGACAACATGGCGTTCTCCGCCGCGCAGCGCGTGCAGCGGCGGTATTTCGCCGTGGTCGACGAGGTCGACTCGATCCTGATCGACGAGGCACGTACACCGCTGATCATCTCCGGTCCCGCCGAGGACAGTTCAGACCTGTATCGCCGGGTCAACGACATCCCTGGCCAGCTGGTGCGCCAGGATCCGATCACCAACGACGAAGGCAAGCCCGATTTCGGGCCCGGCGACTACTCGGTCGATGAAAAGGCCCGCCAGGTGTTCCTCAGCGACCAGGGTCACGAAAAGGTCGAGCAGATGCTCTCCGATGCAGGGTTGCTGGCCGAGGGGCAGAGCCTGTACGACCCGTCGAATATCATGCTGATGCATCACGTAATGGCCGCGTTGCGCGCACATGCGCTGTTCCAGCGCAACGTCGAGTACATCGTGCGCGATGGCCAGATCGTCATCGTCGACGAGTTCACCGGGCGCACCATGCCGGGACGCCGCTGGTCCGACGGTCTGCACCAGGCGGTCGAGGCCAAGGAAGGGGTCCACATACAGCAGGAAAACCAGACCCTGGCGTCTATCACCTTCCAGAACTTTTTCCGCCTGTACGACAAGCTGTCCGGGATGACCGGCACCGCGGATACCGAGGCGTTCGAGTTTCAGCAGATCTACGGTCTGGAAGTCGTGGTCATCCCAACCAACCAGCCGATGTTGCGCGACGACCAGACCGACCTGGTCTACCTGACGCAACGCGAGAAATACGAGGCAATCGTCGAGGACGTGCGCGACTGCGTGAAACGTGGTCAGCCGGTACTGGTCGGCACCGCATCGATCGAGGTCTCGGAGATGGTGTCCAATATGCTCAATGCCGCCGGCATCGAGCACCAGGTGCTGAATGCCAAGCACCACGAACGTGAGGCGCAGACGGTTGCCGAGGCCGGCCGGCCGGCGGCGGTCACGATCGCCACCAACATGGCCGGTCGCGGTACCGATATCGTGCTCGGCGGCAATCTCGAGGTCGAGCTCAGCCAGCTCGGTGAGGATGCGACCAAGGATGCAATCACCGAGTACCGCGCCGGCTGGCAGAAGCGGCATGAGCAGGTGCTGGCTGCCGGCGGTCTGCGGGTGATTGGCACCGAGCGTCATGAATCGCGGCGTATCGACAACCAGCTGCGTGGCCGCTCCGGCCGCCAGGGCGACCCCGGCTCGTCTCGCTTCTACCTGTCGCTGGAAGACAGCCTGATGCGTATCTTCGCCTCGGAGCGGGTGTCCGGCCTGATGCAGAAGCTGGGCATGAAGGAAGGCGAGGCGATCGAGCACCCCTGGGTCAACAAGGCGATCGAAAACGCGCAGCGCAAGGTCGAGGGACGCAACTTCGATATCCGCAAGCAGCTGCTCGAATACGACGATGTCGCCAACGACCAGCGCAAGGTCGTGTACCAGCAGCGCGACGAGTTGATGGAGACGGAGAACATCGCCGAGACCATCGGCAATCTGCGCTACGACGTCGTGAATGCGGTGATCAGTACCTATATCCCGCAAGGCAGCCTTGAGGAGCAGTGGGATACCACCGGGCTCAGTGAGGCCCTGATGGAGAATTTCGGGCTCGATGCACCGGTGCAGCAATGGCTGGACGAGGACGACAGCCTGCACGAGGAGACGCTGCGCCAGCGCATCCTCGACGAACTGACGGCGATCTACGACGACAAGGAGCGGCAGGCCGGGCCGGAGCAGATGCGGCGCATCGAAAAAGAGGTGATGCTGTTCACTCTCGATTCGCATTGGAAGGAGCATCTGGCGGCAATGGACTACCTGCGTCAGGGTATCCACCTGCGCGGCTATGCGCAGAAGAACCCCAAGCAGGAATACAAGCGCGAGGCCTTCGAGATGTTCTCGGCGATGCTGGACGCGATCAAGATGGAGGTCGTGCAGATTCTCTGCCGCCTGCAGCTGCAGGCGCCCCCGGGCATCCCCGAGAACCTGCCCGATCCGGGCGCGTTCGAGTTCAGACACGAGGCCTTCGATGGCTTCGGCGACGGTGCTGCCCCGGCCGACGATCAGGCAGTGCAGCCTGAGGAAAAGAAACCTTTCGTGCGACCCGACCGCAAGGTCGGCCGCAACGATCCCTGCCCCTGTGGCTCAGGCAAGAAGTACAAGCACTGCCACGGAAAACTGAATTAGACATCGCCGGCGACGGCCGGGCGATCGGACGGAGAGATTTCCATGTACGAGGTTCGGGGAATTCGACTGGCGGTGGCCGCTGCCGGTATCCGTTACAAGGGACGCGATGATCTGCTGCTCATCGAGGTCGCCGAAGGCGGCACCTGTGCCGCAGTGTTTACCCGCAATGCCTTCTGCGCGGCGCCGGTGACGGTCGCGCGCGAGCATCTGGCCAAGGGGTCTATCCGCTATCTGCTGACCAACTCCGGCAACGCCAATGCCGGCACCGGTGTGCCGGGCCTGCGCGCAGCGCGCGAGACCTGCCGCCTGCTCGCCGGTATGGCCGGTTGCGCGATGAGTCAGGTGATGCCTTTTTCGACCGGGGTGATCGGCCAGGACCTGCCCGTCGATCCGTTCGCCAATGCGGTGCCGACGCTGTTGTCCGGGCTGACCGAGGACAACTGGGCACGCGCCGCGGCTGCCATCATGACCACTGACACTGTGCCCAAGCTGGCGTCGCGCGAGGTCCGGTTGGCGGGCGGCAGCGTCACCGTCACCGGCATCACCAAGGGGTCCGGGATGATCTGCCCCGACATGGCAACCATGCTGGCGTATGTCGCCACCGATGCGCAGGTGCCGCAGCCGGTGCTGCAGGCGATGTTGAACCATGCCGTCGATCGCTCTTTCAACAGCATCACGGTCGATGGTGACACCTCGACCAACGACGCCTGTGTGCTGCTGGCCAGCGGCGCCTCCGGCATTGCCGTCGAGGCCATGGATTCGCCCGATGGCCAACTGCTGTCAGGGGCTGTGCAGGCCGTGTGCGCAGAACTGGCGGAGATGATCGTGCGTGACGGTGAGGGTGCGACCAAGCTGGTGCGTGTGCATGTGCAGTCTGCCGCCGATGTTGCGGAAGCGCGCCTCGTTGCCTACGCGGTGGCCCATTCGCCGTTGGTCAAGACGGCGCTGTTCGCCTCCGATCCCAACTGGGGGCGTATCCTGGCGGCAGTCGGCAGGGCCGGCGTCACCGGACTCGACGTCGACAGTATCCGTATCTGGCTGGGGGATGCCTGCATCGTCAGCGGTGGCGGCCGTGACCCCGGCTATACCGAGGAGGCAGGCAAGGCGGTGATGAAACAGAGTGACATCGAAATCCGCATCGACCTCGCCAGGGGCGATACCGAGGTCGAGGTGCTGACCTGCGATCTTTCGTATGACTACGTGAAGATCAACGCCGAGTACCGTAGCTGAACGGGGCAGTGGCTTGACCCCCATCATTCATGTCGCCGCTGCCGCGCTGATCGATGATGCCGGCCGGGTATTGCTGGCCAGGCGGCATGACGACACCCATCAAGGGGGGCTGTGGGAGTTTCCCGGCGGCAAGCTGGAACCCGGTGAATCCGTGGCGGCGGGGCTCGCACGTGAGTTGCACGAGGAGCTCGGCATCGAGGTCGTCGCCCACCGGCCGCTGATCCGTATCACCCATCACTATCCCGATCGCAGCGTGCTGTTGGACGTCCACAGGGTCGATGCCTGGAGCGGCCAACCGGTCGGTCGCGAAGGTCAGCCGCTGGCCTGGGTGGAGCGGCGGGCATTGACCGACTACCCGATGCCGGCCGCGGATGTGCCGATCGTCATGGCGTTGCGTCTGCCCCCCCTGTACCTGATCACGCCGCCACAGGTGGGCGAGCGAGAGCGCTTCATGCAGGCGCTCGAAGCCAGCCTGAACAGTGGCATCAGGCTGGTGCAATTGCGTCTGTTCGATCTCTCCGAAGATGACCTGGTGCGCATTGGGCGAGAGGCCTGTGCCCTGTGCCACTCGCATCATGCCAGCGTGCTGTTCAACGGCAACGCCGAGACGGCGCGTGCGATCGGTGCCGATGGCCTGCACCTGAACAGCCGCGAGTTGCACGCACACCAGACGCGCCCGCTGAGTGCCTCACATCTGCTCGCCGCGTCCTGTCACGATGCTGAAGATCTTGTGCAGGCGGCCAAGGTGGGGGCCGACTTTGCGTTGTTGTCACCGGTCCTGCCCACGCGCAGTCACCCGGACGCCGAGCCGCTCGGCTGGGACAGATTTGCCGCCCTGGTAGACGCAGCGAGCATGCCGGTGTTCGCACTCGGCGGGATGCAGCCGGCGCTGCTCGATACCGCCTGGCGGCATGGCGCACAGGGTGTCGCTGGCATTCGCGGGTTGTGGGTTGATGACAAGGCAGGCTAGTTACTGGATTTTTTTCGTCATCGTCGCGGTCGGGCTCGCGTTGAGCTGGGGCCAGATCGGTCGTAAGACGCACCGTGTGTTCGAGGCCGAACCCTTTGTGTTTCTCAAGGCCGAGTCTTCGTGTCGACCGGGGGCGCTGCCATGTGCCGCGGTGGCCGGCGACCGCGCCGTGCTGCTCGGGCCAGTCCCGGGCGGTCTCGCCGTGCGTCAGACAGGGCTGGAAACGGCTGATATCACGCGCGTTGAACTGGTCGCCCTGTCGGCCGATGGCGGTGAGCTGGGTTCCTATCTCGCCGCCTCGCGCGGCGATGCCTGGCTGGTGCCGCGCCTGCCGTCGAACACAAAGGTATTGCGCGTAAGGGTGATCGGCAACCGCGATACCTCGGTGGCCGATTTCCCCCTGTAGGAGGCCAGCCCCTGGCCGACCCGCAGCGGCGAATGATCGCCGAGAGGGCTCGGCTCCTACGGGTCGGGATTCCCCCTGGCCGATCCGGTTGGTCCCGTTGTAGGAGGCCAGCCTCTGGCCGATCCGCAGCGGCGAATGATCGCCGAGAGGGCCCGGTTCCTACGATTCGTCGCTGGATTCGGGCGGCATTACCGGCTCGCCGGGAATGCGCTTTTCCTCGGCCAGCCATTCACCCAGGTCGATCATTTTGCAGCGCTCGCTGCAGAACGGGCGCCACTTTTGCGCTGGCGTCCATTCGATCTTTTTGCCACAGGTCGGGCAGGCCACCTCGAGCATGCGGACCCTCACATCAGGCAGGTGCTGAGCGAGAACGGCACGTCCCGGTCCACCTGCTGAGGATGCTGCCAGTCGCCGCATTCCATGAAGCGGATGCTGAAACGGTGCTTGCCGCCGCTGATCTCGGCGAAGATGCCGCCGGACGACGGGACGCCGACCCTCACCAGCTGTGCTGCGACGTTGCTCGGCAGGGATTTCTGGTAGAAACCGTTCGGCGCGTGTTCCTGGGTCGGAACGGCGCTGTTGCGGATCAGGGTCAGCAGCAGGTCCACCGCGTCCTGCACCGCGCCGACTTCGTGGCGCCAGTCGTCGAGTTGCATAGAGCGCTCGGGCTGTGGCATCTGCAGCCAGTAGTGATACTGCGGCAGGTCGAAGTCGAAGGCGCCGCCGGCGATGCTGCTGCGCTGCACAATGCTGTTCAGAAACTCGTTGCCGCGCAGTGCCTGGCCGAGCTGGCCGCTGATGTCGCGCACCCCCTGGCAGGACTGCTGCAGGTTCTGCAGGATGTGAGCGAGGCGGTCAGTGTCGACGCCCGGGCTGTCGGCCATGCGCGACAGGGACTGCCGATAGCGTTCGAGTTCCTTCAGCAGTTCGGATTTGATATCGGCGCGCGACAGCACGTTGGCGATATCGAGCAGCGCCGACATTGCGGCCCGCGCATGCCATTCGGCGCTGTGCGGCGAATGGAACTCGAGTTGCTCGAACAGACGTGACAGCCGCAGCCAGGTTCGGCACTTCTCGCTCAACGGGTGCTCGAAGATCGTGGTGTCTGGCAAAGGGGCTTCCTTGGATCTGGGGACAGGCTTGCGTGAATGCACACCGATATTGTCGGACAGCCGACCAGTCGGGTAAAGCACTGCGCCGTTATTGTCGGGCCAGATCGAGGTATTTGCGATGCAGTTCTGCGATCGCCGCGTGCAGATCGGAGATGCCAGCGTCGTTGTGGACGATATCGTCGGCTTCCGCCAGGCGCGTGGCGCGATCGGTCTGCGCCTGCAGGATGCGTGTGATCTGCGTCGCGTCCAGCCCGTCCCGCGCGGCCACCCGGGCCCGCTGCACATCCTGTGCGACGTCGATCAGCAACACGCGGTCGACCAGTGCCTGCTGGCCGGTTTCAAACAACAGCGGGATCACGAATACGACGTAAGGGGCAGTTGATTGTGCGGCGCGTTCGAGCATCGCTTCGCGGATCTTCGGGTGCAGGATGCCTTCGAGCTCCCGGCGTGCCTGCGGGTCGGCAAACACCTTTTCGCGCAGGTGCGCGCGGTCGAGGCGCCCGGTGGCGTCGAGTACCGATGGGCCGAACAGGGCGACGATCTCGGTAAGTGCCGGTTGGCCGGGTTCGACCAGGGAGCGACTGAGCAGGTCGGTATCGATGACCTCGGCGCCGAGGCGGGCGAACTCGTCGCTGGCGACGGTCTTGCCGCTGCCGATACCGCCGGTCAGGCCGATCGTCAGCAAGGTCAGGCCAGGCCCGCCAGCTGCAGGTAGCTGCGGTTGATCTGTTCACCCCACAGCAGGGCGACGAAACCGGCGGCCGCCAGGTAGGGTCCGAACGGGATAGGGATCTGGCGGTCGCGCCCACGCAGCACGACCAGGCCGATGCCAACGATTGCGCCGATCAGCGACGACAGCAGGATCACCAGTGGCAGCATCTGCCAGCCGAGAAAGGCGCCGAATACCGCCAGCAGCTTGAAGTCGCCATATCCCATGCCCTCGCGACCGGTTATCAGGCGAAACACCTGGAACACCAGCCACAGGCTCAGGTAACCGGCGGCGGCACCGATTACGGCCGAGGTCAGATCGGTGAACAGGCCGTCGATGTTGACCAGCAGGCCGAGCCACAGCAGCGGCAGGGTCAACTGATCGGGCAGCAACTGTTCGTCGAGGTCGATTACCGTGAGTGCAACCAGGCCCCATAACAATACCAGTGCCGCCAGCGCTGCCGGTGTGGCACCGAAGTGCAGCACCACGCCGAGGCTGAGCAGGCCGGTCAGTGCCTCCACCAGCGGGTAGCGAACGCTGATCTGTGCCTGGCAGTTGCTGCAGCGCCCGCGCAGCAGCAGGTAGCTGAGCACCGGGATGTTTTCCCAGGCGCGGATCGCGTGGCCGCAGTGTGGACAGGTCGAGGCGGGGGTGATCAGATAGTCGAGACCGAACCAGCGGTTGGTCACCGGCTCGGCCTGCTCGTCGCGCAGGTCGGCGCAGGCCTCGGCGAGTTCCGCGTGCATACGCCTGGGCAGGCGCAGGATCACCACGTTGAGAAAGCTGCCGACGATCAGCCCCAGCAGCAGCGCGCCGAAAGGCGCGACCTCGGCCATGGCATTGAACTCGGGCATTCGGCTACTTGCCGGAGACGACCGAACCCAGTTGGAAGATCGGCAGGTACAGCGCGATGACCAGGCCGCCGATGACGGTGCCCAGGATGACCATGATCAGCGGTTCGAGCAGGCTGCTCAGCGCGTCCACCGCGTTGTCGACCTCCTCTTCGTAGAAGTCGGCGACCTTGGCCAGCATGTCGTCCAGCGCACCCGATTCCTCACCGATGGTCACCATCTGGATCACCATGTGCGGGAACAGGCCCTGCTGGCGCATCGCCAGTTGCAGCGACTGGCCGGTGGCGACGTCGTCACGCATCACCAGTACCGCCTTGCCGTACACCGCGCTGCCGGTCGCGCCGGATACCGACTGCAAGGCCTCGACCAGCGGCACACCGGCGGTGAACATGGTTGCCGTGGTACGGCAGAAGCGTGCCAGTGCCGCCTTGTGCATGATCGAACCGATCACCGGCACCTTCAGCAGCAGGCGGTCCAGGGTCTCGCGGAATTTGGGCGAGCGTTTCCAGACATTGGACGCAAAGACCACAGCCCCGACGACGGCCGCGAGAATCGCCCACCACCACGCCGCGACGAAATCCGAGAGCGTTATGACGAAACGCGTAAACGCCGGCAGGTCGGCACCGAAGCTGCTGAACAGGTCTTTGAACTGCGGAATGACGAAGATCATGATGATCGAGGTGATCAGGATGGCGACCACAATGACCGCGGTCGGGTAGAACAGCGCCTTCTTGATCTTTGCCTTCAGTGACTCGGTCTTTTCCTTGTAGGTCGCGATCTTGTCGAGCAGGGTCTCGAGCACGCCGGCCTGCTCGCCGGCCTCGACCAGGTTGCAGAACAGATCATCGAAATACAGCGGGTGCTTGCGCAGCGCGGCGGTCAGCGAGGTGCCGCCCTCGACGTCGGCCTTGATCGCCAGGATCATCTCCGCCATCGCCGGGTTGTTGTGGCCGCGGCCGACGATATCGAAGGCCTGCACCATGGGTACCCCGGCCGACATCATCGTCGCCAGCTGGCGCGAGAAGATCGCGATGTCCTTGCTGGTGATCTTCTTCTTGCGGTCGGTAAAGATCGAGCTGCTCTTCTTGCGCACCTTGAGCGGCATGATGCCCTGGCGGCGCAGATCGGCGCGCACCAGCGCAATGGTCGCGGCACGCGATTCGCCCTTTACCCGGTTGCCCTTGCGATCCGTGCCTTCCCAGGTGAAGACCAGGGCCTGTTCGGGTTTGCGCGCCGGTGCTGCTGCTTTCGTGGCCATGATGTCGTCCGTTTAGTCCTTGGTGACTCGGTTTATCTCTTCCAGGCTGGTCACGCCCAGCCTCACTTTGGCGAGCCCGGAGGCGCGCAGGTCCTGCAGGCCTTCTGATTTCGCCAGGTCGCGGATCTGGATTGCATTGCCATTTTCCATGATCAGCCTGCCGATCGCCTCGGTGACCGGCATGACCTCGAAGATGCCGACGCGCCCCTTGTAACCCTTGGTGCACTTGTCACAACCGACAGGTCCGTACACGGTGATGCCCGCGCGGATCTCGTCCTCGGTGAAGCCTTCCTCGATCAGTGCGTCGTGTGGCACGTCCTCGACGGTCTTGCAGTGTTCGCACAGCCGGCGCGCGAGGCGCTGCGCCAGGATCAGGTTGACCGACGAGGCGATGTTGAACGCCGGGATACCCATGTTTGCGAGGCGGGTCAGGGTCTGCGGCGCGTCGTTGGTGTGCAGCGTGGACAGCACCAGGTGGCCGGTCTGTGCCGCTTTGACTGAAATCTCGGCGGTCTCCAGGTCGCGGATCTCGCCGACCATCACGATATCCGGGTCCTGACGAAGGAAGGCACGCAGTGCTTCGGCGAATGTCAGCCCCGTCTTCGGATTGACGTTGACCTGGTTGATGCCGGCGACCTGGATCTCGACCGGGTCTTCCGCTGTCGAGATGTTGACCTCGGGATTGTTCAGCATGTTCAGTGCGGTATACAGCGTGACCGTCTTGCCGCTGCCGGTCGGGCCGGTGACCAGTATCATGCCGTAGGGCTTGCTGATCGCCGAGACGAAGTGCTTCTTCTGCATCTCATCGAAGCCGAGCGACTCGACGCCGAGCGTGGCAGCAGACGAGTCGAGGATACGCAGCACGACCTTCTCGCCATACAGGGTCGGGCAGGTGTTGACACGAAAGTCGATCGAGCGATTGCGTGACAGCACCATCTTGATGCGGCCGTCCTGTGGCACACGGCGCTCGGCCACGTTCATGCGCGCCATTACCTTCATGCGTGCCGCCAGACGTGCAGCGATATTGATCGGCGGGTTGGCCTTTTCGTGCAGCATGCCATCCTGGCGGAAGCGCACGCGGTAGGTCTTTTCGTACGGCTCGAAGTGGATGTCCGAGGTGCCGGAGTTGATCGCATCCAGCAGGATCTTGTTGACGTAACGCACCACAGGCGCGTCGTCGACGTCGAGGTTGGATTCCTTCTCACCGATGTCGTCATCGGCCATGCCGATGTCGAGATTTTCCAGGTCCTCGTCGAGCAGGTCGGACATTGCGGTGTCCTGCGCCTGCAGCGCCACGTCCATCGCGGCGGACAGTTTGTCTTCCTCGACCAGCACCGCATCCGTGGTCAGTCCCGTGTGGAACTTGATCTCGTCCAGGCCCTGGTGATTGGTCGGATCGGAGACGGCAAGGAACAGGCGGTTGCCGCGCTTGATCAGCGGCATCGCATGGTGCTTGCGGACCAGTTTTTCCTCGACCAGGCTGGTCGGCATGTTGGACGGGTCGATCGCATCGAGATCGAACAGCGGCACGCCGTATTCGAGTGATGCGGCCACCGCGACGTCACGCGCCTTGACCCGACCATCTCTGACCAGGTAACTCACCAGCGGTCGGTTCGCACTGGCGGCCGCCTCAGTCGCGGCGCTGGCGGCCTCCTCGGACAACAACCCGTCCTGGACCAGGCGGCGGGCGAGGCCGCCAAGGCGTGTGATCGGGTTGGTGGTTGCCATGATTTGCAGAAACCTGTGTGCTAAAGGCTTGAGTTATTGGCGACAAGTATATAGCCCAGTGGGTATTCTAATGTGCACCAACCCACAGATGGGCAGTTAACACAGCGGCTATCGGCCGTGTGAGAGGAAAACTTTACGTTGGCTAGACACAGCCTCTTAAGGGCACGCACTAGTTACCACGGTTCCTGTGTCGGAATCGCAGCAATTGGACAGCCGGGTGTCGCAGCGTACCCAGATTGCAGTATTGGAATCCAGAACCCCCCAAATGTCATAGGAATTGCCGGTAGGTTGAATTGTGTAAGAGTAAGGGCCATCGTTCAACTCGGTCCAACGTGCTGCAAAAGGGCCAAAAGCGGCGATGTTCGTATAACTGCCGTTTTCTAGCCGATAGTCCTCGATTTCGGTTCGCAAACCGTTGATCTCGGTCCGAATGGCCGTAAGGTGACCTTCGCGAATGTAGCCATCGTACAAAGGGATCGCGATCGCAGCGAGGATTGAAAGGATTGCGATCGTTATCATCAATTCGACGAGTGAAAACCCTTTGGTCTGGTCACATTTCATGCTCATGTTGGCTTTATCGGCTGTTGAATGAATAACGGGGCAAGTCCGTGTGGACCTGCCCCGCAGTTGCGCCCTATGGACCGTGTCCGATCGGTTCGCTTAGATATTGTCGATATTAACCGTTGTAACGGCTGCACCACCAAAGGCACTGTTGTAGTCGGGACGAGTAACCGTTACCACTGGGTCAGCGAACGACACTCCGACGACACCGTTGGTAGCATCAGCTGCATCGGCATATCCGGATACACCACCTTTCGGTGCTTTTGCTTTTTGATCCGGATCGATCACAGCCCGCCATGCAGCGGAGTTGGCCGGATTCGTCAGCGACGTGCCACCGCGAGCCTGATGGGCAGCCACTTTCGCAGCATGAGCACGGACAACACGCACAGCACTGTCATAATGTTCAGTGACTTTGGCGATTCGTGCTTCCTCGATGTAGTTGTTGTAAGCGGGGATCGCGATAGCCGCAAGGATTGCGATGATCGCGACAACGATCATAAGTTCGATAAGGGTAAAGCCTGACTGCTTCTTCATACGGGTTCTCCTGATTTACATCCGCGGTCGTGCGTAAGTAACGACCGTAAAATTCCAAACTTTAGGGGCCTTTAGCAGGTTTTCTTGCGATTGCCTGTGTTGCCTGTGCCCTTAACAGAAGCAGATGTTGTGCCATCGCATCAAACGGGCGGCAATCCGGGGTTTCCTGTGACGCGGTCGAGGTTTTTACATGGCCTTTGATTCGGTTGTGCGGCGGGCGGGCTGACGCTGTGCGTCACTTACTGACGAGGAGTGTCAGTTGACTCCCTCACCCCGGCCCTCTCCCCGAGGGAGAGGGGGTGCGCATTGGGATTCCCTCACCCTAACCCTCTCCCTCGGGGAGAGGGGACGATGGAGCTCCCTGAGGGAGAGGGGGGGCACATGGAGACTCCCTCTCCCCCGCGTTCGGGGGAGAGGGCTGGGGTGAGGGGGGAAACCCGCAGCTATTCACTACCGGCATCGCCGTCACCATCGCCGACATCCAGGCCAAGTTTCTCCATCCGGTAACGCAGCGCACGGAAACTGATGTTCAGCGCCTTTGCGGCGGCGGTGCGGTTCCAGCGGGTGGTCTCGAGTGCCTGCACGATGGCCTGGCGTTCCACCTCGGCGAGATAGTTTTCCAGCCCCTGCGCGGGCAGGCCTTCCTCCAGCGGCGCGACGCCGCTGCGTGGTGCCTCGGCGAGGCCGAGATCCTCGAGCACGATGACGTTGTCGTCACACAACGCGGTGGCGCGTTCGAGGATGTTCTCAAGTTCGCGCACGTTGCCGGGGAAGCTGTGCTCGTAAAGCGCCTTGAGCGCGCTGCGTTCGAGCCGCGGCTTGGCGCCGCCGGTGCGTTGTGCCAGCCGTGCGAGCACGTGATCGATCATCACCGGGATGTCCTCGCGGCGTGCGCGCAACGGTGCCATCAACAGCTCGATGACGTGGATGCGATAGAACAGGTCCTGGCGAAACTCGCCGCTGGCGACCATCGCCGGCAGGTTGCGGTGACTGGCGCTGATGATGCGGATATCCACGGGTTCCTCGCTGGCACCACCGACCGGGCGCACGGACTTTTCCTGGATCGCGCGCAACAGCTTGACCTGCATCGACACCGGCAGGTCGGCGACTTCGTCGAGAAAGAGGGTGCCGCCGTCGGCGCTCTGGAACAGGCCCGGTTTGTCGCGCACCGCACCGGTGAAACTGCCCTTGATGTGGCCGAAGAACTCGCTCTCCATCAGTTCCTGCGGGATGGCGCCGCAGTTGACCGCGACGAAGGGCTTGTCGGCGCGCGGACTGCGGCTGTGGATCGCCCGCGCGGCCAGCTCCTTGCCGGTGCCCGACTCGCCACTGACGAAAACCGGCGCCTGGTTGCGCGCCAGTTTGTCGATCAGGCGCCGGATCTCCTGCATCGCGGGCGATTTGCCGATCAGTTCGCCCTCGCGTTTCGCCTTGGCGGGGGCGTCTCCCTGGGCCACGCGCAGTGCTGTCTCGACCAGGCGCCTGAGCACAGGCAGGTCGACCGGCTTGGACACGAAGTCGAAGGCCCCGGCCTTGAGCGCCTCGACCGCCGTCTCCATGTTGCCGTGCGCGGTGATCACCGCGATCGGCGTTTCAGAATGCTCGGCGGCGACACGGCGCACCACGTCGATACCGCTGCCGTCGGGCAGACGCATGTCGACCAGGCACAGATCGAAGCGGCTGGTGCCCAGCTGTTCGAAGGCCTGCGCCAGTGTGCCGGCGCAGCGGCTGTCGATATTCATGCGCGCGAGCGTGATCTCCAGCAACTCGCGGATGTCCGGTTCGTCATCGATGATCAGGGCCAGCGGGCGGTTCATAGCATCCGGGTGCGTTTCGGATTGGGAAAGCTTAGCCGAAAGCAGCTGCCCCCGGTCGGCTGGCTGAGATACTCGAGGCGGATGTGGTTGGCCTCGCATAGCTGGCGCGCGATATACAGGCCGAGCCCGGTGCCCTCGTTACGCGTGGTGAAAAAGGGTTCGAACAGGTTGCCCTCCGCCTGTTTCGGGATACCCGGGCCGTTGTCGCGCAGTTCCAGAAACGGGCCGCCGGACTCGGGCGTGATGCCGCCGACCAGGCGGATGTTGAGCTGCCCGGGGTCACGGTCGAAATGCCGCACCGCGTTGTCGCACAGCACGTCGATCGCCTGACGCAGCTGCCCCGGATCGGCAAACACCGTGGTGCCCTCGGGCTCGATCTGCTGCTGCAGCTGCGCCTCGCCGAGACGATGCGTCTGGCGGATGTCGTCGATCTGCTCGTGCAGCCACGGTGACAGTTTGAGCGGCTTGGGGTGCGGGTTGTGCTGGCGCGACAGTTTGAGAATGCTCTCGACCACCTCGTTCACGCGGCGCGAGTTGTGCTGGATGATCTCGATCATGCGCTGATCGGTGCTCGGCAGGTCCGGTGATTCGTCGAGCAGCTGCGACGCGTGGCTGATCGCCCCGAGCGGGTTGCGGATTTCGTGCGCGATGCCGGCGGTCAGCCGGCCGAGCGATGCCAGCTTCAGCTGCTGCGCCTCGGCGGTGAGCTGCGCAGTGTCTTCGAGCACGATCAGTGTGCCGGGGTCGTCGGCCGCGCCGATCGGCGTGAAGCTGGCGCGCAGGTCGCGCCCCCCCGAGGTTGCACGAAAATCCGGGCGGCTCTGCGCCGGGTCACGCAGCCACTGGCGGAACTGCTGGGCCAGCGGCGGCGAGGCCTCGGCCAGCGGGAAGTGACGCATTGCTACCGGCATCCCGAGCAGCACCCAGCCGGCCTCGTTCATCACCTGGATGGTCTCCTGCGGGTCGATGACGAGAATCCCGGCGCGCATCTGCTGGATCACGAAGTCGTTGAGCTGCGCCAGGTTGGCAAGGTCGGAGCCACGCTGGTGGGCGAGCTGTTCGCTCTCGGCGGCGCGGCGGCCGAGGCGGTGTGCGAGCAGGGCGAGGGCGAAGAACGAGGCCCCGAGCAGACCGGCCTGGGTATAGGCGGTGTCGCTGAAGGCCCCGGTGATATGCGAATAGATGCGCTCGGTCAGCACCGCGAGCGACGCCAGCGCGGCGAACAGCAGCGCGGTATGTCCGACCAGCGACAGGCTGCCGAGCGCGATGGATACTGCGACCAGCATGCCCAGACCCGACTGCACGCCACCGCTGGCGTGCATCATCACCGTGATCAACACGATGTCGAGAAACACCGCCAGCTGACCCAGTTTCTCACTGTCACCGACACCGCGCAGGTGCATGATCAGGGCGACGATCGCAAGCCCGAGGTAGAGGTGGACGGCTACCTGGAAGGCGCCGGGCAGGAAGGTGCCGAGCGGGCCGCGGCCGATGCCGAAGTAGACGAGCAGCAGGGCCACGCCAAGCGCCACCCGGTACAGCAGGTAAAGGCGCAGGTGGCCACCTTCGCCGGCAAGACGCGGCGCATTGCCTGTGCCGGTGTCGTTGTTCTGCTGTGCGCTCGCGTTCAACCCTTGTCCGCCGTGAATCTGCCGCCGGAGACAAACCCCCGGTGGTGCCTAATAGTCAGCAGTGATTTGTCTTTTTGCGCTTGCCGCTGTTCTGCACCAGAATGCAGCCAGTCGACGCTGCATGGGATCTCACGGTGAACCTACACGAATTCCAGTCTAAAAAGCTATTTGCCGGCTACGGCATACCGGTGCCTTTGGGTTATGCGGCGGACAGCGCCAAGGAGGCGCGGCGCGCGGCCGAGGACCTGGGCGGCGGCAAGTGGGTGGTCAAGGCACAGGCGCATACCGGCGGGCGCGGCAAGGCCGGCGGCGTGGTGCTGGTCAATACCGCGGCCAAGGTCGAGAAAGAGGCGCGGCGCATGCTCGCCAATCGCCTGGTCACCAAGCAGACCGGCGCCGATGGTCTTCCGGTCAGCCATATCCTGGTGGAAGAACCGACCGATATCGCCGAGGAGCTGTATCTCAGTGCTTTGGTGGATCGTGCGACCCGGCGGGTGCTGATCATGGCGTCGCGAGCCGGTGGCATGAACATCGAAGAGGTCGCGGCGAAGACGCCGGAAAAACTCATCACCACGCTGATCGACCCGGCGACCGGTATCCAGCCCTATCAGGCGCGTCGGCTGGGCTTCGCGCTCGGTTTCAACCCGGACCAGGTCAAGCAGTTCCAGAAGATCCTGTTCGGTCTGGTCAAGCTGTTCCACAGCGAAGACGCCAGCCTGGTCGAGATCAACCCGCTGGTGGTCACGTCCAACGGAGACCTGATCGCGCTGGATGCCAAGATCAATCTCGACAGCAATGCGCTGTATCGCCACAAGGATCTGCTGGCGATGCGTGACATCAGCCAGGAGGACCCGCGTGAGGCGGCGGCTGCCGAACACGACCTCAACTACATCACCCTGGACGGCAACATCGGCTGCATGGTGAACGGCGCCGGCCTGGCGATGGCGACGATGGATCTGGTGCAACTGCATGGCGGGAAGCCGGCCAACTTCCTCGACGTCGGTGGCGGTACCACCGCAGAACGCGTCGCCGAGGCCTTCAAGATCATCCTGTCGGATGACAAGGTGAAGGCGGTGCTGGTGAATATCTTCGGTGGCATCGTGCGCTGCGACCTTATCGCCGAGGGGATCATCAATGCAGTGCGCGAGGTCGGCATCCAGGTGCCTGTGGTGATCCGCCTCGAAGGCACCAATGCTGAGCAGGGCCTGGCGTTGCTCAACCAGAGTGGCCTGGCGCTGCAGACCGCATCCGACCTCACCGAGGCCGCAGAAAAAGTGGTGGCGGCCGCACGCAAGCGTTCGCGCGCGAAGCGTTCCTGAACCTGTAGGGGAAGACATGAGCATCCTGATCAACAAGCACACCAAGGTGATCTGCCAGGGCTTCACCGGCAAGCAGGGTACCTTCCACTCCGAGCAGGCGATCGCCTATGGCACCAACCTGGTCGGTGGCGTGACGCCCGGCAAGGGGGGGCAGCACCATCTGGAGCGGCCGGTGTTCGACACCGTACACGACGCCGTGGCCGAGACTGGCGCTGACGCCAGCATGATCTACGTACCGGCAGCCTTCGCTGCCGATGCCATCCTCGAGGCCGCCGACGCCGGCATCAAGGTCGTGGTGTGCATCACCGAGGGCATCCCGGTGCTCGATATGCTCAAGGTGCGCGCGGCACTGGCTGGCAGTGACGTGCGTCTGGTCGGCCCGAACTGTCCGGGCGTGATCACGCCGGGCGAATGCAAGATCGGCATCATGCCCGGCGCCATCCACAAGAAGGGCAAGGTCGGCATCGTGTCACGTTCCGGCACCCTGACTTACGAGGCGGTATTCCAGACCACGCGACATGGCCTGGGGCAGAGCACCTGCGTCGGCATCGGCGGCGACCCGATCCACGGGATGAATTTCATCGACTGCCTGGAACTGTTCCAGAAGGACCGCCAGACCAAGGGCATCGTGATGGTCGGCGAGATCGGTGGCAGCGCCGAGGAGGACGCCGCCGAGTTCATCGCCGACAAGGTCGGCAAGCCGGTGGTCGCCTATATCGCCGGGGTTACCGCGCCGGCAGGCAAGCGCATGGGTCATGCGGGTGCGATCATCAGTGGTGGCAAGGGCACTGCGGACGGCAAGTTCGCGGCACTCGAAGAGGCCGGTGTCGCCACCGTGCGCTCACCGGCGCAGATCGGTGCGCGCATGGCCGAACTGCTCGCCTGAGCGGTCTGCAGGAGCCGAGTCCCCTCGGCGATCGGCCAGAGGGCTGGCCTCCTACAGGTTAAGGATAAGGATGATTCGGTTGTAGGAGCCGAGCCCCCTCGGCGATCCCACGGCCCGAAGCGATCGGCCAGAGGGCTGGCCTCCTACAGGGTAAGGATGATTCGGTTGTAGGAGCCGAGCCCCCTCGGCGATCCCACGCGCCGAAGCGATCGGCCAGAGGGCTGGCCTCCTACGGGAGTGGCTATTGGTGTAATCTCTGCACGCCGGCAGCCGCTCCGTCACGGATCTTCCGCATCCAGGCCTGCCGCGATAACCTTTCCGGCCGTTCCGGCCAAATATTTCGAGGAGACTGTCTCAAGGTGACGACAACGGTTGCACTTGCGCAGATCAATCTGCTGGTCGGGGACATTGCCGGCAACGCCCGACGCGTCATCGATTGCGCCGAGCGGTTGCGCGGCAAGGCCGACATCGTCGTCTTTCCCGAACTGACCCTGACGTCCTATCCGCCGGAGGACCTGCTGCTGCGCCCGGCCTGCGATACCCGTATCGCGGCTGCCCTGCAGGAGATTGCACATGCGGCGGTCGGTATCACGCTGGTCGTCGGCTACCCGGCGCTGCGCGACGGTGTGCGCTACAACGCGGCCGGCGTGCTGCGCGACGGCGTGGTCGAGGTCGAGTACCGAAAGATGAAACTGCCGAACTACAGTGTTTTCGACGAACACCGGTATTTCGAGGCCGGCGCCAACGCGGCCGTCTTCGATCAGGGGGGTACGCGTTTCGGTGTCAGCATCTGCGAGGATATCTGGTACGACCAGCCGGTGCAGCGCGCCGCGTCCGCGGGTGCGCAGGTACTGCTCAACCTCAATGCATCACCGTTTCATCAGGGCAAGGCGATGCAGCGCGAGACCCTGGTGGCGGAACGCGCGGCACGTTTCGGTGTGGCTGTGCTGTATGTCAATCTGGTCGGCGGACAGGACGAGCTGGTGTTCGACGGCGGCTCGTTCGTGGTCGATGCCAGGGGTCGGTTACGACAGCGCAGCGCCTTCTTCGAGGAGGCCGAGACCCTGGTCATGCTGGAGGGAGGCGTGCCGCAGCCCGCATCGGTGCAGCCTTTCCCTGGCACTGAAGAAGAGGTGTATCGCGCGCTGGTCATGGGTACACGCGACTATGTGGCGAAGAACGGATTCGCGTCGGTGGTGCTCGGTCTTTCCGGTGGCATCGATTCGGCACTGACGCTGGCGATCGCCGTGGATGCCCTGGGCGCGGACAATGTCGAGGCGGTGTCGATGCCGTCACGCTACACCGCCGATATCAGCAACGCCGACGCGAGCCGCCAGGCCGAGTCGATGGGCGTGGCCTACCAGGTGATTCCAATCGAGCCGGCCTTCAGTGCCTTTCTCGACATGCTGTCAGACACCTTTGCGGATGCGAAGCCGGATGTCACCGAGGAGAACATCCAGGCGCGTTGTCGCGGCATCATTCTGATGGCGATCAGCAACAAGCGCGGGCGCATGCTGCTGACCACTGGCAACAAGAGCGAGATGTCGGTCGGTTACGCAACGCTTTACGGCGACATGGCCGGCGGCTTTGCGCCTTTGAAGGACGTACCCAAGCTTCTCGTGTATCGTCTTGCCCGTTGGCGCAATCGCGATGGCGAGGTGATACCGCAGCGGGTGATCGACCGGCCGCCATCGGCGGAGTTGCGGCCGGAGCAGAAGGATTCCGACAGCCTGCCGGACTACGAGATCCTCGACGCGATCATCGCGCGTTATGTCGAACAGGACGAATCGATCGACGAGATTGTTGCCGCCGGTTACCAGCGGGCGGTGGTGCAACGTGTTGCGCGCCTCGTCGATCGCAATGAATACAAGCGTCGCCAGGCGCCGCCGGGCGTCAAGATCACCCGGCGGGCTTATGGACGGGACCGACGGTATCCCATCGTTAACGGATTCTGACTAAAATGACCCGCTTTGGTGCCATCACCGAAGCGAACACTGCTCTGGGGGAGTTTTGCATGAAGAAAATCGAGGCGATTATCAAGCCGTTCAAACTGGATGACGTGCGCGAGAGCCTGTCAGGCATTGGCGTCACCGGCATGACCGCGATCGAGGTGAAGGGGTTCGGGCGCCAGAAAGGGCACACCGAGTTGTATCGTGGCGCCGAATACGTCGTCGACTTCCTGCCCAAGCTGAAGATCGAGGTGGTTATCGCCGATGATCAGGTCGATGCCTGTATCGAGGCGATCACCAGTGCGGCGCGTACCGGCAAGATCGGCGACGGCAAGATCTTCGTGACGGATGTTGGCAAGATTGTGCGAATCCGCACCGGCGAGCAGGACAACGACGCGATCTGAGCGGGTGCCGGCCCCTGGAGGGATCGCCGAGAGGGCTCGGCTCCTACGACTGCCTGTAGGTGGCCAACCTCCGGCCGATCGCTCGGCCGAATGGCCAATCCCGTTACAGATCCCTCAGTTCTTGTCGAGTTCAAAGAACTCCCAGACTTCCTGTCCCAACGGTTTGTCCTCGACGATCTGCGGGTCGGGGATCAGGCTGCCGTTGTCTTCATTGAGGGCCAGCACGCGCTGCGTATCGCTCGCCAGTTCGTCCATGCCCAGGGCCGTGTAGGCCGATATCATCAGTTCCAATGCGTCGCGCAGCGCCGGCGTGCGCTGGTAGTTCTGGACCACGAATTCAGCACGGTTTGCCGCGGCCAGGTAGGCCCCTCGACGCATGTAGTACTGCGCCACCTTGACCTCCAGCCGCGCCAGGTTGTTGCGCAGGTAGAGCATGCGTTGTGCGGCATCTGCCGTGTATTCGCTGTTTGGGAACAGCCGAAGCAGCTCGCCAAAGTCCTTGTAGGAGTCGAGCGCCGCCCCCGGGTCCCGCTGTGAGGTATCGGTCGGCAGGAAGCGGTCGAGGAAGCCCAGGCTGCGGTTGAAGTTGACCAGTCCGCGCAGGTAGTAGGCGTAGGCGGTCGACGGATGCTGCGGGTGCAGCTTGATGAAGCGGTCGGCTGCGGCGAGCGCGGATTCCGGCTGGGAATCCTTGTAGTACGCGTAGGCGACGTTGAGTTGTGCCTGGTGCGCGTACTTGCCAAACGGATAGCGTGACTCGAGGATCTCGTAGTACTTGATTGCCTTCTCGTAGTTACCGCTGCGCATCTCGTCGGTGGCCTCGGTAAACAGCTTCTGCTGGCTCCAGCCGAGCGTCTCGTCCTTTTCCTTGAACAGGGAGCAGCCCGACAACAGCAGGGCTATGAGCAAAACTGACCAGACGGTGCGCGACATGGGTGATAATCCACAATCTCGAAGTAGACGCGCGATTATACCGGAACCACCTTGACGGATCAGAAGCACGAAGAAACCCTCCTTGACGGCACGGTCGGCGCCGAGCTGGCGGGTGCGCGCCTCGACCTGGCACTGGCCAGTCTGTTTCCGGATTTTTCGCGCAGCCGCCTGCAGGCCTGGACCCGCGAGGGCCGGGTCAGCGTCAACGGCGAGCAGCGTCGGCCGCGCGACAAGGTGGAGATCGGCGATCGTGTGCGGTTGCGGGCGGTCACGGAGGACCAGGTTGCCTGTGTGCCGCAGGACATCCCGTTGGATATCGTGTTCGAGGACGAGCACATCCTGGTGGTCAACAAGCCTGCCGGATTGGTGGTGCATCCGGCGGCCGGCAATCCGGACGGCACACTGCAGAACGCCCTGCTGTTTCACGACCCGGCCCTGATCGAGCTGCCGCGGGCCGGCATCGTACACCGCCTGGACAAGGACACGACCGGGTTGATGGTGGTCGGGCGCAGCCAGGGTGCCCACAAGCGTCTGGTCGAGGCGATCGCCGCACGCGAGGTCAAACGCGAGTACCGCGCGCTGGTGATTGGCGGCATGCCGGCCAGCGGCACGATCGACATGCCGATCGGCCGCCACCCGACACAACGGACGCGGATGGCCGTCAGCCCGGTCGGCAAGCCTTCGGTCACGCACTTCAGCGTACTCGAGCAGTTTCGCGGACACACCCTGCTCAAGGTCCTGCTGGAGACCGGCCGCACCCACCAGATCCGGGTCCACATGGCCCACCTGCGCCATCCGGTGTTCGGCGACCAGGTCTACGGTGGACGCCTGCACCTGCCGGGCGGCGCGTCCGAGGAACTCAAACAGGTGTTGCGCGCATTCAAGCGCCAGGCCCTGCATGCCAAGCGCCTGCAGCTCGATCATCCGGTCAGCGGCCGGCCGATGCGATTCTCATGTGCGATCGCGCCGGACATGCGTACCGTGATCGATGCACTCGCCGCCGATGCCAATGTGCACTGGCACGACCCCGATCACGAGGAATACGCCGGTTTCGACGACTTTGACGGTTTCGATGAGTATGGCGACAGCTCAGAAGATTGAGTGCATCCGCCCCGAATGGGCGGCGCCGGCGAACGTGCGCGCATGCAGCACGACGCGTGTCGGTGGGGTGAGTGTCGGGCCCTGGGCGGGGCTGAATCTTGGTGATCATGTCGAAGACGATGCGCCGGCGGTGGCCGAGAATCGTGCACGCCTTCGCGCACAGCTGGCGCTGCCGGGTGAGCCGCAATGGTTGCGCCAGGTCCACGGGACACAGGTCAGTGTGCCGGGGGCGTCATGCGAATGCGCGGATGCCTGCTTCGAGGACCGGTCGGGCCGGGTATGCGCGGTGATGACTGCCGATTGCCTGCCAGTACTGCTGTGCAATGTCGCCGGGACCCGAGTCGCCGCTGTCCACGCAGGCTGGCGCGGGTTGCTGGCCGGTGTGCTGGAACACACGCTGACACGTTTCAGCGATCCGCCCGGAGAACTGCTGGCGTGGCTGGGACCGGCGATTGGCCCGGCGGCATTCGAGGTGGGCGACGAGGTACGCGAGGCGTTCGTCACCGATGATCCGGCCGCGGCCGCCCAGTTTCGTGCCCATGGGCCGGGGCACTGGCTGGCCGATCTGTACGGGTTGGCACGGTTGCGCCTGGACCGCCAGGGCGTGACTGCTGTGAGCGGCGGCGGGTACTGCACGTTCAGCGACCCGCAGCGTTTCTTTTCCTACCGTCGCGACGGCGTTACCGGCAGAATGGCGAGCCTGATCTGGCTGCAATCCTGAATGAAGCGAGAAACCCCCATGACTGATCAATGGCACATGCTCACGCTCATCGGCGAAGACAAACCCGGCATCGTTGCTGCCGTCACCCAGGCGCTGTTCGACCTCGGGCTGAACCTCGGTGAGACGTCGATGCTGCGACTCGGTGGCAACTTCACCATCATGATGATGGTGACGGGTAGCCATCCTGACGGTTTCCTCGAAGACCGTCTCAAGCCGGTGATTGAGGCGCAGGGGATGTGCATGCACATCGATCCGATCCAGGCCCGCCTGCACCAGCACCTGGTGCCGAATATCCAGGTGACCGTAAGCGGTGCCGATCGCGCCGGCATCGTGGCACAGGTCACCGGTGCGCTGGCCGCCGCCGGGTTCAACATCCTGGATCTCGAGTCGGATGTCGCCGGTACCGCCAACAGGCCCGTCTATATCATGCAGATCGCAGGGGTGGCCGACGCACCGGTCGAGTCCATCGAGGATGCGCTCGAGCCGCTGCGACGCGATGGCGTCGACGTCAATGTGAGTGCGATCGAAACCTATATAGGCTGATTCAAGGCGTGGCTATCCTGGAAATCCTGACCCTGCCCGAACCTGCGCTGAAGCAGGAATCGTCGCCGGTAACCGAGTTCGATGACGCGTTGCGCGCGTTCATCGCTGATCTGGAGGAGACGCGGGTCAATGGCCCTGCTGCCGTTGGCATCGCCGCACCGCAAGTGGGTTACTTCAAGCGGGTGGTGGTTCTCGACTGCTCGACCACGCGCAAGCCGGTGCCCAATCACGGGCGCCTGGTCCTGGTAAACCCCGAGATCACTCACTGGGAAGGATATGAACCCGGCAGGGAGGGTTGCCTGTCGGTGCCCGATTACACCGGCAACGTGATCCGTGCGACCCGCATCCACCTGGTCGCCCAGGATCCGTACGGCGAACGTCTCGAGTTCGACATGGAAGGATATGAGGCGCGCGCGGCGCAACACGAGATAGACCACCTCGACGGCATCCTGTTCGTCGATCGCGTGGTCAGCCGACGCACCGACCTGTTCAAGCGCAAGGTCTATCAGAAAGGCGGCGGCAAGGCCTCCTGATCGCTCGTCAGTGGGGCCGGGCGCACGCCGCTCAGCGCAACTGCGGCGGCGACGGCCGTTCGAGGTCCAGGTCGAGTTCAGGTACGGTGAACGGCCCGCTGTCGTTGAAGCGGGTGACCGGCAGCGTCATCGGCAAACGCACTGCACCGGGCCCCAGTGGGATGAAGCGCAAGACCGCATCCAGGACCCGGTCGCCGTTGACGTCGGCAAAATCCACACCGATCAGGCGCAGGCTGGGCAGGTTCGGCTCGGCATCGCAATGAATGCCCCCGGCGTCGACATGCAGGCGGCCGCGAAACACGCCGTCATGCAGTTGGCAGGCACTGCCTTCGTGAGTGGTCGCAGATTCACCCTGAGGTACACCCAGCGGTATGTGGTGCAGCAGACCGAACGCATCGGTGGCGGACGGATTGCAGCCGGCCCTGCCTTCCGGCATTTCGTCATGCGCGCAACGCCGGTCGATCGGCAGGTCGTCCAGGCGTGCATTCATGAAGTCGTAGGTGGTGACATGATCCTCCATCTCCTCCAGTGGGTGGCGATTCAGAAAGCCGTGGTAACGGCAGTCCGACTCCACCTTCTGCCAGATCCGGCGGTCGAGCACGCTGCTGCGGTAGAAGGATCCGTCATCGATCAATTGCAGTACGCTCGGGCAGTCCCGCGGGATCGCGAAGGTCTTGCGCTGGTTCTGGCCGACCGGCAGGTCGATGCAATAATTGGAAACCTTTCTGCCGCTGATCGGTTCGGCAAAAAAAACGTTGTCCTGGCCGTTGGCTGACCGCAGCGGCACCAGGGCGAGCAGCCCGCCCAGCAGCGGCAGTGCAGTGCGCCATGCCAGGAAGTTACCAATGCGTCGACGGATCGCCACCACTGAATGGCTCATGGATTTTCATCCTCTTCTTGGAGGTCGCCTTTTGGGGTTCTTACTCGCCCGATGAATGTCACCCAGCGCTTGCTGACGTCGCGGGCCAGATTGAGAAACAGCCGCGACGCAATGAAAGGGTGGAAGAAGGTGACGTTGGCGATGGCCTCGCGGCTGAGCACCATCAACGTGGTATTGGTCAATGCCACCGCATTGGTCTTGCGTGCCTCGTTCGCCAGCAGCGCGACGTCGCCGAAGATCTGCCCGGAACCGAACTGATCGACGATCGGGTCCCTGCTGCCCGGTTCGCCGCGTGGCAGCGTGATCTCGACCACGCCTTTCATCACCAGGTACAGCGCATTGCTGTCGTCGTCCTTGCGGTAGACGTAATCGCCGGGATTGAATTCGAGCAGCGTACTCGACAACACGAACTTCCTGATCTGCCAAGGGCGCATGCCGCGAAACAGCGGGCTGCGCGGGATGATCTGGTGGCGCAACCTGGACGACAGCAGATCCCACAGGGTGACCAGTCGCAGCAGCGACATCGCGAGCGGCGTGATGACGAAGTCGGCCACCAGGGCCGTACTGATGACCAGTGCGCTGAGCAGGCCAAACTGCGCAACCGGGGTAAAACCCGATTGCGCGAATACCAGGAAGCCGACGATCAAGGCCACCGAGGTCGAGACCACGGGCAGGGCCTCTTCGTAGATCGTCTTCTGCATCGCTACCGATTGGCTTTTTGAAGTGCGCAGTTCCTGGTTGTAGCGCAGCATGAAATGCAGGGTGTCGTCGACTGCGATACCCATCGCGATCGCCGCTGCCATGGTGGTGCCGATGTTCAGCGGGATGCCGGCATAGCCCATCACGCCGAACAGGACAATGATCGGAAAGATGTTGGGTAGTGCGGCCAGCAGTCCCACGCGCAGGTCGGTGAACAGAAACGACACGATCAGGACGAACAGCGTCAGGATCATCAACACCGACTGCAGCTGGCCCATGATCATGCTATCGGTGGCTGACAGGGTCAGCGTCGAATCACCGGTGATTCTTGCACTCAGCCCAGGGTCGAGATTTTCGTCGATATAAGTGCGGATCCGGTCGAGCGTCTTGCGCAATTCATGGGTCGTCGCGATGTTGTGCCGCACCTGGATGCGGACCTGGCTGTAGTCCTCGTTGGCATACGCGCTCACGCGCTCGTGATCGAGGAAGATCATCAGCTCGGCGATCTCGTCGTTGGTCCTCGGTATGCCGGCATTTTCGCTTTCGAGGAAGGCACCGTTCAGCAGCGCGAGATAGTCGGCGAACGAGGTCGCCGACAGCGATGTATCCATCTGCTGGATGAAGTGTTGCACCTTGACCAGTTCCTGCAGGTAGCGAGCATGCAGAAAGGTGTCCTGGATACCGGACTCGATAACCACCGAGAAGGATTCCAGACCGGCAAACTGCGCATTGAGCCTGGCAATCTGTTGCGCGACCGGCGAGGTCTCGCCGAGGCTGTCGGTCGGATTGTGGTTGATTTGGATGCGTGGGATACCGAATGCGGCCAACACGGCGCATGCCGTCAACAGCACGAATGCGTGCCGGCGATGGCGGTCGATGAATCGCCAATAGCGTTCCGCCCATTTGGCCATCCTCTCCTCGAACAGGCGCGAGCGGCCGTCCAGCTGCCAGTGGCCAGTGAGAGACAGCGCGGCCGGGATGAAGATGATGGTGACGACGAAATTGAACAGCAGCCCGGTGGATGCGACCAGGCCGAACTGGCGCAGCACCTCGATGCCGCTCAGCCCAACGGACAGGAAACCGGCGTAGGTGGTGACGAAGGTCAGCAATACCGTCCGTCCCATCCTGCGCGCCATGTGGCGCAGCGCCGCTGATTTGGCATCGCCGCAGCGCTGGGCGTGGCGAAATTCGGCCAGCAGGTGGATGTCTTCGGTGGAGCCAACCACAATCAGCAGGATGGGTATGGTCGAAGTGACCACGTTGATCGGGATGCCGAGCCAGCCCATAAGGCCGAATGTCCAGAGGATACTGACCGAAGCGGTCACCAGCGGGGTCAGGATGTCGAGCAGCTGTCGCAACAGCAGGAACAGCGCGATCAGCAGGGCGCCGACGGCAAGCGGCATCAGCGTGGTCTGTTCGGCCATGATCCGCGTGGCCAGCTCGCTGCGTACCTGGGCGAATCCGATCGGATACACCCGGGTATAGGTTTTCTCCAGTGGTGCGATGGTGCGGTTGACTGCAGTGGTCAGTTCGCCGTCGTCGACGCCTCTGTTGCCGTCCTTGAGGACGATGGCGACAGCCATCGCATTGCCGCCGGGCGACACCAGCAGGTTGCGAATCAGCGGGTTCTTCAGCGCAGCCGTGAGCAGCTCGGCGCCGGCTTCCGGTGTGTCGGGCAGCGTGGCCAGATACGGCTCCTTGTCCAGGTAGCCCTCGATGCTCTTGACATAGGGCACGCTGAACAGGCTTTCGGTGCGCTGTACGAACGGCAGCCCGGCCAGCTGGTCGACCACTTCCTTGAGGACCGCCAGCTTTTCCGGTGCCAGCAGTTGCTCGTCTTCGAGGATCAGCAATACGACCTTTTCCTCGCCAAAGGCCTGTTTGATCTTTTCGTAGTACGCACGCTGCGGGTCATTGATGACCAGCATTTCGTCGGCTGCGACGCGCACCCGCAGCTCGCCGAGCTGGGTGGCGGCGAGCACGGAGGCGGCGAGCAGAAAGGCCAGCCACAGCCGCGGATGGCGCGCGAACTGGAGTAAGAGGTGCTGCATGGCGCCAAAACGTCCTTATTCGAACCAATGGGCATTCTAGCCGCTTGCCTCCACCTATTGTGCAGTGCCGCGGTGCGAGTACGCGCTGTCTGAGCTGGGTCAAGCGCTGGCCGCTTCGGGACTCTGCCTGCCTTGAATTTTCGTTGTATCGCCCCATATCGGGGGCAATACCAGACCAATCGGAGATTTCCCCATGCGGATGGACCGACTGACAAGCAAATTCCAGATGGCACTGGCCGATGCGCAGAGCGTGGCCGTGGGGCGTGACCACCAATTCATCGAGCCAGCGCACCTGCTGACCGCGCTGCTCGATCAGGAGGGGGGCACGGTACGCCACCTGCTCGCCCAGGCCGATGTCAATGTGAACCAGCTGCGTTCCGCCCTCGGTGAGGCGCTCGACCGCCTGCCGGCGGTCCAGGGCGCGGCCGGCGACGTGCATGTTTCCAACGAGCTCGGCCGCCTGCTCAACCAGACCGACAAGCTCGCGCAGCAGCGCAAGGACCAGTACATCTCGTCGGAACTGTTTGTGCTGGCCGCAGTTGAGGACAAGGGTGCGATCGGCGACATCATGCGCAAGTCAGGCGCCAGCAAGGGTGCGCTGGAGAAGGCGATCGAACAGGTGCGCGGCGGACAGTCGGTCGACGACCCGAATGCCGAGGAGCAGCGACAGGCCCTGCAGAAGTACACCATCGACCTCACGGAACGCGCCGAACAAGGCAAGCTCGACCCGGTGATCGGGCGCGATGACGAGATCCGTCGCTCGGTGCAGGTACTGCAGCGCCGGACCAAGAACAACCCGGTGCTGATCGGTGAGCCCGGCGTGGGCAAGACCGCGATCGTCGAGGGCCTGGCCCAGCGCATCATCAATGGCGAGGTGCCGGAAGGCCTGAAGAACAAGCGCCTGCTGTCGCTCGACATGGGCGCACTGATCGCCGGCGCCAAGTTCCGCGGCGAGTTCGAGGAGCGCCTGAAGGCGGTGCTCAATGACCTGTCGAAGCAGGAAGGACAGGTCATCCTGTTCATCGACGAGATCCATACCATGGTCGGCGCGGGCAAGGCCGAGGGCTCCATGGATGCCGGCAACATGCTCAAGCCGGCGCTGGCGCGGGGCGAACTGCATTGTATCGGCGCCACCACGCTCGACGAATACCGCAAGTACATCGAAAAGGATGCCGCGCTGGAGCGACGCTTCCAGAAGGTGCTGGTGCAGGAACCCACGGTCGAGGACACGATCGCGATCCTGCGTGGCCTCAAGGAACGCTACGAGGTGCATCACGGGGTCGAGATCACGGACCCGGCGATTGTCGCCGCGGCGACCCTGTCGCACCGCTACATCACCGACCGCCAGTTGCCGGACAAGGCGATCGACCTGATCGACGAGGCCGGCTCGCAGATCCGCATGGAGATCGACTCCATGCCCGAAGAGATGGACCGGCTCGACCGTCGCCTGGTGCAGCTCAAGATCGAACGTGAGGCATTGAAGAAAGAGTCCGACGAGGCCTCGAAGAAGCGCCTGGCGGCGCTGGAACACGAGATCGGTGAGCTGGGACGTGAGTTCGCCGACCTGGAAGAGATCTGGAAATCGGAAAAGGCGGCGGTGCAGGGCACCACGCACATCAAGGAGGCACTCGAGCAGGCGCGCCTGGAGTTCGAGACCGCGCGCCGTGCCGGCGATCTGCAGCGCATGTCCGAACTGCAGTACGGGCGTATCCCCGAGCTCGAGCGCCAGCTCGACATGGCGGGGCAGGCGGAGATGCAGGAGACCCATCTGCTGCGCAACAAGGTGACCGACGAGGAGGTCGCCGGGGTTGTCTCCAAGTGGACCGGCATCCCGGTGTCCAAGATGCTCGAAGGCGAGAAGGAAAAGCTGCTGCGCATGGAGTCCGTGATCGGCAGGCGCGTCGTCGGGCAGACAGAGGCGGTCGGCGCCGTATCGAACGCGATCCGCCGTTCGCGTGCCGGCCTGGCCGATCCCAACCGCCCCAACGGCTCGTTCCTGTTCCTCGGTCCGACCGGGGTCGGCAAGACCGAGCTGTGCAAGGCGCTGGCCGAGTTCCTGTTCGATACCGAAGAGGCGATGGTGCGCATCGATATGTCGGAATTCATGGAGAAGCACTCGGTGGCGCGCCTGATCGGTGCCCCGCCCGGGTATGTCGGTTACGAGGAGGGTGGCTACCTGACCGAGGCGGTGCGCCGCCGGCCGTACAGCGTGATCCTGATGGATGAGGTGGAGAAGGCCCACCCGGACGTGTTCAACGTACTGTTGCAGGTGCTCGACGACGGGCGCCTGACCGATGGCCAGGGGCGCACGGTCGACTTCCGCAATACCGTCATCGTGATGACCTCAAACCTGGGTTCGGACGTAATCCAGACGCTCGCGGGAGAGGAAAAGTATGAGCAGATGAAGGCAGCGGTGATGGAGGTGGTCGGCCAGCACTTCAGGCCCGAGTTCATCAACCGCGTCGACGAGGCGGTGGTGTTCCACCCTCTGGGGCGCGAGCAGATCCGCGCGATCACCGAGATCCAGGTCGGTTATCTGCACAAGCGCCTGGCCGATCGCGACATGGGCCTGCAGGTCAGCCATGGCGCCTTGGACCGCCTCGGCGAGGCGGGCTTCGATCCGGTATACGGTGCGCGGCCACTCAAGCGCGCGATTCAGCAGCAACTGGAGAATCCGCTGGCGCAGGAAATCCTCGCCGGTGTGTTCGGGCCGGGCGACGTGATCCATGTGAACGCCACCAGCGAGGGGCTGACGTTCTCGCGCGGCAGCAACGTGGATATCGATGACGAGGGTGCTGTCATCGAGGGGGAGTTGGTCGATTGACGGCGACCTAGTGTGACGGGATGGCGCGACCGAACTCGGGCAGGCTGGCCAGGTTGTCGAGCAGTCCGGCGTCACGCAGGCTGTGCAGGTTGATCCCTGCGACGGCTGGTGGCAGGACGCGTCGTATCTCCAGTTTCGATCCGCGCTCGTCGGTCAGGCGGGTCGACATGTCGAGGACCATCGGTGGCTTGAGCGGGCCGTTAGGCGTGTGGGTGAGCAGTACCTTGGGCCTCAGTTTCTGCGTCGGATGGGTCTCGATCACGATGCCGATCATCTCGTTGCTCAGTTCGACTGCCGTGCCGGCCGGGTAGATGCCGATCGCCTCGACGAAACGGATCACCAGGGTAGGGTCCCAGTGAGTCTTCCGCCCCTTGCTGAGCACGCGGAAGGCATCCATGTTGGTGCGTGCGTTGTTATATACGCGATCGGTGGTGATCGCATCGAAGGTGTCGGTGATCGCCACCAGGCGCGAGTAGTGGGTGATCTGTGCCTCGACCAGGCCGCGCGGGTAACCCGAACCGTTGAAGCGTTCATGATGCGCATAGGCCACGTCCAGCGCCTTGAGTGGTGCGCCGCTGCTCGACATCAGGATGTTGCGCCCGTGCGTGGTGTGCTCCTTCATGATCTCCATTTCCTCAACCGTCAGGCGCCCTGGCTTGGTCAGCACTTCGTCCGGGGTCAAAACCTTGCCGACGTCGTGCAACAGGCCGCAGATGCCGAGGTCGATCAGTTCCTCGCGCTGCATCCCCAGTTGCCGCCCGAGCGCCACGGTGAGGATGGAAACGCTCAGTGAATGCTGCGAGGTGTATTCGTCCTTTTCACGGATCCGGCTCAACAACGTCATCGCGTCGGGATTGGCGATCACGCTGTCGACACATTCGGTAACGGCAGCTCGTGCCGCCGGCGTGTCAACACTCTTGCCCAGGCGCACGTCGTCCATGATGCTGCGGATCAGTCTGCTCGAGTCCGCATGTGTGCGTTGTGCGCGGCTGAGCGCACGCTCGATGTTTTCCGAGCGTTTGCTGACGGCGGTCGTGTGGCTCGTGCCGGTCCGTTTGCTGGTGCGCGCGGTAGGCCGGATCTGGAAATCGACCGAGCTTTCGATGTCGACTGTCACCTGCTCGCAGTATTCGCGGATAACCGCGATGTCGTGCTCGGTCTCGATCGTGAAGCCCTGAAACAGGAAGGGTGTCTCTTCCCAGGGGCGATCGAGTTCCGCGACGTACATCCCCAGTCGCAGCTCAGCAACCGGTATCGCGACCTTGCGCGAGGTCTTGTAGCTGAGTGTCGGTCGCTTATCCTGGATCACACGCGGCTTCCGTCGCAATCGGATGGTGGGGGGGGGCAGGGTTTCGTATTCCGTTGTCTCTAGCGGCCTGGGCGGGGGATTTTTTAATCGACGCCGCTGCTGCATGCAAACACGCCGCCGCGGCGCGGGTCGCCGGCACCGCTGAATCGTCTGCCGTCCCAACACACCGTGTGGGTGCCACCGAAAAACAGGTTGCGGGAGTCCCAGAGCCGATGCTGCGGATAGTCGGCACACAGGGCCTGCAAGGCGTCGTCGGCCAGGCCGGGCTCGATGTCCAGGCGGTCGCGTTCGAAGTGAATGCGCGGTGCGTCGACCGCCTGTGGTGCTGGCATGTCGAAGTCGATCAAGTTGACCAATGTCTGCAGGATCGCGCTGCGCAGCCGGTTGGAACCACCGGAACCGATCGCGATCAGTTGCCCCTTGGCCTCGGCCAGGGTCGGCGCCATCATTGAACTGACGCGGACATCGCACGGCCAGCGGTTGAAGCCATCCGGGTTGAGGTCTTCTTCGCCGAGCATGTTGTTGAGCATGATGCCGCTGTCCGGCAGCAGCTGACCGCTGCCTTCGCCGTTCGACAACGTCAGTGCCGCACTGTTGCCGGCACTGTCGATGGTGCTGATATGCGTGGTGCCACGATTGTTGACCGGGTGCCCCTGCACGGCGGCGCGGTACTGGTCCATCAGCTGCCTGTGGTGTTCGGAGCGCGCGAGCATCCCGTCCTGACGCGCGACATTGGTGTGGGCCATGACCCAGGCGAGGGTCTTCAGGTGTTGCACGGTGCCGAAACCGGCCCGGGCCAGGTCCTGGCCGTGCAATGCTGTCAGAGCGAAACCGATCAGCGTGCCGCCGGACGACGGTGCCGGATTGGTCGCGACATCGTAGCCGCGGTAATTGCGGCGCAGCGGGGTGCGTCCGATCACGCGGTAGTTTGCCAGGTCGTCGTGAGACAGGTGCCCGCCCTGGTCCTGGCAGAGCGACACCAAGCTGTCTGCCAGTTCGCCCTGGTAAAACGGGGCATCACCCTCGCTGGCCAGCCAGTCCAGCGTGGTGGCGAGCGCGGGCTGATGGAACAGAGTGCCTTCGCCCTGCAGTGCCTCGGACGAGTACAGCGCGGTTGCTGCCGGGGTGGCGCGGTAGATCGGCGCCACGATGCCGAAGATGTAGGCCTGCAGGGTGTTGATCCGGACTCCCTGCGAGGCATACTCGATGGCCGGGGAAAGGATCTCGCGCAGCGGCAGACTGCCCAGTTCACGATGCGTGGTAACCAGTCCACGCACCGTGCCTGGTGTCGCAATGGCGCCGGCGCCGATATGAAACTCCTGCTGGGCAGTGCCGAAGTCCGCGATCACCGGGTAGAACTCACATTCCGCCGCCGGACGGCGCTGACGCGGTGTCTGTACGAAAAAGTCGTATAAGACCGGTGCCTGGTCATGACGGCGTGCCAGCAGGAAGCCGCCACCGCCGAGCGAGGTGAGTACCGGCTCGACAACACAGGCGGCGGCGGTGGCTGCCAGCGCGGCGTCGAAGGCGTTGCCGCCCAGCTCGTACATGCGCATCGCCGCTTCGGCGGTCTTGGGGTGGCCGGCGGCCACGGCGCCTTTCATGATCCAGTGATCCGTTGCAGATTGATGCCTCGATTATGCGGGCGGACAGGGCGAACGGCGAATCGCAGAGACAGAAACGAAAAAGCGCGCCCGAGGGCGCGCTTTGCGATCGACAATGGGTCGATTATTTCTTGTCGACTTTGGGTGCCGCTTTGGCCGGCTTGCTGGTCGTCGTGGTGCTCGGGTAGGCGTATGCGCCGCTGTAGGGTGCATAACCGTAGCCGCCGTAGTACGGGTAGCCACCACCCCAGCCGCCGTAGCCGGGGTAACCACCCCAGCCGCCGTAACCCGGGTAACCGCCGCCCCAACCCCAGGGACTACCGCCCCAGTTGTTGCCCCAGCCGTTGCCCCAGCCGTTGCCCCAGCCGTTGCCCCAGCCGTTGTTGCCCCAGCCATTATTCCAGCCACCCCAGTTGAACGGGCCGCCAAAGCCCCAGAAGGCGCTGGCGCTGGCGGTAGCGAGGACGGCAGCTGCGCCGACCAGGCCGGACAGCAAAAGTTTGCGAGTTTTGTTCATCGATAGTCCCTCCGGTAAAGAATCAAGTTTCGAGTCTCGTGCCCCGCCGCGGCGGCAATCAGAATGATCGAGCGATACACCACTGAAACGGCAGCAAACCAGTCGAATCAGCTTTCGCTTATATTCTACTCCGATCCTACGCGTCCGGCAGCAGGAGTATAGCTTTGGCTCGTGGCGCTCTTGTAGCCGGCTGGGGAGGGTCGCTGTCGATACTGCTTGAGCAGGCGCTGGCACTGTCGGAGGCTGAAATCGATGCCGTATTTTGCACCGAGGTGAGTCTGCAGAAGCTTGCCCTGCCATTTCTTGCCTTCCAGGCCCAGGTTCGAGGGCGGCTGGCCCAGATCCAGCTGCAGGCGTTTCCACTCCTCGGTCGAAAGCTTGGGGGGGCGGCCCGGACTGGTTTCGTCCATCAGGCCTTCCAGGCCGTTGTCGACGAATCGCTTACGCCAGCGCTCCAGAGTACGGGTGTGTTCGCCGAGCCATTCGGCGACCTGATTGGGCCTGTGTCCCTCTGCAATCAGCAACACGCATAGCGCGCGGTAACAAAACCGCTGCTCGCGTGACGCGCTCACATGCTGCCGTACCGCGTTGCGCAGTTTGGCAATCTCCGATGTATCCATGTTCCCTTCTTCCCGGGGCAGTCGATCACCCCGAAAGTTTCGTCGCCCTCAGTATTAACAAAACTGCATCGCTCGCTGTGGGCAAACTGGTGATCAATTGACCCCGGTCAGGAAATCACGGCCTAATGCGGGCCATTTTCGGCGGCAGCTGCTGCCGTTCCACGGCCGGTTAACGGAAAACGACATGCTTGATTTCGTCTTCTTCAATCCGCTCCCGCGCCATCGATTTGTCGATTTTTTGGCGGCGCGCGGGGTTACCGCTATCGAGACACAGGATGATGAAACCTTCGGCGTGGCGATCCCGGACGACACGGCCGATGAGCTGTTGGACGAGATCGAGGCCTACTACGAGGAGATGATGGCGCTCGACCAGCAGATTTTCGAGGCGGACGCGCAGGATTCAGGCCATCACGCAGCAGGTGTGGTGCTCAACCTTGCATCGGGTGAGAGCGTTTATGCACGGGTGGATCCGCTGTTGCTTGGCAAAGTAATGGAGGTGCTGACGCCACTGGAGCTCGGAGAGCTGGTCAACGCGATCGTCGATGCGATCGAACATCCGGATGCGCAGCCACTGTGCCACCGGCCTGACGGTTCCGACTGAGGCTATTGCCCGGGCGGCGGGGCGGCATCCTGTGCGGCCTTTTCCTCTGCCGCGTACTTGAGACGCTGTGCCTTCTTCTTTTCGACCAGTTCGATGTATTCCTTCGGTGTCATCGAGGCCCCGGTTTCGGGCCGTTTGGTCGGCAGGTAATAGCCGGCGATCGCCGCCACCAGGATTGCCAGCAGCAGGATATAGACGTTGGTGCGGTCGCGGGACTTGGCCATGCGCGGCATGTTAGCAGGTGCCGCCGCTACAGGCGCGCGAGGAACATCGGACCGGCAGCGCCATCGATACGTTCGATCGGGTGACCGAACGCAGTACCCAGCAGCTGCGGGTCAGCGAGGTCGTCGCGTCTCCCGGCCAGCCAGCTGCCGCCGGCGTTGAGGATCAGCCAGTGGTCACAGGCGTGGTAGGCGAGGTTGAGGTCATGAAGCACCATCAACATGCTGCGGCCCGGGGTGACACAGGCCTCGCGCAGGACACGCAGCGACGCCGCCTGGTGACCGATGTCCAGGTGATTCATCGGTTCGTCGAGCAGGGTGACCCCGGTCTGCTGGGCCAGCAGGCGCGCAATCTCGACCCGGCGCAATTCGCCGCCAGACAGGGTCTCCAGTGACCGGTCGGTGAAGTCGCGCAGTCCCAGTGCATCGATGCAGTGATGCGCGATCGCCAGGTCCTGCGCGCCTTCCCAGGCCAGTGCCGGCAGGTGCGGATGGCGCCCGCTGAGCACTGTGTCCAGCACGCTGGCACCGAAGCCACGGCTGCTGTGTTGCAGCAGTGCACCGATCTTGCGGGCGCGTGCCCGCGGTGCCAGCGTGGCGATGTCCCGGCCTTCCAGCAGGATGCGGCCGGTGTGCCCGCTGCGCAGCCCGGCGAGGTGATGCAGCAGCGTGGTCTTGCCGGTGCCGTTGCGTCCCAGCAGGGCCCAGGACTGCCCCGGTTCGATGTCGAGATCCAGGCGTTCGCACACCCGGTGCCCGCCGATGACGACCGACAGCTGGCGTACCTGCAACAGCGCGTTCATGGGCGGGTCTGCCGTCTCAGCAGGAGCAGAAACACCGGTACGCCAATCATTGCGGTCAATACGCCGACCGGCAGTTGCATCGGACTGACCAGGGTGCGGGCCAGGGTGTCGGCGAATACCAGCAGGCTGCCGCCGAGTAGCACCGAGACGGGCAGCAGAATGCGGTGATCGCGGCCCCCGGCGCGGCGCACCAGGTGCGGTGTGACCAGGCCGACAAAGCCAACTGCGCCAGCGGCGGTTACCGCGACTGCAGTCAGCACGGCGCTGATGAAGTACAGCTCGAGGCGCAGGCGGCCGGTGTCCACGCCCAGCGCGGCCGCCTGCAACAGCCCCTGTGTCGCGATGTTGAGGTCGCGGGCACGTAGCAGACAGTAGAGCAGTGCGGTGCCGAGCACGGCGAACGGCAACCCGGGGCGGTCTGCATCTGCCAGATCGCCCATCAGCCAGAACAGCATCCCTGGCAGGTGAGTGGCCGGGCTGATGCTGAGGACGAAGCTGATCAGCGCCGACCAGCCGGCGGCGACCACGATACCTGTCAGCAGCAGGCGCTCGCTGCGCCAGTCATCGCCACTGCGCGCCAGACCGAAAACCAGCAGCGTGCTCAGCAGTGCGCCGGCGGCAGCGGCAGGGGCGTACCAGGCGGCCGGTGCGGCCAGCAGCATGGCGGTCAGGACTGCAGTCGATGCGCCGCCGGAGACCCCGAGCACATAGGGATCACCGAGCGGGTTGCGCAGCAGCACCTGGATCAACGCGCCGGCCAGCGCCAGCAGTCCGCCGACTGCGAACGCCGACAGCGCCCGCGGCAGGCGCAGCCGGTCGATGATCTGGTCGTTGATACTGCCGTCATCGGCAACGACATGTCCCCAGACCTCGATCAACGGGATGTCGCTGCTGCCCAGGCGCAGCGCCAGCGCGAGGCTCGCTACCGCCAATACCAGGCTCAGCGGCAGCAGCAGGGTGCGACGATTCAGGTTCAACACCGTCACCCGCTCAGGGGTGGCGATGCTGCATCGGCGTGTCTTCGTCCAGCAGGCTGATGACAGGCCAGCCGTGCGCGGCGGCATGGTCGGCGAGGACCGGGTCCGGATCGACAGCGACCGGGTGGGTGACGCGTTCGAGCAGCGGCAGGTCGTTATGCGAGTCGCTGTAGAACCAGGCCCCATCGAGCGATGCGTCGTGCTGTGACAGCCAGGTCTGCAGGCGGCTGACCTTGCCCTCGCGGAAACTGGGGGTGCCGGCGACACGGCCGGTGAAGCTCCCATCCCGCTGCTCCGGTTCGGTCGCGATCAGGTGCGGTATGCCGAGGCGCCGGGCAATCGGTGCGGTGACGAAGGCATTGGTTGCGGTGATGATCATCAGCGTGTCGCCGGCAGCACGGTGTTGCTCGACCAGCGCGGTGGCGCGCGCAGTGATCAGAGGTTCGATTTTTTCGCGCATGAAGCGCTGGTGCCAGGCGTCAAGGTCGGCACGCGTATTGTGTGCCAGCGGCTGCAGCGAAAACGCCAGGAATGCCATGATGTCCAGGCGGCCTTCACGGTAGTCCTGAAAAAAGCGATCGTTCTCGCGCTGGTAGCTGTCGGGGTCGACCACACCGATCTCGCCGAGGAACTGACCCCAAAGGTAGTCGGAGTCGCCGGCAAGCAGGGTATTGTCCAGATCGAAGATGGCGAGGGGCATGGAAGGGCAGGTGTCCCGCGTGTTTTCGCGATCGCCGACTATACAGTAATTCTTTTATAAGCAATAGCTTATGGTGTCGAGGCGCTTGCGGCACCTCCCCGCGCTGTGAAAAAATCCAATCATTGTAAAAACTTAAATCGGTTCCAATTGTGATAGACGCCGACGGTTTCCGGCCAAATGTGGGGATCATTCTCTGCAATGACGAAAACCGCCTTTTCTGGGGTCGTCGTGTGGGGCAGGATGCCTGGCAGTTTCCGCAAGGCGGTATACAGGCCGACGAGACACCGGAGCAGGCGATGTATCGCGAATTGCAGGAAGAGGTCGGTCTTCTGCCTGAGCATGTCGATCTGCTGGGGTCGACGCATCGCTGGTTGCGCTATCGGTTGCCGAAGCGGTTCATCCGTCGCCACTCGCATCCGGTGTGTATTGGCCAGAAGCAGCGCTGGTTTCTGTTGCGCGTGCGCTGTCGCGAAAGCGAGTTCTGTCTCGACTCCTGTCCGAAGCCCGAATTCGACAACTGGCGCTGGGTGAAATACTGGCAACCCGTGCGCGAGGTGATCTATTTCAAGCGCCGTGTCTACGAGCGCGCGCTCGAGGAACTGGCCCCGCTGTTGTTTCCGGAGGGGATCCCCACGCGACCGCAGAACAACTATCTTCGTCAGAACCGGCGTTGACCAACGCCGCGATTTGACTCAGGCGCCGCCGCACCCCCGGATGCGCATCGTGCCGCACTCAACCCGGTCATAGGGATCATGCTCGAGACACTTCACCGTATCGTCAAAGAGGTCAACGCCGCACCGGATCTGGAGAAGGCATTGAGCCTGATCGTGACCCTGGTCAAGCAGGCGATCGACTGTGATGTCTGTTCGGTGTACCTGACCGACCCGGACGCGCGCGCGCATGTCCTCGCCGCTACCGATGGTCTGCGTCAGGAGGCCGTCGGCAAGGTGGCGCTACCGCTCGGCCGCGGCCTGGTCGGCCTGGTCGCCGAACGTGCCGAGCCGCTCAACATCAGCGATGCGCCGTCACATCCCCGCTACCTGCGCATCACCGAGACCGGTGAGACCCAGTACCGGGGATTCCTGGGCGTGCCGATCATCCAGAACCGCAAGGTGCTCGGGGTACTGGTGGTGCGCCAGCAGGCGAAACGCGCGTTCATCGATGACGAGGTGACGTTCCTGTTCACGCTGGCTGCGCAGCTGGCGGGTGCCATCACCTATGCCCAGGCCAGCGGCGAACTGGATGTCCTGACCACACCGTCGCGCGTCGCCCGTTACCTGGAGGGAAGGCCGGGCAGCACCGGGGTTTCCATCGGTCACGGCGTGGTCGCCTATCGACTGGCCGACCTGGACGCGGTTCCGGACCGTGCCGCCGAAGATGTCGAGGCCGAGTGCGAGTCGTTTCGCGCGGCGGTGGCAGCGGTGGAAGATGACCTGCGCGCGCTTAAGCAGCGTCTCAGCGGCGAGATTCCGGCCGAGGACAATGCGTTGTTCGATGCGCTGCTGCTGATGCTCGGCGGTGACAGTCTGGTAACCGAGACGGTCGACCTGATCCGGCAGGGCCAGTGGGCGCCGGGTGCATTGCGCCAGAGCATTGACGTGCATGCGCAGGTGTTCGAGGGTATGGAGGATGTCTATCTGCGCGAGCGCGCGTCGGACATCCGCGATCTTGGTCGTCGTATCCTCACCCACCTGCAGAGCGACAACCAGGGAGAGATCGACTACCCGTCCGATACCATTCTGGTCGGTGAAGAGGTAAGCGCGGTGCAGCTTGCCGAGGTGCCGCCGCAATGCCTTGTGGGTGTCGTCTCTTCGACCGGTTCGAGCTCGTCGCATGTCGCCATCCTGGCGCGCGCAATGGGTGTGCCGGCGGTGATGGGTGTCACTGATCTGCCCGTCAGCCGCATGGAGAACCGCGAGCTGATCATCGACGGCTACCGCGGGCGCGTGTATCCATCTCCCACGCCATCTGTTCGCAGCGAGTACGAGCGTCTGGCCGAGGAGGAACGGGAACTGACCGCCGAGGCGGAGAGTGTTCGCGGTCTGCCGGCGGAGTCGACCGATGGCGTCGCCTTTCCACTGCATCTCAATACCGGCCTGATCAACGAGACCGGAAGCACCAATCATGAAGACTGCGCGGGCATAGGGTTGTATCGCACCGAGCTGCCGTTCATGGTGCGCGACCGCTTTCCGGCCGAGTCCGTGCAGGTGATGAACTATCGGCGTGTGCTGGAGGCCTTCTCGCCGCGGCCCGTGATTCTGCGCACGCTCGATATCGGCGGCGACAAGCCTCTGCCGTATTTCCCGATCGCCGAGCAGAATCCGTTCCTCGGCTGGCGTGGTGTGCGCATCTCTCTGGCACACCCGGAGATCTTCCTCACACAGGTGCGCGCGATGCTGCGTGCCGCGGTGGATCTCGACAACCTGCAGATCATGCTTCCGATGATCAGCGGTGTCGCCGAGGTGGACGAGCTGAAGATGCTGATCAAGCGCGCCCACGATGAACTGCTGGAGGAGGGTTACGCAGTATCCATGCCGAATATCGGGGTGATGATCGAGGTGCCTTCCGCGGTCTACATGATCGAGGAGCTGGCGAGGCGGGTCGATTTTGTCTCTGTCGGCACCAACGACCTTACCCAATACCTGCTGGCAGTCGACCGCAACAATTCGCGGGTCGCCGATCTTTACGATGATCTCCACCCGGCGGTGCTGCGTGCACTGGAACAGGTGGTGCGTGGGGCGCGCACATTCCACCGCCCCGTTGGCGTATGCGGTGAACTGGCCGGCAACCCGCTGGCGACCGTACTGCTGATGGGCCTGGGCGTCGACAGCCTGAGTATGAGTGCAGGCAGCCTGATGAAGGTCAAATGGGTGGTGCGCAGTTTCAGTGTGTCACGCGCACGGCATTTGGTGCACGCGGCCCTGCGTATGGAAGATGCCCAGCAGGTGCGTCGGTTCATGGAAGGCGCGCTCGAGGATATGGGCCTCGGTGGCCTGTTCCGGCCCGGACGATAGGGTTGCCCTTCAGTTTTCCGATCTGTCGCCGTTTGATACCTGTCAACCCAAGTACGCCCATCCGGGCGCAAAATGTCCGTTTGGTTGACGTCACCGGGGAAGAGCGATGGATGAAAAAGTAGCCAAGATACAGAGTGCGAACGATTCGGAGTCTGTCGAAAAGCTGCCGGCGGGGCAGGTATTCGACGGCGACCTCAGCAAGCTGGACAAACACGCACGGCGCGAACTCTTCCGCAAGAACATCTATCCCTACAGTACCAAGCTGGGGCGGGCCGATTACGAGGCCTTCAAGTTCGAGCTGCAGATCGAGCTGCTGAAGCTGCAGAGCTGGGTGCGCGATACCGGCGAGCGGATTCTGATCCTGTTCGAGGGCCGGGACGCCGCCGGCAAAGGTGGGACGATCAAGCGCACCATGGAGCATCTCAATCCGCGTGGCGCACGCATCGTGGCGCTGGAGAAACCCTCACCCCAGGAAGCCGGGCAGTGGTATTTCCAGCGCTACATCCAGCACCTGCCCAGCGCCGGCGAGATCGTGCTGTTCGACCGTTCCTGGTACAACCGTGCCGGCGTCGAGCGTGTGATGGGCTTCTGTTCATCCAACGACTACCTCGAGTTCCTGCGCCAGACGCCGGAGCTGGAACGCATGCTGGTGCGCAGCGGGATCCGCCTGTTCAAACTCTGGTTCTCCGTCAGCCGCGGTGAACAGCTGCGACGTTTCAAATCACGTGAACACGATCCGCTCAAACAGTGGAAGCTGAGCCCTATCGATCTGGCCTCGCTGGACAAATGGGACGATTACACCAAGGCAAAGGAGGCGATGTTCTTCCATACCGATACCGCCGATGCGCCGTGGACTGTGATCAAATCCGATGACAAGAAACGCGCGCGCATCAACGCGATCCGTCACCTGCTGCATACGATCCCCTATGCTAACAAGGACGAAAAGATCGCCTGTGCGCCCGACCCGCTGATCGTCGGCTCGGCCGCGGATATCTATGAGGATGGCGAGCACACCCAGCTGGGTTGAACGCCGCGACAGCATCACTTCAGGAACAAATGATGAGCGAACACTACGAAAAACATGCAGAACAGGTCGCTACCGCCTTCATGGAGCTGCTCGACACCGATGCCAGGTCGCGTATCAATGAAGAGCAGCGCAACGAGCTGGCGATGTTGATCGAGGCCGCGATCAGCACCGCGGTGCTGGAGCAGCTCGAACACGCTGCTGATCGCGTCGCCGATCTTTCGAAGCAGTTGCGCCATCACGCCGAGTTCTACGACAAGAGCGCGAACTGATCATGAACACCGGGGCGGGCGATCCCGCCTTGCGCGTGGGATGGTCGATTTCAGCAAGTGCCATGTTTGGTCGCAAATTTTGATTATGCGCGGACGACCGGCCTGTACCCCGTCTTGCATCTCTGCAGTCCGCGGCATGTGACGCGATGTACCGGCGGCTGATCCTACCTGTGATGTTCTTCACCCTGGCCTACGGGTTCTGGGTCAGCCCGACTTTCAAGGACATCGCCGCCGGCGTCGCGATTTTCCTGTTCGGCATGTTGTGCATGGAGGAGGGCTTTCGCGCCTTCTCGGGCGGCACCCTGGAAAGCCTGTTGCGCGCCAGCACGGACAAGACCTGGAAGAGCCTGACATTTGGCATCCTGACGACCACGGTGATGCAGTCTTCCTCCCTGGTCTCGGTGATCACCATCAGTTTCCTCAGTGCAGGCCTGATCGGTCTGGCGGAGGGTATCGGCATCATATTCGGTGCCAATCTCGGTACGACCACCGGTGCCTGGATCGTTGCCGGGTTCGGCCTGAAGGTGAACCTGTCGGCCTATGCGCTGCCGATGCTGGTGTTCGGCGTGCTGTTGATATTCCAGAAGCATCGCGGCCTGAAAGGGGCTGGCTGGATCCTGGCCGGCCTGGGCTTCCTGTTTCTCGGTATCCACTACATGAAGGAGGGGTTCGCCGGTTTTGCGGATCACCTTGATCTGACGCGCTATGCGCTGGGGGGAGTGGCCGGGTTGTTGCTGTACAGCCTTTTCGGGGCGCTGGCGACGGTGATCATGCAGTCCAGTCATGCGACCCTGGTGCTGATCATCACCGCGCTGGGCGCAGGGCAGATCACCTACGAGAATGCCCTGGCACTGGCGATTGGTGCCAATGTCGGCACCACCGTCACGGCGGTGCTGGGCGCGTTGAACGCGACGGTCGATGGCAAGCGTCTCGCAGGCGCACATCTGATCTTCAACGTGGGCACCGGCCTGGTCGCCCTGGTGCTTATCGATCCGTTCATGCGTGCGGTGGATACGGTCAGTCACGCGGTGGGCATACCGGCTGATGACTACACCCTCAAACTGGCGGTGTTTCATACGCTTTTCAACGGCATCGGCATCATCATCTTCACTCCGCTGATCGGGCGTCTGGTGGCCCTGCTTACGCGCATGCTGAAGGGTGAGAGGCAGACGCACGATATGCCGAGGTATCTGAATGACGCCTCTCTGGAGTTTCCCGAGGTGGCACTCACGGCACTGCGGCGGGAGACCCAGCACCTGTTCAACAACGCGTATTCGATCATTGCGCACGGCGTCAACCTGAAGCGCTCCGACATCAACTCGGACAAGGATCTGAGCGAGTTCCTCGAGCCACGTGGAGAGGTGATCGAGGTCGACATCGACCAGCAGTACGAGTTGATGATCAAAGACCTGTACAGCGCGAACATGCTGTTCTATACCCGGTCGGCGGCCAAGATGCCAGAGGACAAGGCGCAGAAGATGCAAGGCCTGTGGCAGGCGAGCGTCGATATCGTGGCAGCGATCAAGTCGACCAAACACCTGCGCAAGAATCTGGTCCGTTATACGCGTTCGCCCAATGTCGCGATTCGCAGGGAGTACAACCGCTTCCGGGTGCGCATAGGCGAGCTGCTGCGCGACCTGGCGGCGCTGCGCGCCGAAGACCAGGACACTTTCTCATTACTGTCACTCGACGCGATTAGAGTGGAGATGGCAGACAGCTACCGGATCAGTCACAAGGTCGTCGATTCGTTGATCCGCGACGGTGCCATCTCCGCACAGATGGCGACTTCATTGATGAACGACAGCCGGTATGTCAACGAGATCATGGTGCGTCTGCTGAGCATGGCGGAGGGTCTGCTGGCTGCGTCGGGGAAAGCCGATGCCGATATGCCGGAGCTATCGCTGACCCCGGAGGAAGTCGAGCAGGTGGTCGATCATCTCCGTGACAAGGCGCAGACTATGGTTAAAGGAGAAGGGTCTCAATGAAAACGACGAAACTGATTGCCAGGGTGCAGGAACTGCTTCAACGGCTGCCCGAAGAGACGAAGCTCAAGAAGCTGCGCAAGGCCGTCAAGGCGCTCAAGGAGAAGCAGGAAGACCTGGAGGACAAGCTCAAGCACACGAAGGGCAAACATGCGCGTGAGCGCCTGAAACAGAAGATCGACGTGCTGCAGGCGCAACGCCGCAAGGGTGCCGAGGTCTACCGTCGGCTCAAGGACGAACAGAAGGCCCCGGCACCGAGCACGCCGGAAACTGACAAGCCGTCGGAGCCGAACGCCGACTCGTAGGCGCCGGGCCCTCTCGGCGATCCACCACCAGCCCGCCGCCGCTTTGGTACCAAACGGCATGGCGCATGGGGCTGGTCACTCGCGACCGACCAGGCTGCTGCGTCGCAACAGCGGTTCAACCAATGGGGCCTGTATGAACAGGCTGAAGATCACCACCCCGAAGGCAATCGACTGGATCGTCCACCAGTAGGACAGTTCCAGCGGCAGCGAGAGACTGAGCGCAAGGACCACGGCACCGCGCAGACTGCCGGTGAACAGGACCTGTTGAAAGTCCATCGGGATGCGCTCCACCCACGGAAGGCGGTTGATCAACGGTGCCGTAGCGAATACCCCGACCGCGCGTGCTACCAGAATTGCGACGATGCCGATAAGCATGGCCAGCCAGCGCTCCTCGAACATCCCCAGGGTCACTGTGACACCCATCAGCAGGAATACCAGCGCCTCGGCCACGTAGACGTTGAAGCTCCAGAAGGTGTCGACGAAACTGCCGCGCTCGTCCTGGAAGTCATTGTGGATGACGCGTCCCATGATCAGCCCGGTCACCAGCACCGCCATGACCCCGGAGACCTGCAACACCTCGTTGGCGATCAGATAGGCGGTATAGGCCGAGATCAGGGTGACCAGCGCCTGCTGGATCGAGTCTTCGAACAGGCGCGACAGCAGCAGGAACCCGAGTCCGACCAATAGCCCGATGAATATCCCGCCGAAGAACACCGCGACAAACGCCACCGCGGCATCAGCGAACGAGATCTCCTCGGCTGGATGCATCGCGACATACAGGAAGATACCGAATATCACGATGGCGGTTGCGTCGTTGAACAGGTCTTCGCCTTCCATCAGTACACGCAGCCGACGTGGCACCCCGAGACGCGGGAAACGACTGGTGATCGGCGAGGCGTCGGTGGCGGCAAGCACCGCGCCGGTCAGCAGGGCGGCGATCCACGGGAAGCCTTCCGGGTGGCCAATACCGAGGTAGACGAGCAACGCCGTGATCGTGGTCGACAGCAGCAGCACCGGGATCGACAGCATCAGGATCACGAACAGATTGCGTCGCAGCAGCACGGCGTCGATCTTGAACGCCGCCTCGAACACCAGCAGCGGCAGGAAGACATAGTAGATGAGGTCGTGGAATGACTGGTAGCGGACACCGGTGTCGAGGTCGAGGGAGAGCAGTATCTCCGATCCAAGAAAACCGGTGAGCACCAGCAATGCGGCGAAGGGAATGCGCCAGCGTTCTGCCAGTGGACGCAGCATCAGCCCCAGGATCAGCATCCCGGCCAGCATCATGATGGTGTGACTGATCGGCAAGGTCGTCTAACCCTGTTGCGGCGATGTTGCCGCCGCACAGGCGTCGGCCCGCGCCTTCGGGGTCGGGTGCAGCTCATGCAGGCCTACCGACAGCCCGTTGTCCTGGACTATGCGTGCATGGCTGCGATTGAGCTCGCTGGGCGAACGCACCCCGCAGGCGTGGGCGATGATGCCGACCTCGTTGACCATGTTGCGTACATAGGCGGCGACGCGTCCGGCCTTTTCCGGCGGATACAGGCCGCGCTGCAGCTTGGGGTCATGCGTGGTGATGCCGGTGGGGCAGGTGTTCCTGTTGCACTGCAGTGCCTGTATGCAGCCGAGTGCAAACATGAAACCGCGTGCGCTGGTGACGAAATCCGCACCCATGCACAGTGCCCAGGCGACGTCCTCGGGGCTGATCAGTTTGCCAGAGGCGATGACCTTGATGCGCTCGCGCAGCCCGTATTCGAACAGTTTGTCGACCACCATCGGCAGGGCCTCGCGCAGCGGCAGTCCGACCGCATCGATCAGTGGCATCGGCGCCGCGCCGGTGCCACCTTCGGCACCGTCGACGACGATGAAGTCCGGCGCCGCGTCGGCCCCCCGGCGGCAGATCTCCATGAACAGGTCATCAAGCATGGCGGGCGAGCCGATCACGGTCTTGAAGCCGGTGGGTTTGCCGCCGACCTCGCGTACGCGGCCGATCATGTCGAGCAGGTCGCCGTTGTTGCGGATGTCGGGGTGACGGTTCGGACTGATCGCCGCCTCGCCGACCTTTACACCGCGGATCCGTGCCAGTTCTTCGGTGACTTTCGCCCCCGGCAATATGCCGCCCTTGCCCGGCTTGGCGCCCTGGCTCATCTTGACTTCGAACATCTTCACCTGCGGGTGGGCGGCGATCTCACGCAGGCGGTCGTCATTGAGATTGCCTTCGAGGTCGCGCACGCCGTTCTTCGCGGTACCGATCTGAAACACGATGTCACAGCCACCCTCCAGGTGATAGGGCGACAGCCCGCCCTCACCGGTGTTAAGCCAGCAGCCGGCCTTGCGAGCCCCGTTGGACAGCGCCTGTACCGCCGGTTTGGAGATGGCGCCGTAGCTCATGCCCGAGATGTTGAACAGCGATGCCGTCGTGTAGGGGGTGCGGCAGCCCGGTCCGATGGTCACCGGCTGCGGTGGCACGGCATCTTCGCCCAGTGTCGGGAACGGGCAGTTGACGAACAGCACGGTGCCCGGGCGGCGAAGGTCGCGTGTCGAACCGAAGGCCACCGTGTTGTTGACGTCCTTGGCGGCACGATAGACCCAGGAGCGTTCGGCACGGTTGAACGGCAGTTCCTCGCGGTCCATGGCGAAAAAGTACTGGCGGAAGAACTCGCCCAGGTGCTCGAAGAAGTAGCGGAAGCGCCCGATGACCGGGTAGTTCCGGCGAATGGCATGGCGTGTCTGGGTGACATCGAGGATATACGCGACCACCGCCCACAGCACGATTGCCCCGATCACGAGGATGAACGCGGCGGCGAACAACTCCAGGCTGGTGATCAGGAAGTTGCCGAATCGTTCCGACATGTTCTGCATCGCTCGTCATCCCATGGTGGCATTGGCCGCGGATCGGGGGGCGTCACAGCGGCGGATGTCACCACAGGCTGTGCTTCACGACATAAATCATAGTCGGCCGCAGGCGGCATGAACTTGAAAGGGATGCGGGTGGTGGCGCGGCCTGGTCTTCAGTTGTCGGGTTGCGGCATGTCGGCCTTCCCTGAATGCCGCACGCCTGCCAGTTTGCTGCGGGTCATGAACAGGCGGTACAGCAGGGGGACGACGATCAACGTGAGGATGGTCGAGAACGCCAGTCCCCAGACGATCGCGGTGGCTACCGGACCCCACACCAGCGACTTGCCACCAAGCCCGGTGGCCAGTGAGAACAGCCCGGCGATCGTGGTCAGCGAGGTGATCAGGATGGGGATCACGCGGCGACGCGCGGCGTAGATCGTTGCATGCAGCACCGTCATGCCGGCGGCCAGGCGCTGGTTGCCTGCCGAGATCAGCACGATCGCGGCGTTCACCGCGATACCGGCCAGGGCGACCACGCCGTACAGGCTGTACAGGCTCAACGGGTTGCCGGAGACCAGGAGACCGTAGGTGACACCAGTGAACGCCATGATGATGGTCGACAGGATCATGAACGGCTGCCAGTAGCTCTGAAACTGTGTGCCCAGGATCGCGTACATCACACCGATGCCGAACACGAACAGGATCACGATCGCGTCCAGGCTCTCCTTGATGTCGTCGAGTTCACCGGAGAAATCGAGGTCGATCGCGGGGTATTGCGCTCGGTGGTTTTCCCAGCCCTCGAGCACCCGGGTATTCGCGGTCACGGTGTCGATCTGCGTCTCGTCAATGTCCGCCTCGACCGTGATTGCGCGGCGGAAGTTGTAGTGGCGGATATTGCCCAGACCCTGCTTGCGGCTGACCTTGGCGAGATCGGCGAGGGCAATGCTGCCACCGTCGTGCAGCGGCATACGGAACTGCAGGATGTCGGCGATATCCTGGTAGTTGGCGTCGGCCGCCTGCACCCGCACCTCGAGTTTCTCGCCGGCGTCACGCATGTCGGCGACCACCAGGCCGTCGACCAGCAGCAACAGGGTGCGACCGATCTCGCCGGGATTCAGCCCGGCACGTGTGATTGCGTCGGTGTCGAACGCCAATACCAGTTCTGAACGGCCCTTGTCGGCGTCATCCTCTATGTCTTTCAGTCCCGCAACGCCACGCATGATCTCCTTGAGCTGATCGGCGGCGGCGCGGATCTCGGCGTAGGCGTCACCACGCACCTTGATACTGATCGGCTTGGCGGTCGGTGGTCCGCCGGTCAGCCGCAGGAAAGAGACACGCAGCGGGCCGGGTACGGCGAGCACGCGACTGCGGATGCTCTCCATCATCTCCTCGACCGAGCGCAGACCGGGTGTCTGCGGGTTGAGGCCGACCAGGATCTGCCCGAGGTGGTCGCCGAGGCGTTGCTCGGTCTCGGTAAACATGCTGCCGGCATAGCTGAGGATCGCACGCACCTCACCGTCACGCGCGTCAGCGCGTGCGATGCGCTCGACCTCCTGGACCTTCGCCAGGGTCAACGGCAGAGGTGTCTCGGGCGGCATTTCCACGTTCACGTAATACAGCCGGATGGTGTCGGCGGCAAAAAAATCCATGCGTACCAGGCCCGCCGCCAGGGTGCCGACGGCGCCAACGAACAGCCCGACCACCACTGCCAGGGTGAGCCAGCGGTGGCGCAGTGCCTTGACCAGCAGACGGACATAGCGCACCTGGATCCAATGTGTCATGCGCTCGCGGTGGCGCTGTACACGCGAGGGGTTCCTGAAGCCGACGTCAAGGGCCACGATGTGAGTCGGCAGCATCCAGAACGCCTCGAGCAGCGACAGGCTAAGGGCGAGGATCACGACGGTAGGCACCACGCGCATGAAATCGCCGAGGATGCCGGGCAACAGGATCAACGGGCCGAATGCCGCGATCGTCGTGAGTACTGCCGCGGTGACCGGCGCGGCGACCTCGCGCAGGGCCGCAATCGCGGCAGTCATCGCGTCCGCGCCGTGGCGCAGGCGATAGTAGATGCCCTCGACCACCACGACGGCGTCGTCGACCAGCATCCCGAGCACGATCACCACGCCGAGCAGCACCATCACGTTGAGCGTCTCGCCGGTGCCTGACAGCACCCAGAAGGTGCCGGCGAGGACGAACGGGATGCCAATCGACGTCAACAGGGCGATCCGCGAGCCGAGAAACAGCCAGGTCACCACCAGCACCAGCGCCAGTCCGATGAGTGCGTTGTTCTGCATCAGGCGGATCGCGTTGCGGGTCGTCAGCGTCTGGTCGTCGATAAGCACCAGTTCGACGCCGGTGGCGTCCACATAGGAGTTGCGCTGTGCCAGGTAGACTTTGAGACGTTCGACCAGGTCGATGGTGTTGACGTCGGCCTGCTTGACCACCGCCAGCAGGACCGCAGGCCGGTCATCGTATGTGGTCAACTGGCCCGGGTCGGCACGTGCCCGCTCGATGCGAGCGACATCGCCGAGAGTGATCTCACTGCTGGCACCGACGATCGTGCGTGTGGCCAGGCCGTTGGGGTCGGCGTCCGACCCCACCAGGCGGATCAGCCAGTTCTGGCTGCCAAGGCGCGCATCACCGGCGGCGACATCTTGAAAGAAGGCCGACACGGTATCGGCGACCTGTCCCGGTGTCAGGCGCAGATTTTCCAGCGCGTTCGGCGCGAATCGCACCTGCAGTTCAGGGTCAGGCAGCCCGATCGCATCGACGCGATCGACACCGTCGAGGCGTTCCAGCGCCTCGCGCACGTTGCGCGCCTGACGCCGCAGGTTTTCGTCCATGCCCTGGCCGACCACGGCAATGGTCGCGGAAGGGAAGCCGTTCGCGCTGGTGATCTCGAGGATCTCCGAGTCCTCGGCGGCGTCCGGCAATTCGTCCTGCTTGTTCTGGATCTCGCGGCGCAGATCGGAGATGCGCTTGTCGAACGTGCGCTCGTCGATGTCCTCGAAGCGCACCAGCACGCTGGAGACCGATTCGCGGCTGTTGGACGACATGAACTTGACGTCCTGCACCTTGCGCAGCGCATCCTCGATCGGGTCGGTAACCTTTTTCTCGACGTCGCTGGCGGAGGCGCCGGGCAGTACCGTGGTGATGATGATCCAGTTGAAGTTGATCGTCGGGTCCTGCTGTCGCGGCAACGCCAGGTACGACAGGATGCCCACGACCATCACCAGCACGAAGGTCAGATTGGCCAGCACATGGTTGCGCAGCAGCGAACGGTAGAACGACACTAAGACTTATCCCCGGCGATGGCGGGTTGCACCTCGTCACCGTCCGACAGGCGCTGCCGGCCATCGGTGATCAGCAGGGACTCGGGGTCCAGCGTCACCCGCGCCGGGCGCCCGTCCTCGGCATCGGGCAGGGCGACGAACCTGGCCCGGTCTGCCTCCAGCAGAAACAGGCCGACGCTGCCGTTGCGCCGTACCAGGTAGTCGGCTGGCAGCAACTCACGCCGGCCGGTCCAGAGGATGCGACCGGCGGTGCCGGCGATCGCGCTGTCGGCGGTAAATGCCAGACGCGCCTCGAGGGTTCGGGCGGTGGTGTCTGCCAGCGGGAGCAGCGTGCGCACGGTTACCGGGTAGCGGTCGCCGTTGGCGTCGAAAAATATCGATTCGGCCGCCTGCAGGCCGGCGATCTGTTCGTGGCGCAGGGCCGCGCTGACTTCCTGCCCCGTCGCTTCCAGCAGACCGACAATGATGGTGCCGCGATTGGCGAACCCGCCGGTGCTGGCAAGGCGTTCGGTCACAACGGCATCGAAAGGTGCCTTTATCTCGCAATGACCTGCATCGATCGCTGCCTGTCGTACCACCTCTTCGGCCGCCTGCCTGTCGGCCTCGGTGACCGCCAGGTCGGTGCGCCGCTGGTCCACCAGTTCCTCGCTGATGCTCTTGTTCCTGCCCAGGTTGCGTGCGCGGGTGAGCTGTTCTGCTGCGAACTGCTGCTGGGCCTTCGCACGGTCGAGCGCGGCACGCGCAGCCGCCAGCACCGATTCACTGTGGCGGCAATCGAGGCGGACGAGCACCTGACCGCTCACCACCCGGTCGCCAACCTCCACTTTGACCTCGAGGATGCGCGCGTCGATCTCGGCGGCGAGACGCGGCGTGTTGTGTGGCATCACTGTCGCCGGGGCACTGTATGTCGGCACCTGCAGCAGATCGGCCAGGCGTATGGTGCGAACCGGAACCGGTTCGGCCAATGCCTCATGCATCCCTGCCAGGGCGAACAGCAGCGTGCCGATGGCGAGCGCGTGGCCGAGCCGCCCGTGAGACCTATAACATGTGTTGTTTCGTGGGGTAACCTGCATCGGTGTAGCATACGACGAAATCGACTTATCGGATGTCCAGGGCCGGTTGCCTGCTTTGGTCGATTTCGTGCAGTAGGGCACAAGGATCTGAAACTTAAAGGGAGTTATTGATGACGACAGCGCTCAGCTTCGAAGAAACCGGACGGATTCTCGATGCGTTCAAGATCCCGTCTGCGCCGGCGGTGTTCATGGAATTGCACGAGTTGATGCAGAAAGACGAGCCCGATATCGACGATGTGGCCGATACCATTGCGAAGGACGTCGGTCTCGCGGCGCTGGTGATCAAGACCGTCAACTCACCGTTTTTCGGTCTTCGTGCCAATGTGACCTCGATACGCCAGGCGACCACGCTGCTGGGACTGCTGAACATCGGCAACATTGTTGCGGGTCTGGCGCTGCGCCGGGCGATGGAGGAAGCAGGCGGTCCTGCGCCTGAACACTACTGGGAATCGCCGGCAAACGTCGGCATGGTCGCGGCCAGGCTGACCCGGCGTTTCGTCGGTGCACCTCCGGACCAGGCCTACATGCTGGGCCTGTTTCACAATGTTGGCGTGCCGTTGATGATGCAGCGTTTCGGCGACTATGCCGCGACCACCCTTGAGGCCGAGAGTGCAGGACTCGACCCGACCGGGGTCGAGGATGCCAAATACCAGACCAACCACGCGGTCGTGGGCTATTTCGTTTCACGAACCTGGGGGCTCCCGGAACACATCGGTGAACTCATCCGGCAACATCACGATGTGGAAGAGGTGTTGTCGGCGAATGGTGGCCAGCTGTCGCGGGAAGGCGTCCTGCTGGCCGTGTTGAAGATGGCGGAGCATATCGATCAGTGCTATTGGGGCAGGCCCGACGACGCGGAATGGCAGCGCTGCGGCAGTGCCGTGCTGGGCTATCTGGGGATCAGCGACAATGACTTCCAGGACACCGTCGAGGACATGATCGACATGCTGACCCAAAGCTGAATCCCATCCCGTCGCCTGTTCGTGCTGGCATATACTTTGTGCAGCGGGACTTACAGGGGATGGCGATGAGATTGTTTGCGATCCTGGCGATTTCGATGCTCGTATTGGCTGCCTGCAGCAAGAGCGTGGCGGTGCGCGACGCAGTCGGTCGGCAATCCCGGCAGCTCCAGGGTGCCGACCTGGTCGTCAACAGCCCGCTGCCGGTGATGGCGGGCAAGGCGCGTATCTTCGTGCAGGACGGCAGTGTTTCGGGTGGGGACGGGGGCTTTTTCAGTCGCAGTTACGATCAGTACCGGCCGCATTGCGCGTTCGAGATCCGGTCGGTGAGCCATAACGGGTTCACCATCCAGCCCGATACCTTCAAGATCACCCGTGTGCAGGGTTCGATGCAGCAGGTCGTGCAACGCCGCCCCGTGCAGCTTGCCGCACTGCATCTGGCCGGTGGCTTCGACGGCGGAATGGGCGGTGGCGCCTACCACGAGGGATACCATTTCTGGCTGGAATCGGACCGTCAGCCGGAGGTGATGCGCATGAGCTGCTATGGCGTCTATGCCCAGTTCCCCGATCTGCAACCACCGACCCTGCAGGAGGTTGCACAGGCGCTCGGCAGTGTGGCTGCGCTGCGCTACTGACGGCCTTACCCGTCTTGTGATTCGAGTAGCGCAGAGAACGCGCGCACCAGGTCGGCCTTGCTGATGATGCCGACCAGGTGATTTCCCTTGTCCATCACTGGCAGTGCACCAAAGCCGTGCCGGTTGATCAGCGCACAGGCGGTGCCGAGGTCGTCATAGGTATGGACCACGATCGGTGTGCGGCTCATCAGGTCGGACACGCAAAGGTTGTCGTCCAGCTGGTAATCGTGGGACAGATCCGGTGCCTCGTCGACCCAGTCGGGCCGTCGCAGATCGCGGTCGCTGAGTATGCCGACAAGTTGGGCGCCGTCGAGCACCGGCAGGTGACGGATGTGCGCCTCGCGCATGCGGAAAAAGGTCTCGCGAATCCCGTCTGCGGGTGCGGCCGTTACCACCTTGCGGGTCATGAATTCACTGACGCGCACGTCTCGTTCCTCCGGCGGGGTTCATAAGCAGTCAGCATCGTTCCAACGGTCCTGGCTGTCAGCCATGGCTGCTTCCCTCTCTCCCAACTCCCTCTCAGGGGGAGAGCGGGGAGCAGGCTTGCTTCACGGGGTTCACGCTAACGCGGCTTGCGCCGCGTACCAGAAGGCTTGCGCTTCACACCATGCGTCTGTTGCGTCCGGAAGCTGCCTTTGCCGTCGCCACGCGGCGACGGTGTCCTCGCCCCTTCCGGCCGGCCGCCGGTACCGGCAGGTTGAAAGCTCGGTACCAGGTGACGCTTGCCATTGCCGATCAGATCGGCCCGGCCCATCGCCTGCAGCGTCTCGCGCAGCAGTGGCCAGTTGTTCGGATCATGGTAACGCAGGAACGCCTTGTGGACGCGGCGCTGGCGCCGTCCCTTCGGCGAAAACACGGGCTCGGATGAGCGCGTTATCTTTTTCAGTGGATTGCGGCCGCTGTGCCACATGGCGGTCGCCATCGCCATCGGTGACGGCAGGAAGGCCTGCACCTGATCGGCACGGAAGCCGTTGGCCTTGAGCCACAGCGCAAGGTTCAGCATGTCCTCGTCGGTGGTGCCGGGGTGCGCCGCAATGAAATAGGGGATCAGGTATTGTTCCTTGCCGGCCTGCTTGGAAAACTTGTCGAACATCGCCTTGAAGCGGTCGTAAGTCCCCATGCCGGGTTTCATCATTTTCGATAGCGGTCCCTGCTCGGTGTGCTCGGGTGCAATCTTCAGGTAGCCACCGACGTGGTGGGTGACCAGTTCCCTGACGTATTCCGGCGTCTCCACCGCGATGTCATAGCGCAGGCCGGACGCGATGAACACGCGTTTGATGCCGGGCAAGGCCCGTGCCTTGCGATACAGGTGGACCAGCGGCATCTGGTCGGTCTTGAGGTTGTCACAGATCCCGGGATACACGCAGGAAAGGCGCCGGCAGCTGGATTCGATCTTGGGGTCCCTGCAGTGCAGCCGCCACATGTTTGCGGTCGGCCCGCCGAGGTCGGAGATCACACCGGTGAAGCCGGGCGTATGGTCCCGGATGTTCTCGATCTCGCGCAGGATGCTGTGTTCCGAGCGGTTCTGGATGATCCGGCCTTCGTGCTCGGTGATCGAGCAGAACGAGCAGCCGCCGAAACAGCCGCGCATGATGTTGACCGAGAAGCGGATCATCTCGTACGCGGGGATGCGCGCATCGCCATAGGCCGGGTGTGGTATCCGCTGGTAGGGAAGCTCGAACACCTTGTCGAGTTCCGGGGTACGCAGCGGGATCGGCGGTGGGTTGATCCACAGGTCGCGGTCGCCGTGGCGCTGCACCAGCGCGCGCGCATTGCCCGGGTTCGACTCGAGATGCAGTACGCGCGAGGCATGTGCGTAAAGTACTGGGTCGTCGCGCACCGCCTCGAATGCCGGCAGCCGCACCACTGTCTGGTGGCGATCCTGGCCTTTCGGGCGGGTGTGCAGCGTCACCACGGTGGGACCTGGTTCGACGATGGTATCAACCGCATCCTGTGGCGGTTGCGCCGCGTCCTGGCGCGTGGTGTCGAGATACGGGTCAGGGTGCGCCTCGATCCTGCCGGGGGCATCGATATGGCTGGAATCGATGACCGTCCAGTTCGCCGGCAACGCTCGTCGCGCAAACGCACTGCCTCGCAGGTCCGTGATGTCGGCGATCGCCTCGCCGCCGGCCAGGCGATGGCTCAGTTCGACGATTGCGCGTTCCGCGTTGCCAAACAGCAGCATGTCCGCCTTGGCGTCGATCAGTACGGAACGCCGCACCTTCTCCTGCCAATAGTCGAAATGCGCAATCCGCCTCAGGCTCGCCTCGATACCGCCAATCACGATCGGGACATCCTTGAACGCCTCGCGGCAACGCTGTGAATAGACGATCACGGCGCGGTCGGGTCTCTTGCCCCCTTCTGCATCTGGTGTGTAGGCGTCGTCGGATCGCAGGCGGCGTTCCGAGGTATAGCGGTTGACCATCGAATCCATGTTGCCGCCGGTGACACCGAAATACAGATTGGGCCGGCCGAGGCGTGCGAAGTCCTTAGCGCTGTCGAAATCCGGCTGCGCGATGATGCCGACGCGAAAGCCCTGTGCCTCGAGCACGCGACCGATCACCGCCATGCCGAAGCTGGGGTGATCGACGTAGGCGTCACCGGTGACGATGATGATGTCGCAGCTGTCCCAGCCGAGCAGGTCCATCTCGCCGCGCGACATCGGCAGGAAGGGCGCGGGACCGAACTTGTGCGCCCAGTGGCGGCGGTGACCGAAGAGATCGGGAGCAGGCGGCTGCATGAAAGAAATGGCTGATCGAGCGCAGAACGGATTTACCAATATAGCACCGCCTTGGCGGAGATTTCCTTTCCCCCCTCGACGGCAGGGGAATAGGGTGCGGTTGTGGTAGCCTTGAGTCGACTGCTGTCCTTCGGGGGGTGTCGAAAATGCGCCTGTCTACGGTCACTTTGATGTGTACAGGTGTGCTTTTTGCCTGTGGTGGACGCGACGACCATGATCATCCCCAACTCAAGTCAGGTGCAGACCTCTACAACCACCATTGCGCCGCGTGTCACCAGGGTTCGGGTGACGGTACTTTTCTCAAGGGTGTTCCACCGGTCAGGTACACCACGATGACCTATCGCCAGATGGTCCACTACATCCAGGGTCACGGACGTGCGGAGGATTCGCGGATGCCGACTTTCTCTGCAATGCCCAAGCATGAGGCCGAGGCAATTGCGATCTATGTCCGTCGTCAGCTCAATCTCAGGTAGAACGCCTAGGGAGCTGCGCCAATGAAACGCACATGCCTGGGTTCGATTTGGCTTTGGCTGCTGACAGTTGGCATCGCCCGTGCGGCCGACATGGAGCATTCAGATCCGGTGGCGCCGGTGATTCTCGGCGTCACTGGCATCCTGGTATTCGCCGTGATGGGCCGTTATGTCTCGCGCCGGTTCCATCAGCCCACGGTACTCGGTGAACTGATTGTCGGCATCGCGCTGGGCAATCTGGTCTATCTGCTCGGTGGCGACTTCATCCTGGCACTGCGCGAGGGTACAGGACTGTTCGATATCGTGGACCTGACCCTCGGCGGGCTTTCGCTCGACGAGGCGGCGCGGCAACGCATCGCCGATCCGCAAGTGGCGCAGAAGATGGTGGAGATCCTGGAGGGACCGCACGGTGGCCAACTTCTGGGCATCGCCCATACGATCGACATCTTTTCGCGCTATGGCGTGATATTCCTGCTGTTCCTGGTCGGTCTGGAGAGCAGTGTCGAGGAGATGCGCACGGCCGGTGTGCCGTCGCTGCGGGTTGCCATGGTGGGGATGTTCACCCCGTTCATCCTCGGCCTGATGGTGGCGTGGTTGGCCTCGCCAGATCATTCCCTCGGGGCCCTGCTGTTCATCGCAGCCACCCTCGGCGCCACCAGCGTCGGCATAACCGCGCGGGTGCTCAGTGAGCTCAACGTGCTGCATTCGCGCGAGGCCAGCATCATCCTCGGGGCAGCGATCTTCGACGACGTGCTGGGTCTGATCTCGCTCGCAATCGTTTCGGGAATCGTGGTCAGCGGCAGTCTGCAGGGCGATGTGATTGCGCAGATACTGGCGTTGTCTGCGCTGTTCGTCGTGGCGTCGCTGTATGGCGGTCCATTCATCCTGCGGGCGCTGATCCACTCGATGCGTGACATGGAGTTCGCCGAGGCCAAGATCTTTGTCAGCTTCATCTTTGTGATGGGTCTGTCGTGGTTCGCTGACCTGGTGGGGCTTGCAACCATCATCGGTGCATTTGCTGCCGGGCTGATCATGAATGACTGTTACTTCCGTGACTGGGAAAAGGACTGTGTGAAGAGTGCGGTCACGATCAAGAGCCTGATGGCGCCGCTCGAGGCCATTCTGGTGCCGATCTTCTTCGTCCTGATCGGAATGCAGGTCAAGCTCGAGAGCTTCCTCAGTGTGGACGTGATCGTGTTCGCCAGCGGACTGACGGTGGCCGCGATCATCGGCAAACTGGCCAGCGGCTATTTTGCCGGGCGCGGCCTGAACCACCTGGCGATCGGGCTCGGTATGATGCCGCGTGGTGAGGTGGGACTGATTTTCGCCAGCATCGGCAAGGCGCTTGGGGTGATCAACAGTCAGTTGTTTTCATCCATTGTGCTGATGGTGGTGATCACCACGGTGATTGCACCTTCTCTGTTGAAGTACGCATTGCGCCGCGGGGTCTGCGAGAATGGACTCAGCGAAGCGGAGACAAGGCAGTGATCATGAAATGGCGGGGAGTTGTGCTGATTGCGGTGTCGGCGCTCGGCGTGGCCTGCACCCAGGAGACCCAGAACAAGCTCGGCCGGGCGATCCAGAACTGGACCGGCACCAATGGCGTACTGGAGATCTACTCGGGTGACACGCTGGTTCGCCGCTTCATCGAGGTCGACAAGCTGAGTACGGCCGTTGCCACCCAGGGCAACGAGCCGCGCCCGTATCGTTTCGGTTATGGCGTGTTCGACGAGAACCTGAACATGCAGAAAGACCCGGGTGAGAAAAAGGTCTATTTCGAGTTCAGTGATTACTCGACACCGTACGTGTTCTTCGAACACCCGCACTGAGCCCGGCGTTGATCATGCCGCGGTCAGCGGCACTCGCTGTTGGCCAGGCTGCAGGCGTGGCGCAACAGCAGATAGCCGGCCAGGCCGGATATCAGCGAGCCGAGCATGATCCCGATGCGCTCGTCGAACATCACCTGGCCCGCGTTCTCGAAGGCGAGGCTGCCGATGAACAGGCTCATGGTGAATCCCACACCGCACAGCAGTGCGATGCCATACAGACCCAGCCAGCCGCTGCCGCGCGGCAGACTCGCAAAACCCAGCCTGACCGCAGCCCAGCAGAACACGAACACCCCCACCTGTTTGCCGACGAAAAGACCGGCCATGACACCCAGCGGAACCGGGTGCAGCACGTATTCCAGTGTCACACCATGTAGATCGATGCCCGCATTGGCGAACGCGAATATCGGCAATATCACGAATGCAACGACCGGGTGCAGATCGTGTTCGAGGGCACGCAGCGGTGAGTGATTGGGTCGTTCGGGGTGGCGCATCGGGATGAATATCGCCAGCACGACCCCCGCCAGCGTCGCGTGAACGCCGGATTTCAGTACCGCAATCCACAAAACGATGCCGACGAAGACATAGGGCACCAGCGCGGTCACATTCCGCCGGTTCAACATGAACAGGAAGGCGATGCTCACGGCTGCGATGGTCAGGGCCGTCGTCGAGAGTCCGTCCGTGTAGAACAGCGCGATGATGATGATGGCGCCGATGTCGTCAAAGATCGCCAGCGAAACCAGGAATACCTTCAGCGACGTCGGTACCCTGCTGCCGAGCAACGTGAGGATGCCTAGTGCAAAAGCAATGTCGGTAGCGGCAGGGATCGCCCAGCCGGCCAGCGCGACCTCGTCGCCCCAGTTGATGTAGGCATAGATGACGGCGGGCAATGCCATTCCGCCGATAGCGCCGACTGCCGGGAGCAGAATGCTTCCGGATTTCGACAGTTCGCCCTCGATCAGTTCTCGTTTGAGCTCCAGGCCGACGAGAAAGAAGAAGATCGCCATCAGCCCGTCGTTCACCCACATCAGCAGGGGTTTGGCGATTTGCAGTGGGCCGACCCGTATCTCGACCGGCATATCGAACAGCCAGGCATAAATACCTGCGGCCGGCGAGTTTGCGAGCAGCATTGCGGCGACGGCCGCCAGCACCAGCAGGATGCCGCCAGCGGACTCGAGGCGAAGGAAGTCGTTGAGGCTTTTCAGCATGCCGTGTCTGTTTCCCTTGTTCGGTTGGCCAGCGAATGTTCGCAAATTGAGCGCGCGCTTGCAGCCACTTCAGATCGGGTTTCTTGAAGTTGCCCGCGATCACGCAGGCCGGGCGGCCCGCGACACCCGGGCATAAGCGATTGGAAAACCGGAAAAAATAGCGACTGGCCGGGCGTGCGAGCGTATAATCCGCGCCCCGCTATGCTTATATAGCCTCCGCAACCCCCATTGGTCCTGTCATGTCTGAACAAACTACCGACTTTGCCTCGCTGGGTCTGCCCGGCCCGCTGCTCGCCGTATTGGCGGAGGTCGGCTACGAGACGCCGTCGCCGATCCAGGCGCAGGCCATCCCGCTGCTGCTCGGCGGCAGTGACCTGATCGGTCAGGCGCAGACCGGCACCGGCAAGACTGCCGCGTTTGCGCTGCCGCTACTGGCGCGCATCGATCCGGCGGCCAACCATCCGCAGCTCCTGGTGCTGGCGCCGACCCGCGAGCTGGCGCTGCAGGTCGCCGAGGCGATGCAGACCTATGCGCGCTTCCTGCCCGGGTTTCACGTGCTGCCGATCTATGGCGGGCAGGGTATGGGTCTGCAACTCAACCAGCTGCGCCGCGGCGTCCAGGTGGTGGTCGGAACGCCGGGCCGCATCATGGACCATATGCGCCGCGGCACCCTGGATATCTCGCGCCTGCAGGCACTGGTGCTGGACGAGGCCGACGAGATGTTGCGCATGGGTTTCATCGATGACGTCGAATGGATCCTGCAGCACACCCCGCCGCAGCGACAGATCGCGTTGTTCTCCGCCACCATGCCGGCCGAGATCCGCAAGGTCGCCGAGCGTCACCTGCGCGACCCGCAACATGTCAGGATCGCGTCGCGCACCACGACCGCGGAGAACATCCGCCAGCGCTACTGGCCGATCGGAGGGTTGCACAAGCTCGATGCCCTGACCCGGATGCTGGAGAACGAGACTTTCGACGGCGTGATCATCTTCGTACGCACCAAGACCGCTACGGTGGAACTCGCCGAAAAACTCAGCGCGCGCGGATTTGCCGCCGAGGCGCTGAATGGTGACGTCCCGCAGGTGCAACGTGAGCGCACCGTGGACCGGCTGCGCGACGGCAAGACCGATATCCTGGTCGCCACCGACGTGGTGGCGCGCGGGCTGGACGTCAAACGTGTCAGCCATGTCATCAACTACGACATCCCGTACGACACCGAGTCCTATGTGCACCGTATCGGTCGCACCGGGCGTGCCGGCGCCGCCGGCGAGGCGATCCTGTTCGTCGCCCCGCGCGAACGGCGCATGTTGCGTTCGATCGAAAAGGCAACCGGGCAGCAGATCGAGCCGATGGACCTGCCGTCGGTGCACGATATCAACTCCAAGCGCACCGAACGTTTCAAGGCCAGCGTGCGCGAGACCATCGAGAGCCAGGACCTTGCGCTGTATTACCGGCTGGTCAGCGAACTCGAGCAGGAAGAGGACCTCGATGCGCTGCAGATCGCCGCTGCGCTGGCCAAGCTGGCGCAGGGTGACGTACCGTTGCTGCTCGATCCCAAGGCCGAGTCGGCGCGCCCGGCGCGACGCGATTTCGATTCCGCCGATCGTGACGACCGTGAGCGGCGGCCGGCCCGGCCGGAACGCCAGCGGCCGCAGAAGTCGCTGGAGACCCAGGCGCTGCCGCTGAAGGACTTTCCCGAGGTCGAGATGGCACGCTACCGCGTCGCGGTGGGTTATCAGCACGGCGTGAAGCCGGGCAACATCGTCGGCGCGATAGCAAACGAGGCCGACCTTGAGAGCCGCTACATCGGCCATATCGAGATCTTCGACGATTTCACCACGGTCGACCTGCCCGCCGGGATGCCGGCCGAGACGATGCGCGACCTGCAGAACACCTGGGTGTGCCAGCAGCGACTGGCGATCCAGCCGCTCAGTGAATTCGATCCGGCAAGTGCCGCACCCAGTGCAAAACGTCCGGCACGTGGCGGGGACAAGGGTGCTGCCCGGCCGCCGAAGCGGCCGCGCCGCGACGCCGCCCAGGGTGCGCCGGCGGAACGTCCGCCACATCGGTACGAAAAGTCAGCGCATGCGGGTGAGGCGCCGCGACCGGAGCGGACGCCCAAGCGTTTCGCGCAGGATCGCGAGGCCGGGCAGGTGCCGCCGCGCAAGCCGTTCGCGGCCAAGGGCCCGGCCAGGGAACGCGGGCATGCGGCGGGCGATGCCAGCATCAGCGATGACCGCAGGCCGGCGTACAAGTCGGGAGGCAAGGGTGCGGCCGCCAGGCCGGGGACGAAACCGGGTGGCGGTTATCCCAAGAAAAGGGGCAAGCCGGCGGGTGACAAGCCGCCGAAACCGCGCCTTTCGCTCAACAAGGGCCCCAAGGGCGACGCCTGACGGCCTCTCGTTTCAACGCCTTGCCAGGTAACTGTCAAGCGCGTTGGCAAAGGCCTGGCGGTCGGTTGGCGACAGTGGTGGCGGTCCGCCGCTGGTGAGGCCGCTGCTGCGCATCGTGTCCATGAAATCGCGCATCGTCAGGCGTTCGCGGATGTTGTCCGGCGTGAAACGTTCGCCGCGCGGACTGACCACCTCGGCCTGCTTGGCGATTGCATCGGCCGCCAGCGGGATATCCGATGTCACCACCAGGTCGCCCGGTTCTGCGCGACGCGCGATCTCGTTGTCTGCCACATCGAAACCTGCAGACACGGTCAACATGCGGATGTGGCGCGACCGCGGCACTTCGATCGACTGGTTGGCGACCAGTGTCAACTCGACCTGGCAGCGTTCGGCCGCTCGATAAAGGATGTCGCGGATCACCCGCGGACAGGCGTCGGCGTCGACCCAGATGGCCATCTGCGGGCTCCCGGTTACTGAACAAGGGCAGGGGCGGCACTGGCCGCCCCGGTTGTGCGGCCATTCTACCCCCGCGGGATGCGTGTATCGGCTAATTGCCGCGCAGGGCGCGCAACATCTCGTCGGGTTCGAGGCGTCGCGTGTAGTCGGCGTTGACGAAATGGAAGCGGATGATGCCGTTGCTGTCGATCACATAAGTGGCGGGCACCGGCAGAATGAAGCTGGCGTCGCCATTGAACGCGGGGATGTCGATGCCGAGCGAGGTATAGATCGGGCGCAGCTGTTCAGGCAGCTCGAAGGCCAGGCCGAAGGCCTCGCTGATGCGGTTGCCGCGGTCACTCAGGACATCGAATTCCAGTGCGTGACGGGTCTGTGTGTCCAGTGTCTTGTCCGGAAGCTCGGGCGAGATCGCGACCAGTTCGGCGCCTGTGGCACGGATTTCCGGCAAGGCCTGCTGCAGTGCACGCAGTTCCATGTTGCAGTAAGGGCACCAGCCGCCACGATAGAAGCTGAGCACGACGACCGAATCCGCCAGCATTTCGGTCAGGCGCCTGGGTTCACCGAGGTGGTTGGGGAGCACGAAATCCGCTACCCGGTCCCCGGTCTTGAGGCTGCGGTCGGCAATACCCAGGGTCTCGAGTTGCCGCGTCGCCTCGGCCATTGTCTGCAGGACTGGGGCGGGCACGCGCTGGGCCTTGGCGGCATCGTATTCGGCAATCGTCTGACGCAGATTGGACATGACTTTTCTCTGGTTATTGAATGATTGTTCCAGAATTTATAGCTGTTATGGAATGATCATTCAAGTATCTTTGCCCAGGGCTATAATGAAAGCGTTGAATCAACGGGTGGCATGACGTGGCAAGACCGGTGGGTTTCGATCGAGAACAGGTCCTGGCGGATGCGACCAAAGTGTTTTGGGCGCACGGCTACTTTGACACCAGTGTCAGCAAACTGGTTGACGCCACGCGGCTCCAGCCAGGCAGCCTGTATGCCGCTTTCGAGTCCAAGGAAGGATTGTTTCTGGCTGCACTGGATCACTATGCCGGGCAGAGCCTGGCAAGACTGCGCAAGATCCTCGGTGATGCGCCCGATCCGCTGCAGGGGGTCCGCCGGTTTCTCGAGGAAATGGCCGAGGCCGACCCGGAAGCGGCCGTCCGTGGTTGCTTCCTGGTCAATACGGTACTGGAGGTGGGGCGGCGAAATGCCGCTGTACAGGCCCGGTTGCGACAACACCTTACGGTCATCGAACACGAACTGGCCGAGGCGCTCAACGAGGCCCGTGCCGCGGGACTGCTGGCGCCTCGGAAATCGCCCGGGGAACTGGCCAAGTTCCTGATGGCGACGATATGGGGTGTGCGTGTGCTCGGAAGCACCGGGGCCGGCGCCGACGACGCGCGGACAGTGCTCGGCATGGCTTTGTCCGTTCTCGACGCCTGACGCCGCAATACGAACCGGACAGTCGCGTGGCCGTACCTTTCTATCCCGCCTTGTTCTTTCTGGCGGCCCTGTGGGGCGGCTCTTTCCTGTTCATGCGTGTCGCCGCGCCGGTGCTCGGCCCGGTGTGGTTGATCGAAGTCAGGGTGCTGATCGCGGGGTTGGTGCTGTTGCCGCTGCTGGCACACCGACGGCAGTTGTCGGCCTTGCGTGGGCACTGGCGACTGTTGATGTGGGTCGGTTGCCTCAACGCGGCCCTGCCGTTCACCCTGTTGGCCTACTCGTCGGTGTACCTGACCGCGGGCATGACCTCGATACTCAATGCGACGGTCCCGATCTTCGCCGCGTTGATCGGTTTCCTGGTATACGCCGAGCCACTCGACCGTGCGCGCGGTCTCGGCGTGGTGCTCGGGTTCCTCGGCGTGGTGGTGCTGGTCGGGACTCCGCACGATGGGGGTGTGTTGCCGCTGCTGCCGATCGCGACCGGACTGGCGGCGGCCGTGTCGTACGTGTTCGCGGCAAACTTTGCCAAGCGCCGCCTGATGCAGGTACCGGCGCTGGTGTTCGTCACCGGCAGCCAGCTCGGCGCGGCCGTCGCCCTGCTGCCGTTGTTGCCGTTTTTCCCGCCGCCGCAGTTGCCCAACATGACGGTGGTGTCGGCGGTGTTTGCACTGGCCGTGTTGTCGACCTCGCTGGCATTCCTGATCTATTTCCAGCTGATCCGCGAGGTCGGTCCGGCACGCACCCTGAGCGTCACCTACCTGATCCCGGTGTTCGCCATCCTGTGGGGTGCGCTGCTGCTCGGCGAGACACTGACACTGAGCATGCTGCTCGGAGGGGTGCTTATCCTGCTGGGGGTCGCGCTCGCCAACCACCGCGGTTTTGCCGGTCTTTGGGGGCGTCCGCCGTCGCGTTGACACCGTCGCCTGGAGCCGCCGGCTGCGGGTGACGGCCCCAGGCTGGATGAGGGTGGCTGCATCGGCCCCCCGGGCTATTCAAACTCCATCGCGCGAAATATCAGGCTGGCATTGAGCCTGGCGAGTTCGTCGTAGGTATCCAGGTGCGAATAGGCCGACTGATCGATTGACGATACGTCCTCCAGGCCGCCGCCATCCCTGATCAGGGCGCCGATCTGCGCACGCATGTAGACCAGGTAGTCACGGGTATACCGGGTCACCTCGGCCATGTCGGTAGGCACCCCGTGACCGGGCACCACGATCTCGGCACCGAGCGCAGCGAACTTGTCCCAGGTCTCGATCCAGGCAGCGGTATCGGTGTGTTCGAATACCGGCAGCATGCGCTGGTGAAAGGCGATGTCGCCGGCGATAACGACTTTCTGCTGCGGCAGCCATACCGAAATGTCGCCGGGGCTGTGTGCCGACCCGAGGTGCAGCAGCTCGATGTGCCTGTTGCCCATCTCGATGACAAGGCTGTCCTCGAATGTCTGGTCGGGCAGAACCAGCCTCGTGCCCATGCCCTTGTCGCGCGAGCGTTGCAGCACGCGCTGCAGGATCGCCTCGCCATGCGCCTTCAGCTCGGCCAGGGTATCGGCATGGGCGATGATCGTCGCACCCTGTTCCTTCCAGTACGCCGAACCCATCGCGGCGTGACCCTGGCCGTTCTCCAGGACCACGTATTTCACCGGTTGGTCGGTGATCTTCCTGATCTCTTCGTGCAGGGCGCGCGCCAGCAGGTAGTTGTCGCTGGCGTTGACCACCAGCACACCGTCGTCGCTGATGATAAACGACAGATTGTTGTTGTGGCCGGAGTTCTCGTAACTCGGCGGTTCGGTGGCACCGATCGCCGACCATACGCCGTCAGCGACCTGCTGCGGCTTGCGGAACAGCATCGAGTCGAGCGCCAGGTCCGGTGCCTCGACCGGCAGGCCGCTGTCGCGCCAGGTGAAGAAACCGTCTGCATAGTTGCTGACATGGGTGTAGCCCATCTGCATCAGGGTCGCGGCCGCCAGCGGACTGCGCTGGTTGATGCCGCAGTACACGACGATCGGTGTGTCGGGGTCGGGCACTGTGTCCGCCACCCGGAACTCCAGCCAGCCACGCGGGATGTTGTAGCTGCGCGGGGCGTCGATCATGCCACCGAGCAGATGGATCTCGCGTGGCGTGCGCACATCGATCAGGACCGTGTCGGGACGCTGTCGGATCGCCTCTTCCAGCTCGAAGGTCGAGATATTGCTGATGGTCTGGTTGGCCTGATCGAGCAGTTGCTGGCCCGATTGCAGCGCCGGCACAGTCGCGCTGGAGAGCGCGGTGAGGACTGCCAATGCGCTCGCGAGCGGTCCGGTCGAGCGTGCCGTGCGTCTGTCGTGCATGATTCGTTTCCCCTGAATGACTGCGACACGATTTTAGACGTATTTACTGTCCGGATGAATCGTGTCGCGGCAAGTCGTGCCGGCAACCGGGCGTCGCCAGATATTGATCTGAATCAAGGTATCCGATTATTCCCCCGTTGTCAGGGTGCCGGTGGGGTTGTGGCGCTGTCCCACTGTACTGCAGCATCGATCGAAACTGAGCCCTGTGCGCTGATCGCTTTATCGCAATGGGCCAACCGCACCACCCTGACCCCGGCGACTACCCCGTGACATTGATGAGCAACGTTCGCGAATCCCTGGCGGCCATCGAAGCGCTGCCGCTGCCGCGTACTGTGCGGATCCTGAATCTGTGCGGCGATCAGGAGCGCATTATCTCCGTGTCCGAGATGCGCCGCGCCTTGCCGCGCCAGGTGGAGTTGGTGTCGGGGCCGGGTTGTGCGGCGAGCATCTGCCCTGAGGCCGATATTCACCAGGCGATCTGCCTGAGTGAGCGGCAGCCGGTGACGGTATTGGTTGCGGACAACCTGTTGCGTCTGCCGCTGAGCCGCGGTAACGGCGCGCGGCGTTCATTGTCCGATGCGCAGCGGCTCGGTGCCGATGTGCGCGTCGCTTCCGCGCCGATTCACGCGGTGATGATGGCACGCGCCGAGCCTGATCGAGAGATGGTCTACTTCGTCGCCGGCTTCGAGACGCTGCTGGCGCCGCTCGCCGGGATGGTGCTGGAAGGCTTGCCCGACAACCTGTCGATCCTGCTTTGTGGCCGGCGGGTGGAACCCCTGGTCGAGCAGGAACTCCATGACGAGACTGGCGATATCGATGCGCTGCTGTTGCCGGGCAACCGCTGTGCGGTGACCGGTACCCGGCAGTGGGAGAAGCTGAGCGCGGATTTTCGTCGCCCTGCTGTGGTCGCGGGATATACGTCACCGAATATTCTGTCGGCGATTCACATGGTTCTGCAGCAGCACTGCAACGGCGAGGTGCGGGTGGACAACCTTTACCGCGGCCTGGTCAGGCCGGAGGGTAATGCCCTGGCGCGCGACCAGCTCGACCGTGTGTTCGAACTCGTTGCCGGTGACTGGCGTGGTCTGGGGGCGGTGCAGGGCACGGCATTCCGTATGCGTCGCACCTACGACGTGTTCAATGCCGACCGGCGTTTTCCCGACTATCGTAGCGAGTTGCTGCCGGATGCCGGCGGGATGCCGGACGGTTGCGAGTGTGCGGCGGTGGCGCTTGGCCGCAAACCGCCGCTGGCGTGCCCGCTGTTTCTCGTGCGCTGCACGCCGCAGCAGCCGTACGGTCCCTGTATGGCGTCAGATGACGGTGCCTGTTATCTGCAACGGACAGCCTGACGCCGAGCGCCGCAAGGCTACTGGGGGCATTGCGCCTTGTATCCCTTCTCACCCTCGGGAGAAAGCCAGGAGCAGCGGATAGAGATCCAGCTGTCAGCCGCAATCCCAAGCTTCAGCGGGCGGTCGTGTTGATGTCTGATCAATCGCGCCAAAAAGGCTTCGCCGCCTCGGCATTTGCGACGCCGCGGCTCAGGCCGATGTCGTCGAGCTGACTGTCTGACAGCAGTGCAAGCTGTCGACGCTGCTTTGCACGTTGTTGCCACATTGACACCAGAGCAGCGGCGCGCGCGATTGCCGGGTAGCGGATGCGATGGCCGGCCGGCCGGTAGTTCAGTGTCATCGTGGTCATCGTGCTCTCCCTCTTCATCCGCATCCCCGCGAACCGGGGGGTATTGCTTACAGGTTCAGCTTAGTTGGACTACTGTTACACCAACAGTTACAAAAAAATAGAAATGTAATGAGTACAGTGTGGAGTGCGGTATGACAGTTTCGGCGCCGGCGTCCAGCCAGGGGTTTCTCTACGACCAGGTCATCGGGCATGTCCGTCAACTGGTGGACAAAGGCACCCTGAAGCCGGGCGACCGAGCACCTTCGCTGCGTGCACTGAGCAGGCAGCTGCGGGTCAGCATATCGACCGTCAGCCAGGCCTATGCGGCGCTGCAGGAGCTGGGGGTGCTGCGGGTGCGTCCGCAGTCCGGCTATTACGTGGACAGTACCGCGGGCAGGCCGCAGGATTCCCCGGTTCCCCGCAAGACCGCGGTCAGCCAGCAGCCGCGCAAGGTGCGTTTCGGCGAGTTGTTCGAGGAGATCTTCAGCGTCGCCAACGACCCCGAGGTGGTGCCGCTTGGGGCCGCGGTGCCCAGTGTCGAGCTGATGCCGGTGAAGGGGGTGCTGCGGGCCACCCAGCGGGCCGCGGCGCGCCACCCGGAACGTGCGATCGGCTATTGTTTTCCGCCCGGCAATGCCGATCTGCGGCACGAGATCGCGCGTCGCTACGTCGATCTCGGTCTGGCGATCGACCCCGACAACGTCATCGTCACCTCGGGTTGCAGCGAGGCCCTGGCGCTCAGCCTGCAGTCAGTCACGCGGCGGGGTGACATCGTCGCGGTCGAATCGCCGACCTATTTCTCGGTGCTGCGCCTTATAGAGCGCATGGGACTGCTGGCGGTCGAGATCGATTCCGACCCGGAGAGCGGGATGTGTCTGGATGCGCTGGAGGGCGCGATCGAGACGATGGATATCAAGGCCGTGGTCGCGGTGCTGAATTTCAGCAATCCGCTCGGCTCGCTGATGCCGGATGAACGTAAACAGCGCCTGGTCGGTCTGCTCGAATCTGCCGGTATCCCGCTGATCGAGGACGACATCTACGGCGACCTGTATTTCGGCGATCAACGCCCGGCGATCGCCAGGTGTTACGACGGCAAGGGGCTGGTGCTGACCTGCTCATCGTTTTCCAAGACCATCGCACCTGGTTACCGGATCGGCTGGGTGGTCGCCGACCGCTGGCGCGACGACGTGATCGAATGGAAGCAGGCAACCTCGTCGGCGATGTGCAGCCTGCCGCAGATGGCGATGGCGGATTACCTGCGCAGCGGTGAATACGAACGCCACCTGGTGCGCCTGCGCCGTGCCTACCGCCTGCAGGTGGAGAAGATGCGTTACATGCTGGCGCGTCACCTGCCCGAAGGTACACGCATCAGCAATCCGCAGGGCGGGTTCGTGTTGTGGGTCGAGATGCCGCGCGGGATCGATGCCCTGGAACTGCTCAACCGGGCGCTGCGCGAAAACATCAGCCTGACACCGGGGATGATGTTCTCGGCGACGCGCAAGTTCCGCAATTTCGTACGGGTGAACTGTGGTTATCCCTGGGATGAGCGCATCGAGCATGCGGTGATCCGGCTGGGTGAACTGGTGCGCGAGATGGCGCACAGCGGCGGCTGAATCGCGGCCATCGCCTGCGCCATGGCAGGGCAATGGCCGCAATACGTCAGTAGTAACGCGGCGACTCGTAGGCCTTCTGCTCCTGGCCCTCGACGATCGGCTTGACGAAGATCTCGACCCGGCGGTTGAGCTGGCGACCAGCCTCGGTCGCGTTGTCGGCGCGCGGTTCACGCTCGCCGCGGCCCTCGGTACGCAGCCGGTCGCGCGGCACGCCATACGAGGTCAGGTAGTCACCCACGCTCATCGCGCGCTGTTCCGACAGGGTCTGGTTGTAGGCATCCGATCCGACGCTGTCGGTGTGCCCGATCACGTGCACCACGGTGCGGTCGTACTTGAGAATCAGTTGCGCCAGTTTGTCCAGCGAGGGACGGAACGCGGTCTTGATGTTGGCCTTGCCGAAGTCGAATGACACCTCGGAATCGACCGTCAGCTTCAGCGTATCGTCGCGCATGCGCTCGATCTCGAGCTGGTTGGCGTCGCGCTCGCGCTGCATCTGCGACTCGAAGTCCTTCTGCTGGTTGTCCATGTAGTGACCGACCCCGCCGCCGGCCAGTGCGCCGACCGCGGCACCGACGAAGCGACCCGACTTGCCGTCCAGTTGATGGCCGAGTACCGCACCGGCCACCGCCCCCACGGCCGCACCGACCTTGGCGCGCTGGTTCGGGTCGTCGGTGGCACAGCCGGCGATGCCGACGGTGATGGCACACAGCAGTGCCGTTCGCTTGGTGAATGTGTTCATTGATTCAATCCTCAACGTCTATCGCCTCGATTGTCCGCTCGATCGGCCAGGCGGCTGCACTTGCCGGACATCCCCCGGGTGCGGGATGCCATCGCGCTATGACCGGTGCTTCCGGGTGATGGTTCACCGGGGCATGGTTTTATTTCAGCTGTTCGATGCTGAACCGGCGCTGAACGGCCGGTTCGGCCGGTCGAACACCCTGACAGGATAAGTCTACGCGGATCAGTGGGCCAGGAAGGTCGCAGCCAGGCCGGGGCAGATGAAAAATCCCGGCCGGTCGATGAATCCTGTGACCAGGATCGCACTCCCGGTCAATGTCTGGTTGACGGAGTGCGCGTATTGCCGTGCTGTCCGCCTGTTGTCGAGCTTTTTTTGCGGCTGTATGGCTCGTGAATACGGCTTTTTTGTTCTATATTTGTTCTCCAATCCTTCATGATGCCGCTGCACGGGAAAACCGGGCGGGGCCGGGTATGCACTGCGATGCAGGTCGTGGATCTCGATGAACTCAAGCGTAACGGTGCCCTGTGGCAGGGGCGGCGCAGTGGGCTGGCGCCGGATAGTCTGCTGTCCAGTGGCTGGCCGGTACTGGATCGGCTGCTCGGCGGCGGCTGGCCGCGGGCGGCGCTGATCGAGGTACTGAGTGATGCCCATCAGGGTCTGTCGCTGCTGCTGCCGCTGCTGGCGCGGTTGAGTGCGCGACCACGCTGGCTGGTCTGGGTTGCACCTCCCCATGTGCCGTATGCCCCGGCGCTGGCGGCGCACGGCGTGCGCGTCGGGCAGCTATTGCTGGTGCGTGATGTGTCGGCCGGGCAGGGGCTGTGGGCGGCAGAGCAGGCACTCAAGTCGGGTGCCTGCAGCGCCGTGTTGGCCTGGCCGGCGCAGCTGCAGACGGCACAGCTGCGGCGTCTGCAGCTGGCGGCAGAGCAGGGGGACTGTGTCGCCATCCTGTTTCGTTCAGTGCGTACCGCTGCGCAGGGTTCGCCGGCCGCGTTGCGCCTGCTCGTGCGCCCCGTGCCGCCGGGCCTGCAGGTCGAGGTGCTCAAGCGGCGTGGTGGCTGGGGCGGGGACAGCTGCATCGTGCCGATCGGACCGGAGGCGATGGACGATGGCCTGCACAGCAGCGGGGCTTCCTCCTCGAGCCACGAATCCTGAACGCCATGTTGTGGCTGGCACTGTATTTTCCGCAACTGCCGCTCGAGGTCTTCACTCGCGGCCGCCAGCAGGCCGGCGCGCTGGTGGTCGTCGAGCCGTCCGCCGGACGCGAACAGGTCAGCCGCTGCAATGGGGCGGCGCAGGCCTACGGGATCCGGCCGGGCCTGACGTTGCCGGCGGCACTGGCCTTGTGTGCCGGCCTGGCGGTGCAGCGACGCGATCGCGCCCGCGAGCAACGTGCGCTCGACGAGATGGCGTCCTGGGCCTACCAGTTCAGTCCGCGGATCAGCTTCGAGCCATCGCTGCTGTTGCTCGAGGTCGGCGCCAGTCTGCGCCTGTTCGGCGGCCTGCCGAGGTTGCTGGAGATGGTCCAGCGCGAGCTCGGCCAGATCGGCTACAGCGTGCAGCACGCCCTTGCCACGACGGTGACCGCGGCGGGACTGCTGGCGCGCAGCCGGCCCGGTTGCCAGGCGTCGACCACGGATGCCCTGCGCGAGGCGGTGGCGGCGCTGCCGCTGGCCTGCCTGACACGGGATCCGGGGGCACGCAACCTGGTCCGCCATATCGGCCTCGACAGCATCGCCGACGTCCTGGGTCTGCCGCGCCCCGAGCTGGCACGTCGCAGCGGGCCGCAGTTGCCGCAGTTGCTGGATCGTCTGCTCGGCGAGGCACCGGACCCACGCCCGGAATGGCGGCCGCCACAGCATTTCAGCCAGACGATCGAGCTGCTCGGCGAGATAGGCCAGACGATGGCGCTGCTGTTCCCGGCGCGGCGCCTGATGGTGGCGCTGTGCGGCTTCCTGCGCGGTCTGGGCGGTGGGACGCAGCGCCTGCAATGGACGCTGATGCACCGCGATCACCCCGAGACGCGGTTCGGGCAGGGCCTGCTCGAACCGAGCCGTGATCCTGACCACATGCTCGAGGTGTTGCGTGAACGCGTCGAACGTCTGCAGCTGCCGGCGCCGGTGGTGGCGATCGGCCTGCGGGTGGATGACTGGCTGGCGTTCGAGGAGAGCAACCGCGATCTGCTCGGCGGCAGTGGGCCCGATGGTCCGGCCACGAGCGACCGCGCGTTGCTGGAGCGCCTGACCAACCGCCTCGGTGGACAGTGTGTGCGCGGCCTGCGTTGTCATGCCGATCATCGACCGGAACATGCCTGGCAGCTGTGCGCCCCCGGTGAGCTGGACACCGCGGATGCGATGCCGGTGCAACACGGCCGGGCGCAGCCGCTGTGGCTGCTGGCGCAGCCACGCCCGCTGCAGGTGCAGCAGTCGGTGCCGCAGTACGGCGGGCCGCTGCGCCTGGAGGACCTGCCCGAACGCATCGAGGCCGGCTGGTGGGACGGTTTTGACGTCACGCGGGATTATTTTGTTGCCCGCAGCCGCGCCGGTGAAAGGCTGTGGGTATTCCGTGACCGGCGCGGTGATGGCTGGTACCTGCATGGGGTTTTCATGTAGCGCCGGGCACTGGCGTCGGGGGGAAGTCCGTCCCCTCTCCCTCGAGGGAGAGGGCCAGGGTGAGGGGAAGGGGTAAGAGAGAAAACAACAGGTCGATTTCATCAGATGCCCTATGCCGAACTGCACTGCCTGAGCAACTTCACCTTCCTGCGTGGTGCCTCGCACCCGGAGGAACTGGTGACGCGCGCCCACGCCCTGGGCTATCGGGCACTGGCGTTGACTGACGAGTGCTCGGTCTCGGGTGTGGTGCGGGCGCACCAGAAGGCAAAGGAACTCGGCCTGCCACTGATCATCGGCAGCGAGGTGCTGCTGGACGAAGGGTTGCGCCTGGTGCTGCTGGCCACCAACCGGGCCGGTTATGCCCAGCTTTGCCGTTTGATTACGCAGGGGCGCCGGCATGCCGGCAAAGGCGCTTACCAGCTGTGCCGTGCCGATCTGGAATGCAGCCTGTCGGACTGCCTGGTGTTGTTGCCATTGGCGCCGGATACGGCCGGGGATGCGATCGGCTGGCTGGCCGCCCACTTTGCCGGCCGGGCCTGGCTGGCGGTCGAATTGCTGCGCGACGGGCACGATGCCGCCCGTCTGCAGGCCAGCGCGCGACAGGCAGCGCGATACCGGTTGCCGCGCCTGGCCAGCGGTGATGTGCACATGCACGTGCGCGGGCGCCGCGCACTGCAGGACGTGCTCGGTGCGATCCGCCTGAACACGCCGGTCGCCGCGCTCGGGCATGCGCGCCTGCCCAACGGTGAACGCCACCTGCGCCGGCCCGATGAACTGGCCGCACTGTATCCGGCGGAGCTGCTCGAGGAGACGCTGAAGGTCGCGGCGCGCTGCCGGTTCTCGCTCGACGAACTGCACTATGCCTACCCGGACGACGTCACACCGGCGGGGTTCTCGCCGCACACCTACCTGCGCCGTCTGACCGAGCAGGGCATCCGGCGGCGCTGGCCGCGTGGCTGCCCGGAGCGTGTGGGTGCACAGATCGAGCACGAGCTGGCGCTGATCGCGGAGCTGCGCTACGAGGCCTACTTCCTGACCGTGTGGGATATCGTGCGCTACGCGCGAGAGCGCGGGATCCTGTGCCAGGGACGCGGCTCGGCGGCCAACTCGGCGGTTTGCTATTGCCTTGGCATCACCGAGGTCGATCCGGCGCGCATGAACCTGCTGTTTGAGCGCTTCATCTCGCGTGAACGCAACGAGCCACCGGACATCGATGTCGACTTCGAACACCAGCGCCGCGAAGAGGTGATTCAGTACCTCTATACCAGGTACGGGCGTGAACGCGCGGCGCTGGCGGCGACGGTGATCACCTACCGCACGCGCAGCGCACTGCGCGATGTGGGCAAGGCGCTGGGCCTGGGGCTGGAGCAGATCGAGGCCCTGGTCGCCGCGGTTGCGGCCTGGCGTCGACATGCGCAGATCCAGCCCGAACACCTGGCCGAGGCCGGCTTCGATATGCACAGCCCGGTACTCAGGCGCCTGCTGGTGCTGGTCAATACGCTGCGCGGCTTTCCACGCCACCTCTCGCAGCATGTCGGCGGCTTCGTGATCGCCGCCGGCCGTCTCGACGAACTGGTGCCGATCGAGAACGCCAGCATGCCGCAACGCACCGTGATCCAGTGGGAGAAGGATGACCTCGAGGCATTGGGCCTGCTCAAGGTGGATGTGCTGGCGCTGGGGATGCTGTCGGCGATACGGCAGGCGATCGATCTGGTGAACGGGTCGATCGGACCGGCGCAGGCCTTGACGCTCGCCGGCATCCCCGCGGAAGACCCTGCGGTCTACCGCATGATCCAGCAGGCCGACACCGTCGGCGTGTTCCAGATCGAGTCGCGTGCGCAGATGTCGATGCTGCCACGGCTCAAGCCGGCCTGTTTCTACGACCTGGTGATCGAGGTCGCGATCGTGCGCCCGGGACCGATCCAGGGCGACATGGTGCACCCTTACCTGCGTCGACGGCAGGGCGCAGAGGCGGTGGACTATCCGTCGGAAGAGGTGCGTGCGGTACTCGAACGCACTCTCGGCGTGCCGATCTTCCAGGAGCAGGTGATCAAGCTGGCGATGGTCGCCGCCGGGTTCACGCCCGGTGAGGCCGACCAGCTGCGACGTGCGATGGCCGCGTGGAAGCGGCGCGGCGGGCTCGAGCCCTACGAACAGCGGCTGATGGCCGGTATGCAGGCACGTGGCTACCGGCGCGAGTTTGCCGAGCGCGTCTATCGCCAGATCCTGGGTTTCGGTGACTACGGCTTCCCGGAGTCGCACGCCGCCAGCTTCGCGCTGCTGGTGTATGTCTCGGCCTGGCTCAAGTGCCATCACCCGGCGGCCTTCTGCGCGGCGCTGATCAACAGCCAGCCGATGGGCTTCTATGCCCCGGCACAACTGGTGCGCGACGCACGTGGTCATGGCGTAACGGTACTGCCGGCGGATGTGAATCAGAGTGATTGGGATTGCACCCTGGAGCCCGCCGGGCGATCGCCGGAAGGAAGTTGTGGCAACGCTGCATCGGGAATGTCGCGTCCTTCGTATCACGCTGTGTCCCGGAAGGATCCAGCGCTGCGTCTGGGCCTGCGCCTGATACGGGGGCTGTCGCGGGCGGCTGCCGAGCGCATCGCGGCGGCGCACAAGGCCGATCCATTTACAGACGTTGCGGACCTGGCCCGGCGTGCCCGGCTCGATCGCGCCGACCTCAAGGTCCTGGCCGCGGCCGATGCCCTGCAGGGCTTGGGCGGGCACCGCCACCTGGCAGCCTGGGAGGTCGCCGGGGTCGCGGATGCGGTGCCGATGTATGGCCTCGACCGGTTCGTTGAACAACGGCCACTGCTTGCGGAGCCGAGCGCCGGGCAGGCGGTGCTGGCCGACTATGCGCAGCTCGGACTGAGCCTGCGCGAACACCCGCTGGCATTGATCAGGGACAGCCTGCGTGAGCGTGGTCTGCTGTCATCGGCCGAGGTCGCCGGGCGGGTGCCGGGCGAGATCGTGCGCACGGCCGGCCTGGTGCTGATCCGCCAGCGCCCGGGCAACGGGCGCGCGATCTTCGTCACCCTGGAGGACGAATGCGGTGGGCTCAACCTGCTGATCTGGGCCGACCTGGCGGAGCGCCAACGCCGGGTACTGCTCGGTGCACAGCTGCTCGGCGTGGTGGCCGAGATCCAGCGTACCGAGGGTGTCCAGCACCTGCTGTGCCGGCGCCTGGAGGATCATAGTGACCTGCTGGGCGGACTGGCCGTTGTGTCGCGGGATTTTCACTGATATCAATGTCACCGCGTCACGGCGATACCGTCACCAGCTGAAGTAACTGAACCCCTTCTCCTGCAGCCGCATGATGTCCTCGACACCGACATCCACCACATCGGCGTAGGCGACCAGGTTTTCGTCGGTCCAGCCGAGGCTGTTCATTGTGTTCCTGCAGGCATGAAACGCAACGCCATAGGCGTTCAGCGAGGATGCCCGTTGCTGGAGTTCCTTGGCGATAGGCCGTTCAGGCAATTCAGCGAGCAGGTGGATGCCCGGACCGAAACAGGCGACGACGACCTCGATGTTGTCGCCGTGCGTGCGGATCATCTCGCCCACCGAGAACAGAATGTGCGACAGGTAGTCGTGATCCGCCTTGTTGCACTGGTACACGATCTGGTGATCGGACTTGTCCGCAAAATGGGTATCGGTGTGGTGCGCCTTGGCCTCGTTGATTGCAAACAACCCGCCAGCGGCACTCATCCACTGGAGCAGGCGGCGACGCGCCTTGTTGATCGGCTGCATGGTCATCCTCACTATGTCGTTGGTACCGCGTCTGCCGGCGGTACTCTGCCGCCAAGTGTAACCCCAACGGGCAAAACACCCAGCACCTCTCTGGACGACGATAGGTACCGTTTTATTCCCCGTGACCGCCAGCCACTGCCACAAGGAACCGGTCCGGCTTGCAGTGCCGGGTTCCGCGGCGGACCGGTCTGGCAGACACAACGCATGCTCGCAGACCGGCGATGCTGCTAGCATGAGTCGCTTGCACAGAGCCGCCGGCGATCGACGGCTCTTTCGAAACCAATCCAAAGCGAGGCAGGGCCCGATGAGTGCGATTCATTTTGTTGGCGGTGAGAAAGGCGGAGTCGGAAAGTCACTGCTGTCGCGGCTGCTTTCGCAGTATTTCCTCGACCGGTCCATGCCCTACATCGGCCTGGATGCGGACCAGTCTCATCCGACATTGTCGCGCTATTACGGCGATTTCACCCGGCCCATCAACCTCGATTTTTTCGAAAGCACGGATCAGATCATGGAGCTGGCGCTGGCGACCGAGCAGAATCTCGTGATCGATCTGCCGGCGCAGAGCCAGCGTTTTCTCGATCGCTGGATCGAGGACAACGGGATCCTGGAGATGTGTGCGGATATGCAGATTCCGTTGGTGTACTGGTACGTGGTCGATGACGGTCGCGATTCAGTGGGCCTACTGGACGGCTTTCTCACGAAGTACCGTGACCACCTGCAATGCGTGGTGGTCAAGAATCAGGGGCGCGGGACGGATTTCTCCGAGATCGAGGGACTTGCCGTGCTTAACGATACCGATAGCGCTGGCAGGTTGCGTCAACTGACCCTGCCCGCATTGCATGCTGCGACGATACGCCGGATCGAAAAGCTCAATTTCAGTTTCTGGGCCGCAGAGCATGTCAAAGACGGCGATGCGCAGCACCTGTCACTGATGGAACGGCAACGCACCAAGGTCTGGGTGAAGAAGGCGTATGCGATGATCGACGACGTGGTCGGCCGTACCTTCACCTGAGCACGGTCGAGACGAAGACCCCGAACAGCCACGAGACTGCGGTGCCCCGACAGATCGGACCCGGCCGTCCCGGGTGGATCAGAGATAATAGAGCAGCAGCGAAAGCCCCAGTAACGCGGCGACCCAGGTCACCATGCTGCCGGTCGGCCAGGTCTGCGCCAGTACACCGTACTCGCCATGATGCCGGGCAAGGCCCAGCAGGGCACGCTGAACCATCGACTTGCCCAGTTGACGCAGTGCGCGATCGAACGGTGCCAGCTTTGCGAGCAGCCTGCGCACGGCCTCCGGCAGGACGCGGCGGTACAACCACTCGGCATCCAGGTTGACCGACTTGAGTTCGGGCGGGTAGATGTGGGCCAGCTTCAGCCACGTGAAGGCGAGTGCCGAGAAGGCGAGCAGCTGCAGCTGTGCCAGAACGTGGCTGACGTCGTACGGTGAGTACCCGGTGTCATACGGCAGCAGACCGTAGAGCAGCCCTGGGAAGCTGCCCACACCGATGCACAATACGGCCGCCATCGTCATGGCGATCAGCATGTTGGTCGGGGGCTCGTGGGCATTGGCGACGTGTTTGGATTCGTGCGCGAAGAACGCAAAGAACGGGATCTTGATCCCGGCATGGTGAAATACGCCGGCCGAGGCGAACAGCAGCATCAGCCAGACGATCGGATGGCCTTCCTGGATGGCCGCGCTGACGACCATCGACTTGCTGACGAAACCGCTGAACAGCGGGAAAGCCGAGATCGAGGCTGCACCGACCATGCACAGGATCGTGGTCCTGGGCATCTTCTTGTAGAGTCCGCCGAGTTCGGAGCCGCGCATCTCACCGGTGACGTGCAGCACTGCGCCCATGCTCATCATCAGCAGGCCCTTGAAGATAACGTCGTTAAACGCGTGTGCCACGGCGCCGTTGAGGGCGAGCTCGGTGCCGATACCGATACCGACCACCATGAAACCGAGCTGGTTGATCAGGCTGTACGCCAGGACCCGTCTCAGGTCGTTCTCGATCACCGCGTAGAAGATCGGGAAACAGGTCATCAGGGCGCCGATGTAGACCAGCAGCTCGGTGCCCGCAAAGCCGCGTGCCAGCGAGTAGATCGCGACCTTGGTGGTGAAGGCGCTGAGGAATACCGTCCCGGTCGGCGTCGCCTCCGGGTAGGCGTCCGTCAGCCAGCCGTGCAGCATTGGAAACGCGCTCTTGATACCGAAGGCGAGGAAGATCAGCCAGCCACCGGGTGCGTCGAGGCCGATGTGGTCGAATGCCAGGCTGCCGGTGTTGACTGCGTAAAGGATGGCCCCGGCGAGCAGTAACACACCTGATCCCACCTGGATCACCAGGTAGCGCATACCGGCGCTCAGGGCGAGTTCGGTACGCCGCGCAAAGACCAGGATGGCCGAGGTGACAGCCAGCAATTCCCAATAGACGAACAGAGTAAGCAGGTCGCCGGCAAACACCGCGCCGACCGCACTGCCGGCATAGGCCAGTGCGGCGACGTCCTGCAGCGGGTCTTTGACGTGCAGCGCATAGACGACGCCGATCAGTGCGGCGAGGTGGAACAGGTAACCGAACAGGATCGATAGCGAGTCCACCCTGACCGGAGTGAGGGCGTAGCCGAGCAGCTCGAACTGGGTGGTGGTCCCCGGTTCGAGCTGGAAGACACCGTAGGCCCCAAGCAACGGCGCGGCGATCATCACGGTTGCGCGCAACTGTCCACGGGTGACCGCAGCGAGCAGCGCGCCCAGGAACAGCGGCAGGGCTGGCCAGGCGTCAAGCATGGCCGTCCTCCTCCTGTCCTGCGCGGTCGCCAGCGCCATCCTGGCCGTCGTTCCGCTGGTAATAGTCCTCGTCGCGCATCACCACCTTGCGCATCTCCTTGGCCAACAGCACCAGCAGCACGCAGGCAACGAAACCGTAGAAGGCATAGAAGCCGAATACCCCCTCCCAGGGGTGGGCCACATGGCGATGCAACACCAGATCCAGGCCAACCAGCACCACGCAGGCGATCAGCAGACCACGCACCACGCGGCGGACATTGCGCGGATTGTCGAACAGGTATTTCTTTTCGTCGGCGCTCATCGGACGATCCCTCCTGCCAGCCGGTAGAGCGGCTCGGCCCAGAAGAACAACAGCACGCAACCGGTGGTGGTCACGGCAATAGCGATCAGGCTTGCGGTTGGTGCCTCGCGGATACCGTCTCCCTGCGACGCGGGGGCGCGGAAGAAGCCGCGTACCGGTATGGAGACCAGGTACATGACATTGAGCAGTGAGCTCAGCATCAATACGCCGGTCAACACCCAGAAGCCGGCATCCAGTGTGCCCTGGACCAACAGCCATTTGCTCCAGGTGCCGCCGAACGGCGGCAGACCGACAATCGACAGCGCGCCAATCAGGAAAGCGAGCATCGTCAGCGGCATGCGGCGACCGAGGCCGTCGAGTTCGCTGACCTTCGTCTTGTGGGCGGCAACCAGGATCGCGCCCGCGCAGAAGAACAATGTGATCTTGCCAAAGGCGTGCATGGCGATGTGCATCCCGCCGCCGATCACCCCGGCGGTAACGCCGAGCATCGCACCGAGCACGATGTAACCGAGTTGGCTGATCGTCGAATAGGCCAGCCTGGCCTTGAGGTTGTCTTTGGTCATGGCCACGAACGAGGCCAGCAGAATCGTCAGCCCGGCCAGTGCCGCCAACCAGCTGGAGACCGGAAGTTCGGCAATACGGTCGATGCCAAAGAGATAGACCGAGACCTTGAGGATGGTGAATACCCCGGCTTTGACCACGGCGACCGCGTGCAGCAGCGCCGAGACCGGCGTCGGCGCGACCATCGCCGCGGGCAGCCAGCGGTGAAAGGGCATCAGTGCTGCCTTGCCGGCCCCGAATACATAGAGCACCAGCAGTGCGCTGAGGACGCCGCTGCTGACGTTGTTGCCGAACACGCCGCCCGGGGTGAAGTCGAGCGTGCCGGTAAGTTGCCAGGTCCAGATCATCGCGAGCAGCATGAAGCCGATCGATGTCCCCATCAGCAAGCCGAGATAGAGACGGCCGGCACGCTTGGCCTGTTCGTTGCCGGCATGTGTCACCAGGGGATAGGTCGCGACCGAGAGAATCTCGTAGAACACAAACAATGTCAGCATATTGCCGGCCAGGGCTATGCCCATCGCCGCGCAGATCGACACTGCGAATGCAGTATAGAAGCGGGTCTGGTTCTGCTCGTGATGAGCGCGCATATAGCCGATCGCGTAGACGGACGTGACCGGCCAAAGGAAACCGGCGACCAGCGCGAAAAGCATGCCCAGTGGCTCAGGGGTCAATGCCAGTGCCAGGCCGTGCACCGGCTCGGCAAGCACCAGGGTCGGCGGTTGATCCCACGAGATGGTCGCCGCCAGCGTCGCCACCAGGAGGAACAGCACAATGCCTGCAACGACGGTGACGGTTTCGCGGACATTCGGCCTGTTGCGCGTGAAGACCACGCCGATGGCGGCCAGCAGTGGCACCAGCAGTATCCAGGTCAACAAGGGTGCACCGCTCAACCGCCACCTCCCATCAGCAGGTCTGTTGCCTGCCGGGCCACGCCGACGCTGACCTGGGTGTTCACGCCGAAGTACAGATTGGCGATCACCAGAGCCCACACCGGGATCAACATCGACAGCGGTGCCTCCCTGACCGCCGCCGCATCGGCGGCCGGTTCGGCGAAATAGGCGGCCTCGACCAGTTTCCAGACGTAGGCGAGGGCGAGCAGCGAACCGATCAGCACCAGCAGGGCCACCGGCCAAAGGTCCTGCTCCAGCGTGCCGAGCACCAGGTACCATTTGCTGACGAATCCTGCGGTCGGTGGCACACCGATCAGGCTCAGGCCACCGACAACGAGCGCGGCCACGGTCCAGGGCATGCGTCGGCCCAGGCCTGCGATGCTGGACACCGTGACCGCGCCGATCCGATAGGCAAGTGCGCCCACGGCCAGGAACAGGGCACCTTTCATCAATGCGTGGTTGAACACGTGCAGGATGGCCGCACTCACCCCGGTGTTGGAGGCGAGGCTGATTCCCAGCACCATGTAGCCGATCTGCGCGACGCTGGAGTACGCCAGCATGCGCTTGACGTCTTCCTGGAACACGGCGACCAGCGAGGCGGACAGGATCCCGGCGAGGCCCAGTACCATCAGGATGAGGTCGAACGGCATCTTGTTCAGGGAGAACTCGGCACCGAAGACCCCGAACATGAAACGCAGCAGTGCATAGACTGCAACCTTTGTGGCGGTGGCGGACAGGAAGGCGGTCACCGCCGAGGGCGCGTAGGCATAGGCGTTCGGCAACCACAGGTGCAGAGGGAACAACGCCAGTTTGAGCCCGATGCCCACTGTCAGGAAGGCAAAACCGGCGCGCACGGTGCGTGTGTCGGCAACCTCCGGCAGCCTTGCAGCCAGGTCGAGCATGTTCAGCGTGCCGGTCATCATGTAAAGCAGGCCGATACCGATCAGAATGAATGTGGCGCCAATGGTGCCCATCACCAGGTACTGGAAGGCGGCGCTCAGTGCGCGGCGATCGCGGCCCATGCTGATCACCGCATACGAGGCCAGCGACGAAATCTCGAGGAACACGAAGACGTTGAATGCGTCGCCCGTCGCCGTGATGCCGGTCAGGCCTGCGAACACCAGCAGCAGCGCGGCGTACACGCGCGCGATCCGGTCGGCCGGGATCTCTTTTTCCAGGCTGCGACGCGCGAACACCATGACCAGCGCCGCGATCGCGGTCACGATCAGCAGTACATAGGCGCCGAGCAGATCGATACGGTATTCGATGCCCCACGGCGGGGCCCAGCCGCCGAGCCGGTAGCTGATGGTGCCGTCACGTGAGACCTGGATCAGCAGGTAGACCGCCGCGGCGAAACTGAGCCAGGACGCGGACATCGAGACCAGCCATGCTGGCCGGGCGCGGTCGAACAGCACGCACAGCGGTGCCGACATCAGCGGCATTATCACCACGAGGACCGGAAGGTGATCGAGCAGGTCCATCACCGGTCGTCCGCCTGTCGCTCAGAACCGGCCTCCCACTGGCTCTCCTCGTCGTGCTGGTCCTTCGCCTGGATTTCGTCTTCCTCGACGCTGCCGTAGGCCTCGTGGATACGCACGACCAGCGCCAGCCCGACAGAGGTGGTGGCGACACCCACCACGATGGCGGTCAGGATCAACACGTGTGGCAGCGGGTTGGAGTAGACGGTGATGGTCGCGTCGAAGATCGGTGCATTGCCACCGGCAACCTTGCCCAGCGAGATGTACAGGATGAAGACGGAGGTCTGGAAAATGGCCAGTCCGACCAGCTTCTTGACCAGGTTGCCCTGCGAGATCACCACGTAGAAGCCGGCCATCATCAGAAAGACTGTGACCCAGTAGTTGTAGAGGCCCGGCAGCTCGCTCATACCCGGACCTTCCTGCCCGACAACGCGTAATAGATCGCCAGGATGATTGAGAACACCGTGATGCCGACGCCGAGTTCGACCAGCAGCACGCCCATGTGCTGGCCGTGAACCGGGTCATGGCTGAGTGCCGAGTAGTCCAGGAACGGCCTGCCACTCAGCAGCGAGACGATACCGACGCCGCCGTAGAGCAGCACGCCGAGCGAGGCCAGGCGGGGTAACCAGGGTGCCGGGACCACCAGGCGGGCGCAGTCCTCGCCGAACACAAGATCGTAGAGGACCAGGCCGGTCGCGAAGATCACCCCGGCCTGAAAGCCCCCACCGGCGCCGTAGTCACCGTGGATCTGCACGTACAGGGCATACAGCAGGATCAGCGGAATCAGTAGCTTGACCACCACGCGCAGCACAATCTGGTCTCCGATCGCGGCGCGCCGAGGGCGCGGATGAGGCTGCGGCTGCCGGATACCCAGCAACAGCAGTACCGCGATGCCGGCGGTGAAGATCACGAACGTCTCGCCAAAGGTGTCGTAACCGCGGTAGCTGGCGAGCACTGCGGTCACCATGTTGGGCATGCCGACCTCGACAGGTCCCTGTTGGATGTAGCGCGGCGCGACATGTTGGTGGGCCGGGGCGGCCGGGTCGCCGAGAAGCGGTGCGTCCAGGGTCGCGTAGATCAATGCGGCGCCGGTGATGCTGACCACGACCAGTGGCAGCACCGGGCTGTGTGCGGGGCTGTTTTCCCATCGGCTGGTCAGGCGCAGGGTGGAGAGCATCAGCACCGTGGTGATCCCCGCACCCACCGCCGCCTCGGTGAAGGCGACGTCGACCGCGTCCAGGTCCATGAACAGCGCGGCCGTCATCAGGCTGTAGATCCCGAACAGGATGACCACGGCGAACAGATCGCGCAGGCGTATCAACGCGATTGCAATCAGGACCAGGAAACCCAGCAGGATGACATCGATCAGGCCTTCGATGATGCATCCTCCTGCGTCGCATGGTGGCCGGATGCAAGCAACGGTCGCAGGCCGCCGTGCAGCGCGGCCTTGGCCATGGCATGTGTGGCCGTCGGGTTGGTCGCCAGCACCAGGATCATGATCATCAGGACCTTGAGCAGATCAAGCGACCAGTCCATCTGCAACATCAGGCCGGTGAGCAGCAGTGGCGTCGCGAGTGTCTCGGTGACGCCAGCCGCGTGCACACGGGCGAAGAAGTCAGGCATACGAAGCAGCCCCACGCCGCCGGTGATGCATAGGAAACCCCCGGCCAGCAGGCAGATGCCGCTCAGCAGATCGATTAACAGGCTCATCGGATGTCCTCCACGTCACCGCTTTCGTCTTCAGGCCTGGAGTATTCAAAAAAGCGCATCACCGCGATGGTGCCGACGAAATTGACGAGCGCATAGAGCAGCGCGACATCGAGGAAGCTGTTCCACGAAAGCGCAAAGCCACCGAGCGCGATCAACAGCACGGTCTTTGTGCCGAATGCGTTGGCCGCGAGCATGCGGTCGTATTCGGTGGGGCCGAGGAAGGCCCGGATCAGGGCCAGTACCATGGTGATCAGCACGGCGACGATGGCGGCCAGCAACACCTTCTCAGACTCCAAGCCGCCGGATGCGTCGTTCCATCTCGCCCTCACGCAGCTCGTCGATACCTTCCTGCGAGAGCGCGTGGATCAGGAAATGGTTGTCGTGCACATCTGTCGTCAGCGTGCCCGGTGTCAGCGTGATGGAATAGGCATAGATGGTCTTTTCAAGCGGCGTCGATACCGTGGTCTCGAGGCGGGTCCAGTTCGGCTTGATCGGCAGGCGTGGATCCCAGATTCGGCGTGCGAGGTCGATGTTGGCCTTTACCACGCAGCCCATCAGCCAGGCGATGTAGGTGAGAAAGCGGCCGGTCGGATACAGCGTGCCGGGTTCACGGTCCACGCGGTCCATACGACGCAGGAACCAGACCACCAGCAGCACAGACAGCAGACCGGAACTCAGCAACAGGGCCGTGAAGTAGCCCGAGAGCAACAGCCAGAAAACGGCAAGCAGGAATGTGGAAAACAGATAGTGCATGGCCTTAAAGGTCGATGGTTGTCTGGCCCAGGGGCATCGATAGGGCCCCATTTCTTCCTGATCCGGACCGTAACCAAACGCAGCCTTGCTGGCAATCTCGATTTGGAGCACGGGCGCCATTGTCGGCGAGGGGGCGTGGCGGGAGAGTTCAGACCCGGATACAAGGCGGTTGCCGTCTAAACAGGGGGATGCGCCGCGGTCCACGCCCGTGAGAGGCCAGCAGGCACACGACGAATCAATAATTAGTACAGTGGATTCTTCACGATGACAGATGTCGCGCCAGGGCAGACGGGGTCACCGGCGGTCGAACTATACCTGCGCGACTGCAGCGCTTGCTCGGTCACGCACCATGGCAAGTTGCGATGCCTGCCGGAACCACAGTCGTTGTGGTTGGCGAAAGAATGATGACTGGATCACCTGTCGCCGATGTACCGATTGGCCATAGCGCGGGGAACACGGAAGGGAAAGGAAGGGAAAGATAAAGAAAACCGGTTCATCCCCGCGGGCGCGGGGAACACGCCGAATATCGTGAAGATAGGCAGATCGATACAGGTTCATCCCCGCGGGCGCGGGGAACACGCCGCCGCGTACTCGGCGTCGTCGATCACGCCAGGTTCATCCCCGCGGGCGCGGGGAACACTACTTCGCGAACACCGCCTCAACGGCAACGACCGGTTCATCCCCGCGGGCGCGGGGAACACAGACGGCGCTCGGCCCTGATGGTAATCAGGTTCGGTTCATCCCCGCGGGCGCGGGGAACACCGCGATGCGCGCACGAATGCGCTTGCGCTCGTCGGTTCATCCCCGCGGGCGCGGGGAACACGTTTATATCGGAAAGGACATCGCAGTAACGATCGGTTCATCCCCGCGGGCGCGGGGAACACGTAGCCGGGTGGTTCATGTGTCGCTCCGTGGTCGGTTCATCCCCGCGGGCGCGGGGAACACGCCTTCGGCATCTTTGAGCAGGGCCTCGACGATGGTTCATCCCCGCGGGCGCGGGGAACACCTGCCCCATGCGGTGAATCACCGTGGCCGCAACGGTTCATCCCCGCGGGCGCGGG
>JACKML010000003.1 GCA_024235415.1 Chromatiaceae bacterium | reverse complement strand
CAGTGCGAACTCACCGAGCTTATGACCGACCATGTTCTCGGAAACCAACACCGGAACATGCTGCTTGCCGTTGTGCACGGCTATCGTCAGACCGACCATGTCGGGGCTGACCATCGAGCGACGCGACCAGGTCTTGATCGGCCGGCGATCGTTGCTCGCGCGTGCAGCATCCACCTTCTTCTGCAGGTGGAGATCGATAAAAGGTCCCTTACGGATTGAACGTGGCATAGCCTTCTAGCCTCTCACCTAATTATTTGCGACGACGGTCGCGCACAATGAACTTGTCAGTACGCTTGTTCGAACGCGTCTTGTAACCCTTGGTCGGGGTACCCCATGGACTGACCGGATGCCGGCCGCCCGAGGTACGACCCTCACCACCACCGTGCGGGTGATCGACCGGGTTCATGGCAACGCCGCGAACTGTCGGCCGTACGCCACGCCAGCGGCTCGCGCCAGCCTTACCCAGCTTGCGCAGGTTGTGTTCCGAGTTGCTTGCGGCGCCCAGTGTGGCGCGGCAATCGGAGTGCACCTTGCGCATCTCACCCGAACGCAGACGCAGGGTGGCGTAGTCTCCATCACGGGCAACGAGTTGCACCGCGGCACCAGCACTGCGTGCCAGCTGGGCGCCCTTGCCAATCTTCAACTCGATGCAATGCACCGTGCTGCCGACCGGGATGTTGCGCAGCGGCATGCAGTTACCAATCGCGATTGGCGCATCGATCCCGGAGCTGATCTTGTCGCCCGACTGCACGCCTGCCGGCGCGACAATATAGCGACGTTCGCCGTCTGCATACTTGATCAACGCGATATGCGCGGTACGGTTCGGATCGTACTCGAGACGTTCCACGAAACCGGGCACGCCATCCTTGTCACGCTTGAAGTCAATGACGCGGAAACGCTGCTTGTGACCACCGCCTTTGTGGCGCGTGGTGACGTGGCCATTGTTGTTACGCCCGCCGGTCTTGGTCTTTTTCTCGACCAGAGGAGCATAAGGGGCACCCTTGTGCAGCCCTTCGCTCTTTACCTGGACGACGTGACGGCGACCCGGTGATGTCGGTTTTGTCTTGACGATTGCCATTGTTCTATCCGTTATCTAAACAGCGACGGCCCTCAGGCACCGCCCGCAAAATCGATATCGTGACCAGCCTGGAGTCGGACGTAAGCCTTCTTCCAGTTGTTGCGGCGCCCCAGCATTGCGCCGAAGCGCTTCTGCTTGCCTTTCACGTTGACCGTACGCACCTGCTCAACTTTCACTTCGAAAAGCAATTCAACCGCCTGTGCGATCTCAGGCTTGGTGGCATCTGTCGACACCTTGAACGCGAACTGGTTGGATTTGTCCGCTGCGACCGCGCTCTTTTCAGAGACGACCGGGCTCAACAGGATTTTCATCAGGCGTTCTTTGTTCATGCCAGTTTCTCCTCGAGCGCCTTGAGCGCACCCGCGGTGATGATGACCTTGTCGAAGCCGACAAGGCTGACCGGATCCACTTCATTCAGACCGCGCGCATCGATTCGGTAGAGGTTGCGGCTGGCCAGGAACAGGTTCTCGTCGAAGCCCTCGGTGACGATCAACGCATCATTGGCATCGAATTCCGCCAGCTTGGCTGCCAGGTCCTTGGTCTTGGGTGCCGACAGGGCAAACGAATCGACAACGATCAGACGATCCTGGCGAACAAGCTCCGACAAAATCGAGCACAGCGCCCCGCGATACATCTTACGGTTCAGCTTCTGTTCGTAGTTACGGGGCTTGGCCGCGAACGTCACGCCACCGGTCCGGAACAGCGGGCTGCGGATCGTACCCTGACGGGCGTTACCGGTACCCTTCTGGCGGAACGGCTTGCGGCCGCCACCACGGACTTCCGCGCGCGTCTTCTGCGCCTTGGTGCCGGAACGCGCTGCCGCCATATAGGCTACAACGACCTGGTGCACCAGCGACTCTTTGTAATCGGCGCCAAACACCACGTCGGAGACCTGGATGCTGGAACCGCCTTGTACGTTCAGGTCCATGTTCTCAACCCTTGTTCTTCAGTTTGATCGCCGGGGTGATGACGACATCACCGCCGCGCGAACCAGGCACGGCACCCCTGACCAACAGTATGTTGCGGCTGGTGTCCACCCGGACGACCTCGAGGTTCTGCGTTGTCACGCGCTCGGCACCCATGTGACCGGCCATCTTCTTACCCTTGAATACACGACCCGGGGTCTGGCACTGGCCAATCGAACCGGGCGCACGATGTGACAGCGAGTTGCCGTGCGTTGCATCCTGGGTACGGAAATTGTGACGCTTCACGCCGCCCTGAAAACCCTTGCCTTTGCTCATCCCACGCACATCGACCATCTGGCCGACCTCGAAGATTGCAGCATCGATCTCGGCACCCACCGCCGGCACGTCGCCGCCGTGGTCTTCGAGACGGAATTCCCAAAGCCCGCGACCGGCCTCAACGCCAACCTTGGCGTAGTGACCCGCCTCGGCTTTCGTCAGGCGAGACGCCTTCTTATTGCCCACCGCCACCTGGATGGCGCTGTAGCCGTCGCTTTCCGGCGAGCGAACCTGGGTAACACGGTTCGGCTCGACCTCAATGACGGTCACCGGCACAGACACACCGTCTTCGGTGAAGACGCGGGTCATACCTGCTTTGCGGCCTACGATTCCAATCGCCATGTCTCTAACCTCAGTTCAGCTTGATCTGAACATCAACACCCGCAGCCAGATCGAGCTTCATCAGCGCATCCACCGTCTTGTCGGTCGGATCCACGATGTCCATCAGGCGCTTGTGAGTACGAATCTCATACTGATCGCGCGCGTCCTTGTTGACGTGCGGGGAAATCAGCACGGTGAATCGCTCCTTCTTGGTCGGCAGCGGAATCGGACCCAGCACCTGGGCACCGGTACGCTTCGCGGTATCGACGATCTCGCGCGCGGACTGGTCGATCAGCCGATGATCGAAGGACTTCAAACGAATACGGATACGCTGACTTGTCATTGATATCACTCGATAACCTTGGCCACGACACCGGCGCCGACGGTACGACCACCTTCGCGGATTGCAAAGCGCAGACCTTCGTCCATCGCAATCGGCGCAATCAGCTTCACGGTCATCTTCACGTTGTCGCCCGGCATCACCATCTCAATACCTTCCGGCAGCTCGCACGCACCCGTCACGTCCGTCGTGCGGAAGTAAAACTGCGGACGGTAGCCGTTGAAGAACGGCGTGTGACGGCCGCCCTCTTCCTTGCTCAGCACGTATACCTCGGCCTCAAAATGCGTGTGCGGCTTGATCGAGCCCGGCTTCGCCAGTACCTGACCACGCTCCACGTCATCACGCTTGGTGCCGCGCAGCAGCACACCCACGTTGTCGCCCGCCTGGCCCTGGTCCAGCAGCTTGCGGAACATCTCAACACCGGTGCAGGTCGTCTTCGTGGTATCGCGCATACCCACGATCTCGATCTCTTCACCCACCTTGACGATCCCGCGCTCGATACGGCCCGTCACCACGGTGCCACGACCGGAGATCGAGAACACGTCCTCGATCGGCATCAGGAAGGCACCATCAATCGCGCGCTCCGGCGTCGGAATGTAGGTGTCCAGTGCCTCAATCAGCTTGTCGATCGACGGCGTGCCAATATCGGATGCATCACCTTCGAGCGCCAGCTTCGCCGAACCAATGATGATCGGCGTGTCGTCGCCCGGGAACTCGTAGCTCGACAACAGTTCGCGCACTTCCATCTCGACCAGCTCGAGCAGCTCGGCGTCGTCGACCATGTCGGCCTTGTTCATGTACACAATGATGTACGGCACACCAACCTGACGCGACAGCAGGATGTGCTCACGCGTCTGCGGCATCGGGCCGTCCGCCGCCGATACCACCAGGATCGCGCCGTCCATCTGCGCCGCTCCGGTGATCATGTTCTTCACGTAGTCCGCGTGTCCCGGGCAGTCCACGTGCGCGTAGTGACGCACCGTCGACTCGTATTCCACGTGCGCCGTCGCAATCGTGATCCCGCGCTCGCGCTCTTCCGGGGCCGCGTCAATCTGGTCGTAGGCCTTCGCCTCACCACCAAACTTCTTCGACTGGTGCGTCGTGATCGCCGCCGTCAGCGTCGTCTTACCGTGGTCAACGTGACCAATCGTGCCCACGTTGACGTGCGGTTTTGTACGTTCAAATTTTCCTTTGGACACCGTTGTACCCCTTTCTACCTGACAGGCCTTAAGACCGCTAACCGTTACTGTTTCTTCATGATGGCCTCAGCAACACTGCTGGGCACTTCACTGTATTTGGCGAATTCCATGCTGTACGAGGCACGACCCTGGGTCGCGCTGCGCAGCGAAGTCGCATAACCGAACATCTCTGACAGAGGCACTTCGGCCTTGACCATCTTGCCGGAGGGACCGTCTTCCATGCCCTGAACCATGCCGCGACGGGAGTTCAGGTCGCCGATCACGTCGCCCATGTAGTCTTCCGGCGTCTCCACCTCGACCTTCATCATCGGCTCCAGGATTACCGGCTTGGCCTTCTGCACACCTGCCTTGAAACCCATCGAACCGGCGATCTTGAACGCGTTCTCGTTCGAGTCCACCTCGTGGTACGAACCGTCATACAGGGTGACTTTGATGTCGACCACCGGGTAACCGGCGATAACACCACCCTGCATGGCCTCCCGGACACCCTTGTCTACCGCCGGGATATATTCCTTCGGCACCACACCACCGACGATGGCGTTGACGAACTCGTAACCCTTGCCCGCTTCCTGCGGCTCGATCTTCAGCCACACATGACCGAACTGGCCGCGACCACCGGACTGGCGAACGAACTTGCCTTCCGAATCGGCGCTGGCGCGAATCGTCTCGCGGTAAGCCACCTGCGGCGCACCGACATTGGCCTCGACCTTGAATTCGCGCTTCATGCGGTCGACGATGATTTCCAGATGGAGCTCACCCATACCGGAGATGATGGTCTGGCCAGACTCTTCGTCGGTGTGTACACGGAAGGACGGATCCTCCTGTGCCAGACGCGACAACGCCATACCCATCTTTTCCTGGTCACTCTTGGTCTTGGGCTCGACCGCAACCGAGATGACCGGCTCCGGGAACTCCATGCGTTCCAGCGTAATCACGTTGTTCACGTCGCACAGGGTGTCACCGGTGGTGACATCCTTGAGACCGACTGCCGCGGCGATGTCGCCTGCGCGCACTTCCTTGATCTCCTCGCGGGAGTTGGCGTGCATCTGCAGGATACGGCCGACGCGCTCCTTCTTGCGCTTGACCGGGTTGAAAACGGTATCACCCGAGTTCAACACGCCGGAATAGCAGCGGAAGAAGGTCAGAGAACCCACGAACGGATCGGTGGCGATTTTGAACGCCAGCGCCGAGAACGGCTCGTCATCCGAAGAATGACGCTCGGCTTCTGTCTCGTCGTCGAGCACGCCCTTGATCGACACCACATCGGTCGGCGCCGGCATCAGCTCGATCACCATGTCAAGCATGGCCTGCACGCCCTTGTTCTTGAACGCGCTGCCGCAGGTCATCGGGACGATTTCGAGGCTCAGGGTACGCAGACGCAGCCCCTCCAGGATCTCTTCCTCGCTGAGCTCCACGCCCTCGAGGTACTTCTCCATCAGGGACTCGTTGGCTTCGGCCGCAGCCTCGACCATCTTTTCGCGCCACTCGGCGCAGGTGTCCACGAGATCATCCGGGATGTCGACGTAATCGAACATCGCACCCATGTTCTCTTCCGACCACCTGATGGCCTTCATCTTGACCAGGTCGACCACGCCGGCAAAACCTTCTTCGGCACCAATCGGCACCTGGATCGGCACCGGCACGGCTCCCAAACGGTCCTGGAGCTGCTTCACGACCCGGAAGAAGTTCGCGCCCATGCGGTCCATCTTGTTGACGAACGCCATGCGCGGCACTTTGTACTTGTTGGCCTGACGCCAGACGGTTTCGGACTGCGGCTGCACGCCACCAACTGCGCACAGTACGAATACTGCGCCATCGAGCACACGCAGCGAGCGCTCGACCTCGATGGTGAAATCCACGTGCCCGGGGGTGTCGATGATATTGATACGGTGCTGGGGATACTGCTTACCCATGCCGCTCCAGAAACAGGTCGTCGCAGCAGAGGTAATGGTGATACCACGCTCCTGCTCCTGCTCCATCCAGTCCATGGTCGCAGCGCCGTCGTGCACCTCACCGATCTTGTGGGAGACACCGGTGTAGAAGAGCACACGCTCAGTCGTGGTCGTCTTACCGGCATCGATGTGCGCCATGATGCCGATATTGCGATAACGCTCAATGGGTGTGGTACGTGCCACTGTCTTATCCCGCCCCGTAATGTAAAAGAACGATTGAGCTGGTACTTACCAGCGGTAGTGAGAGAACGCCTTGTTCGCCTCAGCCATGCGATGAGTCTCTTCTTTCTTCTTGACCGCCGCGCCTTTCTGGTCAGCTGCATCCATCAACTCGCCAGCAAGGCGGGCCGCCATGGACTTTTCACTGCGCTTGCGCGATGCATCGATCAGCCAACGCATTGCCAGGGCATTGCGGCGGACAGGACGAACCTCGACCGGCACCTGATAGGTTGCACCACCAACACGCCGAGACTTGACCTCGACGATCGGACGGACGTTCTCGAGCGCCTGCTCCAGGGTATGCATCGGATCGCCACCACGCTTGGTGGTTACGGTATCCAACGCGCCATAAAGGATGCGCTCGGCCACGGCCTTCTTGCCGTCTTCCATCACCATGTTGACGAACTTGGCCAACGTCTGGCTACCGAACTTGGGGTCCGGCAGGATTTCACGCTTGGCTGCAACTCTTCTTCTAGGCATTTCGCTTTACTCTCGATTCACATGCGGCCGAACCCGGTCGACCCCAACAAAGCTCGACCCCAATCAACCCTTGGGACGCTTGGCGCCGTACTTGGAACGACCCTGGCGACGCTTGTCGACGCCGGAGGTATCCAGGCTGCCGCGCACCACGTGGTAACGCACACCCGGCAGGTCCTTCACACGACCGCCGCGGATCAGCACCACGCTGTGCTCCTGAAGGTTGTGGCCTTCGCCGCCGATATAGCTCGATACCTCGTAACCGTTGGTCAGACGCACGCGAGCCACCTTACGCAGGGCCGAGTTCGGCTTCTTCGGCGTGGTGGTGTACACACGGGTACACACGCCGCGCTTCTGCGGGCAGGCCTGCAACGCAGGCACGGTCGTCTTTTCAACTTTGCGCTTGCGCGGCTTTCGAACCAATTGATTGATAGTAGCCATCTAACCTTCCGTCTCCAGGCCGCGTCGATACCGATATCGACGTCAAAAATTCGCGTAGCCGCCCCCGTCCAAGCCCCTTTAGCAGGAACCCGGGCGCCGGAAGCGATAGACCGAATCTCGAAATCTGTTCGCGAAGCGACTGATTTGTCGCAGTTTTTTAGACTGGCACGGGTGCCTGCCTTCAGCGAAGACCGCGAATTCTATGCGCCTCGCTGACCGCTGTCAACAGCGGTCAGCGCGCATTGGTCTCCTTAGTCGTCGTCCGCGGTGTTGAAAGCCTGCTTAATGGCCTCTTCCACCTCTTCGGTCGCCATCTCGACTGGGCCACCGCCGCTGAGCGCCATCTGGCGAACGCGCCGACGCTCGTTGTGGTGTGCCAGGCCGGTGCCGGCCGGGATAAGCCGTCCAACAATGACGTTTTCTTTCAGGCCGTTGAGGGTATCGCGCATACCGCGGACCGATGCCTCGGTCAGGACACGCGTGGTCTCCTGGAACGACGCTGCCGAAATGAACGATTCGGTAGCCAGCGACGCCTTGGTGATACCCAGCAGCAGCGGCTCGAACTTCGCCGTCAACTTGTCTTCCGCCTCGGCCTTTTCGTTGGCCTCGAGCAGCCGTGCGCGTTCGACCTGCTCACCGCGCAACAAGCGGGTCTCGCCGGCATCGGTGATCTCCACCTTGCGCAGCATCTGCCGGATGATGACCTCGATGTGCTTGTCGTTGATCCCAACGCCCTGCAGGCGATAGACGTCCTGGATCTCTTTAACCAGGTACTCCGCCAGTTCGGTGACTCCCTGCAGACGCAGGATGTCGTGCGCATTCAGCTCACCGTCGGCGATAACCTCACCACGCTCCACGTGCTCGCCCTCGAACACGTTCACATGGCGCCACTTGGGAATCAGCGACTCGTTCTGCTCGCCGTCCGCCATGGTGATTATCAGGCGTTGCTTGCCCTTGGTGTCCTTGCCGAAACCGACCGTGCCGCTGGCCTCTGCGAGGATCGCAGGCTCTTTCGGCTTCCGCGCCTCGAACAGGTCGGCGACGCGCGGCAGACCACCGGTGATGTCACGGGTTTTCGAGGACTCCTGCGGGATGCGGGCGAGCACGTCACCGACGCCGACCTTCGCATCGTCGTTGACCCCGACCACGGCACCACCGGGCAGGAAGTAGTTGGCTGGCAAGGTCGTACCAACGATATTGACATCATTGCCCTTGTCATCAATCAGCTTGACCATCGGACGCAGCTCTTTACCGCTGGCCGGTCGCTGCTTCGGATCAAGTACGACGACCGAAGACAGGCCCGTCACATCGTCGGTCTGCTTCTGTACGGTGACGCCTTCGACGAAATCGACAAATCGCAGCGTACCCGCAACCTCGGTGACCACCGGGTGGGTGTGCGGATCCCAACTGGCGACCAGCTGGCCGCCCTTGACCGCGTCTCCGTCACGCACCATGAGCACGGCACCGTAAGGCAGCTTGTAACGCTCGCGCTCGCGGCCCACCTCGTCGGCGACCACGACCTCACCCGAACGCGACACCGCCACCAGGTTGCCGTTGGCATGCTCCACGGTCTTGATGTTGTGCAGCCTGACAGTACCGGAGTTCTTGACCTCGATGCTGTTCACGGCCGCCGAACGCGACGCGGCACCACCGATATGGAAGGTACGCATCGTGAGCTGGGTACCGGGCTCACCGATCGACTGGGCCGCGATAACGCCGACCGCCTCACCGATGTTCACCTCGTGACCGCGCGCCAGATCGCGCCCGTAACACTTCCCGCAGATGCCGTGGCGCGTCTTACAGGTGATCGGGGAACGCACCACGACCTGGTCTACGCCAGCCTCTTCGAGCAGGTCCACCCAGCCTTCGTCAAGCAGCGTACCGCCTTCGCAGATAACTTCGTCGCTGCCCGGGCGCATGATATCCACCGCGGCCACACGACCGAGGATGCGCTCGCGCAATGGCTCGACGACATCGCCGCCCTCGATAATCGGCTGCATCACCAGGCCCTGATCGGTACCACAGTCGACCGTGGTGATGACCATGTCCTGGGCAACATCGACCAGACGACGGGTCAGATACCCGGAGTTGGCGGTCTTGAGCGCCGTATCGGCGAGACCCTTACGCGCACCGTGGGTCGAGATGAAGTACTGAAGTACGTCCAGACCCTCGCGGAAGTTGGCAGTGATCGGCGTCTCGATGATCGAGCCGTCCGGCTTGGCCATCAGGCCACGCATACCGGCCAACTGGCGGATCTGCGCGGCCGAACCACGCGCCCCGGAGTCGGCCATCATATAGATGGAGTTGAACGAATCCTGCTCGACCTCCTTGCCTTCGCGATCGGTGACCCGCTCCTTGCCGAGCTGTCCCATCATCGCGCGCGCCACCTGGTCATTGGTGTGCGACCAGATGTCCACCACCTTGTTGTAGCGCTCACCGTTTGTGACCAGACCGGAGGAGTACTGGTTTTCGATCTCTTTTACCTCGGTCTCTGCCGCAGCCAGGATCTGCGCCTTCTCCGGCGGGATGACCATGTCGTTGACACCGATGGAGACGCCCGCACGAGCTGCCTGGCGGAACCCGAGGTACATCAACTGGTCGGCAAAAACCACCGTATCTTTGAGGCCAAGTCGACGATAGCAGGCATTGACCAGGCGCGAGATGGACTTCTTGGTCATCGCCTGGTTGATCAGGTCGAACGGCAGCCCCTTGGGCACGATGTCCCACATCAGCGCACGGCCTACCGTGGTGTCTTTCAGTGAAACGGTCTGCTCCGGCTCCTCGTCGCCGATGCGCACGCTTTCTTCGATGCGCACCTTCACCCGCGCATGCAGGTCGGCAGCGCCGGTTTCATAGGCGCGGCGCGCCTCGGCGATATTGCTGAACGCCATGCCCTCGCCGGTGGCGTTCACCCGCTCGCGCGTCATGTAGTAAAGACCCAACACCACGTCCTGGGTCGGCACAATCACCGGCTCACCGTTCGCCGGAGAAAGCACGTTGTTGGACGCCATCATCAGGGTGCGCGCCTCAAGCTGCGCCTCGATAGACAGCGGCACATGAACGGCCATCTGGTCGCCGTCAAAGTCGGCGTTGAACGCGGTACATACCAGCGGATGCAGCTGGATCGCCTTGCCCTCGATCAGCACCGGCTCAAACGCCTGGATACCCAGACGGTGCAGGGTCGGCGCTCGGTTGAGCATGATCGGGTGTTCGCGGATTACCTCTTCGAGGATATCCCACACCTCCGGCGCACCACGCTCGACCAGCTTCTTGGCCGCCTTGATGGTGGTGGCAAGGCCACGGAACTGCAGCTTCGAGAAGATGAACGGCTTGAACAGCTCCAGCGCCATCTTCTTCGGGATACCGCACTGGTGCAGCTTCAACGTAGGACCGACCACGATGACCGAACGGCCCGAATAGTCGACACGCTTGCCCAACAGGTTCTGGCGGAAACGCCCCTGCTTGCCCTTGATCATGTCGGCCAGCGACTTCAATGGGCGCTTGTTGGTACCGGTGATGGCACGACCACGGCGACCGTTGTCGAGCAGCGCATCGACCGACTCCTGCAACATGCGCTTCTCGTTGCGCACGATGATATCGGGCGCGTTCAGGTCGAGCAGCCGCTTGAGTCGATTGTTGCGGTTGATCACGCGACGGTACAGATCGTTCAGGTCCGAGGTCGCGAAACGACCACCGTCGAGCGGCACCAGAGGACGCAGCTCGGGCGGCAGCACCGGCAACACGGTCAGAATCATCCACTCCGGACGGTTGCCCGACTCCAGCAGCGATTCGAGCAGTTTCAGGCGCTTGGCGATCTTCTTGATCTTGGTCTCGGAATTGGTGCCCTCGACGTCCTCACGCATGCGCGTGATTTCTTTCGGGATGTCCATGGTGCGCAGCAGTTCGTAGACCGCCTCGGCACCCATGCGCGCATCGAACTCATCGCCGTTTTCCTCGACTGCCTCGAGGTACTGCTCATCAGTCAGCAGCTGGAAACGCTCCAGCGGGGTCATGCCCGGATCGATCACCACATACGACTCGAAGTACAGCACGCGCTCGATGTCACGCAAGGTGATGTCGAGCAACAGGCCGATACGCGACGGCAATGACTTGAGGTACCAGATATGGGCGACCGGACTCGCCAGCTCGATGTGGCCCATGCGCTCGCGACGCACCTTGGCCAGCGTGACCTCGACGCCGCACTTCTCGCACACCACGCCGCGATGCTTGAGGCGCTTGTACTTACCGCACAGGCATTCGTAGTCGCTGATGGGGCCGAAGATCTTGGCGCAAAACAGTCCCTCGCGCTCCGGCTTGAACGTGCGGTAGTTGATCGTCTCAGGCTTTTTGACTTCGCCATACGACCAGGAGCGGATCATCTCGGGCGACGCCAGTCCGATCCGGATGGCATCAAATTCCTCGCTCTGACCCTGTTGTTTCAGAATCTTCAGAAGATCTTTCAAAACGTTATCTCCCGTTCCGTGTACTTATAAGGAGGACCAGGGGCGACGCCCTCAGTCCTGCTCCAGTTCGATATTGATGCCGAGCGAGCGGATCTCTTTGACCAGCACGTTGAACGATTCCGGCATGCCGGGCTCCATGCGGTGGTCGCCGTCGACGATGTTCTTATACATGCGGGTACGACCGTTCACGTCGTCCGACTTGACCGTCAGCATTTCCTGCAGCGTGTACGAGGCACCGTATGCCTCGAGGGCCCAGACCTCCATCTCACCGAAGCGCTGACCACCGAACTGTGCCTTGCCACCCAGCGGCTGCTGGGTGACCAGGCTGTACGGGCCGGTCGAACGGGCATGCATCTTGTCATCCACCAGGTGGTTGAGCTTGATCATGTACATGTAGCCGACCGTGACGCGGCGCTCAAAGGCCTCGCCGGTGCGACCGTCGTAAAGCTGGGTCTGGCCGTCCGGGTCCGCTTCCGCCAGTTCGAGCATGTGGCGGATCTCGTCTTCGTGCGCACCGTCGAATACCGGCGTAGCCGTCGGCACCCCGCCACGCAGGTTGTTGGCCATCGCGAACACGTCATCGTCGCTGAGGCTGTCGATGTCCTCTTTGCGCCCACTGGTGTTGTAGACCTTGTCGAGAAAATCGCGCAGCTCTTTGGCCTTGACCTGTGCATCCAGCATGCGGCCGATGCGCTCGCCGACCCCCTTGGCCGCGAAGCCGAGGTGGGTCTCGAGGATCTGCCCGATATTCATACGCGAGGGCACGCCGAGCGGGTTGAGCACGATATCGACCGGGCGGCCATTCTCGTCGAACGGCATGTCCTCGACCGGGACGATCATCGAGATGACCCCCTTGTTACCGTGACGACCAGCCATCTTGTCACCCGGCTGGATACGACGCTTCACGGCCACGTAGACCTTGACCATCTTCAACACACCGGGCGCCAGATCATCACCGGAGGTCAGCTTGCGCTTTTTCTCCTCGTAACGCTGGCGGAAGTCTTCACGCAACTGGGAGACCTGTGCCGCTATGGTCTCGAGCTGTGCCGCGGAGTCCTCGTTCTTGAGACGGATCTCCAGCCACTGGTCGCGATCGGTCTCCTGCAGATAGGCCTTGGTGATCTTGGAACCGGCCTTGAGCTTGTTCGGCCCACCGTCGGCGACCTTGCCCAGCAGCATTTTCTCGACGCGGTCGAAGGTGTCCTCTTCCATGATGCGCAGCTGATCGTTCATGTCCTTGCGGACCATGGCCAACTCGGCCTCTTCGATCTGCAGCGCGCGCGCATCCTTCTCAACGCCATCGCGGGTAAATACCTGGACGTCAATCACGGTACCGTTCATACCGGAATTCAGACGCAGCGAGGTGTCTTTGACGTCCGACGCCTTCTCGCCGAAGATCGCGCGCAGCAGTTTCTCTTCCGGCGTCAGCTGGGTCTCGCCCTTCGGCGTCACCTTGCCGACCAGGATGTCGCCTTCACGCACCTCGGCACCGACATAGACGATGCCCGATTCATCCAGCTTGGCCAGTGCGGCTTCGCCGACGTTCGGGATGTCGCCGGTGATCTCTTCCGAGCCCAGCTTGGTGTCGCGGGCCATGCAGGTCAGTTCTTCAATATGGATCGTGGTAAAGCGATCCTCCTTGACGACCTGCTCCGAGATCAGGATCGAATCCTCGAAGTTGTAGCCGTTCCACGGCATGAAGGCGACGCGCAGGTTCTGCCCAAGTGCAAGTTCGCCGAGATCGGTCGAGGGGCCGTCTGCCAGCACGTCTCCACGTGCGATCTGGTCACCGACCAGCACCAGCGGCCGCTGGTTGATACAGGTGTTCTGGTTGGAGCGGGTGTACTTGGTCAGGTTGTAGATATCGACGCCCGGCTCGCCGGTGACCGTCTCCTCGTCGTTGACCCTGACCACGATACGCGCAGCATCCACCGATTCGATCACGCCGCCACGCTTGGCCACCACGGTGACACCGGAGTCGACCGCCACGGTGCGCTCCATCCCGGTACCCACCAGCGGCTTCTCGGCACGCAGTGTCGGCACCGCCTGGCGCTGCATGTTCGAGCCCATCAGTGCGCGGTTCGCGTCGTCGTGCTCGAGGAACGGGATCAACGACGCCGCGACCGATACGATCTGCTTCGGCGACACGTCCATGTACTCGATCTTGTCGGGCGTCGACAACGTGAATTCGTTCTGATGGCGGCAGGAAATGAGGTCGTCCACCAGCTTGCCCTTGGCATCCAGCGAGGCATTCGCCTGCGCGATGACGAATCGCCCTTCTTCGATGGCCGACAGGTAATCGATCTGGTCGGTCACGTGGCCGTTCTCGACCTTGCGATACGGCGTCTCCAGGAAGCCGTACTTGTTGGTCCGCGCATACACGGCCAGCGAGTTGATCAGGCCGATGTTCGGGCCTTCAGGCGTCTCGATCGGACATACACGGCCATAGTGCGTCGGGTGCACGTCGCGCACCTCGAAGCCGGCCCGCTCGCGCGCCAGGCCGCCCGGGCCGAGTGCGGACACGCGGCGCTTGTGCGTCACTTCCGACAGCGGGTTGTTCTGATCCATGAACTGCGACAGCTGCGAGGAGCCGAAGAACTCCTTGATCGCCGCCGACACCGGCTTGGCGTTGATCATCTCCTGCGGCATCAGGCCTTCTGATTCGGCAAGGGTCAGGCGTTCCTTCACCGCGCGCTCGACGCGCACCAGGCCGACGCGGAACTGGTTCTCCGCCATCTCGCCGACACAGCGAACACGACGGTTGCCCAGGTGATCGATGTCGTCGACCACACCGTTGCCATTGCGGATATCCACGAGCGTCCGCAGCGCATCGATGATGTCGGATGCCTGACCGTACTTCGCGACCAGGTCCTTTGCCGTTTCGTCATCACGGGCGCCGAAGTACTTGTGGTCATACAGGATGCCTGCGCCTTCGGCCTCATCGCGCCCGAGGCGGCGATTGAATTTCATGCGACCGACCGCCGACAGGTCGTAGCGCTCGTCGGTAAAGAACAGGTTGTGGAACAGGTTCTGCGCTGCCTCCTTGGTCGGCGGCTCACCCGGACGCATCATGCGGTAGATCTCTACCATCGCCTCCAGGGCGTTGCTGGTCGGGTCGATGCGCAGCGTGTCAGAGATGAAAGGGCCGTGGTCGAGGTCATTGGTGAACAGGGTCTGCACCTGTTTCACGCCTTTTTCAACCAGCAGCTTCGCGATTTCTTCGGTGATCTCGTCGTTGGCCTTGGCCAGCAGCTCACCGGTCTCCGCATCGACGGCATCATGCGCAATGGTGCGGCCGACCAGGAACTCCTGAGACACCTCAAGCTTATCGACGCCGGCCTCTTCGAGCTGTTTTATATGCCGCGCGGTGATCCGCTTGCCGGCCTCGACGATGACCTGTTTGCCCGCCTTGATGTCAAACCCGGCCGTATCGCCGCGCAGACGCGACGGCACGAGCGCGAGCTCGATCTTCTTCTTGCCGATCTGGAAACTGTCCTTGTCGAAGAACATATCCAGGATCTCGCTGGTCTCGTACCCGAGGGCACGCAACAGAATCGTCGCTGGTAGTTTGCGACGACGGTCGATACGGACGAAGACAGCGTCTTTCGGGTCGAACTCGAAATCGAGCCAGGAGCCGCGGTAGGGGATAACCCGCGCGGAGAACAGCAGCTTGCCCGAGGAATGGGTCTTGCCCTTGTCGTGGTCAAAGAACACGCCCGGCGAACGGTGCAGCTGCGACACGATGACGCGCTCGGTGCCGTTGATGATGAAGGTGCCGTTGTCCGTCATGAGCGGAAGTTCGCCCATGTAGATTTCCTGCTCCTTGATGTCCTTGACCTGCTTCGACCCGGCCGGCGCGTCCCTGTCATAGATCACGAGACGCACGAGCACGCGCAACGGTGCAGCAAAGGTGGCGCCGCGCAGCTGACACTCGCGCTCGTCGAATACCGGCTCACCGAGACGATAGTGCACGTATTCCAGCGCAGCGCTGCCGGAATAGCTGACGATCGGGAACACCGACTTGAAGGCCGCATGCAGACCGAGGTCCTCGCGTCCGTCCGGCGCGTGATCAGCCTGCAGGAACCCGCGGTAGGATTCGATCTGCGTAGCCAGCAGGAAGGGCACATCAAGAATGCTGGGGCGCTTGCCAAAGTCTTTTCGGATGCGTTTCTTCTCGGTAAACGAATAGCCCATGCGTGCCTTCCTCGACTAAGATAACTGCGAAATCGCAAGTGGAACGGCGTTTACTCGCCGCACCACCGGAGATTCATGGTGGCTGACCGACTGCGTCAGCCGGTCAAACAAGAGGCGCACCACCCGTTGGCGGACACCCCATCAGATTGCGAAATTGCACAAACAGGAAAAGGCCGGCGGCTCAATGGCCGCCAGCCCAGACCTGATTGGCGATCGATACTCCCAAGCCCGATTACTTGAGCTCGACAGTAGCGCCAGCCTCTTCCAGCTCTTTCTTGGCAGCGTCGGCATCTGCCTTCGACACGCCTTCCTTCAGGGTGCTCGGCACGCCTTCGACAGCGTCCTTCGCTTCCTTCAGGCCCAGACCGGTGAGTCCGCGCACTGCCTTGATAACGGCCACCTTGTTGGCGCCGAAGCTGGTCAGGACAACATCGAACTCGGTCTTTCTTCAGCTGCGGCACCACCGGCATCACCACCGGCGCCCGGAGCGGCAACCGCCACGGCGGCTGCTGCAGTAACACCGAACTTCTCTTCCATCGCGGCGATCAGTTCGACAACTTCCATCACCGACATGTTGGCAATGGCTTCAAGGATATCTTCTTTAGACATCGTAAAACTCCAAAAAATGCTTTAGCACAATAGGTTGACGAAACGACCGTCAGGCCGCTTCTTTTGCGTCGCGAATTGCTGCGATGGTACGTACCAGCTTGCCCGGCACCTCGTTCATGGTCGCAGCGAGCTTCTGTATCGGTGCTTTCATCACCGACATCAGCATGCTGACGGCCTGATCGTAGGTCGGCATCTTGGCCAGCGTCTCGAGCTCAGACGGCGCGAGCATCCGACCACCGATGGACACCAGGGTGACCTTCAATGCGTCGTTCTCTTTCGCAAAATCCTTGATTACTCGAGCAGCCGCACCTGGGTCTTCCTGCGAGAAGGCCAGAACCAGCGGACCGGTCAGACCATCTGCCATGCATTCGAACTCGGTATCCTTCATCGCACGACGAGCGAGCGTGTTTTCACCACGCGCAGATAGACGCCGTTCTTGCGCGCCGCAACGCGCAATGCCGTCATCTTCTCCACACTGATGCCACGATACTCGGCAGCGACGGCGGAATATGCCACACGTGCTACTTCAGCAACTTCGGCGACGATGGCTTGCTTTTGCTCAAAATTGAGTGCCAAAGTCGTCACCTCCGACAACGTGGGACAATTGTCCCGTTAACACCTGAGGCCGAAAGGCCCCACCCTTACGGTGCCCGTTATCAGGAGAGTCCTGATTCCGGAGCGCCATCTGCGCAGGCATCGATTAAGCCGACCCTTATGCCGGCACCTGCGGTCTTTGACGGCAACCGGCGACATTTCGCCACCGGCGCCCCCAATTCACTGTGACCCGGCGCTCGCGCCGTCAGTCACCATCATGCGATCAAAGGATCGCCAAACTGCTCTGATCCAGCGCCAGGCCGGGCCCCATCGTCGAGGACACGGTGATGCGCTTCATATAGATACCCTTTGCCGAGCTCGGCTTGAGCTTCTTCAGATCGTTCAGCAGCGCCTCGAGGTTCTGCTTGAGTGCATCCGGCTCGAAACCCACTTTTCCGATCGAGGCGTGGATGATGCCCGCCTTGTCGGTGCGGAAGCGTGCCTGACCCGATTTCGCGTTCTTGACCGCCTGCGCCACATCCGGGGTAACCGTGCCAACCTTCGGGTTCGGCATCAGGCCACGCGGGCCGAGGATCTGGCCGAGCTGGCCGACGACGCGCATGGCATCCGGCGCGGCGATGACCACGTCGAAATCCAGGTTGCCGCCTTTGATTTCATCGGCAAGGGCCTCCATGCCAACCTTTTCTGCACCGGCTGCCGTGGCCGCATCAGCCGCAGCACCCTGGGCGAACACTGCGACGCGCACCTGTTTGCCCGAACCGGCGGGCAACACAGTGGAACCACGTACGACCTGATCCGATTTACGCGGGTCGACGCCAAGATTGATCGACACGTCGACCGACTCTTCGAACTTGACCGAAGAGAGCTGCTTGAGCAGAGCGAACGCCTCTTCAGCCGCATACAGCTTGCTGGAGTCGATCTTTTCGCGAATTGCCTTCTGGCGTTTTGAGAGCTTGGCCATTACTCAACCCCCTCGACATTCAGACCCATACTCCGGGCAGAACCGGCGATAGTGCGCACCGCTGCATCCAGACTCGCCGCCGTGAGGTCAGGCTCTTTCATCTTGGCGATGTCTTCCAACTGCGCACGATTGATGGTGCCGACTTTTTCAGTATTGGGGCGACCACTGCCACTCTTGATGCCTGCCGCTTTTTTCAGCAGGATCGAAGCCGGCGGCGTCTTGGTCACGAAGGTGAACGAACGATCACTGTACACCGTGATCACGACCGGCAGGGGCAACCCCTTCTCCACGCTCTGGGTCTGCGCGTTGAACGCCTTGCAGAACTCCATGATGTTGACACCGCGCTGACCCAGCGCAGGGCCGACCGGCGGACTCGGATTGGCCTCCTGGGCCTTCACCTGCAGCTTGATATAAGCTGTGATTTTCTTAGCCATGCTATACCTCTATGCGGGTTCGAGCGCAGCGGGCTTTCACCGCCGCTCCCCAAAAGAACGACACTGCTTGTGACAGTTCGTCCGAATACCGGCGATGCTCGCGGCACCGCCACCAAAACAAAACGGTCAGGCCTTCTCGACCTGGCTGAACTCGAGATCGACAGGGGTCGAACGACCAAAAATCAGCACCGAGACCTTCAGGCGGCTCTTGTCGTAATCGACCTCTTCCACCACGCCATTGAAGTCATTGAACGGGCCGTCGGTCACACGCACTACCTCGCCCGGCTCGAACAAGACCTTTGGCTTGGGCTTGTCGACGCCCTCCTGCATACGCTGCAGGATTGCGTCGGCCTCTTTGTCGGTTATCGGCGCCGGTCGATCCCCGGTGCCCCCGATAAAACCCATGACCTTTGGCACATCCTTGACCAGATGCCAGGTATCGTCGGTCATCTCCATGTGCACCAGCACGTATCCCGGGAAGAACTTGCGCTCGCTGCGGCGCTGGGCGCCGGCGCGCATCTCGACCACTTCCTCGGTCGGCACCAGGATCTCACCGAACGCGTCCTGCATTCCGGCACGGTCGATCCGCTCCTGCAACGAGCGTTTTACATGCCCCTCGAAACCGGAGTAGGCGTGTACGACATACCAGCGCTTCGCCATATCAGTCTCCCTGGCCGGTCAGATAGCGCACGATGCCAAACAGCACCGAATCCACCAACCACATGAAAAGCGCCGTGAGCAACACGGCAATCGTGATGATCAGCAGAGTCTGCAGGGTCTCCTGGCGCGTCGGCCAGACGACCTTGCGCACCTCAGTGCGCGAATCGACGGCGAATTGCCAGACCGTCCGGCCCACGGCCGTCTGCAACGCGACGAACACCGCCGCACCGACGATCGTCAGCAACCCCGCCAGACGTACCCACAGGGGCTGTTCGGCAAAGGCATAGAACCCGTAGACACCGGCGACGAGAAGAACCACCACCGCCAACAGCTTGATGGTGTCCATCCCCGACCCTGCTTGTTCCGTTTTCGCGTTCATTACCCGCCAAATATGGCAGGCCAAGAGGGACTCGAACCCCCAACCTGCGGTTTTGGAGACCGCTGCTCTACCAATTGAGCTATTGGCCTAAAAACACAAACGAGCCGCTCCAACGGAGCGGCCCGCCTACCCGTAACGGCTACCTGGATTACTCGATAACCTTGGCCACGACACCGGCGCCGACGGTACGACCACCTTCGCGGATTGCAAAGCGCAGACCTTCGTCCATCGCAATCGGCGCAATCAGCTTCACGGTCATCTTCACGTTGTCGCCCGGCATCACCATCTCAATACCTTCCGGCAGCTCGCACGCACCCGTCACGTCCGTCGTGCGGAAGTAAAACTGCGGACGGTAGCCGTTGAAGAACGGCGTGTGACGGCCGCCCTCTTCCTTGCTCAGCACGTATACCTCGGCCTCAAAATGCGTGTGCGGCTTGATCGAGCCCGGCTTCGCCAGTACCTGACCACGCTCCACGTCATCACGCTTGGTGCCGCGCAGCAGCACACCCACGTTGTCGCCCGCCTGGCCCTGGTCCAGCAGCTTGCGGAACATCTCAACACCGGTGCAGGTCGTCTTCGTGGTATCGCGCATACCCACGATCTCGATCTCTTCACCCACCTTGACGATCCCGCGCTCGATACGGCCCGTCACCACGGTGCCACGACCGGAGATCGAGAACACGTCCTCGATCGGCATCAGGAAGGCACCATCAATCGCGCGCTCCGGCGTCGGAATGTAGGTGTCCAGTGCCTCAATCAGCTTGTCGATCGACGGCGTGCCAATATCGGATGCATCACCTTCGAGCGCCAGCTTCGCCGAACCAATGATGATCGGCGTGTCGTCGCCCGGGAACTCGTAGCTCGACAACAGTTCGCGCACTTCCATCTCGACCAGCTCGAGCAGCTCGGCGTCGTCGACCATGTCGGCCTTGTTCATGTACACAATGATGTACGGCACACCAACCTGACGCGACAGCAGGATGTGCTCACGCGTCTGCGGCATCGGGCCGTCCGCCGCCGATACCACCAGGATCGCGCCGTCCATCTGCGCCGCTCCGGTGATCATGTTCTTCACGTAGTCCGCGTGTCCCGGGCAGTCCACGTGCGCGTAGTGACGCACCGTCGACTCGTATTCCACGTGCGCCGTCGCAATCGTGATCCCGCGCTCGCGCTCTTCCGGGGCCGCGTCAATCTGGTCGTAGGCCTTCGCCTCACCACCAAACTTCTTCGACTGGTGCGTCGTGATCGCCGCCGTCAGCGTCGTCTTACCGTGGTCAACGTGACCAATCGTGCCCACGTTGACGTGCGGTTTTGTACGTTCAAATTTTCCTTTGGACATGAGTGCTAAATCTCTCAGAAGAATATGAATCAATTTTTAACAAAACCGCCGCCATCCGACGCCGGCAATACTGGAGCCCAGGAGCAGATTTGAACTGCCGACCTCACCCTTACCAAGGGTGTGCTCTACCAACTGAGCTACCTGGGCAAAACTCTCGTCTCACGCACTGCGGGTGCTCATTTTGCATGCACCCACCAAGTCTGGAGCGGGTGATGGGAATCGAACCCACACAATCAGCTTGGAAGGCTGAGGTTCTACCATTGAACTACACCCGCATCACTATCGATGCACCGGCTCAGCGGGCGACCGGGTCGCTGCGCCCTGCGCAGCGCTCTCCGGCGCTTCGCGCCTTCGTCGAACCTCTTTTTCGGTTCTCATCCTCCCCGACCTGGCCACGGAGGGATACAAAACTATGGTGGAGGGGGGAGGATTCGAACCTCCGAAGGCTGAGCCGTCAGATTTACAGTCTGATCCCTTTGACCGCTCGGGAACCCCTCCAAAAAAGAGGCGGTATTCTCTGGCAAGGCAGCGGCGCTGTCAACTGGGCATATCGACCAAGGCGTCTTCTGGCGGTATCAACCTGCGGCATGCGCCATGGTAGCATCGCAGCCCTCGCCGGCGCGCATGGTCAATTTCCGCAGAGCACCGCCGCTACAGGATCGAATTCCCGTTTTTGACCACAAGGAAACTTGTTTAAGTCTATGAAAGTTACCATTTTTGGAAGCGGCTACGTGGGCCTTGTCACAGGCGCCTGCCTCGCCGAGGTCGGCAATAAAGTGATGTGTGTCGACGTGGACCCGGCAAAGATCGACCTCCTGAACAACGGCGGCGTCCCAATCTACGAGCCCGGTCTCAGCGAAATGGTTCAGCGCAATCGCGCAGCCGGCCGCCTGAAATTCACCACGGACGCCAAGACCGGCGTCAACTTTGGCCAGCTGCAGTTTATCGCCGTAGGCACGCCGCCCGACGAGGATGGCTCTGCCGACCTGCAATATGTACTCGCAGTTGCGCAGTCAATTGCTGAGCACATGACCGATTTCAAGGTCGTGGTGGACAAATCCACGGTCCCGGTTGGCACGGGCGACAAGGTCGCACAGCGAATCCGCGACACCCTTGCCAAGCGCGGCGCCGAGATCGATTTCGACGTGGTATCGAATCCGGAATTCCTGAAGGAAGGAGCAGCGATCGGCGACTTCATGAAACCCGATCGCATCGTTGTCGGGACCGAAAATCCGCGATCCATCGCCACCATGCGCCAGTTGTATGCCCCCTTCAACCGCAACCACGAACGCCTGCTTTTCATGGACCTGCGCTCGGCCGAGCTGACCAAGTACGCAGCGAACGCAATGCTGGCGACCAAGATCAGCTTCATGAACGAGCTGTCGAATATCGCCGAGATTCTCGGCGCCGACATCGAGAAAGTACGCATCGGCATCGGCTCGGATCCCCGCATCGGCTTTCAGTTCATCTACCCCGGATGCGGCTACGGCGGCTCCTGCTTTCCCAAGGACGTCCAGGCGCTGGAGAAGACCGCCCTGGGCGTTGGCTACCAACCCGACCTGCTGCATGCCGTCGAATCGGTCAACAAGGCACAAAAGGGCCTGCTGTTCCGCAAGATCAGCGACTACTTCGATGGCCGCCTCGAGGGCAAGACCATCGCCGTGTGGGGCCTGGCATTCAAGCCGAATACCGATGACATGCGCGCCGCCTCCAGCCGCACCCTGATGGAGGCATTGTGGGATGCGGGCGCCAGTGTTCGGGCATTTGACCCGGTCGCTCACGAGGAGGCCCAACGAATCTACGGCGACCGCGGCGACCTGGTGATTTGCAGCAACGCAGACGAGGCACTCGAAGACGCCGATGTCCTGGCGGTGGTGACCGAATGGATCGAATTCCGCAGCCCGGATTTCGAAGATATTCGCAACAGGCTGCGTTTTCCCGCCATCTTCGATGGCCGCAACATCTACGACCCAGGTGCGGTCACGGCCGCCGGCCTGACCCACTACAGCATTGGGCGCCAACCCGCCCAGCCCGAGTGAAGACCAGCGGCTGCCCGGCCCACCCGGGCAGCCAAAAATCGGCGCCCCGCGCTTCGCCGCACACCCCAGACCCAGCCGCCGGCGCATCTCCAGGGCGCCCCCGCGCCTTTCTCGAAGCGCCCAAAGTGATGTCGTTGCGCTGGATCAATTCGAGGCGCAACAACCTCCGCATCCAGCCAATCATCACTATAAAAACGTGGCGGATTGACAATCGTCAATGTACTATTTTGCAGATGTCTCGCGAACAAACGCCTGCAAAAACACGCAGATAAAGCGTCTGGCCGACCGAACCCGCCGGTCCCGGGACGAAAAAATTGTCAACCGACAAGGAACCTGGCCTGACTCAGCGAATCCGCCGGCGTCAGGCCATCGCGCACTGATTCAACGATTGCAGAGAGGAACCAGAATGCATCAAACCCTTCGAGCGAGTATCGCCGCCTTCGCCTTGGCGACCACCGTTTCGTTCAGCGCGACCGCCGGCGTCGCCAAGAACCTCCCCTACCCGAGTGGAACCCTGACCGCAGACCAGATCATGGAACAGGTCTATTTCGTCAACCACTTCTACGCGTTCAAGAACTACGCGATCACCGATGACAACGACAACATCACCGTGCTGGTGATCAAGGGCGAGGGGAAGACGCCGACCACCAACACTCTCGAACGCTACCTGAACAACGAGTACCCGGCGGACAGTGCTGTGAAGGCCGAGGATCTGGCGATCTTCCGCTCCGGCAAGCTAAAGGGCACCGGCATGCTGATCACCGACTACGAAGACGATGCCAAGAGCCAGTCATACATGATCTGGCTGCCCGCATTGCGCAAGATCCGCCGCTTTGCACAGCCCGCACACGATGACGCATGGGGCGGCTCCGATTTCACCTTCGGCGATGTCGCACTTCGCAAGCCGTTCCACGAGACCCACGAACTGATGGGCAAGGAAACTTTCAACGACTGCCTCGGTTTCGTCGCGATCAATGATGACGAGCAGACCCGCTATACCAAGGACCTGCCAAAGTCAGGCGCATGCACCCACAAGGGCAAAGAAGTCTACAAGGTCAAGTCCACGACCAAGTTCGAAAACTGGTGGTACGACTATCGCGTCTCCTACATCGATGCCAAGACCTTCGCCGATTACCGCACCGAGTATTTCAAGGGCACCGAACAGGTCAAGGTCATCGACCGTGACTGGGTCCCGCTGGGCAAGACCGACGACCCGCGTGCAGTAGGCTGGGGTTACTGGTATGGCAAAACCCTGGCTACCGGCAACCAGACCTGGGCGGTGATCCCCGCCAGCGTCAACCGGGTCGATGCCACCTATGACAGCGACTGGTGGTCGGAGTCGACACTGCGCAAGATCAAGCGCTGATCGGTATTCGAAAGCAAAAACGTAGCCGGGGCCCAGCCCCGGCACATTCAGATTTTCGCGCGGAGCGCGGAGGGAGTCACACAATGTTTGTCAAGTCACCGCTGGGGATGGCAATCGCCTCCTTGTTGATCGCGCCGCTGTGCGCCCAGGCCGAGGTCGAAGTCTCGGCGGAACTGAAGAACGAAACGGCGTTCTTCACCAAGTCTGGTCAAGTCACAGGCAAGCCGGTCGGCATGCTGGACAATCGCGAGCACGACGCCGGCGACCTGATGAAATTCGAGAACTCGGCGCGCATCTTCATCAACGGCGACCTTGGCGAGCGCAGCAGCTGGCACGTTGAGCTGCGCCCCGTGTACGACACCGAAGGCGTCAATGGTTACCAGGGTCACAAGAGCTACACGCAGAACGACTACCTGCGCGAGGCCTACATAGACACCAAGGTATCCGACTGGTACCTGCGACTTGGTAAGCAGCAGGTGGTGTGGGGCACCGCCGACGGCATCAAGCTGCTCGACATCATCAACCCGACGGATTTCCGCGAACTCAACCAGAACGCCGTTGAAGACGCGCGCATTCCTGTATGGATGGTCAATGCCGAGCGCAACTTCGACAACGGTGGCAACCTGCAGTTGATCGTCTCGCAGGCGGAAGAGAACAAATACCCCGGCCTCGACCCCAATGGCGACTCCGGCCAGCCTTTCATCGCCAAGGGCGTGGACACCATCTCCGGCCAGGTCAACGGCTTCTACAGCATCGCGCCGGCATTGAGCAACGTTGCCGCCACCTTTAACGGCGCTGCGATGAACGGCGGGTTCACCGGCGGGGTCTTCAATCCTGCCGGCCTCACCCCCTTCGGCGGATTGACCGTGGACGGCTTTGCCAGCAGCTCTTGGAACATCACCACCCCAGGCCAGCTCAACCCGGGGGCCGGCGCGCCCGACCCGTCGCTGACAGATCCGACGAACATGCCCGGCTTTGTCCTGCTGAACAACTTTGCGCAGAACGGTTTCACCGGTCAGCCGGGTTTTCCGGTTGGCGTGGTGGACCCCAATGGCAACTACAACACGACCAATCTGCTGAACGTAACCGGTTCAAACTTCGGCGAGGTGATCTGGAACCCCGCGGGATCGACCTCTGCATTCGAGTACATGTCGAACGCCACGTTCGCCACCTTCAACAGCTTTACCGGGTTCAATCCCGCCAACCCGACCGGGCTGGGCGGCATCCAGACCAGCTGGGAACGGGACTACAGCGAAAAGCCGAACTTCGGCGGCCGTTACCGTGGCAGTTTCGACAACGGGCTCAACTACTCGCTGAATTATTTCTACCATGCGAGCGCCAACCCGATTATCGACCTGAGCTGGCGCAACGCTGCCGGCGAGACGCTGACCGTTCAGCGCGCACCTACGATCAACCCGGCGCCCGGCGCATTTGTGCCTGACGCCAGCCAGGACCTGACGCGCGCGCAGGCCCGCGCGAATCACGATCTCGGATCACCAACCACCATCCTGCTGCATGACGCCGCCGGCAACTACTATGGTGCACTGGACCCGACCTTGATGGACGGCACGCCGGGTGCCGGTGCGCCTACGTTGCACTTCACCGAAAAGGCCGAGCGCGTGCACAGCTTCGGGACCTCGTTCGACTATGCCGTGGATGCGGGCAGCCTGCCGATCGTGCTGCGCGGCGAGTTCCTGTATGACAAGGGCGAGCGGCAGCCGGTGGTCGACAAGTACCTGCTGTCGATCGGCGACCTGACCAACGCGCTGAAGATGGAGGAGGCCGACTACTTCAAGTACGTACTTGGCGCCGACGTGACGATATTCACCAACCTGCTGGTCAGCGCGCAGTTCATCCAGTTCCGCAACCTGGACTATGTCGATCAGCCCGACACCTGCGGCACCCAGGGTGGCCGCACCATGGATTGCAGCCGTTACACCGCGGATTTTGCCACGCTGCACCTGAGCAATGGCCTTAACAGGGCAGAAAAGAACAAGGAGTTCTACTCACTGTTCCTGTCCAAGCCGATCGGCGAGAGCCAGCTTGGCCGCGTCAACAACATCATCATCTATGAAGAGGGCGGTGGTTACTGGGATCGCATCGACGCCGAGTACTCGTTGACCGACCAGTGGATCCTGACCGGTGAACTCAACCTCTACTGGGGCGATGAGAACACGACCTTCGGCCAATTCGAAAACTCGTCGAACATCCAGGTCGGCATGAAGTACATCATCGAATGACCACCGCGTAGGGAGACCTTCGCAGAAGCGGCGTTCGGCTTGGCCGGCGCCGCTTTTTTTACCAGAAACTCTGAGGATTAAGGGCAGAAGGACAATGAAGACTAATGACAACGCCTGGGCCACTGGATACGCGGACTTCGTACTGCGTTTCCGTTGGTTCATTATCGTATTCCTGCTGGCCGCGACGATCGCCGGTGCGCTCTTCATACCGCAACTGGATATTCGCAACGACCCGGACACGCTGTTGCCGCCGAGTAACCGCTATGTCGCGACCAACCTGTATGCCGAACACAACTTCGGCATGGGCAACCTGATGGTGTTCTCCCTCAGGGTGAAGGAGGGAGACATCTGGCAGCCCTGGTTCGTCAACAAAATCCAGGAGATTCACAACAAGCTCGAGGCCCTGCCGCACTCGCGCCCGGCAAACTTCATCGATATCGCCGCGCAAAAGATCAAGTACATGGGCACCGACGAGAACGGCTTGGTGTTCAAGCGCCTGATCCCGACCGAGGGCATCAGCGATGACCCGGAGAAGGCGAAAGAGCAACTGGCGTTCCTGCGCGAGGGCGTCAAGACCAACCCCGTCATGGCACCGATGCTGGTGTCCATGTGGGATGCGCAGGGCAATCGCTGCGCGTACGAGGACTACGACAAGGACTTTTGCGTCGCCAAGGCCGCCTATGTAATCGCGGACTACACCGACGAAGTGAAGGAAATCTACCTGCCCTGGGTGCGCGAAGTGCGCGCCATGATGGACGAGTACGGCCAGGACCCGCGCGTCGAACTGCTGGTTGCCGGCGAACCCTACTTCCTTGCATGGATGCTGGCAGACCTGGTTGACCACTGGTGGCTGTTCGCCATCTCGATCGCAATCGTCATCGGCGTACTCTGGTTGGAGTTCCGCGACTGGCGCGGCGCCGCCTTCCCGTTGCTCGGCGTCGGCATGACCATCGCGATGACGCTGGGACTGATGGGCTTCACCGCATTCAAGCTGACAACCATGATGGTCCTGACGCCGATGCTGCTGCTGGCCATCGGCATCGGGCACTCGGTCCAGGTTACGCGCCGCTTCCTGCTCGAGCATGGACAAAGTGGTGACTGCAACGCGGCCGCACGCGAGGCCATCCGGCACACGATCATCCCGGCGACGCTGTCGATCGTGACCGACATGGTCGGCTTCGCCACACTGGCAACCGTCGACATCTCGTTCTACAAGGACTACGCGTATTTCGGCGTGTTCGGCATGCTCACGCTGCTGCTGACCACCACCACGCTGATCCCCTTGCTGTTGACACTCTTCCCACCGACCCAGGAGTCGTGCAAGACGATGGAAGGCCATGGCTGGGAAACCGCCGTTGGCGGCTTCCTGACGCGCCTGATCTCCGGCCCCGGCAAGTGGGTACCGATCGGCGTGACCGTCCTCGTGTTTGTCGGTTCGACCTACTACACGAACCTGATGAACTGGGAGGGCATTCCAGAGGACGGCGTCAAGCTGGCCGAGGAGAATGACTACATGCCAGGCGTGGAAAAAGGGATCAACTATGCCCGCGCCGCGTTCAAGGGCAGTTCGCCGACATGGATCGATCTGGTGAAGCTCAACGAAATCATGCCTGGGGTAATCTCGGTATCAGTCCCGCTGCGTGGCAAGGAACCCAACATCGGCGGCTGTATCGACAACTATTTCCCGGAATCGATTCTCGACATCAGCGATCGCACCGAAAAACTCGCGGCCTGCCAGAAGGCAAAGACCGAGATGGGCTGCTGGGACTCGGAGATCTGCGGCGCGCAGGGCGTATTCAATACGGTCGAACTGCACACCGATATCGAGAAGATGGAGAACTGGATGCGCGCTCATCCGTTCATCGGCTACACCGGCTCCTACACCCAGTACGTGCGCCTGGTGAACATGCTGCTCACCGCGGAACCGGGTGAGCCGACCAAGCTCAGCGATCTGCGGGTACCCAACAAGGACTACCTGCTCGGAATTGATCCGAACGACGACCGCAGTCCGACCGAGATCGTGCGGATGTACAACGGCCTGCTCGAGTCCATGACATCGTCCGGCGACATGGAGTCCTTCGTCAACACCGATACCTGGAACGAGGGCGTCATCCTCGGCTTCATCAACACCATGGATCCGGTGGAGACCCACCAGGTGACGATGGACATTCAGCAGTACATCGAGGAGCACAAGAATGACCCGGGCTTCGCCAAGGTGAACTTCGGTCTGCGCAATGAAGACACCTCGGGGGACAGCAATGAGCTGTCGGTTGATGGTCCGGACTATGTCCGACCGGGTATCGGTGGATTTCTTGGCGCGACCGAGGCAACCCGCGAGGTCGCAATGGTCAACTGGCTGATCAGTCCGCTGCAGACTGCGTTGGCCATCTTCCTCATCGCCGCGTTGATGTTCCGCTCGGTGCTGGTGTCGGCGATGTTGACGGTGACCCTGTTGATCACGTTGTTCGCACAATATGGTCTGGGTGGCTACTTCACCTCTGTGCAGAACTGGTCGGGCAACCTTGCGTTCCACCTCCTGGTTACCTTGTCGATCGCGATGGGCCTGGGAGTGGATTACGGGATCTACATGGTCTCGCGTCTGCGTGAAGAGATGCAGGCCACCGGCGGCAACTGGATGGAGGCCCTGCGCAACACCCAGAACACGACGGGATCGGCGGTCATCGTCTCTATCGTGGTGCTACTTGGCAGCTTCATCCCGTTGGTGGGTACCACACTGGCGAACACCTGGGGTCTGGCCGTGTATATAGGCTGGGCCCTGATTATCGACGTGTTCACGGCGCTGATGCTGCTGCCATTGATGGTCAAGTGGTTCAAGCCCAAGTACGTCTTCAACCACAGCTGACAGCCCTGAAAAAACCCCTCCCCGGGCGACCGGGGAGGGGTTTTTGTTTGCCGGTAATACGGCAAGGCGCCGTGCCGGCGGAGAGGTCTTTCTCAGGTTGCCGTGTGCAAGGCATTCATCGCCCTGGGAAGATCCCCGCTCTGGATCAACTCCCACTGGCGCATCACCTCGGCCAGGCCATTGTCGATCGCCTGCTGCTCGCTCTTGCCAGGACGCGACAGTACGTAACCGACCACCGCTTCTTTATGCCCCGGATGGCCAATGCCGATACGCAGGCGATGGAAATCCTTGCTGCCAAGGGCGTCGCAGATATCACGCATGCCGTTGTGACCTCCGTGGCCACCTCCGGTCTTCAGCCGCATCATGCCCGGTGACAGATCGAGTTCATCGTAAACCACCAGCAACTGCTCGGGCAGGATGCGGTAGAAGTTGCACAATGCAGCGACCGAGCGGCCACTGTGATTCATGTAGGTCATCGGCTTGAGCAGCCAGCAATCACCTGCCGGCGTGGTCATGCGCCCCAGTTCACCGGAAAACTTGTTCTCGGCCCGCAGCACCGCACCATTCCCACGCGCAAGCGCATCGACGAACCAGAAACCGGCGTTGTGACGCGTCTCGGCATATTTGGGCCCAGGATTACCCAGACCCACGACGCATTGAATCGCTGGCACCCGACACCTCCGAAAAAAAACGGCGACACATGGCCGCCGTTTTCCAAACTCGAGGACGACCGATGAATTATCGGTCCGACAGAATCATCATTCCGTCGCTTCCCCTTCCTCTTCACCTTCTTCGCCATCACCGGCAGCACCGCCACGTGGCGTATGGACCGAAACCACGGCCGAGTCGTGCTCTGCCGGATCACCACCGTGACTGAACGCCACCAACGCCACGCCCTGCGGCAGCTTCAGGTCGGTCAGGTGGAGGATGTCGCCCACGTTCATCGCGCCCAGATCCACTTCGATGTACTCGGGCAGATCTTTCGCAGCACAGATGACCTCGACATCGGTCATGGTATGCGAAACCTGGCCGCCAGCCTTGACGCCTGGCGAGGTAGCCTCGTTGAGGAAGTGCAGCGGTACGTTCATCTTGATGCGGTCGCCTTCGGCGACGCGCAGCAGGTCCACATGCACGACAAACGGCTTCGAGGGATGGCGCTGTAGATCCTTCAAAACCACCTTCTGCGCCTTGCCATCCACGCTCACCGTAAGGATGTGCGAATAAAAGGCCTCGTGTTCCAGGTGCTGGATCAACTCGTTGTGGCTCGTGGCAAACATCTCCGGATCCTTGCCACTGCCGTAGATAATCCCGGGCACCATCCCCTCGCGACGCAGGCGGCGGCTCGCACCCTTGCCCTGATCGCCACGGGACACTGCAACAATTTCAAAATTTTCCTGCATGTCTCGATACTCTCTCTTCAGACACTAAAAAAATGCTCGGAGCCCGCGACCAGGCACCATCCGAACACACGCTTGTTTGGGGTTTCCCCCGACTACCGTCAGTCCACGAACAGCGAACTGACCGATTCCTCGTTATTGATCCGGCGGATCGACTCGGCCAACAGGCCGGCAATCGAAAGCTGCCGGATCTTGCTGCACGCAGCGGCATCTTCACGCAGCGGGATGGTGCTCGTGACCACCAACTCGTCAAGCTTCGACGCCTCTATATTGGTCACCGCCGGCCCCGACAGGACCGCATGCGTGCAATACGCCACGACTTTGGATGCGCCATGCGCCTTCAGCGCGGCCGCCGCCTTGCACAACGTGCCGGCCGTATCGACCAGGTCGTCGACCAGCACGCAGGTACGGTCTTCGACATCGCCGATGATATTCATCACCTGGGCCACGTTTGCCTTCGGGCGCCGCTTGTCGATGATCGCAAGGTCTGCATCATCGAGCCGCTTGGCCAGCGCCCGGGCGCGTACCACGCCTCCGACATCCGGCGACACCACCATCAGATCCGGGTACTTCTGGCGCCACACGTCGCCCAGAAGGATCGGCGACGCGTAGACGTTGTCGACGGGAATGTCGAAGAAGCCCTGGATCTGGTCGGCATGCAGGTCCATGGTCAAGACCCTGTCTGCCCCCGCCGTTCCGATCATTTTCGCCGCCAGGCGTGCAGTGATAGGCACACGCGCGGAACGCGGGCGCCGGTCCTGGCGCGCATAGCCGAAATACGGGATCACCGCCGTTACCCGGCGCACCGAAGACCAACGCAGGGCGTCGATCATCACCAACAGTTCCATCAGGTTGTCGTTGGTCGGCTCACAGGTCGGCTGGACCACGAACACGTCGCGCCCGCGGACGTTTTCCTGGATCTCGACCATGGTCTCGCCGTCGCTGAACTGGCCGACCGCGGCCTTGCCAATCGGGATATCGAGATAACTCGCGATGTCCGCGGACAACTGCGGGTTGGCGTTTCCCGAAAAAACCATCATCCCGCTGGTAGACACCATGGACTCCCGTCATCTATCGGCGACCGCCGAGCGGCCTCTTTCAATTTGGCTGGGGCGGTAGGATTACTCGGGCTGCGCCCTCGCCCTCCGGGCCGCCGCGCTTCGCGCGACGTTCTCCGGCGCTACGCGCCTGCGTCGAACCTTACGGTTCTCATCCTACCGCCATGCACCCCCGGTGCCCGGCCGCCGTGCGGCCGCTTTCAATTTGGCTGGGGCGGTAGGATTCGAACCTACGAGTACCGGAGTCAAAGTCCGGTGCCTTAACCACTTGGCCACGCCCCAAAAAACTCTTTCAGCCCCGCTCCTTCAGCACGCATCGAGCAATGGGGAGCGATTCACCCCACGGACGACGAATCCGGCCAGGCCATCAGGCCGTTGCCGCCACAAGTCCTCCGCCTCTGCGCGCGATTCACAGGCGGCATACAGGCAGGCGCCGGTGCCGGTGAGCCTCGCCTCGGCCTTGTCCGCCAGCCAGTCAAATGCGGCCGCGACTTCCGGGTAGCGCCGCCTCACCACCGCCAGGCAATCGTTGCCGTGCGTCCCGGCGAGAAAGTCGCGTATTGTGATTCTGGGAGAATTCCTTGTCAATTCCGGGTCTTGGAAGATCTTGCCGGTATCCACATGGGCGGCCGGAGCGAGCAGCAGATAATAGGGTGTAATCGGCTCGATGTCGGTGAACTGCTCACCAACGCCCTCGGCCCACGCGGCATGTCCGTGAACGAAAATCGGCACATCGGCGCCGAGTTGCAGACCAAGACGCATCAGCTGGGGGCTATCCAGGCCACAACCCCACAGCTGGTTCAGCGCAACCAGCGTGGTGGCTGCGTCTGAACTGCCGCCGCCGAGGCCACCACCCAGCGGGATACGCTTTTCCACCCGGATGTCAGCACCGGCCGCGCACCCGGCTTCGCTGCGCAGCAGATTGGCAGCCCGCACTGTCAGGTCAATGTGGGCCGGAACACCCTCCACGTCATTGACCCGCCGCACCTCGCCGTCATCGCGCACGCGAAACGACAGTTCGTCACAAAGGTCGATGAACTGAAAAACAGTCTGCAAAAGATGGTAACCGTCCGTCCGGCGGCCGACCACGCGCAGCATCAGGTTCAGCTTGGCCGGGGCCGGCCAGGCAACCTCGGTCATTGCAGACCGGCCTGCAGCCTCTGAACGACCGCACGGATCTTGTCACTGTCCGGCGCATGCCCGAGCGCCTGACGCCACACCGTTTTGGCATCTGCCTGCCTGCCGCTCACCCACAGCACCTCGCCGAGGTGGGCGGCTATCTCGTCATCCTGGCTGAGGTCCAGCGCGCGCCGCAGGTAGACCGCCGCCTGTTCGAGGTCACCCTGCCGGTAAAGCACCCAGCCCATGCTGTCGAGTACCGCCGGACTGTCGGGACGCAGCTTCAAGGCTCGCGACACCAACGCGAAGGCCTCATCCAGACGCTCGTTGCGATCGGCCAGCGTGTAGCCCAGCGCATTCAGTGCCTCTGCGTGATCGGGGTCTTCGTCGAGCAGGCGTCGCAGATCACGCTCCATGCCCTCGAAATCACCGAGCTCGACGATGAACAGGGCGCGGTTGTAGCGCAGGTCATGGTCGTCGGGAAAAGCCGCAATCGCCGCATCGTATAGAGCCAGGGCTTCCATCTCTTCGCCATACTTCTGCACCAGCTGGGTCTCGGTGATATACAGGTCGGTGGCCCGTCCCGGATTGGAGATGCGCGCCTGCTGCAGCCCTTCACGGCCTTCCGCCAGGCGGCCGCTGCGGCCGAGGACCTGCGCCATGCGCATCACCGCATCGACCTTCAGCTCGCTCCCACCGACCGACCGGTACAGTCCGATTGCCAACTCGTCGTTGCCAGCCCGCTCCTCGATCTGCGCCAGGTAGTAACTCGCCTCGTCGCGCCGCTCCGAACTGCCACGCAGCGCCTGCCACAATGGCCGCGCCTCGGCCCACTGCTCCTGCTGCGTCGCCAGCATCGCGTAGCCGAACGCCAACTCGTCGTCTTGCGGCGCCAGCCGATGCAGGGCACGAAACTGTTCCAGGGCGCGTGGATAATCGGCCGCATCGACCAGCAGTCGTGAGTAGGTCGTGCGCAACAGGACGCTCTGCGGGTAGCGCCGGACGCTCTCGTCTATGAAGGCCAGGGCCTCGTCACGCCGATTTTGTGCCACCAGCACGCGCGACAGCAGCACCCGCGGCTGTTCCCAGTCGGGCTTGCGCTCGGTGACCGCGCGCAGCCGGGTCTCCGCCTCGCCGAAACGCCGCTGCGCGGTCTCCAGTACCGCGACCGCATACAGCGATCGCACATCATCAGCGTGGCGCTCGTGCAACTGCTGCATCAGAAGTTCGGCACTGACGCGATCGCTTTCGACGCTGAGGGCGCTCGCCGCCTGCAGGAATCCGTCACTGCCGCGCGCATCGGCGATCTTCACCAGGGCATCGAGTTGCTCACCGGCCGCATCCAGCTGCTTGTTGCGCATGAACAGCACCGCGGCGAGCTGCCGCGCCGTGATGTCGTTGGGCGCGAGTTCCACCCAGCGCCGCGCCGACGCCAGGCCCGCCTGATAGTCCTTCAGGTGCAGCGCGATGCGCGTCGCACGCTCCGCCGCGTAGGCATCGCGGGCCAGTATCGCGGCGTGCTGATAGTGCGCCTGCGACAGGCGCAGCTCGCCACGGTGTGCCGCGATCTCGCCGACCAGGTAGCTGAACACCAGGTCTTCGTCGAGTTCGCGCGCCACCGGGGCCGGTTCGGCGAACGGCAGCACCGGCGCCGGCGTTCCGGATACATCCGCTGCGGCACCTGGGGAGATTTCTGTCTGCTTTAAGGTTTGACAGCCCTGGACGGCAAGCAACAACACGATAGCCAGGCTGATGGTCAGAATTTTCACGCTGCTAAGGTTAACGGATCGCCGTTTGCGCGCAAGCGCCGGCATCGCGATCTGGATCTGTTGGACAAGCGCAGCCGGGACTTGCATTCAACTCTTTGATATCTCAAAATTTCTACCTCTTTCCAGCGCCGACAAGGCCACCATGCCGCTGCTCGCCATCGGACTCAACCATACGACCGCCCCGGTTAGTATCCGCGAACGCATCACGTTCGGGCCAGATATCGTCGTGGCAGCGCTGCGCAGCCTGACCGAGCTGCCGGGCGTGCACGAGGCCGTCATCCTGTCGACCTGCAACCGTACCGAGCTGTACTGTCACGCGAGCGACGATTCAATCGAGTTGACCCGCGAGTGGCTGGCCGGGTTCCACGGGCTGGCGGTTGAGGACATCGCGCCCTACCTGTACGCCTACGAAGGACGCCGTGTGATCGACCACCTGCTGTCGGTCGCCAGCGGCCTCGACTCCCTGGTGCTCGGCGAGCCGCAGATTCTGGGTCAGGTCAAAAGCGCCTTTCAGACAGCGAGCGACGCCGGACGCTGCGGCAAGATGCTGACCCGGCTCTTCCAGCACGCGTTCTCCACCGCCAAGCGGGTGCGCACGGATACCGCGATCGGCGACAGCCCGGTATCGGTCGCGTTTGCCGCAGTCAGCCTGGCACGCCAGATCTTTTCCGATCTGTCCCAGCAGACCGCGATGCTGATCGGCGCCGGCGAGACCATCGAGCTCGCCGCGCGACACCTGGTACAGAACGGCATCGGGCGCATCATCGTCGCCAACCGGACCATTGCTCGTGCGCAGGAACTGGCCGAGCAATTCGATGCCTACGCTATCAGCCTCACGGAAATCCCCTCGCATCTGGCCGACGCCGACATCGTGATCGCATCGACCGCCAGCCCGGTACCCATCCTTGGCAAGGGCACCGTGGAAAGCGCGTTGAAGCGGCGGCGTCACCAGCCGATCTTCATGGTCGACATTGCGGTACCACGCGACATCGAGGCCGAGGTGGCCGATCTCGAGGACGTCTACCTGTACACCGTCGACGACCTCGACGAGGTGATCCAGGGCAATCTGCGTTCGCGTCAGGAGGCGGCCGAACAGGCGAAAGAGATCATCCAGTTCCAGGTCGACGACTTCATTGCCTGGATGCGCTCGCTCGATGCGGTAGGGCTGATCCAGGACTATCGCCGCCAGGCCTGCGAGATCCGTGACGAGGTACTGGCCAAGGCACTGCGCATGGTCGAGTCGGGCAAGCCGCCCGAAGAGGCGCTGAACTTCCTCGCCCAGGCCCTGACCAACAAGCTGCTGCACACACCGAGCACCCAGCTGCGCGAGGCCGGCAGCACCGGCCGGCACGAACTGCTCGAGGCGGCCAACGCCCTGTTTCAGCTCGGCCACGGCGATACCGGCAAGCACTAGCAGGCTGCACACAGCGCCACGCCAATCGGCGTGGCGGATCCATGCCCCGTTTCACCCACCCGGCGACAGCCATTGACGATGAAATCCAGTATCCGCCACAAACTCGAACAGATCAGCGAGCGTTTCCAGGAAATTGCCGTACTCCTCACCGACCCGGACGTGCAGGCCGATACCAACCGCTTTCGCGACCTCAGCCGCGAGTACGCGCAACTCGAACCCGTCGGCCAGTGCTATCAGCGTTATGCCGGCACCGAGGATGAACTGCGCAGTGCCGAGGCCATGTTGGCCGATCCGGAAATGGCCGAGCTCGCCGAGGACGCCTGCGAGGATGCGCGTGCCACGCTGCGTGAACTGGAGCCCGAGCTACAACGCCTGCTGCTGCCACGCGACCCTAACGACGAGCGCAACATCTATCTCGAGGTGCGGGCCGGCACCGGTGGTGCCGAGGCTGCGCTGTTCGCCGGCGACCTGCTGCGCATGTACCTGCGTTACGCCGAGCGCAGGCGCTGGAAGACCGAGATGATCAGCGAGAGTATCGGTGAACACGGCGGCTACAAGGAGGTGGTCGTTAGAATCATTGGCGCAGACGTCTACTCGCGACTGAAATTCGAATCCGGTGCACACCGCGTGCAGCGCGTCCCGGAGACCGAGGCACAAGGCCGCATTCACACATCGGCCTGCACCGTCGCAGTGCTGCCCGAGGCCGAGGCCGTCGATGAGTTCGATATCAATCCCAACGACCTGCGCATCGACACCTACCGCTCGTCCGGGGCCGGAGGCCAGCACGTCAATACCACGGATTCAGCGGTGCGCATCACCCATCTGCCCACCGGCGTCGTGGTCGAATGCCAGGACGAACGCTCGCAACACAAGAACAAGGCACGTGCGATGTCGCTGCTGCAGTCGCGCCTGCTGGCCGCTGCACGCGCCAGTGCCGCAGCCAGCCGCGCCGAAGACCGGCGCCTGCAGGTCGGTAGCGGCGATCGCTCCGAACGCATCCGCACCTACAACTTTCCGCAGAACCGGCTCACCGATCATCGCATCAACCTGACGTTGTACAAGCTCGACGAGATCATGGAAGGCGCTCTGGACCAGTTGCTCGACCCCTTGACCCACGAGTACCAGGCCGAACAGCTGGCGGCCCTCGGCGCCGAATGAATACGCTGCGCGAGCTGCTGGACCGCGCACGCAAGACACTGGAGACAAGCTCGGACGACGCGCTACTCGACAGCCAGGTGCTGCTGGCGCACGTGTTGGGCCGTGACCGCAGCTGGCTTTACGGCTGGCCTGAGCATGTCCCCGATGCGCAACAGGTCCTGCAATTCGAGCAGCTGGTTGCACAGCGCGCTGCCGGGCACCCGATCGCCCACCTGACTGGCGAACGTGAGTTCTGGTCACTGCGTCTTGGCGTCAGCCGCGACACCCTGGTACCGCGACCGGAGACTGAGCACCTGATCGAGATTGCCCTCGGACTCGACCTGCCGCCGCGCGCGCGGGTGCTGGACCTTGGTACCGGCAGCGGCGCAATCGCGCTGGCCCTCGCCGCCGAACGCAGGGACTGGCAGATCACCGCAGTCGATGCCTCGGCCGGCGCGCTCGATATTGCGCGGCGCAACGCCCACTACCTCGGGCTGGGCCACATCGAGTTCCTGCTGAGCGACTGGTTCGCCGCACTGCCCACGCAGCCGCGCTTCGACCTGATCCTGAGCAATCCGCCTTATATCGCCATCGGCGACCGCCACCTGGAACGTGGCGACCTGCGCTTTGAACCATCACAGGCACTGGTATCGGGGACCGACGGGCTGGACGCGATTCGACACATCATCGACACCGCACCCGCGTATCTCCCACCCGGCGCCTGGCTGTGGCTGGAGCACGGCGCAGACCAAGGCGACCAGGTGGCCGCACTGCTGCGCCAGCGCGGGTTCGACCAGGTGAGTTCACAGCGTGATCTGGCAGGGCATAACCGCCATTGCGGCGGCCGATTCGCAGCCCGGGCGCACAACCGGGTACGGGGTAATCCCCTTGACCGATACGGCCTTTCAGCACAGCATTGCCCCCATGGAAACGCAAGGCGACAGCCTGTTCAAGAGACGCGAGATCGCGTTTTGCACCCTGCACCCGGATCCCGATCAGGCGGGATCGGCGGCCGCACTGCTGGTCGAAGTCGACGGTGTCCGGCACGTCGAGACCCTCAGTACCGGGCTGATCGAAGTGCATTACCACCTGCTCGTGGTGTGCCTGGCCGATATCGAGGCATTGCTGGAGCAAAACGGCTTCCATCTCGACAACCGACTGAAGTACAAGATCCGTCGCGCCCTGTTCCACTACACCGAAGAGACGCAGCGTGCCAACCTGGGTTGCGCCAAGGGCGAGAGCAACTGCACACAGAAGGTGTTCGTGAATCGTTATCGCAAGCGCGATCATGGCTGCCAGGACGACCGGCCGGAGCATTGGCGGCGTTACCTCTGACCCGGCGTTTGCCGCTCGCCGGCCGCCAGCCACGAACCACTCATTCAAGATGCTGCAACCTCCCGATGGAAGACGATGAACTGTTGCGTTACAGCCGCCAGATCATGCTCCCGGAATTCGGGATCGAAGGCCAGCAACGCCTGCGCGGTGCCCGGGCACTGATCATAGGCCTGGGCGGTCTGGGTTCACCTGCGGCCATGTATCTGGCCGCGGCCGGCGTCGGCACCCTGGAGCTGGTGGACGACGACGAGGTGGACCTGAGCAACCTGCAGCGCCAGGTGCTGCACAGCAGCCGCCATATCGGCATGCCGAAGACCCGCTCTGCCCAGCTCACCCTGCAGGCGCTGAATCCAACCACCCATCTCGTACTGCGCGACATGCGCCTGCATGGAGCGGCGTTGCGCTCGGCGGTCGAGGCCGCGGACGTGGTACTGGACTGCAGCGACAACTTCGCCACCCGATTCTCCCTCAACGAGGCGTGCCAGGCGCTGCATACGCCATTGGTATCCGGTGCCGCCATCCGCTGGGACGGCCAGATCACGGTATTCGACGGCCGCCCGGCGGCCCTGCTATCGCTGTCTGTACGCCGAGGATGGCGAGGAAGAACTGCGCTGCAGCGAAAACGGGGTGATCGCGCCGCTGGTCGGCATCATCGGAGCGATGCAGGCCGTTGAGGCCATCAAGCTGCTCAGCGGTATTGGTGAGTCGCTCGGCGGCCGCCTGCTGATGCTAGACGCCCTGCGGTTGCAATGGCGCGAACTGCGCCTGCGCGCAGACCCGGCCTGCCCGGTATGTCAGCGATGATCCTGTTCATCCACGGGTTCGGCAGCTGCGGCTGGGGAGAAAATCCCTGCAACTGCGCCGCCATTTCGGTGTTGAACGCGTCCTCGCGCCCGACCTGCCGTTTCACCCCGACCGCGCAATGGACACCCTGCGGGGCCTGCTCCGGCGTCACCCCGTCGACGCCCTGGTCGGTTCCTCACTGGGCGGCTTCTATGCCACCTGCCTGAACGCAGCAACACGGCTGCCCGCGGTGCTGATCAACCCGGTCGTGCGGCCCCATGAATTGCTCGCCGATCACCTCGGGGCGCAGACACGCTGGTGTGACGGCGCCGCTTTCGATGTCGGCGCGGATTTCCTGCCGGCACTGGCCCGGCTGCAGCGAAAGCAGCTGGCAGCAGACGAGCGCTACCTGGTATTGCTGCAGCAGGGCGATGAGGTTCTCGATTTCCGCCGCGCCGAAGCGTTCTATGCCGGCAAGGATGTGCTGAGCATGCCCGGTGGCAGCCACCGCTTCGAGGTTTCGCCCACCACCTCCCACGCATCGCCGATTGGCTGCGTCTATCCGACGAACGCACCATGACAAAGAACACCAGACCACCCTTTGAAATCGAACGCCTGCGCCAGGACATCGTGTTCAGCGACACCCTGCTCGGGCATCAGCTGACCTTCCACACCACCTGGGGACTGTTTTCGCCCAAAGCGATTGACGAGGGACACGCCTGCTGCTCGACCACCTGGAGGTGAGGCCGGACGAGCGCGCGATCGACCTCGGCTGTGGTTACGGCCCGCTTGGCCTGGCGATCGCCCGGGCCGCGCCACGCGGGCACTGCCTGATGGTCGACAAGGACTTCGTGGCCGTCGAGTACGCGAACGCCAATGCCCGGCGGAACCACATCGACAATGCGCACGCGATGTTGAGTGATGGCCTTCGTCATGTACCGCCACAGTCTTTCACGCTGGCGGTGACCAATCTGCCGGCGAAGACCAGCAAGGAACATTACTACCTGTTCTTTCACGACATCCGCGAGCGCCTGGAGCCGGGTGGACGCTTTCTACGTGGTGGTGATCAGCGGCCTGCGCCAGTTCATTGCGCGCGCCTTTGAGGAGGTCTTCGGCAATCACCAGAAAATCAAGCAGGGACGGCAGTATACGGTTGCACTGGCCGAAACGCCCCGTGCGACCCGGCTGAAAACCGCCCTAAAGTCCCGGCCGGCATCGACCGATACCACATCGAAGGGCTGTGACGACAGCCCAAATACGGCCAAGGGAATTAGAATGAGTGCCATTGCTCACGACGCGACCGCCGACACTGCGGCCGAGTTGTTGCGCTTGGCCGTCCCACTGATGTCGCGCCACGAGATACCGCCGACCCCGCACAACTACACGGTCTGGTATACCTATGTCAGCGGCGAAAATCCGGAACTGAAGACCGAGATCGACCGCCTGATCGCAGAAAACGCCGCGTTCACCGCGGTAGTGTGCAGCCGGCTCCATCGCCAATACGTCGCAGAACACAACATCGGCAATATCGAGCAGGTGCGTAGCAACCTCAACAAGATCCTGTTCGATGTCGGCACCTCGCTGAGCGATGCCGGCAGCGATGCGCAGGCGTTCGAGGGCACCCTCGACGGATTCGCCAAGGGTGTGGACGCGAGCAATGACCTGACGAATATCCGCCAGATGCTGCAGACACTGATCATCGAAACCTGCTCGATGCGCAATGCCACCAGCGACCTGCAGCACCATTTCGAGTCGAAGTCGCGCGAGATCGAGGAACTTCAGGAGCAGTTGCTGGTTGAGCGCCAGCGCGCGATTACCGACCCCTTGACCGGTCTGTACAACCGCTTCGCACTGATCGACCGGCTCAACGCGGCCGTCGCGGAGATGCCAAACGGCCAGCCACCCTCGGTCATCATGCTCGACATCGATCATTTCAAATCGGTCAACGACACCCACGGTCACCTGATCGGCGACCGTGTTATCCGATTCGTTTCGCAGATTCTGCAGAAGAATATCAAGGGCAAACACACTGCCGCCCGCTATGGCGGCGAAGAATTCACCGTCCTGCTGCCGACAACCGGCAGCAAGGGCGCGCAAAGCGGTGGCAGAGTCGATCCGCACGGCGGTCGCCAACGCACAGCTGGTTCGCGCCGACAACAAAAAGCCGCTGGGCCAGATCACGCTGTCTGCCGGGGTCGCAACGTATCGCAAGGATGAAGACATCCTGGATCTGCTGAATCGCGCCGATCAGGCGCTGTACCGGGCCAAAGACAAGGGCAGGAACCGCGTCAACGTCGCCTGACGGCGCTCCGTTTGACTGCCGGCGAGAGTTTCGGGTTACGCCAGACCTTTCGCCAGCCAGGGACCGATCAACCGACTCACCCCGATCGGCAGTCGCTTCCAGGCATTGATGAAGACCCGGTACTTCGGATTGTTGGGATTGAGGTCCGGCATCTGCGTCGCACGCACCAGGTGGTATTCGTAACTCAGCGGCTGCGGTTCGAAACCCCAGTGCTTCTTGAAGCTGTACGAACCGGTATCCACCTTGCTGCGGCCGAAATCGAACACCCGGCAACCACGTTCCACCGCGCGGCGCATCACTTCCCAGTACATGAAGTCGTTGGCCGCCAGCTCACGCGCCGCAGAGATACCGCCACCGTAGAAAGGCAGCACCTGGTCGCGGAAGTAGTAATTCATCACCGAGGCGACCACCTCGCCGTCGTGCCTGACGGTGACGACATCGACATCGTCACCGAACTCGGCCCTGATCGCGCGGAAATGCGCCTTCGGGAACACCGGCGTTCCCCAGATTGCGCACGCTCTCTGAATACGCGCGGTAGAGATGCTCGATGCCGTCGTCGACCTCGCCGACCAGGCCGGCCTTGATGCCCTTGCGTACCATCGCCCGCTGCTTGCGCGGGATGGCAGTCATGTTGACCTCGTGGTCCTCGCTCAACTCACGGCGGAAAGTGACGTACAGATCGGCCTTTGCGCGGCCAGTCATCACGCACGGGATGGTCGTTGCGCACTTCGAGGTGATCAACACCCAGGCGCTCGGCCAGTTGTACTGCATGCGCCTCGAGCGCCTCGCGCACCCGCTCGTCGTCCGCCAGCACACCACCGTAGACGCAGAACGGCACCATATCAGCGAATGACCGAACAGCAGGTGCCTGACCTCACCCAGCGGAAACACGCCGCACCAGGTGCCCGCGCGCGCTCGGCCACCAGGTAGTGACCGGGATAACCGTAGGTCGCCTCCAGGAGACGCTTCCAGCCGTAGCGATGGAAAAAAGTACCCTGCGGATGCGCCAGGACGTAGTCATCCCAGGCCCCGCCATCAGGGTTCCGAAGCTACACGGATACGAATGTCGTCAGCCACTGCTCAACCCCGGGCCAGTGATGGCATTTAATGGACGGGCAGCGCGCGTGCGGGCCCCGTGCACATGATGGACCGGCGACCGGTAGCGGACGCCACGACGAGGGGCGCCGAACTACCCCAGCTTTTCGCGCAGCAATGCATTGACCTGCTGCGGGTTGGCCTTGCCCTGCGACTGCTTCATGATCTGGCCGACGAAGAAACCGAGCATCTTAGGCTGTTTGTCCGCATCCGCGTTGCGGTAGTTCTCCACCTGCTCAGGGTTCGCCGCCAACACTGCGTCCACCAGTGCCTCGATAGCTCCGGTATCGGTGATCTGCTTGAGACCTTTAGCCTCGATGACCTCATCCGCACCGCCTTCACCCGCCCACATCGCGGCGAACACGTCCTTGGCGATCTTGCCCGAGATTGTGTCGTCCTTGATGCGTGCCACCAACTGGCCGAGCGCCACTGCGGTGACCGGGCTGTGCGCGAAATCAGTGGCATCGCGATTCAGTGCCGCTGCCAGATCGCCCATCACCCAGTTGGCCGTCAACTTGGCGTCACCACCAACCTGTGCCGCGGCCTCGAAATAATCGGCCTGGGCGCGGCTTCCGGTAAGCTGATCGGCGTCGAAAGCAGACAGGCCGTACTGCGACTCGAAACGTGCGCGCCGCGCATCCGGCAGTTCCGGCATGGTCGCGACGACCTCGTTGATGAAGGCCTCGTCGATCTCCAGCGGCAACAGATCGGGGTCGGGGAAGTAGCGGTAGTCGTTCGCCTCCTCCTTGGAACGCATCGAGCGTGTCTCGTCCTTGTTGGCGTCGTACAGACGGGTCTCCTGCACGACCTTGCCACCGTCCTCGATCACATCGATCTGGCGGGTGATCTCGAAATTGATCGCCTTCTCCAGGAAGCGGAACGAGTTGATGTTCTTCAGTTCCGCGCGTGTCCCAAGTTCGGCCTGACCCTTAGGCCGGATCGATACGTTGGCGTCCACACGGAACGAGCCTTCCTGCATGTTGCCGTCGCAGATGCCGATGAAGGTGACGATCTGGTGGATCTTTTTCGCGTATGCCACCGCCTCTTTTGCAGAGCGCATGTCGGGTTCGGACACGATTTCCAGCAGCGGCGTGCCCGCGCGGTTCAGATCGATGCCGGTCATGCCGTGGAAGTCTTCGTGCAAGGACTTGCCGGCGTCTTCCTCGAGGTGAGCACGGGTCACGCCAACGCGCTTGCTCGACCCGTCTTCGAGGGTGATCTCCACCATACCCTTGCCGACCACCGGCAGCTCGTATTGGCTGATCTGGTAGCCCTTCGGCAGATCGGGATAGAAATAGTTCTTGCGCGCGAACACCGAGCGTTGCGCCACTTCGGCATCGATCGCCTTGCCGAAACGCACCGCCATGCGCACCACCTCCTTGTTCAGCACCGGCAGAACGCCCGGCATCGCCAGGTCGATCAGCGACGCCTGGGTATTCGGTTCGGCACCGAAGGCTGTCGAGGATCCCGAGAATATCTTCGACTGCGTGGCAAGCTGGGTGTGGATCTCAAGCCCGATGACGGTTTCCCATTGCATGATTGGTGTTCCCGAAACGTGTTCGTTAGTCAGAGTTGGCGGTCGAGGCGTCTGTTCAGCGGCACCCGGCGCGCGCCTTAAAACCCCGCCGGGGCCTGTCGATGCCAGTCCGTCGCCAGCTGCAACTGGTGCGCGACGTTGAGCAGCCGCGCCTCGTCGAACAGCCCGCCGATCAGCTGCAGTCCCACCGGCATACCGGCGCTGGGCTGGACCGGGATCGACATACCGGGCAGACCGGCGAGGTTGACCGCAATGGTGTAGATGTCGGACAGGTACATCGATACCGGGTCGTCGGCCTTTTCCCCTATACGGAAGGCGGTGCTGGGCGCAGTGGGACCTACGATCACGTCACACTCGGCGAATGCCTTGCGGAAATCGTCGGCAATCAGCTGACGGATCTTCTGCGCCTTGAGGTAGTAGGCATCGTAGTAGCCGGCCGACAGCGCATAGGTGCCGATCATGATGCGGCGCTTCACCTCGGGGCCAAACCCCTCGGAGCGCGATCGTTTGTACAGATCCTCGAGGTCCTTCGGCGCGGCACAGCGATGCCCGTAACGGACGCCGTCAAAACGCGCCAGGTTGGACGAACACTCCGCCGGTGCGACCACGTAATAGGCCGGCACCGACAGGCCGGCATTCGGCAGGCTCACCTCGACAATCTCGGCACCGAGTCGCTTCAGTTCATCGATCGCCACCTGGATCGAGGCGCCGACCCCGGCATCCAGCCCCTCACCCATGAATTCCCTGACGATGCCGATGCGTACGCCACGGATGTCCTGGCCGAGCGCCGCCACATAGTCATCGACAGGGCGTTGCGCGCTGGTCGAATCGCGCTCATCGAATCCCGCCATGCCCGTCAGCATCAGCGCCGCGTCTTCGGCGCTGCGGGTCATCGGGCCGGCCTGGTCGAGTGACGAGGCGAACGCGATCATCCCCCAGCGCGAGCAGCGTCCGTAGGTTGGCTTGAGTCCGGTGATGCCGGTCAGTGCTGCCGGCTGACGGATCGAACCACCGGTATCGGTACCGGTCGCGGCGATACACAGGCGCGCCGCCACCGCTGCCGCGGAACCACCGGAGGAACCACCGGGCACGGTCTCCCGGTCCCAGGGATTGCGCACCGGGCCGAAATGGCTGGTCTCGTTCGAGGAACCCATTGCGAACTCATCCATGTTGGTCTTGCCCAGCATGACCACGCCGGCACGCTGCAGATTCTCAACCACGGTCGCGTCGTAAGGTGAGACGAAGTCCTTGAGCATGCGCGAGCCACAGCTGGTTCGTACATCGCGGGTACAAAAGATGTCTTTGTGCGCGATCGGAATACCGGTCAACGCCCCGGCCGTGCCATCGGCGATTCGCGCATCGGCTGCCTTGGCCTGCGTCAGCGCCAGCTCTTCGGTCACCGTGATAAAACTGTTGAGCGCCGCATCGTGCATCCTGATGCGCTGCAGCATGTGCTTTGTAAGTTCGGTGCTGGACACCTCGCCGCTGCGCAGCCCGGCACTCAGCTGGGCGATCGATCGTTCGTGCAGTTCCATAAAGGGGCCTGGAAGTGTTGAGGTTTGAGTACTGAGTTGTGAGTTTTGAGTTGTGCTATGCCGGGACACAAAGCCGCCCGACTCCAAACCAGGACCCACAACTCGGAACTATTTATTCAATGACCTTCGGCACCAGAAACAGGCCGTTCTCGACCGCCGGGGCACCGGCCTGGTACCGGTCGCGGCTGTTCTGCTCGCTGACCGCGTCGTCGCGCAGCCGCTGCGCCATGTCCAGCGGATGGGCCATCGGCACCACGCCGGCGGTATCGGCAGCATCCATCTGCGCCACCAGATCGAGAATATTCGACAGCTCGCGCCCGAGTGCGGCGTTTTCCCCCGGCGCCACCGCGAGGCGGGCCAAATGGGCGATCTTTGCGACATCGTCAGCAGATAGGGACATAAGCGTGCGTTTCAAAGGAGTTCAAGCGAACGAGGCGGCGAAATTACCACATTCGGGCGGGCGGCCGAAACCAACTGAGAACCCGTGCCCTTGCCGAACCCCGGGGCCGTTGTTAGATTACGCGTCTTTCCGGGCATGGGTTGCCCGGCTTACCGCTCAATCGTCAACGGTCGGAACCCTCGCAGCGAGGTGGTCCGGCCGGTCATCGGAAGTCACAGCATGTTCCTTCGCCGTATTCGTGGACTCTTTTCCAACGATCTCTCGATCGACCTCGGTACTGCCAACACGCTCATCTACGCCCGCGACCAGGGGATCGTATTGAATGAGCCGTCGGTCGTCGCGATACGCCAGGACCGCGGACCCGGGGGCCCCAAGTCAGTCGCCGCGGTCGGCGAAGAGGCGAAAAAGATGCTTGGCCGCACACCGGCCAACATCACCGCCATCCGCCCGATGAAGGAAGGCGTGATCGCCGATTTCACGGTGACCGAGAAAATGTTGCAGTACTTCATCCACAAGGTGCATGAATCGCGCCTGATCCGCCCCAGCCCTCGCGTGCTGGTCTGCGTGCCCTGTGGCTCGACCCAGGTCGAGCGCCGCGCGATCAAGGAATCGGCCGCAGGGGCCGGCGCACGGGAGGTATACCTGATCGAGGAGCCGATGTCGGCCGCGATCGGCGCCGGCCTGCCGGTAGACGAGGCACGCGGCTCAATGGTGCTGGATATCGGCGGCGGCACGTCCGAGGTCGCGATCATCTCCCTCAACGGCATCGTCTACTCCAACTCGGTGCGCATCGGCGGTGACAAGTTCGATGAGGCGATCATCAACTATGTCCGACGCAACTACGGCACGCTGATTGGCGAGGCCACCGCGGAACGGGTCAAGAAAGAGATCGGCTCGGCGTACCCGGGGAACGAGGTGCGGGAACTGGAGGTCAAAGGCCGCAACCTGGCCGAGGGCGTACCGCGCAGCTTCACCCTGAGTTCGAACGAGATCCTGGAGGCGTTGCAGGAGCCGCTGTCGGGCATCGTCGATGCCGTCAAGAAGGCACTCGAACAGACTCCGCCCGAACTCGGTGCCGATGTCGCCGAACGCGGCATCGTACTCACCGGTGGCGGCGCGCTGCTCAAAGATCTCGACCGCCTGATCGAGGAAGAGACCGGCCTGCCGGTGATCATCGCCGAGGACCCCCTGACCTGTGTCGCACGCGGCGGCGGGCGCGCCCTCGAACTGATGGACGAGCGCGGAGGCGAGATCTTCACGGTCGAGTAAAGCTGCAAGGCGTCAGGGCCCGGCCCTGGCGCGCGAGGCACATCGCAAGAACGGAGAGCGTCAACATCAAGCCGATTTTTGCACAGGGCCCGTCGCAAGCCACCCGTCTGGTCGTCACCGTGATCCTGTCTCTGATCCTGCTGGTGCTCGACCACCGGTTCCACCATCTCGAGCAGTTGCGCAGCGCGCTGGCGTTTCTGACCTATCCCCTGCACTACCTGGCCGATCTGCCGTTTACTGCTTCACACTGGGTCAGCGAATCCACCAGCACGCGCGAGGCGCTGCTCGAACAGAACAGCGAACTCAAGGACCAGAACCTGCGCCTGCGTGCCGAACTGCAGAAGTACGAGTCATTGAAAGCCGAGAACATGCGCCTGCGCGACCTCGTCGACTCGTCGTTCAAGGTCGGTGACCGCGTACTGGTTGCCGAGTTGTCTTCGGTCGACCTCGATCCCTACAAGCAGCAGGTGCTGATCAACAAGGGCTCGGCATCCGGCGTGTTCGTCGGACAACCGATCCTGGATGCGCACGCCGTCATGGGTCAGGTGATTGCGGTCACCCCGTTCTCGTCGACCGTGTTGCTGATCACCGATACCAGTCACGCGCTGCCGGTCCAGGTACTGCGCAACGGCCTGCGCACCATCGCAGTCGGCACCGGGCGCATCGACGAACTCAAGCTCCCCTACCTGCCAACCAATTCGGACATCGTCGAAGGCGACCTCTTGGTAACCTCGGGCCTCGGTGGCAAGTTCCCGCCCGGCTACCCGGTGGCCCGGGTGACACGTATCGACCGCTCGCCGGACGCCCCTTTCTCCGATGTGCTGGCCCAGCCACGCGCCCACCTGGACCGCAGCCGCGAGGTCCTGCTGGTGTGGACGGTGCCGAACCAGTTGCCGGAAAGGCCGCCGAGGACAAAGCTCACCGAGGATCCGCCGGCATCCGACCTGCCCACGGATGCAGCTGCCACCCCTGAACCATCGGATACCCCTGGTGTCGACGCGACGGCGGAGCCCGGCACATGAGTGGCGGTGGTGGACGCCTGGTGATCATCGTCACACTGTGCATCGCGATGTTGCTGACCATCCTGCCGATGCCGGACTGGGCGAGGCCGTTTCGCCCCCAGTGGGTGACGCTGGTGATGCTCTACTGGGCGATCGCGCTGCCACACCGCGTCGGCGTCGGCAGCGGCTTTGTTGCCGGCATCATGCTGGATGTCCTCACCGGCACCCTGCTCGGCCAGCACGCGCTCGGCCTCTCGGTCGTGACCTTTGTCGCCATTCAGCTCCACCAGCGCATTCGCGTGTTTCCGTTCTGGCAGCAGTCACTGGGTATACTGATCCTGCTGGTGATCGAACATCTGCTCGCGCTGTGGGTGACCGGGGCGACACGTGGCACTTCGCCCGGCCTGATCTATTGGAGCGTGCCGTTGATCGGCGCCCTGCTCTGGCCCTGGGTCTTTGTCACCCTGCGCAAGGTCCGTCGGCACTTCAAGGTCAGCTGAGAACCCCCGCCCCCATGCTGCTCAAGGACACGATTCGCGAAAGCCAGGCCTTCCTGAACCGGGCCATCATCGCCGGCCTCCTGGTCCTGGCCGCGGTCACCGTGCTGATCTGGCGCATGGTCCAGCTGCAGATCGTCGACCACGAGCACTTCACCACGCTGTCACGCGAGAACAGGGTGAAGGTACTGCCACTGCCACCGACGCGCGGACTCATCTACGACCGCAAAGGCGTGCTGCTGGCGCAAAACCGCCCCGCCTACAGCCTGGAGATCACTCCGGAGCAGGTCGAACACCTCGACACCACCCTGGCCGAGCTGGCAAAGGTGATCGAGATCAGCGACGAAGACCTGGAACGCTTCTGGCAGCTCAAAAAGCGCAGGCGCCGTTTCGACAGCGTGCCCATCAGGGTCAATCTGAGTCAGGACGAGACCGCGCAGTTCGCGGTCCATCGGCATCGATTCGCCGGCGTGGACATCAAGGCGCAGCTGTTGCGCCACTATCCGCACGACGTGAAGACCACCCATGTACTGGGTTACGTCGGCCGCATCAGCCAACGCGATCTCGAGCAGATCGACGTGTCCAACTATGCCGGGACCAGCCACATCGGCAAAAACGGGGTGGAGAAGACCTACGAATCGGCACTGCACGGCGCAGTTGGTCTGGAGCAGGTCGAAGTTAACGCGGCCGGACGCAGGGTACGCACCCTGGAGCAGGCGCCACCCGAATCCGGGGTGGATATCCACCTGCACCTCGACATCGCGTTGCAGGAGGTCGCGATGAAGGCCTTCGGCGACAATAACGGCGCGGCGGTGGCGATCAATCCGAAGAACGGCGGCATCCTCGCCTTCGTCAGCCAGCCGGGTTATGACCCCAATCTGTTCGTCGAGGGGATCAGCACCAAGAACTACGACGCCCTGCAGGACGACGAAAGTCGCCCGCTGTACAACCGCGCCCTGCGCGGTCAGTACCCACCGGGGTCGACAGTCAAGCCGTTCATGGGTCTGGCCGGCCTGGAGCGCGGGGCGATCCAGTTTGACAGCACCGCTTACTGCCCGGGTTTCTTCCAGCTGCCTGGCAACACGCATCGCTACCGCGACTGGAAGAAGACCGGCCACGGCACCATGGACCTCGATGCCGCGATCGTGCAATCGTGCGATGTCTTCTTCTACAAGCTGGCCTACGAACTTGGCGTAGACCAACTCAATGACTTCCTTTCACAGTTTGGCTTCGGCAGCCGCACCGGCATCGACCTGACCGGCGAGTCGACCGGCCTGCTGCCGTCGCGGGAATGGAAGCGGCGGGCGAAGCGGCAACCCTGGTATCCCGGCGAGACGCTGATCATGGGTATAGGTCAGGGCTATTTCCTTACCACCCCGTTGCAGCTCGCTGCGGCGACCGCAGCCATCGCCAACAACGGGACTTTCTACACCCCGCACGTGGTCGACTATCTGAGCTCGCGCGAAAGCGGCGAAGTAACGCCGATCCCGCCCAGCGCACATGTCATCCCGGTGGTGCGCGAGCAGAACTGGGAGGATGTCCATCACGGCATGCTGCACGTGATCGAGAGCCCGCGCGGCACCGCCAAACGCATCCGCAGCGAGCGTTACAAGATCGCCGGCAAGACCGGCACCGCGCAGGTGTTCACCGTGGCACAGGATGCCGAGTACGACGAAGAGACACTGGAGAAGAAACTGCGCGATCACGCCCTGTTCATCGCCTATGCACCGGCGGACGACCCGCAGATTGCAGTCGCTGTGGTGGTCGAGAATGGCGGCCATGGCGGCTCGGTGGCGGCACCGATCGCGCGTGCCATCATGGACGCCTATCTATACCCCGACGAGCCTCCGGCACTGGATGGGACATGAGCTATTCAACGCGCCAACTCGGTGACCTGACGCCGACCAACCCGAATCGCAGGCAGGGTCTGCTGGCGGTGTTTCATATCGATCTGCCGCTGCTGGTCGGCCTGCTGCTGTTGTGCGGGTTCGGCCTGATCGTGCTGTACTCGGCCTCGGGTGAGAATCTTGGTCAGATGGAACGCCAGGCCCTGCGTATCGTGCTGGCGCTGGCGGTCATGGTCGCCATCGCGCAGGTCAGCCCTGCGACACTGCGACGCTGGAGCCCCTGGCTCTACGCGGCCGGCATGGCGATGCTGGTGGCGGTGCTGGTATTCGGCGAAGTGGGCAAGGGCGCGCAGCGTTGGCTGGATCTCGGGATAGTGCGCTTTCAGCCATCGGAACTGGTCAAACTGGCGGTGCCGCTGATGATCGCGTGGTACCTGGCGGAAAAACGCCTGCCGCCGAGCTGGCAACGCCTGGCGATAGCGGCGGTACTGATCGTCGCACCGGTGCTGCTGATCGCCAAGCAGCCGGACCTGGGCACCGCGGTGCTGGTCGCCAGCGCCGGCGTATTCGTGCTGTTCCTGGCCGGCATCAGCTGGCAGCTGATCGGCGGCCTGACGGTCGCGGCCGGCGCTGCCGCCCCTGTTATCTGGTACCTGATGCGCGACTACCAGCGACAGCGCGTGCTGACCTTTCTCGACCCGGAGAAAGACCCGCTTGGCGCCGGCTATCACATCATCCAATCGAAAATCGCGATCGGCTCCGGTGGTGTATACGGCAAGGGCTGGCTCAATGGCACACAGTCTCAGCTCGACTTTCTGCCGGAACGCCATACCGACTTCATCTTCGCTGTCCTGTCCGAGGAGTTCGGCCTGGTCGGCGTGCTGATCCTGCTGTCGCTGTTTCTGTTCGTGATAGGCCGCGGCCTGTATATCGCGACGCGGGCCCAGGATACTTTCACGCGGTTGCTCGCCGGCTCACTGACGCTGGTGTTCTTCGTCTATCTGTTCGTCAATACCGGAATGGTGAGCGGCCTGCTCCCGGTCGTCGGCGTCCCGCTGCCGCTGGTCAGCTATGGCGGGACCTCGCTGGTGACCCTGATGGCGGGGTTCGGTATGCTGATGTCCATTCACACTCACCGTAGACTGCTGCCGACCTGACCATGCGCATCGCCATTTTGCTGACCTCGCTGCTCACCGCCTGTGCGATCGTGCAGGCCAAGACTCCCGACCAGTTGCGCGACGAATTCATCGCCGAGATGGTGGGGAAATACGGCTTTTCCAAAGAAGAGGTGACGCGCACGCTGTACCAGGCACAATTGCGTCGCCCGATCCTGGAGGCGATCTCGCGGCCGGCCGAGAAGACCCTCAACTGGACCGCGTACCGCAATATCTTCCTGACACCGTCACGCATCCAGGGTGGCGTGGACTACTGGCGCCAGCATGCCGCCGCGCTGGAACGGGCCGAGCAGACGTTCGGGGTGCCACCGCAGATCATCGTCGCCATCCTTGGGGTGGAGACTCGCTATGGTGCCAACACCGGTGGCTACCGCGTCCTGGACGCGTTGCATACATTGGGTTTCCACTACCCGAAACGCGGCGCGTTCTTTCGCGAACAGCTCAGCCATTTCCTGCGTTTCGCACGCGAGGAGGACATCCCGGCCACCTCGCCGACAGGCTCGTATGCCGGTGCAATGGGCGTACCGCAGTTCATGCCCGACAGCTTTCGCGTATACGCGATCGATTTCGACGCCGACGGCCGGCGTGATATCTGGCTGTCACCGGAGGACGTGATTGGCAGCGTCGCCAACTATTTCGTCAAGAAGGGTGGCTGGAAGCGCGGCGCACCGGTTGCGCAGCCGATACAGGGCGTCACCAGCAAACACCAGCGCCTTGTCGATGCCGGCGCCAGGCCGAGCCTGTCTGCCAGCGAACTGGCAGCGGCCGGGCTGGCCATCGATCCGCCGACGCCGGAGGGCGCAAAACTCAGCCTGCTCGACTTCGACACCGATGACGGCACGGAATACTGGGTAGGCATGGACAATTTCTACGCCATCATGCGTTACAACCCGCGCACCAAGTATGCGATGGCCGTGTACCAGCTGAGCGAAGCGATCCGCGAACTGCACGCGCAGCAACAAGCCGCCCGTGCACCAGGGGCCGGCTGAGCGATGTCACTCACCGACCGGCCCCGCCTGCTCCGCTGGTTCTGCGTCGGGGCATTGCTCAGCACCTTTCTGGGTGGCTGCGGCGTACGCGGACCGGGATTTCCCGATGAACAGGATGGACCGGGCGAACACCGTGACGTCAGCCGGGTGCCGGACGCCGTACCGCGGGTCGAACCGCGCAGCCGCGGCGGCAATCCGCAATCCTACGTGGTGTTCGGCAAGCGTTATTACACCCTGCCGCACAGCCGCGGTTTCGTCGAACGCGGCATTGCCTCCTGGTACGGCCGCAAGTTTCACGGGAATGCGACATCGAACGGTGAGATCTACGACATGTACGTGATGACTGCCGCGCACAAGCAGCTGCCGATCCCGACATACCTCGAGGTGACCAACCTGGAAAACGGGCGGCACGTGGTGGTCCGCGTCAACGACCGCGGTCCGTTTCACGAGAACCGCATCATCGATCTCTCATACGCCGCCGCCTCGCGCATCGGCATGTTGGGCAAAGGCACAGCGCTGGTCGAGATCCGCGCGATCGACCCCGCAGCGCCAAAGACGCCACCGACCCGCCTGGCCAAGTCCCCGACACCGGCAACGCAGCCCGCCGTGCAGGCACCGCGGGCGTCTGGCCACAGTCCGCGGATTTTCCTCCAGGCAGGGGCATTCAGCGACAGCAGCAATGCCGAGCGCCTGCGCGCGCGCCTCGAGGAGGGGCTTGCGAGCGGCGTGCGGGTCGTCCCCGCCACGCTCGCCTCCGGCCCGGTACACCGCGTACAGGTCGGGCCATTGGCCTCTGTCGAGATCGCCGACGAGGTCAGCAGCAGGATGCACGGTCTCGGGATCACCGAACCCCTGGTCGTGATCGACTGAGCAACGGCATTACGTCACAGGTGGCGCATTCGTTAGGGATATCACCCTGACCGGTCCCGCATCCAGGCGGTAGAATGGTGCCCATTCAGGGCCACGCATGTATCGCCCGACAGCCACATCGCAGCAATGCGCAACAAGCCGCCCCGGCCCCTGTCCGCCGGGTCCGGCGAATCGTCATCAGGAAAGCAGTATCGTGCACAAGATCGTTATCAATCTCTTAGCCATCCTCGCACTCGCACCGCTGGCTGCGACGGCCGTCACGCCGGCGCCCGCGCCACCCTCGGTCGCGGCCTCGGGTTACCTGCTGATCGACATCGACAGTGACCGGGTGCTGGCGGCAAAGAACGCCGAGCAGCGCCTCGAGCCGGCCAGCCTGACCAAGATCATGACCTCCTACGTGCTGTTCCGGGAGATCGCCAGCGGCTCGGTAAAACTCAGCGACGAAGTGCTGGTCAGTGAGAAGGCCTGGAAGACGCCGGGCTCGCGCATGTTCATCGAGGTCAACAAACGGGTGACGGTCGAAGACCTGCTCAGGGGGATGATCATCCAGTCCGGCAATGACGCCAGCGTGGCCCTCGCCGAGCACGTCGCCGGCAGCGAAGAGGCATTCGCCAACCTGATGAACGACCACGCCCGGCGCCTGGGTCTGCAGGACACGCATTTCGTCAACGCCACCGGCCTGCCGGACCCCAATCACTACACCACGCCGCACGACATCGTCCTGGTCACCGAGGCGACGATTCGCGAGTTCCCCGAACTCTACAAGCTGTATGCGGTCAAGGAATTCACCTTCAACGACATACGCCAGCACAATCGCAACAACCTGCTGTGGCGTGATGATTCGGTGGACGGCGTAAAAACCGGCCACACGGAGGCGGCGGGTTATTGCCTGGTTGCCTCGGCGAAACGCGAGGGCATGCGCCTGGTGTCGGTGGTGATGGGCACGGCCAGTGAAAAGGCGCGCCTCGACGAGAGCCTGTCGCTGCTCAACTACGGCTTTCGTTTCTACGAGACCCACCGCCTGTACGCGGTGGCAGATCGCTTGAGCCGCACCCGCGTGTGGATGGGCGAGAACGAGGAGGTATCGCTCGGCCTGGCCAAAGACCTGTACGTCACGATCCCGCGTCGGCAATACGACAGACTCAACGCGCGCACCGACGTGCAGTCTCAGCTGCAGGCACCGCTCAGCAAGGGGCAGAAGGTCGGCGAAGTCGTCGTCGAACTCGACGGCGAGGTGATCACGCGCCAGCCGCTGGTCGCGCTCGAAGACGTCCCGGAGGGCGGCATATGGCGCCAGGCGGTCGATACCGTATTGATGATGCTGGAGTAAACGATGACCGAACCGTTGCTTGCCTACCTCAACGGTGAATACCTGCCAGGGGATCGGGCATGCCTGCCGATCACCGATCGCGGGCTGCTGTTCGGCGACAGCGTGTACGAAGTGGTGCCGGCCTATGGTGGCCTGCCGTTCCGGGTCGCCCATCACCTCAAGCGCCTCGACCGCAGCCTTGCCGCCATCGGGATGCACAACCCGCTCAGCCATGAACAATGGCGGGCCGTGTTCGAGCGCCTGGCGCAGCAGCTACCGGGGCAGGACCAATCAATCTACCTGCAGGTCACGCGCGGGGCTTACCCGGTGCGCAACCATGTCATCCCGGCCACGGTCGCACCGAACGTGTTCGCCTTTACGATGGCCAATCCACCGCGCGATCAGGCCGCGGCGGCACGCGGCATCAGCGCGATCACGCTCGACGACATCCGCTGGCACCGCTGCGACATCAAGGCCACCACGCTGCTGGCCAATGTGTTGGCCCGTGCCCGCGCCAGCGACGAAGATGTCGACGACGCGATCCTGGTGCGCGACGGCACCGCGATGGAAGGGACTGCCAGCAACCTGTTCATCGTCCACGACGGCCTGCTGATCACCCCTCCCGAGGGAACCGAACTGCTGTCAGGGATCACCCGCGACTTGGTCCTGGAACTCGCCCAGGAGGCCGGCGTGCCCTACGCGCAGGCGTCGATCGGCAGTGACGAGCTGGAGCAGGCGGACGAGATCTGGCTGACCAGTTCGACCCGCGAGATCGCCGCGGTGGTGCAGCTGAACGGCAGGCAGGTCGGTGCCGGAGTGCCTGGCCCACTGTGGCATCGCATGGATGCGCTGTTCCAGGCATGTAAGGTGCGTCTGCGCCAGGGCGAGGAGTGCCATGACGACTGACGATGCGCACAACGACGGACAGGCACCCGGCCTGCAGTTCCCCTGCGCTTTCGAGATCAAGGCCATGGGGATAGACGACGGCCGCTTTCACGAGGTGGTGATCGAGATCATTCGCCAGCACTGTGACGCCATCCACGACGGCAGCGTACGTACGCGGGCGAGCAGTGGCGGCAAATATGTCTCGGTGAGCATCGTCATCGAGGCCAGCAGCCGCGCTCAACTCGATGCGATATACGAAGACCTCACCGCGCACGACAAGGTGCTGATGCGCCTTTGAGCCGGACATCGCCAAAAACGCTCATCGTGCGCCACCTCGGGCGCCGCGATTACCTCCCAACCTGGGAGGCGATGCGCGCTTTCACCGACGCACGTACCGCCACGACACCCTCGGAACTGTGGATCGTCGAACACCCTGCGGTATTTACCCAGGGACAGGCCGGAAAGGCAGAACATCTCCTGGCGCCGGGCGACATCCCGGTCGTACAGACCGACCGCGGCGGCCAGGTCACCTACCACGGCCCGGGCCAGCTGGTGGTCTACCTGCTGGTCTCACTGCGTGACGTAGGGGTCGGTATCCGCGGACTGGTCAGCATCATCGAGCAGGCGATCATCGACCTGCTGGGTGCACGCGGCATCGAGGCACAGGCGCGCCCCGATGCCCCCGGGGTGTACGTGGACGGCAGGAAGATCGCGTCACTCGGTCTGCGCGTGCGCCGTGGCTTCACCTATCACGGACTGGCGCTCAACGTCAGTAACGACCTGGAGCCCTTCCGACGCATCAACCCCTGCGGCCATGCCGGCCTCGAGGTCACCAGCACACGGCAGCTGGGGATCGGTGACGACACCGATTTGCTGGCGCAGGAGCTCTCGCAGCGCCTTGCCGACGCACTCGGATTGCACATCAGCGACGGCTGAATCACCCGCGAGGGATGTCGTGCAAGGCGTCCCGGGCCAACCCCGATGTGCCCGCAAAATTGAAACTGATACGCGCATTGTTTAGGCTTCCAGTTGTTTTTAGTTAAAAAAGCAATTGCTTATGTGTGGTATCTGCGGCGAGATCCGCTTCGACGGCGGTATGCCGTCGATCGATTCCGTGACACGAATGAATCGTGTCCTGTTCCCCCGCGGCCCCGATGGCAGCGGCGTCTTCCAGGCCGGCCGCCTGGCGGTTGGCCACCAGCGCCTGAAGATCCTCGATCTGAGCGAACGTGCACAGCAGCCGATGATCGACAACGATCTCGGCCTGGGTATTGTGTTCAACGGCTGCATCTATAACTTCCGGGACCTGCGGACCCGTTTACGGGCACTCGGCTACCATTTTTTCTCAGACGGTGACACCGAGGTCATCCTCAAGGCCTACGCGGCATGGGGCATGGACTGCGTCGATCATCTCCAGGGCATGTTCGCGTTTGCGATCTGGGAACGTGACTCCGGCCGCGTCGTCCTGGCCCGGGACCGTCTCGGCATCAAGCCGTTGTACTACGCCGAGACCGAGGGAGGGCTGCGCTTTGCCTCAACCCTGCCAGCCCTGCTGGCCACCGACGGCATCGATACCGCGATCGACCCGGTGGCGCTGCACTGTTACATGTCCTTCCACGCGGTCGTCCCGGCACCACACACGATGATCCGCGGCGTGCGCAAGCTGCCACCGGCCACGGTCCGGGTGATCGAGCCCGACGGGCGCAGCCGCGACCACTGCTACTGGCGCCTGCACTATGGCCCGCAGGGCGCGGACAAGTCGATGAGCTACGAAGACTGGCAGGAGGCGACGCTCGGCGCCCTGCGCACGGCCGTCGAACGCCGCCTGATTGCGGATGTCCCGGTCGGCGTCCTGCTGTCCGGCGGGCTCGACTCCAGCTTGATCGTCGGCCTGCTCGCAGAGCAGGGCCAGCGAGGTCTCAATACCTTCTCGGTCGGCTTCGAATCGGTAGACGACGAGGCCGGTGACGAGTTCCAGTACTCCGACATCATCGCCCGCCACTTCGCCACCGAACATCACCAGATCCGAGTCGACTCGAAACGGCTGTTGCCGGCGCTCAACGACTGTATCGCGGCGATGAGCGAACCCATGGTGAGTCACGACGTGATCGGCTTCTACCTGCTGTCGGAGCGGGTGTCGCAGCACGTCAAGGTGGTGCAGAGCGGCCAGGGCGCCGACGAGGTGTTTGCCGGTTATCACTGGTACCCGCCAATGGTCGACAGCAGTGACCCGGTAGACGACTACGCCCGCGTGTTCTTCGACCGCGACCACGCGGAGTTCGCCGAAGCGGTGGACCCCCGGTTCGCCGGAGACGACTACAGCCGGAACTTCGTGCAGCGTCACTTCGCCGCGCCCGGTGCGCAGCGCCCTATCGACAAGGCGCTACGCCTCGATACGCAGATCATGCTGGTCGACGACCCGGTCAAGCGGGTCGACAATATGACGATGGCCTGGGGCCTGGAGGCCCGCGTGCCCTTCCTCGACCACGAACTGGTCGAACTCGCCGCCCGCATCCCCGCCGAGTTCAAGATCGCGTCCGGCGGCAAGGGCGTACTCAAGGAGGCCGCACGCTCGGTGATCCCGAACGAGGTCATCGACCGTCCGAAGGGTTACTTCCCTGTACCGGCGCTGAAATACCTCGAGGGTGAGTACCTGGATTTCGTGCAGGAGGCCCTGGCCCAACCGGCAGCCCGGCAACGCGGCCTGTTCCGCGATGACTACGTGGCCCGCCTGATGGCCGATCCGAAGCGCCACATCACCCCGCTGCGCGGCTCCAAGGTCTGGCAGATCGCACTGCTGGAGCTTTGGTTTCAGCAGCACGGCATCTGAGCGTGACGATGAACCGCGAGGAACACTACCGTGCCAGGCTTGCGAGACAGCGGGCACTGGGTGGATCCGGGGCTGAATCGAAACGCGCCGGCGGCGACCAGGGCATCCGGCGGGACGCCACCGTGGATTGCGGCTGGGGAAGGCTGATTTTCGCCCACACCTTTCACGACAATCGCAAACTGATCGATACGCTGCTCGCCGAGTCGCCGGGCAAGCGCGATATCGCTTTCTATGTCAGCGATCCGCATGTACTGCTGGCCATGGAGCCGCAGAACGTCTTTCTCGATCCCTCGCACAGCTACCGCCTGTGGCTTGATCGTTACAAGGTCGGGCCGCTGCGGCCGCGTGGCTACACCATCCGCCTGCTCAACAGCCGCGCCGACGCCGAGGCCGTGCGCCGCGTCTACCTCGCACGGGAGATGATCCCGCCCCCGGTCGATTTCGTGTGGCGCAACCGAACATCGCGCACGGTGCAGTATTTCGTCGCGTCGGACATCCACACCGGCGAGGTGCTCGGCGTGGCCACCGGCGTCGATCATGTCGAGGCATTCAACGACCCGGAAAAAGGTGCCAGCCTGTGGGCGCTGGCGGTCGATCCCCAGGCACGCAACCCCGGTATCGGGCAGGCACTGGTGCGCCACATGATCGAATACTTCATCGGTCGCGGACGCAGCTATCTCGACCTCTCGGTGATGCACAGCAACCGCGAAGCCATCAGGCTGTACGAACGCCTGAAGTTCGAGCGCATCAACGTGTTCACCGCCAAGAACAAGAACTCGTTCAATGAACCCCTGTTCATCGGCACGCAGCCGCAGGAGAAACTCAACCCGTATGCGCGCATCATCACCCGCGAGGCGCAGCGGCGGGGGATCGGCGTCAATGTGCTGGATGCCGAAGCCGGTTTTTTCGAACTTGCGCTGGGTGGCCGCAGCATCACCTGCCGCGAGTCACTGAGCGAGTTGACCACCTCGATTGCGATGAGCCGCTGTGACGACAAGGCGGTCACCCACCGGTGCCTGAAACGTGCCGGGCTGCGGGTACCGGCACAGCTCCAGGTGCAGGACGCACAACAGGCGGGGGCATTTCTCGATGAATACCAGGCGATCGTGGTCAAGCCGGCGCGCGGGGAACAGGGCGCCGGCATCAGTGTCGACGTACGCGACCGCGAATCCCTGCAGGCTGCCGTCGAACAAGCACGCAAACATTGCGATTCGGTGCTTTTGGAAGAATACGTAGAGGGGACGGACCTGCGCATCATCGTGATCGATGGCAAGGTCGTAGCGGGCGCCACGCGCCGACCGCCGCGCATCCAGGGAACCGGAAGGGAAAGCATCCGCAGCCTGATCGACAAACAAAGCAGACGCCGCGAGGCGGCGACCGGTGGCGAGAGCAGCATCCCGATCGACGGCGAGACCGAACGCTGCGTGAGCGACGCCGGGTACGGCCTGGATGACGTCCTGCCCTACGGCAAGTATCTCACCGTGCGCAAGACCGCCAACCTGCATACCGGCGGCACCATTCACGACGTCACCGACAGCCTGCACCCGACCTTGCGCCAGGCGGCTGTGGATGCCGCGGCGGCGTTGGAGATCCCGGTTACCGGCCTCGACCTCATGGTGAGCGACCCGCAGCGCGACGAATACGTCATCATCGAGGCCAACGAACGCCCCGGCCTCGCGAACCACGAACCCCAGCCGACCGCAGAGCGCTTCGTCGACCTGCTGTTTCCGAGCACCGCCGGCCGCTAGCGTGGCGGCCCGAGTGGCAACGTGCAAATCCGACATGATCGAAGTGGAAAGAACATGAAACTGCTGCCTATCGACCAGACCTATGTACAGGACGTGCTGTTCCGGCTGCTGCATACGCCCAGCCCCAGCGGATACACCGATCGCGCGGTTCATCTGGTCGCCGACGAGCTGGACAAGCTCGGCGTACCCGTCGAACTGACCCGACGCGGCGCGATCCGCGCCACCCTCAAGGGTGAGCGCAGCAGCCCGGACCGTGCAGTGGTCGCCCATATCGATACGCTGGGCGCCATGGTCAAGGGACTGAAGGACAATGGCCGCGTTGAAGTAGTACCGATCGGCCACTGGAATGCGCGCTTTGCCGAGGGTGCCCGTGTCACGCTGCACACCGATCTGAGCTCGCATCGCGGCACGATGCTGCCGCTCAAGGCATCCGGGCACACCTTCGCCGACGAGATCGACAAGCAACCGTCCAACTGGCAAAACCTCGAACTGCGCATCGACGAGGTGTGTTACTCGCGGGCGGACCTGATGCAGCTGGGCGTGCATGTCGGCGATTTCATCTCGGTCGACCCTCAACCCGAAGTGTTGGAAAACGGGTACATCGTGTCCCGCCATCTCGATGACAAGGCCGGTGCCGCGGTGCTGCTGGGAGCAGTCAAGGCGATCGTCGATCACAAGGTGGCGCTGCCAGTCGACTGCCATCCGCTGTTCACGATCTCCGAGGAGGTCGGCTCCGGTGCCTCGGCAGTCCTGCACGGCGACGTCTCGGAGATGCTGACCCTGGACAATGGCACCACCGCGCCGGGGCAGAACTCAAGCGAATTTGGCGCGACCATCTGTATGGCCGACATGAGCGGACCGTTCGACTACCACCTGACGCACTACATCATCCGACTGTGCCAGGAGTTCCAGATCCCGTATCAGCGTGACGTGTTCCGCTACTACCGTTCGGACAGTGCCGCGGCCGTCGAGGCCGGGGCCGACCTGCGCACCGCGCTCGCCACCTTCGGCATCGACGCCTCACACGGGTGGGAGCGGATTCACTGGAACGCGCTGGAATCCCTGACCCAGCTGGTGACCGTCTATATGCAGGCCCCACCGCTGTTCCTGCGCGACCAGGAAGACATAGGCCCACGCACCGGCTTTCCGATGCAGCCTGCCTGACACTGCGCTCAACAGCGCGCGAACGCCCATAGCGGCATACCCGCGTCGTCCTCGCCTCGCACCCATATCTGCATGAAGCGTCTGGCGAAGTCGTCCGCCGCGAAACGGATAACCACGCGACCATCACGCAGCAGGAAGCCACCAGCGCCAGGATCAAGGCAATAGGTGTACTGGTCGCCCGCATCAACCGCCGCGTAGACCAGACCGAGCCGTACCAGCTCAGCATCGTATGCGCGTGCAAGCGCCTCGCCATGACGATCGCGAAACACCTTGTGGGTCGCAGTATCCAGCGCATCAGCAGAAAACTTTCGCAGGTACGACACGCGCACGCAGCGTGTGCTTGTCTCGCCCGGAGCATCATCGCGCAGATAATCCACCTCGTAGAGTTTTAAAAAGCCGAGATAGCATGCGCGCGCCTGGGCCTGCAGCGCAGGAAGTTCAGCATCCATGACTGATAGTGCGGCTACAGCGGCATGGAAAGGGGTGGACAAGACCAGCAGAAGGCCTGCGAATCTGTTCATATGCCACCCCCCCTGCGCATGAAGAACAGGGTCACCTCGCCCACCCTGACGCCAAACTTCGTGACCTCGGCACGATTGACCAGGACATCATCGAGCTGAAGGAACATCCAGTCATCGAAGTGCACGTCGACCGCACCGTCGCCGAACGGCAGGCGCAGTATGTAACGCCAGTTGAGGACCTGACCGTAGGCTTCGCCGCGCGCGACGCCAACGACGTCGTTGGCGCGTCCCTCATAGTGGTGCGCGTCGATGCGGCGGATGGTCCATATGCGCTGCTGCATTTCACCGTCGGCGTAGACGAAGTGTTCGGTCAAGGTCAGCTCATCACCATCGACCACCCCATGGATGTCGACCGTGAACTGACGTTTGAGTGAGCCAGTCCGGCCCTGGAATATTCCCCAGGCGCGTGTGTGCCCGTCGAAGTAGGTAAACAGGTCGAAATGCGGCGTGCTGCCGGCATAGTCTTTGGCCTGCATGCCGCTACAGCCGCCGAGTACCAGCAGGGACGCCAACAGCAGCGCCTTCAGGAACCAGGTCTTGAGGCTCATCAGTGATCTCCAGAACGGGACGGTCGAGGTTTGCCAGTGGCGAATGCCACAGCAGCGAGCGCTGCAGCAGCAGCACGGCACACAGCTTGATCAGCGCCGGCAGCGCGGCGTACAGCCAGGGAATGACATCGCGTTCGGCCAGGCCGGTCGCCGGCATGCTGAGCACGGCCAGCAGCGGCAGTGCGATACCGGCCGCCAGGGCCAGCGAAAGCTTGCCGGCCATACCCCACAGGCCGAACAGGGCTCCGCCGCGCGGGCGCACGAGGCGCCGCGATTCGGCGGTGACGATGCGCGCCTGGATCGCGGCCGGCAGGGCGATGTCGGCCCCCAGGGTGGCACCGGTGACGATGCACACGATGGCAAAGCCGAGCCAGTCACCACTGCCGAGCAACGCCGCCGGCAGAAACCCGGTTGCCGCCAGCAGCATCGCGGCGCGCCAGGTGCGCACCAGGCCGATACGCCGCACCAGCGCCGTCCACAGCGGCAGCACCAGCAGGCCACAGACGAAGTACAGCAACAGCAACAGCCCCCCGGCCCGTTGATCCAGCCCGATCACTTCGCCGGTATACAGCGCGAACAGGGTGGCCGCGGTGCCGCCGGCAAGCGCATTGAGCAGGTGAATGCCGAGCAGCGCCCGTGCGGCTTGCCCGGTGTTACGCCACATTGTGCGCAGGCCACCGGTCGGTGCACTGGAGACGCCATAGGCACGGCCGACGGGTACGAGCAGGACCAACACCAGTGCGGCGGGAGCCAACCACAGCAGCGTCAAGGCACTCGCCGACAGAGTGTCGCCAGAGACCACGGCGAGCGGGGCCAACAAGGCCGCCAGAGTGCCGGCGATCATGCCCGCCTCGCGCCACACGGCGACCCCTGTCTGGCCGTTCGGCGTGCCGTCACGCGCACCCAGTTCGGCGCCGAGGGCATAGTACGGAATGGCCAGCAGGGTCCAGCCCAGGTAGGTCGCCCCGAGCCAGGCGAACAGGTACAGCGAACCTGCGCCGGGCGGCGGCTGAAACAGCCACCAGGCGCCGCCGACCATCAGGGCACCCCCGGGCAACATCAACCATTGCGGGCGCAGGTGCGGGCGCAGCCGGTCGCTGAGCAACCCGACCAGCGGATCGGTCACCAGGTCGATCAGGCGTGCCAGCAGCAGCACCCCGCCGACGGCGGCCAGGCCGATCCCGGGCAGGGCGGCGTAGTGCGCCGGCAGGTAGACGTACAGCGGCAGGCCGAGAAAGGCCAGCGGCACGGCCGGCGCAGCATAGGCGAACAATGCGACGCGGTGGTTCATGCCGACCGCTCAGGGTTTGCGGAACGCACACTGCACCACGTCGATATGACCGGCACGGAAACCCGCCTCGCAGAACGCCAGGTAATACCGCCACATGCGCCGGAACCGCGCGTCGTAACCGTGCGCCTCGAGCCACCCGGTACACGCATTGAAGGTGTCGTGCCAATGCGCCAGCGTCGCTGCGTAATCGGCGCCATAGCGGTGCGTTACCGTCGCCTCGAGACCGCTGTCGCGCCCCAGCCGGGCCAGGTGGTCCTCGGTTGGCAACATGCCACCGGGGAAGATGTAGGTCTGGATGAAGCCGCCGGGATTGGCGGCGTAGTCGTCGAACTGCGCCGCGTCGATGGTGATCACCTGCAGTGCCACCCGACCACCGGGGCGCAGGCAGCGCGCCAGGCTGGCAAAGTAGGTTTCCCAATAGGCCCTGCCGACCGCCTCGAACATCTCGATCGACACCACGTGGTCCACCTGCTCATCGAAATCGCGGTAGTCGCACAGGCGCAGCTCGACCCTGTCGGCCAGGCCGGCATGCGCGATGCGCTGGCGGGCGTAGGCCAATTGCTCGCGCGACAGGGTCAGGCCGGTGACGCGGTAACCACGCCGGGCGGCATACTCGGCAAAGCCACCCCAACCGCAACCGATCTCGAGGATGTGCTGTCCGGGTGACGGCGCGACGAGCGCCAGCATGCGCTCGTACTTGCGCTGCTGCGCCTGTTCCAGGGTGCCGCCGCCGTCGAACACCGCGGACGAGTAGGTCATGCCGGGGTCCAGCCATTCGCGGTAGAAGTCGTTACCGAGATCGTAGTGCGCCGCGATATTGCGCCGGCTGCCGCTACGGCTGTTGCGGTTGCGCCAGTGTTGCAGGGCGCTCAACACGCGGGTCATCAGGTGGCGTTCGCCACTGCCGGCAAAGGCATCGAGGTTGATCGCCATCAACTCGAGCAGGGTTGCCGGGTCGGCGGACTCCCAGTCGCCGGCGACGAACGCCTCGCCGAAGCCGAGATCGCCACGCCAGAACAGGCGGCGCAGCAAGGCACCGGGGCGATGGATGCGAATCGCGGCGGCGGGTCCGGCCTCCTGGCCACCCAGGGTGAAACGGCGTCCGTGCAGATCGACCACAAGGCTGCCGCGGCGCAGTTTCGCCAGGTGTCGCACCAGGCGTCGCGCCTGCCACGGCAGTTGCAGGCGCGCCGGCAGATCGAGCGCGAGTGAAGCGGATTGCGATGGCATGTCAGTTGACCTCCTCGACAGGTGGGGCAGGTTTTCTATGGAAACGGGCACCGCCGATCCAGATCTTCAGCGCGTGCCAGTGAATCGCGCCGAGTACCTTGGCGGTCTGCAGCGGAATGCGTGCCAACTCGCCGAGCAGGGTGCGGGTGGAGAACGACCGGCGCTGGCCAGTCTGGGTGGCGACCAGCAGCAGTGCGTCGCCAACGAACTCGCGGATCGTGATGCGCAGGCGTTCGTCGGGGCGCGCCAGGGTGAACGCATAGCGCGCCTGCATGCCGATGAACGGCGAAACGTGAAAGTTCTTGGCATGCTGGTCGCGCAGTGGCCAGTCGAGCTGCCCGGATCCGGGGCGCAGCACGTAGCAATGCCGCTCGCCGAAGGTGTTGCGAACCTCGGCGATCACTGCGCGCGGACGACCTGCCGGGTCTTCGCAGTACCACAGGCTCAGCGGATTGAAGACCCAGCCGAGCACACGCGGAAAACACAGCAGGCGGATCGACAGGTCACGACCGTCGATGCCCTGCCCTGCCAGCACCCGTTCGGCCCAGCCACGCAGGCCGCGCTCCCCGGGCGGCAGGTGATCGCGATCGTAGAAACCCAGCAGGTTGAAGCGGTTGCGCGAAAACAGCCACGTTCCGGCAGCGATCTGGTCGAGACGGTCGATATCCAGCAACAGGCTGAACACCCGGTAACGGAAGCGGTAGGCGCCGGCACCCAGGCGACGGTGAACCACGGCCGCCTGGTAGACGCAGGCCCAGGACAGCGGCGTGCTCATGCCGCCTGCCCGAGCGGCCTGGCGGCGCCCTGGGCGAGCGTGCGCGAGGCCGTCATCTCGGCCTGCCAGGGCACCGCCGCACCCAACGCCGTAGCGACTTCGACGCCCGAACGCATGCCGTCTTCATGGAATCCGTAGCCGGTCCAGGCGCCGGCAAACCAGGTGTGACGACGCCCCTGGATCTGCGGCAGCGCACGCTGCGCCTGCAAAGCCTCTGCGGTGAACACCGGATGCTCGTAACAGTACTCGCCGACCACCCGCTCGGGGTGCGGCTCGCGCAACGGATTGAGGCTGACGAAGTAGTCGTCGCGCGTGGCCAGGCGCTGCAGCGAATTCATCCAGTAGGTGACGCTGACGGCCTGCGCCCCCACCCCGTCGTCCGCGCCGGCGCTGAGATAGTTCCACGACGACCACACCCGCCGGGCACGTGGCATCAGCGCGGGATCACGGTGCAGGAACACGCGATTTGGCTGGTAAGGGATGGCGGCGAGCACGCGACGCTCGCTCGACCCGGGGTCGGCCAGCAGACGCAACGCCTGGTCACTGTGGCAGGCCAGCACCACCTCGTCGAACGCAGCGCGCTGACCATCGTCGAACACCAGTTCGACGCCGTCGTCCCGGCGCTCCACCCGGGTCACCGGACACGCCACCCGTGCGCGTTCGCCAAGGTCCGCGATCAGCCGGTTCATGTAGGTGCTGGCCCCGCCGTAGACGGTCAACCACTGCGGTCGACCGGCGAGCTGGATCAGACCGTGGTTGGCGAAGAAGCGCAGAAAGCTCTGTGCCGGGAAGCGTGCGACGCTCGCCTGCGGGCACGACCAGATCGCCGCCGCCATCGGGTACAGGTAACGCGTACGGAAGGTGTCGTCGAGGCCGTGTCGATCGAGGAATCCAGCGACGGTCAGGCGTGCGTCCACGGGCTGTGAGAGGCTGTCGCGGGCGATCCGGTTGAAGCGCACGATGCCGTTGAGCATGCGCCAGAATGCCGGGCGTACGAGGTTGCGACGTTGTCCGAACAGACCATTAAGATCGGTCCCGGCCCACTCCAGCGCGCCACCGTCGAACGACGCGGCGAACGACATGCTGGTCGGGTGGGTGGCCACGCCAAGTTCATCGAAAAGGGCAGACAGCAACGGATAGTTGGCGCGGTTGAACACCATGAAACCGGTGTCAATCGCGACCGGGCCTGTGGGTGTGTGGTCGACAACGGTATGCGTGTGGCCGCCGAACCGCGCGGCAGCCTCGAACAGGCAGACGTCGGCGTGCTCGCGCAACAGCCAGGCGCAGATTGCACCACTGATTCCACTGCCGATCACGGCGATTCGTCTGTTTTTGTTCATGATTACACCCCGAAACGTAGGACTTTCATTGACGTTGTCGACCCTATTGACTATACAATACTTGTACACCTAGACAACAAAATCAAGGTTTCCCACATGAAACATGTACATTTACCGTTCAAGATGCTGACAATGCTTGGATTTTTCCTGTTCAGCGCCGCAACCACGGGGGCCGCGATGGCGACCGATCTGCTCGACCACGACGTGAAACGCCTCAACAGCGACGAGGTGGTGAACCTGCGGGACGCTTACGCGGGCAAGGTGGTGCTGATCGTCAACACGGCGAGCAAGTGCGCCTTCACCGGGCAGTACGAAGGGCTGGAGGCCCTGTACGCGCGCTACAAAGACCGCGGCCTCGAGGTGCTCGGCTTTCCGTCCAACGACTTCGGCAGCCAGGAACCGGGCAGCGAGCAGCAGATCCAGGACTTCTGCCGCCTGACCTACAGCGTGAAGTTCCCGATGTTCGCCAAGACAGAGGTGAAGAAAGGCAAGGCCTCGCCGCTGTTCGAGGGCCTGGCGCAGGCCGCCGGGCGCTACCCGAAATGGAATTTTCACAAGTATCTGATCGGGCGCGACGGCAAGCTGATCGACAACTACCTGAGCTGGACGTCGCCGCAAAGCGGCACCATCGTCGACGCCATCGAGGCGGCGCTGTGAGCGCGATTGCCGCGCTCGTGACCCCGACGGGGCTCGCATGAGCGGTAGCGCAGCCCGTCATGCGTGGTTGATCGGTGCCAGCACCGGCATGGGCCTGGAGGTGGGCCGCCTGCTGGTGATGGCCGGCTGGCAGGTCACGCTGTCGGCACGTTCTACGGACATCCTGGACCGGGCTGCACGCGACATCGGTGCCACGGCAGTCCCACTCGATGTCACCGACAGCGCGGCCGTACGTACGGCGGCGCAGCACCTGTTCGCCACCCAGCCCGCGGAGCTGGTCATGATCAACGCCGGCGACTATGCGCCGATGCCACTCGAGGACTTCGACAGCGCGCTGTTCGAGCGCCTCAACCGGGTCAATTACCTGGGACCGGTCTACGTGCTCGGCGCGGTTTTGCCGCTGCTGCGAGACCGGGGTGGCGGCCAGGTGCTGATCAATGCGAGCGCGGCCGGTTATCGTGGCCTGCCGCGTTCCGCACCCTACGCGGCACCGAAGGCAGCCGCGATCCACCTGGCCGAGGCGCTGCACCCGGAGGCCGCACGCTGGGGCGTGCGCCTACGCGTGATCAATCCCGGCTTCGTACGCAGCCGACTGACCGACCAGAACCGCTTCCACATGCCCGGATTGATAGAGGCGTCTGCGGCGGCACAACGCATCGTCGAGGCGATCGATCGCAACGGGTTCGAAATTGCTTTTCCGCGGCGCCTGGTCTGGCTGTTGAAACTGCTGCGCTGCCTGCCTTACCGACTGTACTTCTTCATCATCGAACGGCGCGTACTGGGCACATGAACAACCAACAGGTGAAACGCTACATCCGGTTCTTCGAGAATCTCGACCGCGATTCGCTGCCACTCACCGACAGCGTATTCGCCGTCGATGCGCGTTTTCGCGATCCGTTCAACGACGTCTGTGGCCGCGCCGCGATCAAGCAGGTGTTCGCGCATATGTTCCAGACCTGCGAAGCACCGCGCTTCGAGGTCGTCGAATGCGTCGGCGAACACCCTTTGTACTACCTGCACTGGCGATTCACACTCGGCGCACCAGACGCGCGCAACACGATCGACGGCGTGAGCAGGGTGCGTTTCGATGCCAACGATCTGGTGAGCGAGCACAGCGACTACTGGGACCCAGCGCAGCAGGTCTACGAACGCATCCCACTGCTCGGGCCGCTGCTTCGGGCCGTACGCAAGCGCTTGCGCGCGCCGCAACCAACCGCCACTACCCCCCCGCAAACCCAATCAACGACGCAAAGGTGACCAGCATGACCACCACAACCGACGCGACGCACGGCTCCTATCGAATCGGCGCGGTCGCACGCCTGACCGGCATTTCCCCAGACACGCTGCGTATCTGGGAGCGTCGCTACGACATCGTGAAACCCGAGCGCACCCCCAAAGGGGGGCGCCTGTACAGCCACCAGGACGTGACCCGGCTGACTATGATCAAAACCCTAGTAGACCAGGGTTACGCGATCAGCACGGTGGCCAACCTCGCAATAGAGGAACTGAGCCGCCGCCTCAATTCGGCGCAACCGGCCAACCTGCCGCCGCCGGACAGCGGCCAGCACGAGGTCTGCGTGATCGGCCAGGCGATCTCGGTACGCGCCTGCAATACCGAGGGGATGCCGCAAGGCCTCGAGCTGGCGGGCGCCTATTCCGACCTCGATGCATTCCTGGAGGACGAAACGACCTGCGACACACTGGTGATCGAAATGCCGTTCCTCGATCGCCCGATAGCACGCGAACTCAACAACCCCGAACTGCGCCGTCGCGCGCAGCGCATCATCGTGATGTATGCGTTCAGCCCGTCGAACATCGTCAGCCAGCTGCAGCGCTACGGCCTGCAGACACTGCGCGCACCTGTAGCCATCGAGCATATCTGGCAGCACTGCCAGCTCAGCCACACGCAGCAGGTGGACTGGCAGCCACCAACCTGGAACCCGCGGGTGGCCAGCGCCGAACCCATCCCACCCAAACGCTTCGACACGCATCAGCTGATCCGGCTCTCGGAGGTGACCACCAGCCTCGAATGTGAATGCCCTCACCATATGGCAAGCATCATTGAGCAACTGTCGGCATTCGAGGAATACAGCGCGCGTTGCGAGGTGGCGACCAAGCAGGATGCGGCACTGCACGGCTATCTGCACCAGATGACGGCGCGCGCGCGCTGGCTGATGGAGGTTGCGCTGGAAAGACTCGCCGAGGTCGAAGGCATCCGGGTAGACGCAGCAGGCAACACTGGGAATTAACTGCGGGATACCGTCGTCGGGTACCTGACCGGGGTCAAGAAAATCCGGTTGCGGGCGATATGTGCCGAAGTCTTCACACAATCGTCACGGATTTGGTCTATACAATAGGGCCTGGCAACACGGAAGCCACAACAACGAGACGCCGGAATTGAGCGTCACCCCTTCCAAAGGATGAGAAACCCGATGAACCACGACGCGCACCTGATTCCTCAGACCCCAACGCCCGGCAGCGACGCAATCGATCAACATTATGGCGATCTGCGCAAAGGCACCTACCTGAAACGCCGCGCGGCCTACCAGCTGCAGGCCAGTGGTGGCAGCCGGCAGGCCGGCACGCTGGACCTTGCAGGCACCACACAGCAGACGCTGCGCAAATCGGGCTGACCGATGGGGTGCGCACTGCACCCTGACCAGCCTATTTGACTCGCGCCCAGGCCTCCAGCGCCCTGAGCCTGGTGGCCTTCAGATCCACGATCGGCCGCGGATAGCTTGACCCCAGTGTTACGCCAGCTTCGTGCAGTATTGCCGGCGGCGCCTCCCACGGGCGGTGAATCCACTTCGGCGGCAGATTGGCCAGCTCTGGTATCCACTGCCGCACGTAGCTACCCGTGGGATCGAACTTTTCTCCCTGCAGCGCCGGATTGAATACCCGAAAGTATGGCGCTGCGTCGGCGCCGCAGCCGGCTGTCCACTGCCATCCCAGGCTGTTTGCCGCCAAATCGGCATCCACCAGGGTATCCCAGAACCAGCGCGCGCCCTCACGCCAGTCCAGCAGCAGGTTCTTGGTCAGGAACGAGGCCACCACCATGCGCACCCGGTTGTGCATCCAGCCACTGCGCCATAGCTGCCGCATGCCGGCATCGACCAGCGGCAAGCCGGTACGCCCACGCTGCCAGGCCGCCAGCTGAGCACCATCATTGCGCCAGGCAAATGCCTCAAAGCGCGTATCCATTGGCGCCCCGACGGTATGCGGAAAGTGAAACAACAGGTGGTGGGCGAATTCGCGCCAACCGAGTTCGCGCAGGAACCCGGCGGCCGAATGCCGGCCCGTACTGCACGCGGCAGCCACCTCGCGCGGCCCGAGCTGACCAAAGTGCAGATAGGGGGACAGGCGCGACACGCGCTCGCGACCAGGCTGGTCCCGACCCTGGGGGTAATCGCGCACGTCAGTGGCGAGAAATTCCTCGAGCCGGGCCTCGGCGGCGGCGCGGGTCGGCCGCCACTGGGCTGCGATGCCAGCGTCCCACCCGATGCCGGGCAGCAGTCCGAGTTCGGCCAATGATGTGCCGCCTGGGGTCACCGTGCCGGGCCGGATAGCCAGACGCCCGTCAAGCTGTGCCGACGCCGCAGGACCGGGCGACGGCAAACCAAGCTCCAACAGGCGTTTCCAAAACGGCGTGAACACACGAAACGGCCCACCCTGCCGCGTCGCCACCTCCCAGGGTTCGAACCACAGGGCAGCATTGCCGCTCCACGCCGCCACTCCAACGGCTCGCAACGCCTGCTTGATGGCGCTGTCGCGGGCAACCACCGCCGGCTCATAGAGGCGGTTCCAGTAAACAGCCGCGGCCCCGAACTGTTCGACCAGCAGCTGCAGCGTCTCCAGGCTGGCACCGCGCCGAATCACCAGCCTGCCCTGCAACTGCTGCGAAAGGTCATCGAGCGCATGGTGCAACCACCAGCGGGAGGCCGCCCCGGGCTGCCAGGGCGCCTCCTCGTCCGGCGCATGGATATACACGGGCACGATGGTGTCGTGCGCCGCGAGCGCCGCCGCCAGGGCGGGGTTGTCGGTCAGGCGCAGGTCGCGGCGAAACCAGACGATAGCCGCCGACACAGGCGGGTTACCCCGGCGGCGCGGTGGCGATCATCGAGGGACGCTGCGCGAAATCGGCGAACCAGGTCGCGAGTGCCGGCCGGCCGGTGCGCCATTGCCCCACCGCGCCGCGCAGGTCCAGGTAAGCCAGCGCCACGGCGATGCTGATCGTCCCCAGGTCGATGCGCCCGACCAGACCACCCGCATCGTTTTCAAGGTGATCGAGTGCACGTTCAATCGCCCGTTGTTTGAGCTGCAGCCACCAGTCCCAGCGTTTTTCCTCCGGACGCTTGTTCAGCTCGACGAATATCAATACCGCATTGTCGAGCACACCGTCGCCGAGCGCCTGCTCGCGCAGCACCCGCCAACGCGCCGTGCCGGTCTCGGGAATCATGCGCTTCCCGCCGTGCAGCTGGTCCAGGTAATCGCAGATCACCGGGCTGTCGTAAAGGCTGCCGCCATCGTCCAGCACCAGCGTCGGGACCATCGACAGTGGATTGTCGGCCGTCAGGGGCGCAGGCTCCGACCAGCCATCGACCGTGTCGAAGGTCACCCGGCCGGCGAGGCCGACCTCGTGCAACAGCACCGCGACCTTGCGCACGAACGGCGAGGTATGGGAATGGCGTAACAGCATGGAAGGCGTCCTCGGGTTGATGCGCCATTATTGGTCGGCGACGGGAGGAATCCCACCCGTCGCCAGCAGGGTAGTTGGCGTCAGGCCGCTCAGGCGGCGTCGTCACCACTGATGAAGTGCATCGGAAGATCTTCTATCGCGTGGCGATGATCACTGCCGAGCAGGTCGGCGGCAAACGCCTCTTCGTCGACCGTCGCACCAAGGAACTCTGCCACCTTGCGCATATCGACCTCGGCGTTTTCCAGGCAGCAGGTGGCGCCTGGCGAAGGCGTCATGTTGAAGATCGCCCCCGCCCCCGTGTCGATCTTGGCCTCGCCCATCATCAGCTTACGGTGATCCTTGTCGATCAGCTGCGGCCGGATGCCGCCGACATGATGCGCGAACTTGAGGTCCTTGTACTTCAGGTCTGGCACGATCTTGCGCGCATCCTTGAGGAACAGCATTCGGCGCAGGATCGGCACCTCGAACAGGAAGTTCTTCAGCATGTAGTTGCGGATGTCGGTGACCTTGAGGAGGTCGTACAGGACGTCCCAGACCTTGCGGTCGAACTTGAACACCATCAGGAAGTCCTTGAGAGTGTCCCAGTTGTAGCGCTCGAGCACCGGCAGGACCAGCGCGGTCGGTCCCCAGCGCGTCTTGCCAGGCACCATCACGTCCGGATCACCGTGGATCGCGGCAAACGGCAGCTTGTCGTTCTGTACCGTGTAGACCTTTCCCCTGAGCACCTGCGGCGTGAAGTAGTAACTGCCGGCGACCGGCAGCACCGAGAAGTGGTGGCCGTAGCCCAAATCGTGGGCCAGCTTGAGGCTGTGCCCCCCGGCGCAGACGACGATACTGCGGGCCTCGAACACCTCTTCCCCGGTATCGACGATAAAACGTTCACCAACCTTCTTTATATGCGCGACCTGGCGGTTGTAGCGCACATCGACCACGGTACCCTCGATGCGGCGTGCCTGGCGTACAAATGAACGTGCAAGGGCCTCGAAATTGACCGCGGTGTATTCGTTTTCAGAGCCCAGGGCGATGATCTCGTCGGCCCGCATTCCCCCCTTGGACTCGGCGACCGCCGGTTCGATCCGTTGGATATCCTCCGGGCCAAGCAGTTGAAGATTGGGGTAATGCGGCGACAGCATGTCGAAGCGCTCGCGCAACTGCTGACATTCCCGGGCGCCGACGCCCAGCACCATCTTCGGGTACTTGAAGATCAGGTGATCGATGTCCGGTTGCACGGTGGCGTAGTTCTCCACCATGCGCGCCGCCCGCTGGACCTTCAGCGCCTTCTCCAGGCTGTAGTTGGTCTCGATGTCCCCGCAGTGCAGGGTCTGGCTGTTATTGCTGTGCAACGAATTGACGCGTGCCGGCGCAGCGTATTTCTCCAGCATTCCTATGTGCCGGATATCGGTATATCTCGATGTCAGGTACAGCAATGCCGATCCGGTAACACCGCCGCCGACGATCAGCAGATCAAACACCTGGCTCATGCAACAACCTCCAGTTTTTCTGATGTCACGGAGAATAGCGGCCACGCCGCAAAGCGGCCAATGAGGTTTCTTGCGGCCTCGTCATTGATGCATTCCACAGCCCGGTGAAAAAGAATATTGACATTTTAGTATTTGCTTATATACTAACCACATCAACGGCAAGCTGTACCGCCGGCCGCCTCCACAAGCGGCAACGATTTTGAATACATACCGGGCACAGGCCCATGCAAAAAAACTTGGAGACACTGACATGAAGAAAATCATCGCTATCGCTGCTGTTCTGGCTACCGCACAGGCTTCCGCATTCTGGGGTAACAACGGCTACAACAACGGCTACAACACCGGTAACGGCGCAGGCAACGGCTACACCAACGGCGTGTTCGACGGCACCGGCGACGCATCCGGCGAAGGCACCTTCAGCATGAGCTTCTCTGGCCGCGGCAACACCAACATGCGTGGCTACGGCAATGGCTACGGCGCAGGCGACGGCTGGGGCCGTGGTTACAACTACTCCGCACCGGCCTACGGCTACGCCCCTTACGGCTATGCGCCGGCTCCGGTTGCCCCGCAGGCAGAAGTCGCGAAGTAATTCAGCCTCTCGGCGAATTGCCGGCCGCTCCGGCGGTCAAAAAAACCCCGCACCCCGGTGCGGGGTTTTTTCATATCTGCAACTCCTCACGCCTGTCGTGGTCAGACGTTCGACGTTAAGCTGATCATCCCGATTCCAGCCGGAGGAAACCCATGCGCCTGATCCCGATCACCGCCCTGTCGATCGCCCTGTACGCGACATCGGCAATCGCCCACAACGAGCCACCACAGTACAACCGCGTCCACCTCGACGAATCCGCCCGCGCCGAAGTGGACAACGATCTGCTGGTCGTCGTGTTGAGCGCCCAGGCGGAGGGCCGCGATGCGTCGGCGCCGGCAGACGAGGTCAATCGCCTGATGGACTGGGCGGTCAACCTGAGCAGGAGTCATCCCGAGGTCAAGCTGCAGACGCTGGGTTACCAGACCCATGCGGTCTACAACAAGGACAAGATCCGCGGCTGGCGGGTCAGCCAGTCGCTGCGCCTGGAGAGTCGCGACAACCGCCTGCTCGGTGACCTGGTCGCGAAGCTGCAGGCACAACTGCACGTCCAGTCGCTCGGCTACGAGGTCTCCGACGAGCAGCGCCGGGGGCATCTGGATGAGCTCACCGCCACGGCGATCACGCGTTTCCAGGCGCGCGCGAAACACATCGCCGGGGCATTGGGGCGGACCGGGTTTCGGCTGGTCAACCTGCAGATCAACGACAGCCGCAACCGGCCGATGCCGCTTGCACGGGGCATGATGATGGAGGCGGCCACGGCCGATTTCAGTGTTGCGCCGGCGACCATAGAGGCCGGCACCCAGGAATTGACCGTATCGGTCAGCGGCGAGATCGAACTCAGCGAGGACTGAGCCCCACCTTGCCGTCAGTTGAGCACGGCGTGCTGGCGTAGCTCGGCGATTCGTGCCTCGATCTGGGCGCAGCGGTCGCGCGCCGCTGCCGGTGCCTGGGCATGTGCGGCAAGGCACTCCCGGGCATCTGAATACAGCTGGATGGTCTGTTCGAGGTCAAACAGCTGCAATGCCGGCGCGAGCTCGTCTTCGGTCGCCGACAACAGCGTGGGGGCGAGGTCCGCGGCACCGATCGCACTCTGTGGATGCAGCAGATCGGCGACCAAGGGACTGGCGAGCAAGGCAAAATGTGCCGCTCGCGCAAGCCTTTCCTGCGCGAGCTCTTCAAGCGCCTGCGGGTCCCCGGCCGCACCGCGTTCGACATTGCGCATGATCACTTCGAGCAGCTGTGCCAGTGCCGCCTGGTTGTGGCCATGGTCTTCGGCCAGGCCGGCCGACATCTCGTACAGACGATCAAGGTGCTCCTTGATTTCGAGGATCACCTCGCTGCCCTCGTTCGGTTGCAACTCCGCCGCACGCCGCACCGTCGCGCGCAGGTCCCCAAGAAACGCGAGCAGCTCTTCATGGTCGAGGCGCTGCGCCTCGAGCAGGGCCGCGTCATCCGGCCTTGCCGGACTGTCGGGAAACAGCGGATTACCGATCCTGCGAAGGTAGTGGCGTTCGTGACGACCGGGTCTTTGACTGAATGAGATGGCCATGGCGTTTGCTGGATTGCGGCGACAAAACGGAATTAGAACACGACTCAGGACGAGCAGCTCACCTCGAGGCGCCGCCCCCAATCGGGTGGCTCGGCGGCATAGCCCTGTCGCTCCGGTTGTTCCTCGAACGGACGTGACAGCAGGTCCAGCAGGCAATCGACCTCCGAATAATCGCCTTGTTCCGCGCGCTCGATCGCCTGCTGCGCGAGGTAGTTGCGCAGCACATAGCGTGGATTGACCGAACGCATCACCGCGGCACGTGTGGCATCCCCGCTGCCCTCGGCACGCAGTCGGGCACGGTAGTCATCGGCCCAGGCATCGAAAGCCGGGCGATCAATGAACCGATCGCGCAGCGGCGTGGCGCTGGCGGCCTCATCGAGGCACAAGGCGGCGAGGTCACGGAAAAGGTTGGTGTAATCGACGCCGCTGACCGCCATCAGGTCGAGCAGGGAGGCCGCCAGCGCCGGGTCATCGGGATGCGCCTCGCGCAGCCCGAGCTTGGCGCGCATACCGCTGACGTAGGCTGCGGCGAACGCCGGCTCGTAGTCCGCCAGCGCGTCGCGCGCCTGCTCAACGGAGGCATCGGCGTCATCGGCATCCAGCAGAGGCAACAGGGCCTGGGCGAGGCACGTCAGGTTCCACAGGCCAACCGACGGCTGCTGGTCGAATGCATAGCGCCCACGATGGTCGGAATGGTTGCAGACAAAACCGGGGTCGTAGGCGTCGATGAAACCAAACGGCCCGTAGTCGAGGGTCAATCCGAGGATCGACATATTGTCGGTGTTCATCACGCCGTGGGCGAAACCGGCGAGCTGCCACTGTGCCATCAACCGCGCAGTGCGCCCCACCACCTCGCGCAGCAGCGCCAGGTAGGGCCGCTCGCAATCGCGCAGATCCGGAAAGTCGTGATCGATGACGTAATCGGCGAGTTGCTGCAGCTCGCGGTACTGCTGGCGATGGTAGAACACCTCGAACGAGCCAAAACGCACATGGCTCGGAGCCATCCTGACCAGCAGCGCGCCGCGCTCGATCCGTTCGCGGTACACCTCCTCGTCACTGCCGAACAGGCACAGTGCGCGCGTCGTCGGTATACCCAGGCCGTGCATCGCCTCTGAACACAGGTACTCGCGGATGGTCGAGCGCAGCACGGCTCGGCCGTCACCGTCGCGTGAGAACGGCGTCAGCCCGCCGCCCTTGAGCTGCAGCTCCCAGCGCGCGCCCCCTGCCGTGAGCACCTCGCCGAGCACCAGTGCGCGGCCGTCACCGAGCTGCGGGACATAGTGACCGAACTGGTGGCCCGCATAACACATCGCGATCGGGTCCATGCCGGGCAGCAGTTGACTGCCGCTCAGCGCGGCTACGGCCTCTTGCTCACGCAGACTGTCCGGCGACAGCTCCAGCAGTGCGGCCGCAGCCGGACTGAGGCTGGCCAGGTGTGCCCCCTGCAAAGGCGTCGGCCTGACGCGCGCGTGCATCCCTGCCGGCAGACGGGAAAAACTGTTGTCGAACGTGAGGTCGGCGAGGCGTTTCATGGCGCCGTCATGCTGCGAGCGCCGACGCCGCTTATCAACCCGTGACGTTCGCGGGAATCCCCTGGGAACCGGTGGGAAAGCCCGGGCCAAAAAACTTGGCGATCAGAAATCGTCAGTTCGAGGCAAAACCGCAGCCAACTGCCGGCTATTGCGAAGATCGGTAATGATGAAATGGCGAATGCCGGCGCCAGGATCGGGGCCACGATTTCTTCAGAGGTTCCCCTATAATCGCCACCCCGATTGCCCTTCTCCAGTGACCCCGGATGCGCCGATTTCTCTGCCTGTTGTTACTGCTTGCGAGCGCCGGCATGGCGCCTGCGCAGGACCTCGTCGTCACCGCCGGCAGCGAAGAGATACCAACACAGGTCTTTCCGGCTGAGGGAGATCGTCTGATCGTCTGGCTGTCCGCCGAATTTGGCAGCACGCCTCGCCGCACGGCGCTTGCGGAGGCACTGAGCCACCGCGGGGTGGAGGTCTGGTTGCCGGACCTGCATGCCGCGTGGTTCCTGCCGGTCGGACGCTACAGCCTGAACGACATCGACCCGGCAGCCATCAGTGCGTTGCTGGACGACGCCATCTCGCGCAGTGGCAAACAGGTGTTTCTCGCGGCCGAGGGCCGCAGCGTCGCCCTCGCCCTGAGCGGCGTGCGCCATTGGCAATCAGCGACGCCAGTCAGCGGCGCGCTGGGTGGCCTGCTGGCGATCAGCCCGCGACTGTTCGTGAGAACACCACAGGGAGGTGAAGAGGCCGAGTACCTGCCGATCGCGAGTGCCAGCAATCTCCCGGTCTACCTGCTCCAGCCGGAGGATTCGGGCGGTTTCTGGCACGTCGGAAAGGATATCGAACAACTCGAGAAGGGTGGAAGCCCTGTGTTCCTGCACCGCCTGCCGGACGTGGCAGACGGCTTCTATGCCCGTCCCGAGTTCACTGACACCGAGGCGGCAATGACGCAGCGGCTGCCGGCGATTCTCGACCAGGCAATGGAAATGCTCGGTGCCTATGGTGGCGCGCCCACGCAGGCCGCGCCACTGCAAGGCGAGGCCGGAGCACCGGAGGCGCCGCACAACAGCGAACTGCTCCGCCCCTACGAGGGCGAACGGGCGGCGCCGGCGCTGCAACTGCCAAGCCTGCGCGGCGGCCCGACAGACCTCGCCGACCTGCGCGGCAAGGTGGTGCTGGTCAACTTCTGGGCCACCTGGTGTCCACCCTGCGTCGCCGAGATCCCATCGCTTCAGCGACTCTATCGGCGTCTTCATGGCCGCGGTCTGGAGATTCTGGCCGTCGACGTCGGCGAGAGCACACAAACCATGGAGGCCTTTCTCCGGGACAAGCCGGTGGAGTTCCCGGTCCTGATGGACAACGATGGCGAGGCACTGCGGCGCTGGGGTATCTATGCGTTTCCGACAACCCTGGTGCTCGACCGGGAGCATCGAATCCGTTATGCAGTATTCGGCGCTTTCGACTGGAGCAGTACCGAGGTGATCGAGACCCTGGAACCGTTGTTGAATGCGGGTCAGGACCAGCCGTGAGGCGTGGTCAAGGCGTTCGCCAGAACCTGGAAGACGCGCCCAACTGACCGCTCACTCGCCCTCGATGCCGCTGGGGATCTCCCACTTCTTGAGTCGCCCCATGTACAGGCTCATCTTGCTGTCACCGTAGGTCCAGAACTCGAACTTGCTGACGCGTTTGCGGCTGTCCGGCTCGCCAAGGATCTCCACGACCCGGCTTGCCTCCATGCCACTTTCCAGCAGACTCCAGTTGACCGCCTTGCGCCAGCCACCAGGCACCGGGTCGGCCGCGACCACCACCGCCACGTCCCCCAACCGGGCCTCCAATGCCGCGACGCGGGACTGCAGTTCGAGCACCTGTTGCCTGAGCGCGTCGATGTCGCCGGTGCCGGTGTCGGCAGCCACCGCCGATATCGACCCGCAGAGCGTGAGCGCGAGCAGCACCGCGTGCCTGTGAAAAAAGATTGAACAAACCTGCTTCATGACGTCCACTGCACTTCCCCGTGACCTCTTCCGGCGTTCAACGGAACAACGGCACCGGATTCTCGCGATACCAGGTCTTTCCTTCATCGTCGCTCACCCACAACTGATGATCGACCAGCTGGCGCACCACCTGGCGATCGGTCAGCACATAGTCGATCACCGCAGTCTGTGCCCAGCGCGTCTCCGAGATCTTGCCCAGCTGGCTGGACTCGTAGCCGGTCACGCGAACATTGTCGAGGCCGTCCTGCACCTGCAGCGGCGGCTGTGCCGGATCCTGCTTGAGGAACAGGTACATCTTCTCCAACGCGCCCCAGCGCACGACATCTTCGAACGTCTTGGTCTGCAGGCTGAGCTTGTCAGGCACATCGCCGCCAAACGGGTTCGTCTGGCAGGCACAGAGCAACAGAGACATCAGTAACGGCAGTGCGCGCATGAGAGACCTTTGCAGAAAATCCGTCGAGGCATAGTAAAGATCGGCGGCCGGGCTGTCACCGTCGAGGGGCTGCTATCATCGCCAGCCTTATACGAGGAGTGATGCATGTCAGAAGTTGAGGGCAGCGCGGCGCACAAGGCGGACGAGCCGACGACACTGCTGCGCGAGGTCAGGGTCGGCGATACCGTCATCACCCTGCTCGGTACGGCGCACATCTCACGCAGCAGCGCCGAGCAGGTCGCCAGCGAACTCGACAGCAAGGCCTACCAGGCAGTGGCAGTGGAACTCTGCCCCAGTCGCTTCGATGCGCTGACCCACCCGGAACGGCTCGCCGAGCTCGACCTGATGCAGGTCGTGCGCCAGGGCAAGGCCTCCATGGTAATGGCCAATCTCGCGATGGCGGCCTACCAGCAGCGCCTCGGCGAGCAGCTCGGCATCGAGCCCGGTGCCGAGATGCGGGTCGCCGTCACCCAGGCCGATGCACACGGGCTGCCGATCGTGCTGATCGACCGTGAGATCGGCGTCACCCTCAAACGCACTGCCCACAGCCTGAGCTGGTGGCGACGCGGCGTGCTCTTCAGCGGCCTGGTGGCCAGCCTGGTGTCCCGCGAAAAGGTCAGCGAGGAGGATATCGAGCACCTCAAGGAGGGCGATGTCCTCGAGACCACGTTCGCCGAGTTCGCCCACGACCGCGAAGACCTGTTTGCACCGCTGATTGCAGAGCGCGACCGCTTCATGGGCGCCAAGCTGCGCGAAGCGGCCAACACGCACCCCGGGCGCCCTATCCTCGCCGTGGTCGGGGCCGGTCACCTCAAGGGTATTGCAAAACACCTGGAAGACCAGGACGACCCGGCACAGGCCCTGCGTGAACTCGAGGCCATACCGGCCAGGTCGCGCTGGCCTCGCCTTATACCCTGGGCCATCGTCGCCCTGGTCGTGACCGGCTTCTACATCGGCTTCAGTCGCAACCCGGACCTGGGCTGGCAACTGGTACGCGACTGGATCCTGATCAACGGCGGCCTGTCGGCGCTGGGCGCCCTGCTCGCGGCAGCCCACCCGCTGACGGTCGTCACCGCTTTCGTCGCAGCACCGATCACTTCGCTCAACCCGACGGTCGGTGCAGGCATGGTGACCGCGGCGGCGGAACTGTGGCTGCGCAAGCCGCGGGTCGGCGATTTCAGCCGGCTGCGCCACGACACGACGCAGCTGCGGGGCTGGTGGCGCAATCGCGTGTCGCGCACCCTGCTGGTGTTCCTGTTCAGCACGCTCGGATCCGCGATAGGCACCTATGTCGCGGGTTTCCTGATTTATGACCGACTTAACGGTTAGGCAAGAACCCCGATCCGGACAGCATCAAATAACCCCTGTATTTCAGTTAGTTACCGCGTAAGCGGGATTCCACCTAGGTATTTACCCTCATGTACAGGGTGCGGTGAAACGTTAGGCTTGATCTTAATGGCCAAGGCCAGGAAAAGCCGCCGACAGGGATCGGTGGTGTCGAGTCACTTGGGGAACGTCCAGCAGGGTGAAGGCGGAGAACAGGTCTGGTTGAACAGGAACGGCGTGTGTCGTGCCCGTTTGAAGCCGAACGTTGGTGGCTGCGGACTCCCCAAGGACCGACAAATTTCAAAACTCCCGTGGAGAAGGTTAAATCCCCTCCGAAAAACTGTGCAGAACCGACCCCGCATCCGCGGGGTTTGTTCTTTCAGGGGTAAGCACAGCGCACTCAGGCGGCGTTTCTGATCTGCTCCAGACGCTTGCACATCACGCCGAAGTACACCACCGGGATCACGATCAGGGTCAGCACCGTGGATACGAACAGGCCGAAGATCAGTGATACTGCCAGGCCTGAGAAGATCGGGTCGTCGAGGATGAAGAAAGCGCCAGCCATCGCCGCAAGACCGGTCAAGACGATCGGCTTGGCGCGCACCGCGGCGGCACGCACCACCGCACGATCAAACGCCACCCCGTCGCGCACCTCCTGGTTGATGAAGTCCACCAGCAGAATCGAATTGCGCACGATGATCCCGGCCAATGCGATCATGCCGATCATCGAGGTCGCAGTGAACTGCCCACCCCCGGTCAGGAGATGCATGATCGCGTGCCCAGGCAGGATGCCGATCACAGTCAACGGGATCGGCGCCATGATCACCAGCGGCACCAGGTACGAGCGGAACTGCGCCACCACCAGCAGGTAGATAAGCAGAAGGCCGACAGAGTAGGCAATCCCCATGTCCCGGAAAGTGTCGTAGGTGACCTGCCACTCGCCGTCCCACTTGATGCTGTAGTCATAGGGATTGAGCGGCTGCGACAACATCCACTGCTCCGGGCCTCCCTGCGCCTCGAGCTGACCGGCGATATCGAACAGGCCGTACAGTGGGCTGTCGGTGTCACCGGCCATGTCACCGGTGACATAGACCACCGGCAGCAGATCCTTGTGCTGGATGCTGAATTCACGTACCGACGGGACTACCGCGACGACTTCAGACATCGGCACAAGGGCGCCGGTCTCGCTACGCACCTTGAGCGCCAGGACCTGCGTCAGTTCGGCCCTGTCCTGCTCGCTGTAGCGCACGCGAACAGGTACCGCGTACTTGTTGTTTGCAGCATGCAGATAACTCATGTCCTCGCCGCCCAGCGCGATACCCAGGGCGTCGGCCACGGTACTCTGGGGCACGCCGAGACGGGCCGCCTTGGCCCGGTCGACCACCACCACGGCCTTTTCCGACGGGAATTCGACCGAGTCGTCCACATCGACGATATCTGGCGTCTCGCTGAATGTCTTGCGCAGATTCCTGGCCACCGCGATCTGGCCCTCGTAATCCAGTCCGTACACCTCGGCGACCAGCGGTGACAGCACCGGCGGACCGGGTGGGACCTCGACGATCTTGGCGTTGCCACCATACTGCCGCGCGATGGCCTGCACCGGCTCACGTACCGACAGCGCTATCTCGTGGCTCTTGCGGTGACGGTGGTGGGCGTCGACGAGATTGACCTGGATATCCCCGAGGTTCGCGCCTTCGCGCAGGTAGTACTGACGTACCAGGCCGTTGAAACTGATCGGCGCGGCTGTACCCGAATAGACCTGATAGTCGGTGACCTCTTCGACGGTGGCGATGTATGTGGCAATCTCGCCGAGCACCCGCGTCGTGCGTTCCAGGCTCGTACCCTCCGGCATATCCAGCACCACCTGGAACTCCGACTTGTTGTCGAACGGCAGCATCTTCAGGATCACCGCCTTGCCGAACACCAACAGCACCGACAGCGCAATCAGCAGCAACACACCGGCCAGCAACTTCCAGCGGTTGCGGTAGCCTTTCACCCCAAGCAGGAAAGGCGACATGACACGGTCGAAAAACCGCTCCAGTCCAGGGCTGCCCTCATGCTCATGGGTATGCGCCTCGAACTTCTTCGCCACTTTGGCGAGCATCCGATTGCTCATCCACGGCGTAAACACGAAGGCCACGACCAGCGAGATCAGCATGCCGAGCGAGGCATTGATCGGTATCGGGCTCATGTAAGGCCCCATCAGGCCGGACACGAAGGCCATCGGCAACAGCGCGGCGATCACCGTGAAGGTTGCCAGGATGGTCGGACCCCCTACTTCGTCAACCGCCGCCGGGATCGCATCGAGCAGACGTTTGGCTCCCATCGACAGGTGACGGTGGATGTTCTCCACCACGACGATGGCATCATCGACCAGGATGCCAATCGAGAAGATAAGGGCAAACAGCGACACCCGGTTGAGGGTGAAGCCCCAGGCCCAGGATGCAAACAGCGTGATCGCGAGGGTGACCACGACCGCCGAGCCGACGATGATCGCCTCGCGCCAGCCCAGCGCCAGCATGACCAACAGCACCACCGACGCAGTCGCAAACGCCAGTTTGCTTATCAGCTTCTTGGCCTTGGCGTCTGCCGTCGCACCGTAGTTGCGCGTGACCTGCACGCCGATGCCGTCCGGGATATAGATGCCCTGCAGCTGGTTGAAACGATCGATCACGCGCTTGGCGATCTCCACTGCGTTGGTGCCGGGTTTCTTGGCGATCGCCAGGGTGACCGCCGGGGCCTCCACCGCCGCACCCAACCCGCCATCGACACCCGCCGGACCGGCACCTGTCCACACATAGGTAGACGGCGCATCCGCACCGCGCCGCACGCTCGCCACGTCACGCAGGAAAACCGGCTTGCCGTCATAGATGCCGACCACCAGGTCGCCGATCTCGTCGGCCTGGCTGAGGAACACCCCGGCCTGCACCAACACCTCACGGTCGCTGGCCAGCACGCGGATGTTGTCGCGCGTGACGTTCGCCGCCTGCAGCGCATTGCGCAGATCACGCGGGTCCAGACCACGCGCCGCCAGGGCCTGCGGGTCGAGCTCCACGGCCACGACATTATCGGTGGCCCCGATCGTGTAGATATCCCGCGTGCCCGGCACACGCTTGAGCTCCGACTCGATCGCGTGCGCGACCTGGCCGAGCTCGAAGGTCCCCTGTGACGGGTCGGTCGACCACAGGGTGACGGTCACGATCGGCACGTCGTCGATACCCTTGGGCTTGACGATCGGGGTGCCGGCACCGATGCCGCCGGGCAGCCAGTCCTGGTTCGACATGATCTTGCTGTAAAGGCGCACGATCGCGTCGGTGCGATCCTGCCCGACCAGATACTGCACGGTGAGAATCGCCATACCGGGCATCGAGGTCGAATACACGTGCTCGATTCCCTCGATCTCGTCCAGCACCTGCTCGGCCGGCGAGGCAATCAGGCTCTCGACCTCGCGCGCCGAGGCGCCGGGAAACGGGATGAACACATTGGCGAAGGTGACATTGATCTGCGGCTCTTCCTCGCGCGGCGTAACCAGAACCGCGAACACGCCGAGCAGCAGGCCGACCAGCGCCAGCAGCGGCGTGATCTGCGTTGACTGAAAACGCTGGGCAATAGAGCCGGAGAAGCCGAACTTACTCATTACCCACCTGCGCAGTCCGTTGCGACTTGAGTGCGATTCCGGCGGCGAGAGGGTCGGTGGCGACCAGTTCCCCCTCGTCGAGGCCGGCGAGTACGCTGACGTGCTCCGGCCCGGCGGGCGAGCCGAGGCGGATGTGACGCAGGTGCACCCGGCCCTCGGCGTCGACCACGTAGACCCCGACGACTTCCGAACGCAGGACCACTGTGGACAGCGGGATCACCAGGCTTGGCTGGCTGCCGGCGACGAAGCCGACCTCGACATACATGCCCGGGAACACACCTTCCAGGCCCTCGGGCAACTGCAGCCTGACCTTGAAGGTGGCCGCGCGTGGATCGGCCACCGGAAATACCGTCACATCCTGCGCCGTGACCCATTTGCCGTTGATCTTGGCCTGCGCCTTGCGTTCTCTGCGGATCGAATCGACCAGGTTCTGCGGCACATCCACGCTGATCCGCATGTTGTCGAGCGACAGCCCGGACACCAGCGCCGTCCCGGGCTGCGCGGTCTCACCGACTTCGATCAGTCGCTCGGTGACAATGCCGTTGTAGGGGGCCCTGACCTGGGTGTAGGCGCGTTCCTGCAACGCCTGCTGCAGAGCGGCTTGCGCCACCTGCTCGCCGGCACGTGCCTGCTGCAGCACGTTCGTGACCTTGTCCATGTCCGCCTTGGATACCGCGTCTTTCTCGTACACGCCCTGGATGCGCACAAAATCCTGCTCGGCGTCCTGGCGCTTTGCCGTCGCCGCCTTGACATTGGCCTCGGCCTGCCTGACCCCCGCCTGGTGCTGCGTATCCTCGATGACCACCAGGACGTCGCCCTGGCGGACCATGTCGTCGACGTCGAACTTCACCTCGACCACCCGACCGGATGTCTGTGCCGACACCGTGCCGCGGTTGATCGCCTCGGCCACGCCATCGAGGCGGTAGACCCGTGGCAGTTCGGCCAGCGCCACCGGAACCGTCTGCAGCTCCGCAGCCACTGCACCGCCCCAGGCGAACCAGAGCATTGCCAGTCCGTAGATGATCCGTGTTCTCATGAGTTCCATCACTGCCGCCCCGGGTCAATAATTATTTACTTATATAGAATATTTTTATCACAATATCAAGCGTAATCGCGTCGCCTAAAGGACGCGGTGCCGCCTGCTGGCAGTGTAGTTAACTCTTCGCAAATGCCCTAAATCGCAGCCGAACTGTCCCCTCCCGGTCGGGCGTTATCACCACGCGAGCACCTTCCAGTTGTTCGGTTTGACATCGATATCGGTACCGCCGCGACGCATCTCGAATTCCGAATCACCGTCCGGATCGACGATGTAGTAGGGCGCACCAGATTTCGGCGTGATCTTGATCGCCACCGGCCGGTTGTCCTGCCAGTAGGCCTCTTCGGTGCGATTCGGGAAATCGGACACGACGATATCGGGGATCCACAGGTCGGGCGACGCGGCGATCCCATGGCCGATCGATGACAGTATCGTGCCGACCAACAATGCCGTACCAATCGCCGTCATCCGGTGGCGTGGATGATGGCGCCGAAGGAGTTTTGCGAATGAAATCATCGGGAATTTTCCTGGCAATTGGCCGCGCCCGATAATGCTCATTGGGCGATGCTTTCCGCGCCAGCCGTTCATGGCGCGCCGGCGATGCTGCAGTATACTGATCGCATGATGGACAATGAGGATCGATACCCGATGCGCACCATGTTTGCCTGGCTCTTCGTCGGCCTTGGACTCAGCCTTCCGGTCGCGGCGGGCAACTTGAATTTCCTGAAGGATGGACCGGTAGGCAAGTTCACCGATCGCGACTGGGAAATGATGCAGGAGACGACGCGGACCGCGCTGGACAATGCCCCCGACGGCGAGACCGTGAGCTGGAGCAACTCCGATTCCGGCGCCTCCGGCACAATCAGGCCGCTGGAGACCTATGACATGGATGGCATGCGGTGCCGTCGCACCGAGTTGTCCAACAGCGCCGGGGGACTATCCGGCAACAGCCAATTCGACTACTGCCAACAGACAGATGGCGTCTGGAAAATCGCCACACCGAAGCAGACGCCGGCCGCGAACTGACGGGTGTCGGCCGTGACGCCGTGTCACCCGTTCAACACAGGTGTTGCTTGCCAAGAAACGGCGCAGTCTGCATCTCGGTCAGCCGACTGACGGTACGTTGAAACTCGAACGCGAGTCGCTCACCGATGTAGAGGCGATGAACCGGCGCCTCCGCGCTGACCACCAGCTTCACCCGCCGATCGTAAAACTCGTCGACCAGAAAGATGAAACGCCGCGTCCGATCGTCGCGCGAACCACCCATGATCGGGATATCCGAGATGAACACCGTCTGGTGCGTCCGCGCCAGCTCGATGTAGTCGTTCTTGCTGCGCGGCGGACCGCACAAGGCCTCGAAATCGAACCAGACCAGGTCGCCGGCGCGGTGCCGGTATGGCATTGCGCGACCGTTGATCATCACGTCACCCGCGCCTTCCGGCGCGGTGCTGGCCAAGCGGTGAAACTCGTCGAACAGCAGCGCATCCGTCTGTTCGCCCAGCGGCGTGTGATAGACCTGGGCCTGCTCGAGGATCATCTTGCGATAATCGCGATCACCGCCCAACTCCATCACCTGTGTCTGCGTGTTCAGCAGCGCGATCGCCGGCAGGAAGCTGGCGCGCTGGATGCCATCACGGTACAACTGATCGGGCGCCACGTTCGACGTGGTGACCAGGATAACGCCCTGCTCGAACAGGCTGCGTAGCAGACCCGCCAGGATCACAGCATCACCGATGTCCACCACGTGGAACTCATCCAGGCACAACACCCGCCACTGGTCCGCCATGCGGCCGGCAACGATCTGCAGGGGGTTGGCCCTGCCCTTGATCGAGCCAAGCTCGTTGTGCACGAGTTGCATGAAGCGGTGGAAATGGAATCGCGCCTTGGGCAGGCCGTGGAGATTCTCGTGGAACAGGTCCATGAGCCAGGTCTTTCCGCGCCCGACCCCGCCCCACACATAGAGACCACGCGTCGGTGGCGTTGCACGCGCAAACCAACGGCGCCAGCCCTTTGGCCCGGGATGCGCCGCCTCATCCATCACCCGCTGAAAGGCTTCCACCACGGCCAGCTGATATGGATCCGCATCCAGGCCTTCAGCGGCAAGGCGCGACTCATACAGTGCGCTCAATGACATGCTGCCGCCGCGGCCCGACATCGTCGACCGTCAACCCGAAGAAAGACGCGCAGCAGACTCAGCCGCCCGGATACCGGTCGTCGAGATAGGTCGGACACAGCACGGTGCGCATCGTCCCGATCAGCTCGAGCAACTTGCCGTTGCGGATCCGGTAGTAGATCCGGTTGGCCTCTTTGCGCGAGGTCACGATGTTCTTGTTGCGCAGCTGTTCCAGGTGTTGAGAGATATTGCTCTGCGAGGTCCCGGTCTGCTCAACGATCTCACCGACCGACAGCTCGCGGTCTCCCAGGGTGCAGAGAATCTTCCAGCGCAGCGGATGCGCCATCGCCTTGAGCGCATTCGCAGTCATTGTCGGATCTTCGTCATCCGGTGTTTGCGGTTCCATGGGCTCTGTCATCACTTGCTCCTACAGATTCAGCCAGCCGCACTCGCAGCATCCGCCTGCCCGACAACCTTGCGGTAGCCGCGCATGTTCTTCGCAATACAGATGATATCGCTAATCGCGCCACCGGCATTCACCACCGCAGTGCGCGAAAACAGTATCGGGATCCGCTCGCCGGTCTTCGAAATGAAGGCGGCATCGATATCACGCAACGCACCGGTTCGAATCAGTGCCTCCAACCAGGTTCCCATGAACGCGCCGGCCTGCTCCTCACCTTCCTCTTCGAATATGTCCCCGATCGACATACCGAGTATCTCCTCGCGCGGATAGCCCAGCATCTCGCAGGCGGCCGGGTTGACCTGGTGGATGACGCCTTCAGGCGACAGCACCAGCAGCGCCTCACCCATATGCGTAAGGATACTCTCCAGGTACTGCTTGGCCTGGTTCAGCTCGGCGGTGCGCTGTGTGACCTTTTCCTCGAGGACCTGGTTGAGCTGGCGTTCTTTTTCAATCAGGCGGAAATAGGTGCTGATCTTGTTGAGGAACTGGTTGTCGTCGATCGGCTTCAACAGGTAATCGACCGCGCCGACATCGTAGCCCTTGCGCTGGAACTCTTCGGTCTTGAACGCCGCAGTCAGAAAAATGATCGGGATGTCGCGCGTCTTCTTGCGCAGCTTGAGCATCTGCGCGGTCTCGAATCCGTCCACCTCGGGCATCTGCACATCGAGGATTATCAGGTCGATGTCAGGATGCGCCTGTGCGATCTCCAGCGCCTCGGCACCGCCGCGTGCCTCCATGATCTCCACGTCCATGTGCTTCTCGACAAGGGCACGCAACGTGAACAGATTGTGCTCGTTGTCGTCTACTGCAAGCAGCTTGAACCCGGAATAACGCTTCATCAGATCTCTATTCGACAGTTTGCGGCAGGTGCCCGACGAGCACTCCCGACAGCGCGCGCGCATCACAGGGCATCGTGACGAAATCGTCGGCCCCCTGCGCAAGGCAGGTCTCGCGGGCGTCGACCCTGTCGGCCGGGATCAATCCGACCACGACCGTGGCAGTCCCGAGATGCTCACGAAGTTTACGAATCGTAACACACGCCCCATCGTCGGGCATGAGGGCATCGATCAGCAGGAAATCGACGCGATCCAGTTCGTCGAGAGTCTCTATCGCCTCGTCCAGATCGTCCGCAAGGTGCAGATGCATGCCCCAGCCACGCAGCAGGCCGCTGAGGCGCAGCTGGCTGCGCACGTCGGGCTCCATCAGCAGCACGTGCTGGTTCTGCAGCCCAAGCGGCGTCGGCTCAGTCTCCTCTTCGGCGGCCGACACCACGGGATAGGCCGGCGCGGCGGCCCGGATCGCGTCTTCACTGGAAATGGCCGGCAGCAACAATGAGAACTCGGCGCCCTTGCCGGGCTCGCTGACCAGGCGGATCTCACCGCCAAGCAGGCCGGCCAGCTGTCGGCTGATCGTCAGCCCCAGACCGGTGCCGCCGTAACGCCGACTGGTCGAGCCATCGGCCTGCTGAAACGCCTCGAAGATTGCGCCCTGCTTGGCCAGCGGTATGCCGATCCCGCTGTCACGCACAGCCAGGCACACGGAATAGGGCGCCGGCGCCGGTGCGGCACTCAGTATCACTGTACCGTGTTCGGTGAACTTGACCGCGTTGGCGAGGAAATTCTTCAGCACCTGCCGCACCTTGTCGACGTCGGTCTCGATGCGCTCGGGCATGCCAGGGTCGATACGCAGCTCAAACTTCAGCCCCTTGGCATCGAACTGTGGTTCGAGCAGCAGGCGCAGATCCTCCAGGATTTCGGCCAGCACGACGGGCTCGACGTGCAGGTCGAGCCGGCCTGCCTCTATGCGCGAAAGGTCGAGGATATTGTCGATCAACGCCTTCAGGTCACAGCCGGCCTTGTGTATCACATCGGCCTGCTGGGCCGACTCGTCGCTGAGCTCGCCTCCCTTGGCCGCCAGCAGCTTGGACAGCAGCAGGATCGAATTGAGCGGCGTGCGCAGCTCGTGGCTGACGTTGGCCAGGAACTGTGACTTGTAGCGGTTGGTCGCCTCCAGCTCGCGGGCGTGGGCCCGCAGGTTGCGGGTCTGGCTGGCATGGGTACGCGACAGACGCGTCAGGTCGGCGGCGAGCTGTCGCAACTCGCGCGACCCCGACCAGTTGAACACCACCGGCTGATCCGACTCCAGGGTCTTCTGCACCCCTTCCGTCAGATCGCGGCTGAAGCGCTCGGCACGGCGGGTGATCCAGCGTGCGACAACGAACTGCAGCATCACCAGACCGAGCACGATCAGCAGCACGCGCAACACAATCTCCGTACGGAAGATCTGCAGCGGCTCGTCATCCACGGGGCGCCCCACCCACAGCGTGCGACCATCCACCGTGCGGAACATCGGCACCCAGATCGCCCGCCGGTCACCCTTTTCCCACAGCACCACCCGGTTCGCCCTGAAGTCCCTTTCCAGCCCCGGGTAGTCATCGAACGCGTTGCCCTCACGACCGGGCACATCAGGCTGATCGGGCAGACGCAGATATCTGCCGTCATCGTGCACCCACAGCATCTTGGCATCGCGCCGCACCAGGCCCGCGATATCGAGGGTGATCGCGACCAGCCCGATCGGCGGCTCACCGGCCGTCGCCGAAACGATCGGGCTGAGCAGCTGCAGGGTAAACACCCGGGCCGGGTCGTTGGCGGTCAGGTCGATGCGCAACGGGCTGAGCACCACGTTGCTCAGCCGCCCGGACAGCAACAGCGCAACCTGGTCGGGCGGCACGCCGCGCAGGCGCCGCGTGGTCGGCTGCCATTTGCCGCTGCTGCTCTCGCGCTCCAGCCAGAAGCGCTCGATCCCGTTCTCGTCGAGAAACAGGATCTCCGTGATATCGCGCTCGTCACCGAGGATACGGTTGATCCACTGCGTATAGCGGGCACGCGCCAGATCGATCTCGGCCTGGTCGCCACCACCGCCGTCGCCGACCAGCGCACCGGGCTCCGGGAGCTTTGCCAGCAGGCGCACACTGGCATCGCGGCTGGCCAGGTGCTGGTCCAGATCACTGAAGTCCGCGCGCAGGTTCTGCAAAAAGGCGTGGCGGTAGAAAAGATCGACCCGCTCCAGCACCAGCGGCAGGTTGATGACCACCGCCAGCATCAGTGGCACCAGGCCAAACAGGAACAGGAACAGCAGGATACGCATGCGTAACGACATGCTGCGCACGATAGCGTCTGGCGCCATGGAATAGAATCCCTCGCGGGCAAACAAGAGACAACAGGGATGCCGCTGACAATTCTTCACCAGGACGCGCACTACGTCGCGATCGACAAACCGGCCGGCCTGCTGGTCCACCGCAGCCCGATCTCGGCGGACAGGGTGTTTGCGCTGCAGATGCTGCGTGACCAGCTGGGCCGCCGCGTGTACCCGGTGCACCGCCTGGACCGCGCGACATCGGGGGTGCTGGTGTTTGGCCTGAGCGCCGAGGCAGCGGGCCGCCTGGTCGCCCAGTTCGAGTCGCGGCAGGTCAGCAAGGAATACCTGGCCGTCGCCCGCGGCTGGGTGGCATCGGACGGGACGATCGATCACCCGGTCGCCGACGAGGATGGCAACGGGATCGCACAGCACGCATCCACAAGCTACCGCAGCCTGGCCAGGGTGGAGCTGCCGTTCGCCGTGGACCGCCACCCGACGGCGCGCTATTCACTCGTCAGCGTATCGCCGCACACCGGGCGGCGGCAGCAGATCCGCAAGCACTTCAAACACATCTCGCACCACCTGATCGGTGACACCACGCACGGCAACGGCCGGCACAACCGTTTTTTTCGCGAACACCTCGGTATCGCACGCCTGCTGTTGATGTCGCACAGGCTGGCATTCACCCATCCCTACACGCAGGCAGGGGTGGATATCACCGCACCGGCCGATTCCGACTGGGAACGCATCGGCACCCTGTTCGCGCGATCGCTGCCGCACGCCACGGACCGCAGCTGAGACCTGCCTGCAGCGTCAGTTGGAACTGCAACTTCCGGATTCGTTAACCGGCGTCAATTGCGGAAACTGTTGTGAGACTGGCAACACGGCGCCAGATTTGACAGAGTCGTGCGAGTGGAAAAATTCAAGCACCTCCTCGCCCCCCTGCTGAGCAGCGCCCGCGACCTGATGCCGATCGTCGTGGTGATCGCCTTTTTTCAGATCGGTGTGTTGCGGCAACCCATTCCCAATCTCGGCGAGATCGCGCTGGGTACGTTGTTCGTGATGATCGGCCTGGCGATGTTCGTGCGCGGTCTCGAGATGGGGCTGTTCCCGATCGGCGAGAGCATGGCCTATGCCTTTGCCCGCAAGGGCTCGCTCAGTTGGCTGCTGCTGTTCGCGTTTGCACTGGGGTTCGGAACGACCGTGGCCGAGCCGGCACTGATCGCAGTTGCCGACGAAGCCGCCGAGGTGGCCGCGGTCGGCAAGATGATCGAGGACACACCCGAGGCCAGGGAGAGCTACGCCGACGGCTTGCGCGTCACGGTGGCACTATCAGTCGGCTTTGCCATCCTGGTGGGCGTACTGCGCATCATCCGTGGCTGGCCGATCCACTACCTGATCATCGCCGGCTACATCGGGGTGATCATCATGACCGGCTTTGCCCCGCCCGAGATCATCGGCATCGCCTATGACTCCGGCGGGGTGACGACATCCACCATCACGGTGCCGCTGGTAACCGCGCTGGGCGTGGGCCTCGCTTCGTCGATCAAGGGCCGCAACCCGATGATCGACGGCTTTGGCCTGATCGCGTTTGCGTCGCTGACCCCGATGATCTTCGTGATGGGTTACGGGATGGTGATCTGAGTGTCAGCCGGTCCGTTCACCGAGTTGCTGTACACCTTGCTGGACACGGTCACCGATGTCCTGCCGATCGCATTGACGATCTTCGGCTTTCAGCTGCTGGTACTGCGCAAGCCGATCCCCCGGCTCGGTCGTGTTTTGGCGGGATTCGTCTATGTGCTGGTTGGCCTGGCGTTCTTCCTCGAGGGACTCGAGCTGGCACTGTTCCCCCTGGGCAAGCTGATGGCCGCGCAACTCACCGACCCGGCGTTCATCGCCAATGTCACCCACCATGTTACGGCATTCAACTGGTGGGACTATTACTGGGTCTACCTGTTCGCCTTCGCGATCGGTTTCTCGACCACGATCGCCGAGCCGTCGCTGCTGGCGGTCGCGATCAAGGCTCACCAGGTCTCGGCCGGCAGTATTGGTGTCATGGGCCTGCGGGTCGCCGTGGCCATTGGCGTCGCCATCGGCATCGCGCTCGGCACCTTTCGCATCGTGACCGGCACGCCGCTGCACTGGTACATCATCACCGGCTATGTCGTGGTGGTTGTGCAGACCTACTTCGCGCCACGGATCATCATTGCGCTTGCCTATGACTCCGGTGGTGTCACGACATCAACCGTCACGGTACCCTTGGTCGCAGCACTTGGCCTCGGTCTTGCCAGCACGGTGCCTGGGCGCAGCGCACTGCTCGACGGTTTCGGCCTGATCGCCTTCGCCAGCCTGTTCCCGATGATGACCGTGATGGCCTATGCCCAGCTGTCCGAATGGCGGGCCAGGCGGGCGAGCCAATCCCACTGAGGAGCCTTACCCATGCACTTCAAACTCCTGATTGCATTCGTCAACGACGACAAGACCGACGCGGTACTCAAGTCCGCGCGCGGCGCCGGCGCGACCGGCGCCACAGTGATCAACAACGCCCGCGGCGAGGGGCTGAACGAGGCAAAGACATTCTTCGGCCTGTCGCTCGATACGCAACGTGACATGCTGCTGTTTCTGGTCGAGGAGCACCTGGCACGACAGATCCTCGAAGAGATCGCACGCGCCGGCGAGTTCGAGTCCAAACCGGGCTCCGGTATCGCGATACAGATCGATGTCGAGGATGCAGTAGGCGTCACCGGCCAGGTGGCCAAACTCCATGAACTTGTAGAGGAAGAGATATGAACAGACCCGAACTGGTCCGGGTGCGCGACGTCATGAAGGTCGAATTCGACATGGTCGACGGCCTGGCAACTGTGGCCGACGCATTGCGCGACATGAAACACATCGACACCAAGGCCCTGGTGGTGCGCAAGCGCAACGACAACGACGAATACGGGATCGTCGAACTGGAGGACATCGCAACCGACGTGCTGGCCAAGAACCGGGCACCGGAGCGGGTCAATGTCTACGAGATCATGAACAAGCCGCTGATCGGGGTCGACCCGAACATGGACATCCGTTACTGCGCAAGGCTGTTCGAGCGCAACCACCTGAACCGCGCCGCGGTCGTCGAGAACCGCGAGGTGATCGGTATCGTCAGTTACGCCGATATCGTGATCAAGGGCATGAAGAAACTGCTGGAGTGAGCTGGCTCGGACAGGGCGCCGGCGTTGCGTTGCCGCGCAACGTCAGAGCGCGCGTACCAGTTCCAGTACCTGCTCGGCGTGGCCCTTGGGCTTCACGTCGTACAAGGCATGACGGATGATCCCGTCGGCATCGACGATGAACGTCGAACGCACGATACCCATCTTCTTCTCGCCGTTCTTTTCTTTTTCCTGCCAGACACCGTAGGCATCACACAGTTGCCCTTCGACGTCGGCGACCAGCTGGATGCTCAGACCGTACTTGTCGCGGAACGCCGCGTGGCTGACGCAGGTGTCCTTGCTGACACCGACCACAGCGACACCGAGTGCCTCAAAATCGCCCATCAACTCGGTGAATTCGATGCCTTCCATCGTACAGCCAGGGGTATCGTCCTTGGGGTAGAAGTACACGACATAGGGTTTGCCGCCGAGGCTCGCTGAATCGGTCATCGTCATGTCGGCATCGGGCAGAACGAACTCGGGCGCCTGGTCTCCAACATTCAGCATCTGAACCTCCTCTTGTGGTTATGTTTTGCGCGAATTTAGGTCGCGTGTGCACCCCCGTCAACCGCTGGACAGGAAGATATTCCTATGCTGTACGAGCACATCGCGCAGATGGTCCTCCAGTGCATCACGTCCGCAGACCGCAAAAGCGGCACAAATCTGCGCCGTGGTGCGGTGCTGCAGCTGCCAGGCGACGAGCAGTGCCAGACCGTCCCCCTGGCCGTTGACAGACGCTGCAAGCCGGACCACCGCCCGCCACAGGATGGCGTCGGCGGTCGCCGGCTGCCTTGCACCGCCGGCGATGCGCTCGATCGCGACCACGTCGTCCGCCGTCAGGGGCAAATCAGCACAATCGCGGCCCTGCAGCAGAAGGCTCGCCAGGTGGCTATCCAGGTCTCGCAGACCCGCCCCGAGCGTCCAGGGAAGCGCGGCGAGAAAACGCTGTCCGGCCTCGCGCGTGAGCGTGCTCCCCCGTTCACCGAGGCCACGCAGCATGAACAGTGAATGCGCCGCACTGGCAGGATCGATCCGCACGCCGAGGCGCACCGCGGCGAACCCGGCCGCCTGCCAGAAGTCGAGCAGCGAGCGCTCAATGCCAAACGTGCAACCGAGCAGATCTGCGGAATTCGCACTGCCCCATTGCGCCACGGCATCCAACAGGAGACCGCCGATACCGCGACGCCGCAACGCCGGGTGCACGGCGATGCGCTGGATGCGCAACACGCGCTGCCCCAGGCAGGCATCGAGCCCGGCGTGCACCGCCAGCGACTGCGCCAGCAGGTGGCCACGCGGGCGACGCCCGCCGTCGAGCACCTTCGCCGCCATCGGCGCATCGAACCCGCCCTCCGTGATCGCCAGCAGCACGCCGGCCACCAGTCCGCCGCGACGCGCCAGCCACAGGTGCACGTCCGGGTTGTCGAGCAGCTGGCGCAGATCGGAGGGCCGCGTCTGGTAATGAGCGTTCACCAGCAGGCCGAACACACGGCGCAGCAAGGGCTCGTCGGCGGCGAGTTGCCGTTGGTCGACCTTGTCGATCCGCACGTCGGCATCCTGCTCGTCGGGAAGATCCTCCAGGTCGGCATCGAGCACAAATGCGCGGTTGAGCAGTGCCTCCAGCGGGTCATCTGCGGCCCAGCGCAGCGGTTGCGTCAGCTGCCGGCTCCGCCACTGCGGCATCAGCCGATCCAGTGTGGACTTGAAACGCAGTTCGAAACCGCGCCCACTGCCCTCGTAGCCATGCACGGTCGACGCGAACACCAGCCGGTTGTGGTTTTCGAGCAGCTGCGCCAGCACACCGACCGGGATTGCCGCCGCCTCGTCCACCATCACCAGGCCAAGACCGCCGGGCGTCTCGGCCAGGCAATCGGCAGGGAGACGGAAACACAGCTGCCCGGTGCCGATCGGTACGTCGGCAACCTCGTGCAATGACTGCCCGGCATGCGCCATCGCGTGGCGAAACAAGGTCGCCGCCGCGGTGCGGTGCGGCGCGACGACGGTGATCCGCGGCAACCCGGCCGCCAGCAGTCTGGCGGCCGCCACCCCCAGGACCGTCGACTTCCCACGCCCCCGATCTGCGGTGAGCACCAGCGGACGCCGTGCATGCCCCCGAGCAACGCGTTCGACGGCGGCGACCGCTGCCGCCTGGTCATTGCTCAGCTGAAACGCGACGGCGGCAGGCGGCGCCATGCGCAGCGTGACTGGCGACTGTGGCGTGACGATATGCACCCCCGGAGCGTCACGCCACAACCTGCACAGGCGCGCAAGGAAATGCCCCTGCATATCCCCGATCTCGTGTGGATACGCCGCAAAACGCGCCTTGTCCGGGTCGTCGAACGACGGCCAGTCCGCCAGTGCCGGTGCCATTACCACGCAATCGCCGCCACCGCGCAGTGTGCCGAGCGCGGCGGCGAAGGCATCGGGATTGAACCCCTGGTGGGCATCGACCACCAACAGACGGCATTCACCGCCCAGGTGCTGTACCGCCTTGCGCGCTGCAACGGCGGCAATACCCGGACCCGCGGTCGACGCAATCCACAACGTATCGGCGAAATCATCTGACACGAGCTGGCGCGTCGCCCAGGCCTCGCCCCAGGCCCGGTCTCCGGTGACCAGCAGCAGCCGCCTGTGTGCCGGAGGGCTCACTCCATCCAAAGAAACGGCTCCTCGTAGTGAGCGGCGGTCTCGTGTGAGGACTGCATTCGCGCCTGCACGCGGGCGACCCGGATCAGGCGCTCATCCATGGTCTTGGGGTACAGGCGAAACAACCTTGCGAGGGCGGAGGCGCGACGCGCAGCTGCCCGTTCGAGACGGGTTCGCTCGGGATCGCTAAGGTGGTGCAACTGCAGCAGCGCCGGCGCCCACCAGTCGATAAAGGCCTCAGCCAGCACCCGTTGCCGCTGCTCGGGCCAATTGGTGGTCAGCAGAAACCGTGGGAAGAATTCGGCCGCATGACGGCCGTGCATTGGACCGCTACCGTGGCCGTCAGCGTCACGTTCGAACCACTCGGCTACGGGGCGCCGGCCGGCGCGTCGTGCGATCAGGTCTTCGAGTTCGGCGAGGCCGGCGAACTCATCACCTGCGGCCTTGCCTGGCAGCCAGCGCGGCTGCACTGCCGGCGGGACCGGCTCGTCACACAGGCGGCTGTCGATCAGCACCAGCGGCTCGTGCGTCTGCGCATCCAGCAGCCAATACTCGCGCCGATCCTGGAGAGGAAATGGCGTCTGCCTGGCAAACGCCTCGAGCGCCCCGATCAACGGCTCGCCGATGCGCTCGATCAGGCCGCCGGCTGCGGTGCCACGCACCATCGCGCGTCGCAGACCGAAATCGCCCGTCCAGGTGCCAAAGCGCACCTCGGAGAGTCCTGAATGGGCAAGGATGTCGGGGTGCGCGGCATACAGCACCCAGTTGACGCCGTCGGTGCTCTCTGCCTCGCCGTCACCCACGCGGATGACCTGCAGAACGCCTTGAAATGGCGCCATCAGCCGGCGGGCGAAACATTCGACGATCATCTGTGGCCGCTCCCCCAGCGCCAGGCGTGCGCGCCATACCACTACCGTGACCCAAGGGCCGGGTATGCGCTGTTAGTCTGAGTTAAGCACCTGCAAGGGTGGTACGCCAAGCAAACGGCGCGTGGCCAGCCAACCGACCAGGCTGACCACCACGGTGCCACCGCCAATGCCCAACCACCACACATTGGGACTGACGCGCCCCGGCAACTCGAACAATTCGACCGCGATGACATAGCCACTGACGCTCGCCAATCCCGCTGCCAGCAGTCCGCCGACCAACCCGAGCAGCCCAAACTCGGCGAGCAGGCCGCCGAGCAGACGCCGCCGCGAGGCCCCCAGGGTGCGCATGATCGCCACCTCGCGAGCGCGCTCGTCGCGGCTGACCTGGGCCGCCGCAACGCTGACCAGCGCCGCCGCGATCAGCGTGAACACGAAGACCATCTCGACCGCCAGGGCGCCGCGCTCCATGATCGCCCGCACCTGGGCAAGGATCGGCCGCACGTCGATCACCGAGACCGCTGGAAACCGCTTCACCATTTCGACGGTCAGGCCTTCCGAAGCCGGGTCGAGATACAGGCTGGTCAGGTAGGTGACCGGCAGGTCCAGCGCCATCTGCGGCGGTGCGACCACGAAAAAGTTCACGTTGAACGAATCCCACGCGACCGAACGCAGACTGGTGACCGGTGCGCGCACAGTCTGTCCAGCCACATCGAAGGTGAGGGTATCGCCAAACCGGATACCCAGGCTCTGCGCCAACCCTTCCTCGACCGAGAACTGCGCCCGCGGCGGCTCATCCGGCGTCCACCATCGGCCGGCCTGGATACGGTTGTCGCGCTGCATCTCGCCACTGAAACCGACGTTGAACTCCCGTGCGGCGAGACGTCGTGCGCGCAGGTCCGTGTATCCCTCCGGATCGACCTGCCGATCGCCGATGGCGACCAGGCGTGCACGCGCCATGGCGTACAGACCGGAATTGGGGATCTGCCGCGCCTGCAGCAACCCGGCCAACGCCGTTCGTTCCTCGGGCTGCAGGTTGATCAGGAAATGATTCGGCGCCTGCTCCGGCAGGCTGCGCTGCCAGGCGTCGATGATGTCGACACGGACCACCGCCAGCAGCAGGAGCAGCGTGATGCCGAGGCCGAATCCAGCCAGCTGCAGCAGGGTCAGCTGCGGGTAGCGGGCAAGCGCCGCCAGCCCCAATGCAGCATTGCCACCGGCACGCCTCAGCGGCGTTAGCGCCAGCAACAACATCCGACCCGCCAGCATCAACACGGCGAGCGCCGCACACAGCGCCAGGGCCATGCCGCCAGCCAGGCGCAGATCCTGTACCTGCCAGACCATCAGGCCGAAAAACCCACCGGCGGCCAACACCCAGACCGCCCAGGCGGCAAGGCCCGGCGCTTCGATCTCGCGGCGCAGCACCCGCAATGGCGGCACCCTGCCCACGCGCAACAGCGTCGGTACGGCAAAGCCCAGCGCCATGCTCAGGCCAAACAGCAGGCCGACCAGCACCGGGCGCAGGCCCGGCGCAGGCAGGGTTTCACCGAACCAGTCACCGAGCACGCTGACCAGGGCCTGTTGACCCAGCAGGCCGCCAAGACTGCCCAGCGCAGTGGCCACGACCACGACCAGCAACAGCTGCACGAGATGCCAGCGCAGCACCGCCGCCGCGCTCATGCCAAGGGTACGCAACACCGCCGCACCGTCGAGCGCGCGGTCGACGTAGCGGCGCGTCGCCAGCACGATCGCCACCCCCGCCAGCAGACTCGCGCACAGGGCCGCGAGACTGAGGAAACGCCGCGCACGCTCCAGCGCGGTGCGCAGTTCCGGGCGTGCGTTTTCCAGATCCGCCAGCTCACTGCCCCGCGGCAGGCGCTCACTGAGCCACGCACGCATCTGCTGCAGCTGCGCCGCGTCGCCGGCCAACAGCAGACGGTACTTGACCCGGCTGGCCGGCCCCAGCAGGCCGCTGTGCTGCACATCGTCGTAGGCCATCATCAGACGTGGGGCGAGCTGGAACAGGTTGCCACCACGGTCGGGCTCGTCCACCAGCACACCGGCGGCGCGCAACCGCAGTTCGCCGAGCCCGACATCGGTGACGCCGATCTGCGCCCCCAGACGATCTCGCAGACGACCCTCGAGCCACGCAGCCCCGGGCACGGGTACCTGCGACACCTCGCCTTGCGGCGTATCGACGCGCAGTTGACCGCGCAGGGGATAAGGCGCCTCGACAGCCTTCACCTGCACCAGCAGCGGACGGTCGTTGGCGATGATGACACTGGGAAAGGTCAGGATCCGTGCGCGACGCAGCGCCAGCGCATCGGCCTTGTCCAGCCAGGCCTGCGGGATGGGCTCGCCCTGCTCGACGGCCAGATCGGCAGCCATCAGGGCTGCGCCCTGCAGTATCAATGCACGCTCCACCCGGTCGGCAAAAAAAGCCACCGAGCTCAAGGCCGCCACCGCCACCACGACGGCAATCACCAGCAGACGCAGGCCCGGGTCGCGCAATGCTGCACGCCAATGACCGAACGCCAGCACAGCCGCGCTCACGGCGCACCCACGAGCCGGCCTGCATCGAGGCGCAGCACGCGGTCACAGCGCGCCGCGAGCTGCTGATCATGGGTAACGAGAAGCAGGGTGCAGCCGACGCGGTCACGCAGGCCGAACAACAGGTCGATGATGCGCTGCCCGCTGTCCGCATCCAGGTTGCCGGTAGGCTCGTCGGCGAACAGTATCGCCGGGTCGCCGGCGAATGCGCGCGCCAGGGCCACGCGCTGCTGCTCGCCACCCGATAGCTGGCGCGGCAGATGCGACAGGCGCTCGCCCAGGCCGACCTCACGCAGCAATGCCTCGGCCTGGCTGCGGGCACTGCGCCGACGTCCTATCTGCAGCGGCAGCGCGACGTTCTCCAGTGCCGTCATCCCGGGCAACAGCTGGAACGACTGAAAGACAAAGCCGACGCGACCGGCGCGCAGCGCAGCGCGCGCATCCTCGTCCATGTCTCCAAGATCGTTCCCGAGCAGTGAAACCCGGCCGTGACTTGGCTGGTCCAAGCCGGCAAGCAGTCCGAGCAGGGTGGATTTGCCAGAGCCGGACGGCCCGAGGATGGCAACCGCCTCACCGGCATTGACCTGCATGTCGATCGCCGAGAGTATGTCGAGGACCCTGCCATCCGACATCCGTACCTGTTTACCCAGCGACGTGGCTGCTATGCGAACCGTATTTTCCATCTTCCTGCTTTTTGTTGTTGGCATGGTGCCGCTGCGCGCCGGCGCGACGGCCAAGATCCTCGTCCTCGGCGACAGCCTCAGCGCGGCCTACGGAATTACCCGGCAACAGGGCTGGGTGGCATTGCTGCAGCAGCGGCTGCACGCACTTGGACTCGATTACGAGGTGATCAATGCCAGCATCACCGGCGACACCACGCGCGGCGGCCTGTCGCGCCTGCCGGCAACCCTGGAGCGCGAAGCCCCCGCCGTGCTGATCATCGCACTCGGCGGCAACGACGGCCTGCGCGGGTTTGCACCACAGCAGACAGCGGAAAACCTGCGCGAGATGATCCGCCAGGGGCGCGCCACCGGGGCCTCCGTGCTGCTGCTGGGTATCAAGCTACCGGCCAATTATGGCAAGGCCTTTGGCGAGAAGTTCCACCGCATCTTCCTGGATTTGGCGCAAGACGAGGAAGTTGCGCTGGTGCCGTTCTTTCTCGAAGGGGTCGCCGAGACGAGGGAACTGATGCAGGCCGACGGAATTCACCCGGGCGCCTCGGCCCAGCCGCGTATCCTCGACAACGTCTGGTCGGGACTGGTGCCGTTGCTGGGCGAATCGGGCCGCGTAGCAGTGCCGGCCGGACGCGAGGCGGCCGGCAGCTGACTGGAGCGCGGGCAGGTCAGCCTGCGGTCGCTCCCGGCGCCGTGCATTGCGCGGCGGCACTCGCCGGATGTGCGGCGCTGTAGCAGCTGTCGAGATTGGCCTCGACCAGCGCCACGACCTGCGGATCGAGCTTGCCGGCAGCGACGAATCGGCTGAGCACCAGCATGATGTCCTGGACATCCATCGCGTGGCGATACGGGCGGTCCTGGGCCAGGGCCTGAAACACGTCCGCCACGGCAATGATCCGTGCCTCGACGCCCAGGTCCTCACCTTGACGCCGAAACGGATAGCCACGCCCATCCGGCGTCTCGTGATGGTATGCCGCCCACAACGCGATATCGGACAGACCGTCGATACGCCGCAGCACCTGGTAGGTCTCGAAGCTGTGACGATGCATGACGCGGGTCTCTTCGTCCGTCAGGGGCCCGGCCTTCTCCAGCAGTTCGTCGGGAATCCGCAGCTTGCCCACATCATGCAGCAGCCCGGCGATCTCGATCTTCTCGACCTGCAGTGATTCCAGTCCCGCAAGTACCGCGAGATGGCGCGCCAGGCGGGCCACGCCGTAGGAATGCATCGCGGTGAACGCGCTCTTGGCGTCGACCACGTGGGCAAAGATGCCCGCCAGCTGCTTCACCTCGTCCAGCGACAGGTCTCGCGAGTCCGCACGTTGCTCCATATCAAACAGGAAGCGCTCGAGGTGCGGAGGCTCCAGCATCATCCAGAATGCATCGGATGCAGATGCCTGCAGAAACAGTTCAACCAGGTCGGGGGCAAACAGGCTGCCGGCCAATGCCGACACACGGCGCCGGATATCCGCGGAGTGCTCCAACAGATCGACCCCGTAGTGCGGCGCGGCCATCGCATCCACGCGGTCCACCAGGAAAATCAGGTTGGCATCGTGACGCACCCGCAGCGCGATGTGATCACGTTCGGCCAGCAGGTTCCACGCGGTGTGATGGTGGCGCACCACCTCGGCATAGTGGTGCAGTGGCGGGAAGTTGCGCAGCAGTTCGGCGCCTTCGAGTGCATGTGTGTCGGCACCGTCCCATTGCATCTCGGTGACCAGATGGGTGTGCTCACGCGACGACGACACCCCGCAGTCGTGCAACAGGCCTATCTGGAACAGGCGCTCGCGGTCTTTCTTTGCGAACCCGGCCGCCTCGGCGGTCTTGAATGCCATGTATCCGACCCGCTTGCCGTGGGCCACTTCGTCGATGCCTACCAGGTCGAGCGCATCGGCGAGGGCGTGGACAACCTGTGCGAGATCGATTCGAAATTCCATGGCGGTCGCGGCTCCGGGGCTCCTACCCAGGACAGCGTCATCTGGCCAACATCCTTGAGTGGCCGGAGATTTTCGACCCTAAACGGCCCGGAAACAGGACCATGCCGGGTGTTGCGACACCGTTATCGTGGCGTCGATGGGTCTCTGGGCAGCGCCACCACCCGGAAGCCGAGGACCGAATAGCGCTTTTCTGGGTTGTCTGCGGTGCGGTATCCGGGGCGCACGAGATGCTGCGGACAATGATAGGAACCGCCGCGGCGCACGCGCAGCTCGCTGCTCTGTGCACCGCTGGGATCGACGCTGGGTGATGAGGCGGCTGCGCGGCGCGCATAGGTATCCCTGGCGTAGCCATCGGCGACCCACTCCCAGGCATTGCCCAACATATCGTACAGCCCGAATGCGTTTGCCTTGCGTGTCGCCACCGGATGCGGCAAGTCGTCGGAATTGTGGATATACCAGGCGTGGTCTTCCAGATCGGCGAGCGCGACCGGACGCAGTCCGCTCTGGCCCGCGCGGGCGGCGTACTCCCACTCGGCTTCGGTCGGCAGGCGATACGTAAACCGCGGATCGAGCACGCCGAGCTCTTCGGTGAAGCGCTGCGCCATGAACCAGTCCACGCCGACCACCGGCAGTTGCTCCCAATCATCGCGCTGCCAGAACTCCGCGGGGCCCGGCCGGTTCTGCATCACCGTAAACCATTGCCCCTGGGTGGTCTCGGTCTGTGCCATCAGGGTGGGCCGGCCGAGGGTGACCCGGTGAGCCGGTGTTTCGTCGCCGATATCGGCCTTGTCCGCGTCAGGGTGCTCGAATCGCGCCTCGTCGATATCGGCCGTGCCCATCTGGAAGGTCGCTGCGGGGAGTTCGCTAAAACGCATGCCAATGGAATTCCCCACCACCGGCGGCGCGGCGCAAAGACTGGCCGACAGCAGAAAAACACCGACGGCATTGCAGGCATGGCTGATCATTTCGCGGCCCTCCAACACGAAGGCTAGTGCAGCGCGCGCCACCCACAAGGCAAAACAAACCCTGATTTACGCGACGCATGGCGTCCGGCAATTCGCCCACGGTGTCGTGGCGGGCTATGCTGTGCCCCCTGACTCAACGGCAATCTCTCCATGAAAAGACATTTCAGCCAGACCATCTCCCTCGCCATAGCCGCCTTGTGCTACCTGGCCGCCGTCGGTTGTGCCGTTGCGGCATTTCTGCACGAGATGTCCGGGCCCAACGACCCGATACGCGCCTCACTGATGGCCGCGGTGGTGTTTTTCATCGGCTGCGGCATCGTCCTGCAGGTGATCGGCACCGCACGCCTCAAAGGCATCCTTTCGGGCAGCAACGACAACTTTGATGGCTGACCCGCGTCAGGGTTCGTAGGCCAGGTTGGGCCCGAGCCAGCGCTCCATTTCCTCGACAGTGGCGCCCTTGCGCCGCGCATAGTCCTCGACCTGGTCACGATTGAGTTTGCCCACCGCGAAATAGCGCGCCTGAGGGTGCGCAAAATACAGACCGCTGACCGCAGCGGTCGGCACCATCGCCTTTGACTCGGTCAGCCAGATCCCGGTGTTGGCCTCCGCGTCCAGCAGGTCCCACAACAGGTCTTTTTCGGTGTGGTCCGGTGAGGCGGGGTAGCCCATCGCGGGACGGATGCCCTGGTATTTCTCTTCGATCAGCGCCGCGTTGTCCAGCGCCTCGTCGGGCGCATAACCCCAGAGCTCACGACGCACCTTGCGGTGCAGCCATTCGGTAAGCGCCTCGGCAAGCCGGTCGGCCAGTGCCTTGAGCATGATCGCGTGATAGTCGTCGTGATCCGCCTCGAACTCCGCCAGCTTGTCCTCAATGCCGATACCCGAGGTAGCCGCAAAGCCGCCGATGTAATCGGCGATACCCGAATCCCTGGGTGCGATGTAGTCGCTCAGGCATTCGTTGTATTTGCCCGCCGGCTGCCTGCCCTGCTTGCGCAGGTTGTGCAGCGTGGTGCGCACCTGGTTGCGGGCATCATCGGTGTATACCTCGATGTCGTCCCCGACAGCATTGGCCGGAAACAGGCCGACCACGGCCGATGCACCCAACCATTTCTGCCCGATGATCTGCGTGAGCATCGCCTGAGCATCGGCGTACAGCTTGCGCGCCTCTTCACCCTTTTCGGCATCGTCGAGGATCTTCGGGAAACGCCCCTTGAGCTGCCAGGCATGGAAGAAGAAGGTCCAGTCAATGAAGGGCACGATCTCGGCCAGGTCGATGTCCTTGAGCACCGTGATGCCGGGATGCGCAGGGACGACGACGCTCGCCGCCGGCCAGTCAATGGGCGTGGGGTTGGCCTGCGCCTCGGCCAGCGGGATGTTGTCCTTGGCCTCGTTTCTGGCGGCACGCTGCTCACGCACCTTCGCGTACTCGTCCTGCAACTCGGCGAGGAAGTCGGACTTCTGCTCGTCCGACAGCAGGGCACTGGCCACGCCGACTGCACGCGAGGCATCGGCGACATACACGGTACCGTGCGCATACTGGGGTTCGATCTTGACCGCGGTATGCGCCTTCGAGGTGGTCGCACCACCGATCATCAACGGGATGGTGAAGCCCTGGCGCGTCATCTCCTTCGCCAGGTGCACCATCTCGTCGAGCGAGGGCGTGATCAGCCCGGACAGACCGATGATGTCGACCTGGTACTCGCGCGCCTTGTCGAGGATGGTCTGCGCCGGCACCATCACGCCGATATCGAACACCTCGTAGTTGTTGCACTGCAGGACCACGCCGACGATGTTCTTGCCGATGTCATGCACGTCGCCCTTGACGGTCGCCATCAGGATCCTGCCGTTGCTCTTCAGTACCCCGCCGGCGGCGGCCAGCTCCTGTTTTTCCGCCTCCAGGTAGGGCTCGAGGTAGGCCACCGCCTTCTTCATCACACGCGCCGACTTGACCACCTGCGGCAGAAACATCTTGCCCGCACCGAACAGATCGCCGACCACGTTCATGCCGTCCATCAGCGGGCCTTCGATCACGTGCAGCGGTCGCTCCGCCTGCTGGCGTGCCGCCTCGGTATCCTCGTCGATGAACTCGGTAATCCCCTTGACCAGTGCATGCGCCAGGCGCTGTGTGACCGGCCAGCTGCGCCATTCCTTGTCCTCGACCTTCTCCGCATGCGCCTCGCCGGCATACCTTGGCGCGATCTCGACCAGACGCTCACCGGCGTCCGGGTCGCGGTTGAGTATCACATCCTCCACCGCATTGCGCAGATCGTCCGGGAGGTCGTCGTACACCGCCAGCTGGCCGGCGTTGACGATGCCCATGTCCATGCCAGCCTTGATCGCGTGATACAGGAACACGGCGTGGATCGCCTCACGCACCGGGTTGTTGCCGCGGAACGAGAACGACACATTGGATACGCCGCCCGATACCAGTGCATGCGGCAGGGCACGCTTGATCTCGCGGGTCGCCTCGATGAAGTCAACGCCGTAGTTGTTGTGTTCCTCGATGCCGGTGGCGACCGCAAAGATGTTCGGGTCGAAGATAATGTCTTCCGGCGGGAACCCGATCTCGTCGACCAGGATGCGATAGGCACGGGTACAGATCTCGACCTTGCGCGCCTGAGTGTCGGCCTGGCCGGCCTCGTCGAACGCCATCACGATCACCGCGGCGCCGTAACGGCGACACAGCCTGGCATGTTCGCGGAAACTGTCCTCGCCCTCTTTCATCGAGATCGAATTGACGATCGACTTGCCCTGCACGCACTGCAGACCGGCCTCGATGATCTCCCACTTCGATGAATCGATCATCACCGGGACCTTGGAGATGTCGGGCTCACCGGCGCACAGGTTCAGGAAACGACGCATCGCCGCAACCCCGTCGAGCATGCCCTCGTCCATATTGACGTCGACGATCTGCGCCCCGTTCTCGACCTGCTCGCGGCAGATGTCGAGTGCGGCCTCGTAGTTGCCTTCGAGGATCAGCCGCTTGAATTTCGCGGAACCCGTGACGTTGGCGCGCTCACCGACGTTGACGAAATTGAGCGCCTTGTCGATGTTGAGCGGCTCCAGTCCCGACAGGCGGCACGCCGGTGCAATTTGCGGCACCACACGCGGCTTCTTGCCAGCGACCGCCCTGGCGATCGCCGCGATATGTGGCGGCGTATTGCCGCAGCAGCCGCCGACCATGTTCAGAAAGCCCGACTCGGCCCACTCGGCAATCTGTCTGCCCATGCCCTCCGGGCTCAGGTCGTATTCACCGAACTCGTTGGGCAGCCCGGCATTCGGGTAGACCGCCACATAGGTTTCGCAGACCCGTGACATCTCCTCGACATACTGGCGCAGCAGGTCGGGCCCGAGTGCGCAGTTCAGACTCATCGCCAGCGGCCGGGCGTGGCGCAGGCTGTTGTAGAACGCCTCGGTGGTCTGGCCGGACAGCGTGCGGCCGGATTGGTCAGTGATGGTACCGGACAGGATGACCGGCAGCCTGACACCCTGATCATCGAACACCTGCTCGACGGCAAACACCGCGGCCTTGGCATTGAGAGTGTCGAAAATGGTCTCGATCAGCAGGATATCGACGCCACCCTCGATCAGGCCGCGACAGGCCTCGGCATAGGCTTCGACCAGTTCGTCAAAGGTCACATTGCGCGCGGCCGGGTCATTGACATCCGGCGAGATCGACGCGGTACGGTTGGTCGGGCCCATGGAACCGGCGACGAAACGCGGCTTTTCCGCGGTCGAGAAGCGGTCTGCGCAGGCGCGTGCCAGTTTCGCGGATTCGACGTTCAGCTCGTATGCCAGCGCCTGCATACCGTAATCGGCCATTGCGATCGTGGTCGCACTGAAGGTGTTGGTCTCGATGATGTCGGCGCCGGCCTCGAGATACTGCTCGTGGATCTCGCTGATCAGTTCCGGTCTCGTCAGCGAAAGCAGGTCATTGTTGCCTTTGAGATCACTCGGCCAGTCGGCAAAGCGCGTGCCACGGTAGGCGGCCTCGTCGAGCTTGTAGCGCTGGATCATGGTGCCATAGGCGCCATCCATCACCAGGATGCGTTCGGCCATCAGGGCCCGGAGCTGGGCGGTGCAGTCGCGCGGCATGAGAAATCAATCCGGAAAACAGAAAGCGCCACATTATACAGGGCGGCACGCGGCACCGCCGTGGCGTGCGCCGGCGCCGCGAAAAAGCAAATAAATCCCCACCGCCCCGACATAAACAGCTTTGAAGATACGCCGGGCCGACGCTGTGTTTAGATTGCCGCGGCCCCATTGGTTGGGGTCCAGGGCGGTGATGTCCTGCCCGGTCGACCCAGCTGAATCTGCCCACAACGCCTATACACGGGGCCGCTGAACCCAGTGCGCCGCGCGGCATGCGGATCGGGCGGAGATGGATGAAAGGCGATCAGCACGACACACCCCACCCGCTGTGCAATGTATCGATTTGGAGGTTACAAGAATGGCAGAGATCTTTTCCGCAGACTGGATGAACGGCCTGAAAGAGGCCTGGAACGCCGACCCGGAGGTCAAAGGCAGACTGGCCGAGATTGGCTTCAATTCCGTGATCACCTGCGGATTCAAGAATGAAGACCAGCCGCGCGGCGTATTCGTCGTCGAGAACGGTGAGTGCGTGCGCGCCGGTGACTACGACGGCACCAAGCCCGACTGGGACATGCGCGCCGACCGCGACAACTGGAAGAAATGGGCGTCCGAAGGCATCGGCATGACAGGCCTCGGCACCGCGTTCGCGATGGGCAAGCTGAAATTCCTGTCCGGCGACTTCAAGGGCATGATCAAGGATCCACGCATGGCCGGCCCGTTCGTCAAGAGCTTCGCACTGATGAAGCAGCTCGATACCGACTGAGCCTCCAGGCAAATCGGGACCACTGGCTGGTCCCGGTTTTTTCATCCCGGGGCAGTCAGTCGATCCACCCGTTCCGCCTGCCCTGAAGCGCCTCAATCCTTTGATTTCGCAGTTTTTCTGCGGCATCAGGCGGATCCGCCCGGTGCCAGTCGAGTAGCAGGCGACGCTGGCGCGGGTAGATCTCCAGCTCGTACTGCCCGGCCATGTAGAGCATGGCGCGCGCAATATTGCCACGCGCCGCCGGTCGCGGCTCGACCACCCGGGCACGGTAATCGATCTCGAAATCGCAACCGGGCTCGATCCATTGTTCGCCGGCGATCTCTCGATACGGGAAGGCACCACGTTTCTGATTCAGATCGCGGCGTGCCGGATACATATTGTGCATGTCCGACTCGATCTCGTTGAACCGTCGGCTGTTGCGCCTGCAGGCGGCGCGGTCGCCGCAACGCAGTGCCTTGCCGACCCAGCTCATCGGGTAGACGTGTTCGATGTTGTAGTCACGGTCAAACGCCTTGAAGGCGGCACCGCAATACAGCCCGTGGCCGCCATCCGGATACAGGGTGCGCCAGAACGTCGGGATGACGTCGAGATAATTCGGCGCCTCGCCACACACGACAGAAGGTGCGAGCAGCAACACAAATACGATCCGTTTCATCGCGTCTCCTTTCATGTCGCGACCGAGTTCGGGATAATCCCCCCACCGAGACCAAATGCAAAGTGAGTGCCCTGCCGATGGACGAGCCCATGGTGGAAACAGAACTCGCGGACAACGAACCACAACGACGTTCGGGGCCGTGGAAACTGATCGTCGTCGTGGCGGTACTCACCCTGATCGGGGTGTGGCTGGTCCCGGGCGACCGCCCGGAAACGCCGGGAGTCGCTGATCGACCCTCGACCACCGCCCCGAGCCTGCTGGGTGGGGGACAGGCAGACAGCGCCATGCCGGCCGCAACAACGCCTGCCGGTGCCGACGACAGCAGTCCAGGCGCCAGGGCACGCGCGCTGATCGCCGGGATGCGTGCCGCGGGCACGATCGACCTCGACAAGATTTTTGCCGAAGCGCAGCAGGCGCAATCACGCGGTGAAATGGCCGACGCCTACCTGCTGTATTTCTTCGCCGCGCGCGAAGGCCTTGCCGCGGCCTCGCTGGAACTGGGTACCCAGGCCGATCCGGCCACTCGAGACCCCATCAACAGCGTGTTCGAGAGTGCCGATTACACCCAGGCACACAAGTGGTACCAGATGGCGGCGCGGCAGGGAGACGCGGTCGGCCGCGACCGGCTGACCGACCTGCATACCCGCATCGAACGACTGGCCGCCGGCGGCGACGCCCAGGCGCAACGCATTTCGCTCTTATGGCAATGACCATGAACAGACTCCTCCCGGCCTTGATGGCACTGACCGTGGCCCTGGGTCCGCTCGCCTGGGCATCGACCCATGCCGCCGAACAGCCACTGCTCATCCCCGGCAAGAAGGCGTTGTACCAGCGCGTGCTGTCAGTCCCCGGAGCCAGGCTGCACGACGAACCCGCCAGCGGCACAGGAACCGACGTCACGCCGTTCACTGCGTTCTACGTCTACGCCAGGCGCGCCGCCGACGGTTCGGAATGGCTCAAGGTCGGGACCGACCGGCACGGTGGCAGCAGCGGCTGGCTGGCCGGGCAGAGCACCATCGACTGGGCGCAGGGTCTCACGGTTGCCTTCCGCGAGGCGGTGGACCGCGATCGCGCGCTGCTGTATCGGGATGCGGCGTCGGTGCGCGATCTGGCGAAGAACCGCGACCTCGAGAAATATGGCGCCCTGTATCGCGCAGCAGAAGCGGGGGAGACGAGCGAAGATTCGCCGGTAGTGGCCATACAGCCGCCCGGCAGACTGGATATCCGCGAAAACTTCTACCTGGTCCCCATCCTGCGTCACGAAGACCTGTACCTGGGCAGCGAGCAGGCGCGCCTGCTGCAGGTGTCCAGCGTGCCGCTGGACAGTGACAAACCACTGCCGCCGACCGCGCCCCCGCAACAACCGGCCGCCGTCGCTGCGTCGCCGGCCGATTCCGCCACCACAACCGAAGACACCGGCTATCGCGCCGGGCTCGCATTCGCCATCGACGCCACGCTGTCGATGGACCCGTACATCGCACGCACCCGCGAGGCAGTGTTGAAGATCTACGACGCGCTCGGCGACGCCGGCCTGCTCGGCAACGTCAATTTCGGCCTGGTGGCATTTCGCGATTCACCACAGGCGGTGCCGGCACTCGATTATCTGGCGCGGACTTACGTAAACCTGGAACAGGGTCGCAATCCAGGCACCTTCCTCGGGCGCGTCAACGATCTGTCCGCTGCGACCGTGTCGAGCCGCGATTTCATCGAAGACTCGTTTGCCGGCGTGAAAAAGGCCCTCGACGAGATGGAGTGGTCGAGCCACGCCGCGCGCTACCTGGTGCTGGTGACCGACGCCGGCCCCCGCCTGGCCGACGATCCACTGTCGAGCACCGGGCTGGATGCGCAGGCGCTGCGCCAGCTGGCGCGCGAGAAAGGTGTCGCGATCTTCGTCCTGCACCTGCTGACCGACGCCAACAAGGCCGACCACGCCAGCGCCGCGGCGCAGTACCGCGAACTGGCCAAGTTCCCCGGTATCGGCAGCCTCTACTACGCCGTGCCGACCGGCGACGTGCAGGAGTTCGGTCACGTGCTGGATACGCTGGCCGGGCAGATCACCATGCAGGTACAGATGGCCGCCGGCGCACAACCGCTACCGACGAAACCGGTCGAGCCCGAGCCGAGCACGAATCCGCAGCTGGCGGAACTTCAGAGCAAGGTCGCCAAACTCGGTTATGCACTGCGCATGCGTTATCTGAAAAGGACGGAAAGCGGGAAGATCCCCAACGTCTTCAATGCCTGGCTGCTCGACCGTGACCTGCGTGACCCGGAGCAACGCACACTGGATGTACAGGTCCTGCTGACGCGAGACCAGTTGTCCGACCTGCACGACATCCTCAAAGGCGTGCTACAGACCGCCGAAGAGGGTCTGTTGTCGCCGCAGAACTTCCTCAATGAGCTCAAGAGCCTGGCGGCAACCATCGCCCGAGACCCCCAGCAGCTCGGCAGCACTACCGCCACCACGGCGGGTGAAGGCAACAGCCTCGCCGATCTCGGCTTCATGCGCGAATACATCGAAGACCTGCCCTACACCGGCGAGGTCATGAACCTGTCGCTCGAAGACTGGGAGACCTGGCCGGCAAGACGTCAGATCGAGTTCCTGCATGGACTCGAAGACAAGATCAGTTATTACCGCGCGCTGCACGACCACACTGACCTGTGGGTCAGTCTGGATGGCGGCCCGGTGGATGGTGATTCGGTGTTTCCGGTGGCGTTGGAGATGTTGCCCTGAGGAGATGGGGATTGTTGTTGTGCGCGGCGGCAGATATTTGTTTTTGTTTGCGCTGGGCTCAGCGCGCCAGCGTTATTCTTCTTTGCTTGCCCAAAGAAGAGTAACCAGAAGAAACGGCACCCGAAGACTTGCCCCTCGCCTGTGGCGAGGGGTTCCCTGCGCTTCTCGCGATTTCCGGCGCGCGTGAACTCGCGGCCCCTGGCCGCTCATACATGCACGCGCTTGATCCGGAAATCACTGCGGTGCTCGGCGGCGTCAACGGGGCTGGGGCGCACTCCCTGACCCCTTGGTGCAGCCGAGCACCGCAGGGCCAAAACCGATCAGCGCGAGGACTGTCTGAGCCCATCGCAGATGGGCGAGTTCCGCAGCGCCGGTTTTGGTCCGAGGAGCGCAGGGGAGTCGGCGCGCAGCGCCGACCAAGCCTTGGGGTGCCCTTTCTTTTCGTCTCTTTTCTTTGGGCAAGCAAAGAAAAGGGACCTGCGTGCGGGGCAGTCCCCGCTTTCAAAATCGGGGGCGCGCCGCCGCGCACATACAAAAACAAGTGCTCCGTCAGGCACTTCCATAAAGACCAGAGCGCCAGCAGCGCCATACAGAACACCAAAGGAACCCGTGGAAAACGTCTTTCGATCGCGTAACCGCACAAAGCCCATCGTCTACCACCTGCGCGACGTCACCCGCGACCGCGCCTCCGAAGGCGTCACATTCCGCCTGCGCGTGCCCTCGCTGCAGATCACCCAGGGCGAGAAGATCGCGCTCATCGGCGAGTCCGGGTGCGGCAAATCCACCCTGCTCGACATGCTCGCGTTCATTGCGCAACCGACAGACATCGCGGCGTTCCGTTTTCGGCCTGACGAAGAAAACGACGCCATCGACGTCGCCCACCTGTGGAAGAAGCGGCAGATGAACCAACTCGGCGAACTGCGCAAACACCATATCGGCTATGTGATGCAGACCGGCGGTCTGCTGCCGTACCTGACGGTACGCGAGAACATGGCCCTGTCGCGCAGCGTACTCGAGCTGCCGCCGGACGACACCGTGGACTCGCTGGCGCGCGAACTGGGCATCGCGCGGCACCTCGACAAGTTGCCGGAGACGCTGTCGGTCGGCGAGCGCCAGCGTGTGGCGATCGGCCGTGCGCTGGCGCATGAGCCTCCGATCGTGATCGCCGACGAACCAACCGCATCGGTCGATCCGTTTGCAGCGGAAAAAATCATGTCGCTGTTTATCGGCCTGGCCGAGGAACGTAATATCACCGTGGTGGTGGCCAGCCATGCCTGGCGGCACATCAAGCGGCTCGGACTGCGCCGTCTCGCACACCACACTCACCGTTCGCAAGACGGTCGTACCACCGAAACCGTCGTCAACGGCTGAGTCAAACTATGCGTCTTTTCAAAACACTGCGCCTCGCCTCGCGCGACTACACCCACGAATGGCAGATGTCGGGCTGTTTCGTACTCGCACTGGCTGCCGTGCTCGGCCCCATGCTGGTGCTGTTCGGGCTCAAGTTCGGGGTTGTCGGCGGCATGCTGAACCAGTTGATCGAGAATCCGGAAAACCGCGAGATCCGGCCGATCACCAGCGGACGCTTCGATATGGACTGGTTTGGCAACATGCAGCGCCGCATGGACGTGGCCTTCCTTGTGCCGCGCACGCGCAGCATTGCGGCAACGGTGGAACTCGACAGCGCCCAATCCGGACGCATCGTGCGTGCCGAGCTGATACCTTCGGCCGCCGGCGACCCGCTGCTGCCGCCCGATCTCAGCGTGCCCGATGGTCTGAAAGAGGTGGTGCTGTCGCAGGGCGCCGCCGAGAAGCTGAAGGTCAAGGCGGGTGACCGCATCGACGGCAGCGTGTCGCGCCATTTCGAGGGCCGCAAAGAGCGCGAGCACGTCGAACTCACCGTTGTCGATGTCGCACCACCCGGCGCCTTTGGGCGCGACGGGGTATTTGCTGACGTGCGTCTGGTCGAGTCGTTCGAGAATTTTCTCGATGGCCGCGCGGTACCCGAGCTCGGCTGGAGCGGGGCGCGCCAGGAAGACGCCCGTACCTACCCGGGTTTCCGTCTGTACGCCAAGTCGATCTACGACGTGGCCAATCTGAAGGACGACCTGACGGCCCAGGGTATCGAGGTGCGCACCAAGGCAGGTGATATCGACCTCGTCATGCGCATGGACCGCAACCTGTCGGCGATCTACTGGGCGATTGCGATCATCGGACTGTTCGGCTTCTCGCTGTCACTGGGGGCGAGCCTGTGGGCCAACGTGGACCGCAAGCGCAAGGAGCTCTCGGTGTTGCGCCTGGTAGGCTTTCGCACCGGCGATATCGTGTGGTTTCCGGTAACCCAGGCCTTCTACACCGGGATTCTCGGCTGGGTACTCGCCATCGTGATCTATTTCGGCGCCGCCTATGCAATCAACGGCATGCTGGTAGATCAACTGCCCGCTGGCCAGGAGGTGTGCATCCTGCTGCCACAGCACTACCTGCTGGCGCTCGCCCTGACCGTCGGCGCCGCTGTCGTCGCCGCAGCCCTGGCTGGCTGGCGTTCCGCACGCATTGAACCATCGGACGGGCTCCGCGAGATCTGACACCGAATTCCGGCCGCCGGCGCGTTCAGCGCCGGTTCAGCCGGCATGGCCCAAAGTTGCTCTCAGGATCAGCAAGGATCCGGATTTGCCTAACAGGAGAGCAAGCCATGAACCTTTCGAAACTGCTGCTGACGAGCGCCATTGCACTGGGCATCGGCCTATCAGGCAACGCCATGGCGCGTGATGGCGATGGCCGCGGCTATGGGCGTGGCGAACACCACGAGCACCACCAAAGCTACCGGCACGGCCGCGGGCACGACCACTATCGCCCACGGCACGAGCACGTGCATCGGTATTACTATGCCCCGCCGGTACGCAGCTATTGGCGCCCGCCGGTGGTTCAGGACAGCTGGTACGGCATCCACCTGTTCTTCGGCGGTCACTGATCGGATTCCAGCGGACGGCGCCCGCCGGGGTGCCATTCCACCGACCCGGCGGGCGTCAGCGGGCGGCCTGGCGGCGTAGCAATTCGATGTGCTGCCGCAGGTTGAACAACTGGTCGGTGAACGAAAGAGGCACCTTGACCAGCCGCACCTCGGCCTCGATACGATCGAGCTCCTGGAAATACGCCTGGTCGTCGATTTCGCCGCCTCCCAGGCGCTGCTCGGCAATCTCCAGCTCGTCGTACCAGCGATAGACGCGCGCCCTCATCCTCCAGGTGTAGATCGGTGGCATGACCTTGATCAGCGGGAACATCAACACCAGCAACGGCAACAGCATGACCTTGAGCCGATCCACCAAAGACGCGGCCCAGAATGGCAGGAAACGCTGCAGGAACGGCGGGCCGTTCTCGTAGAACCGTTCGGCCTCCTTGTTCAGCGGAAACGCCAACAGGCCAGGCATCGGGAACTCGCCCTGCGCCTCGAACAGGCCGCCCTCTTTGTGCACCTCGGTCGCGGCCAGCAGCATGAGATCGACCACCGCTGGATGCAGGTCCGGGTGGCTCACCAGGTTGGCAGAGGTCGCGAGTAGATGCACAGTCCGATCGGGAATATTGGCCGCCAGGTCGACCACACCCTCGGGTAACTCCAGATGACGCAGGAATCGGTAGCGTCGACCGTAGGCCTCCGAGCGCGTGAAATCCGCCAGGGTGATCCGCGGATCGGTGAGCAGGCGCCTGACCGCACCACTGTTCGCCGAGATCACGAAGAACGCCGCATCCACGTCGCCTGCCAGCAGGGCTTCGACCGCACCCTCCCCACCCAGGTCGGCCCATGCGGCCTGCTCAACAATGCCGTTGTCAGCGAGCAGTCGGCTGGCCAGGGCACGCGTACCCGAGCCTTGCGGCCCCACCGCCAACCGCGCCCCGGCCAGGTCGCTCAGTCGCTTCATCTCCAGGTCGCGCCGATGAAACAGCCACAAGGGCTCGTAATACACGCTGCCCAGCGAGGTCAGTGCCGGCGCGGAGACACCACCATCGACGCCACCCTGCACCAGCGCCAACGAGACCTCGCCACTGCCCAGCAACGCAAGATTCTCGACCGAACCATTGGTCGCACGGACTTCCAACGTGATCCCTTCACGCGCCAGGTACTCGGCATAGCGTTTTGCGAACGCGTAATAGGCACCATCCACACCACCGCTGGCGATCACCACATGATCGGGTGGAGCCGGCTTGATGAACTGAAAGGCCAATACGAAAGCCGCCACGACCAGCAGGGCCGCGGGACCGTATATCGAGAGCTGGTGTTTCAGGGGATTGCGGTCCAGCGACATATCACGGTTCTCTGGCATCAACTCCTTCCTATCCTAGTCGATCAGGATGTCAACCAAGGCCGAGAGCGTGCTGACCTCAAGATCAGCGATCACCATTTCATCGGGCCAGCTGCGCGCCTCACGGTTGACCCAAACAGTGGACATGCCAAGGTCGCGGGCGGCCTGCACGTCGCGCACCGGGTCGTCGCCGACGTGCAGAAAGCTGCTGATCGGGATGCCGCTTTGGTGACTGGCACGATGGAATATCGCTGGGTCCGGTTTGGCTGCACCGACCTCGGCGGCGGTCAGCGAATGATCGAAACTCGCCCTCAACGGCGTGTGCTCGATCTGGGAATTGCCGTTGGTCACCGAGACCAGCGTGTAGCGGCGGCGCAGCACCGCCAGCGCGTCGATGACCTCTGAGTAAGGCGTTACCCGGTTGCGTGCGGCACGGAACACGTCACTCGCGGCATGCGCCAATTCGACCCCGTACCCCGCATCATCCAGCAGGGCAGCCAGTGAACGCAGGCGCACTTCGGTCAGGTCGTGCGCGATCCCGGGGTGACTCGAGCCCCATGCCAACCGGTGCTCGCGCAACTGCCCGGGCGTGAATCGCGCAGTCAGGCGCGGTGCCTGCTCCTGTAGCCACGCATAACATTCGGCCTCTGCCGCATGGATGACCGCATGACAGGGCCACAGCGTGTCGTCGAGATCGAAGGTGATCAGCGAGACGTGCGCGAACGCCGCCTTCAACCCGGTGTCTCCTGGATCGACGACGTCGGGGCCTTGGACTTCAGGGCCTTGCGCCAAAGGTGGCGCAGCAACATCGGCAGTGGCATGCGCACCCAGTGTGAGCGGATGAACAACAACTGGTGCGCGACAGCGCTGCGCCGCAGGCCGAGGCGCGACGGCGCCAGTGCCTGCTCGATCAGCCATGTCATGAAATGCGCCACCGCAGAGACGGGGGCGTACCGCTGCACGGCACGCACGAAGTCCACCGACAGCCTCAGACCCGCCAGACGCTGCGCTGTGCTGACCGCGTAGTACAGCGGCCGCCCACAGCCGAGCACCTCTGCGCGCTTCAGCAGTTGATCCTCGAACCCAGCCTCCTGGTCAATGAAGTGCTCGAACAGGTCTCGGAAGTCCATCACATCACGCAGGCCGCCACGCAGCTCGTCGTTCATGTACAGGTGCACTGCGTTGTGCAGCAGCATGTCCGCGGGGCCCAGCACCTTGACCGTCAGCCCGTAGGGATCGCTGACGGTCCTCGCCTCGTCCCACAAGTGGTTGGCGTCGATGCGGATGCGACTGACCGGCGGCGCGAGGTTGTGGTGCAGGTCGACCTCGGTCTCGCGGTTGTGGTGGACCAGCGGCGGGACCTCGTGCATCCAGGCGCGGTAGTAGTGCTGATCGTAGGCGTCGAACTCGCCGCTCGGCTGCCAGCCGGCACGCAGCAGTGCCCGCTCGGCATCCGCGATATCCTCCTCGGGCACCATCAGGTCGATGTCGGACAGGTTGCGCCAGCCGCGCGGCGGCAGGTCGGCAACAAGATAGGCAACACCCTTGAGCGCCATCAGATCGGTGCCCTCGTGTTCAAGGACGCGCGCCACCTGCCGAAGCTCACGCAACGCCTGCACCTGGACATAGCGGGTCTGCGCCAGCGCACCACGCAGCTGGTCGATCAGGCGTTGCGGGACAATGTCGAGCAAATCATGTTGCTCGAACAGCGCCAGGCTGCGACCCAGCAGGCGGGCGTTGCGCGCCAGCGGCAGGAAGCAGTTCCACTCCCCGACACCCCAATCGCGGGCGATCACCGGGTCTTTCAGGAAACAGTTGAGCAGGTTCATCGGCGCCCGCCTTCGCGGCCAGCGTCCGCCAGTGCGCCAAGCTGCTCGACCGCCCGATCCAGGCGGCTGAACGTGAACGTGTAGCAGTCGACGTCCTGCACCATCTTCGCGACCGCCCGGAAAGCGGTCTCGCCCAACAGCTTGTAGTTGAAGCAGTTGAACGCCAGCTGGCGGAATGCCTCGGTCTTGTCCAGCGGCAGCAGCGACTCATCCGCACCGGCCCGGTACTTCGGGAAGACCAACCAGCGCGGCACTGCAGGTTCATGCTGTGCCAGCAGGCTCTGCGCATCCGGGCGCAGATGCCGCACCCTGCCCTTGCGGGTCTTCGGGTAGGTCGGCCCGAGCGACGCTGCCGGGTCGAATTCGAGGATCGCCTCGATCGAGGTGTTCTTCAGCGGGATACCGCGCGGCATCGGCAGCAGGTCGCCCTTCTCCGGCCGCACGAGCCCGAACTCGTCTGACAGCAGACGTGCACCGCGCAGGTGCAGCGCGGCAGACAGCGTGCTCTTTCCCGAGCCCGGCGTCCCCGGCAGGATCATCGCCCTGTCGCCAAACGCGACGGTACCGGCGTGTAACATCATGTAACGATGTGCGCTGGTGGCGATGCACCAGTTGAGGCCCCATTCAAACATAGGGAATGCGTTTTCCCGGGGCTGCGGGTCGAACGGCAACATCCCATCAACCTCGAACAGGATCTGTGGACGCAACCAACGCCTGAGGTTTCTTGGCCCGCGCACGATGATGTCGTAATCGAGCACGCATGATTCCGCGATCAGCGCGTCCCCGTAGAAGCAGCGCAGAATGTCTGCAAAGCCGGCATCTGATGAGGTAACGCCGACCCGAAATGGACCAACGGCTAGTACAGGTGGGGACTGGGGCAATATTGTAGGTGCCGACGCTGAGCCGGCATCAAATTTAGGGAAAGTAGCCGGATTCTACAATTTCTGCCCGCTCAAGGTACCTAAGGGCATCTGCGACCTTCTTCATGGCTGCTGCATCAAAATCAGCTGGGTCACCCAGCGAATGTGCGATTCGTTCTGTAGTCTGCGGGGCTTCGTTCACTGCCTCGAGTACCATGGCGGGAAGTACGCTCAAGAAGTGCGTTTCACCGGTTAATGGATCGAATACAGCGTCTCCCTTCGGCAATCGATCGTAGACAAAGGATTTGTGGCGGCAAAACCACATCAACTGTGCGGTCGAGTACATCGCGTCAGCCGCTCGTCATACCTCCGCTCATCGGCATACCGGCGATAGACGCTAAACAGGTTCCCGTTATTCCCTGCAAACCGGGACTCAATGGATTCGCTTTCGGGAAAGGAACTCCCGTGAACATATTGTCGTCTGTAACGCTATCCAGGAGGGCAAAATTCCCAGAATTCGCCGCGATAGTCTGGCACGTTTGCCCAACATTGTTCAAAAGCATCAATGACCCCGTACCCGACCCCGCGCCCCCCGCGCCTGGATCGTAGGTAAACCCAGTCGTGATGGCTATGCCAGGACTCAGATTCCCATAAAGCGCGCCGTCAATGTATACGACAAAATCACTGGCAATCTGAAGCAGGCAGCTGCTCGGGACATTTTGAAGCGGAAAGTAGTCGAGCATTTCCGTCGCAAAACCCGGCGTAGGGATTGGGCCGTATGTCAATAAGGTCGGATCCGTGTTTGGGTCAGCAATCTTTTCAGCGCACTGATAAAGGCTGCTATTTGCCAGTGCCGAACCCGGCCGCAGCGTCATCACCACCGGCACACTCGACAGCGCCTTGAAAAGTCTGCGTCTGTTGGTCGAAATCTTCTCGTCGTGAGCTGCCATCGCAACCGGTCTCCTTAAATATACTGGCGATTCATGCACTTTCAGTGCCATCGCTGTATGTCTTTGTTTGGCAAGGCGACAAACAGCAGGGACTGGGGCCTGCAGATCACAAGTGTCAAGTTTCCTGACACCGCGATGGGAACGAAACCATTCCTGGGCATGTGCGCCGAATATCGCCGAGTCTACACGCGACACCTCGTCAACCGAAAGGCCACGCGCATCACGGCATTGCTCCCGTGCGACTACATTCGCGGCAACACGCGCCCGGCGATGAAGCCGGCCAGCCACTCCACCCCTGGCCGGCGCCGTCCGGCCTCGACGATGTAACCGAGCGTGCGCGGGATATCCGCCAGGTACCCCGGCTTGCCGTCGCGATGGTTCAGGCGGGCGAAGATCCCGGCCGCCTTCAGGTGCCGCTGCACCCCCATCAGGTCGAACCACGCGAGAAAGGTCGCCGCATCGACATCGCCGGTCAAGCCCGCGCGGCGCGCTGCCTGGAAGTAACCTGCAACCCAGGCATCGACCTGCTCGGCGGGCCAACGCACGTAACAGTCGCGCAGCAGCGACACCAGGTCATAGGTGAGCGGCCCGGCGACCGCATCCTGGAAGTCGATCACGCCCGGGTTGTCGCCATCGACGACCATCAGGTTGCGCGAATGAAAATCCCGGTGGACACACACCACCGGCTGGGCCAGTGCGTTGTCCACCAGCACATCAAACGCGTCTATCAGCATCGCGCCTTCGCTGTCATCCAGCACCAGCCCCAGGTGCTGGCCGAGCAACCAGTCAGGAAACAGCTGCATCTCGCGCAGCAGCATTGCGCGGTCATAGCGCGGCAGGCCATCGACAGGGGCGGCGACCTGCAGGCGCAACAGCGCCCGGGTGGCATCGCCGTACAGGGACTCCACTGAGCCGGCGTTCAGGGCATCGAGGTAGGGTCGGGTGCCGAGGTCTTCGAGCAGCAGAAAACCCTGCGCCAGGTCCTGGGCAAAGATCTGCGGCACGTGCAGACCCGCCTCTCGCATCCGCCCGGCGACGGCGACGAACGGATGGCAGTCCTCCTTGTCCGGCGGCGCGTCCATCGCGACCAGGGTCGAGCCGTCGCGCAGGACAACCCGAAAATAACGCCTGAAACTGGCATCAGCGGACGCCGGTGCAATGTCCTCGAACGACAGGCGGCAGGACTGCACCAGCCATTGCTCGAGCAGACGCAGACGTTGCGGCATACGGGCCTCACTTTGACCCGCGAGCGCCACCAGTGCGGGCCGTCGGGAATTGAAGAAAACCTTATTCTATGAGATTTTACCGCCCCTCGAAGCGCCGCCAACGAGGCGTCCGCATCCGACGGTTGCAGCCGCCACCCGCGCGCAAGCCGTCTGCCGGCCAGCACACCAGGAAACCAAAGAACAGCCACGTGCCAGGGACCCAACGGATCATCCGCCTCAAGCCACTGCACGCGGCCATGCTGCGCCCGGCAACCCATCCGTTCCTGGCCGGATTCGCCAGCCTGCTGCTGTTGCATGTCGCGGTTCAGGCGGCGGAACCGGCGTGGGACTGCCGCGCCACGGCCGACGGGCTGGGCTGGCAGTGTTACCAGGACGGCGAACCGGCACCGCCGCTCGATAGAGCACCGATCGAAGCACCTGCAACTGCCCCTGACGAACAACCGCAGGCGACGCCGGGCGCCGGGGCACCAGCGCCGCAATCCGCTGCGCCTTCGGGGCCGACGGCGATAGACGCGACCCCGGCTGAACCCCGACCGCCAGCCGCCACTGCATCGGTAGCACTGGGATCCGCCGCAGTGACGCCGGGCAGGGAACAAGCGGCACCGCCCAAGACTGGCCCTCTGCCCGAGCCCGCCGCCAGGCCGGTCGCCGCTGCAGCGACGCCAATCCCCACGGCCGCAGACGAGCCGGCGCCGACGAAGTCAACGGGCCCGGAACCAAGCGCTGCAACGCCAACGGACGCCGCATCGGGTGCTGCAGCCGCCGCTTACGCATTTCACAGCAGCGCAACACCTGACCTGCTCACAGGAGAAGCCGCCGCGCCGACAGCCGCGACCATGCAGACGCAGGCGGCCGTCCCCACCGCCAGCACCGAGCCGACCGCCAACACTGCGGTAGTTGCCAGCGGCGTCGACAACAACGCGGCCACCCGGATCGACCAAGGTATCGACTGGCAAAGCTGCGCACTGCCGAGCGGTGCTGCGGCGTCAACGCCGATGTCGATCGACGACAGCGCGGCCACCGCACCGGTCGAGGTGGCCGCCGACGCCGCCGTCGGCCAGCTGGAACCGGAACAGGTCGTCTTCAGCGGCAATGTCGTGCTGACCCAGGGTGTCGCGCACATGCAGGCCGACGAACTCATACTCAACCGCACCACCGGTGAAATCGATGCGCGCGGTGCTGTGCTGCTCAGCCGGCCGGACATCCGCATTGCCGGCAGCACCGCCCACTACCAGCTGGCGACCGGCCAGGGACGAATCGAGCAGGCGAGCTACCGCGTGCCGGCAATGCGTGCACGCGGCGACGCCGCCAGCGCGGAGTACCTGGGAGACGGCCGCAGCCGCTACACGGAGATCAGCTACACGACCTGCCAGCCCGGCAGCAGCGACTGGTTGCTCAAGGCCGAAGCCCTGGAACTCGACCAGGCGGAGGGCCTGGGCACCGCACAGCATGCAAGCCTGCGGTTTATGGGGGTGCCGATACTGTATGCCCCGACCTTTACGTTTCCGATCGACGACCGACGGCGTTCCGGCCTGCTGATTCCGGCGGTCGGGTACAGCAGCAACACCGGCTTCGACCTCAGTGTCCCCTACTACCTCAATCTCGCCGAGAACTACGACCTGACGCTGACACCGCGCCTGATGTCCAAGCGTGGTGCGCTGCTCGGCGGTGAATTCCGTTTCCTGACCGAGTCCAGCAACGGCACGCTGGCCGCCGAATATCTGCCCAACGACCGCGAGCGCAGTGGCAATGATGCGCGTGGCAGCGTGTCGCTGCAGACCCATACCCAGTTCGACGTACGCACCGAGAGTGCGGTGCGCATGGGCTATGTGTCGGATAGCGCCTATCTCGAGGATCTGGGTGACAGCCTGGCGATCACCAGCTCCACGCACATCGAGCGTGCCGGCGAGATGCGTTATCACGGTGATACCTGGGAGATGCTCGGTCGAATACAGGGCTTCCAGACGATCGATGACGCGATATCACTCGCCGATCGCCCCTACAGCCGCCTGCCGCAGTTGCTGGTCGATTTGCGCAACCCAGACGGCGTTTCCGGCACTACCTACCACCTGGCCGCCGAGTACGTGAACTTCTACAAGCGCGACTCGGTCCGCGGCCATCGCATCGACCTGTTCCCCGCGCTCAGTCTGCCGCTGCGCGAGAGTTGGGGATTCATCGAACCCAAGGTCGGCGCGCGCTACACCGCGTACCAGTTGACCGACCAGACCGCCGGCCTGAGCGATTCCCCGTCCAGCCTCAACGGCATGTTCAGTCTCGATAGCGGGCTGTTCTTCGACCGCAGCACAGACTATTTCGGCAACGCCGTGACGCAGACCCTGGAACCACGCCTGTTCTATCTCTACGTGCCTAGCGGCAGCCAGGCAGACCAGCCCATATTCGATACCACAGAGTTCGATTTCAGCTTCGACAACCTGTTCCGCGAGAACCGTTACAACGGACCCGACCGCTTCGGTGACGCCAACCAGGTGACGCTGGCGCTGACCAGCCGCCTGCTCGCTGACGACAGCGGCGTGGAACTGCTGCGCACCAGCATCGGTCAGATCCTGTACTTTGAGGACCGCGAGGTGACGCTGCCGGGAGAACCGGTCAACGACAACAGCACCTCGGCGGTGGTCGGCGAGGTGGCGGCGCGACTCAGCGGCAACTGGCAGACACGCGCCGGCATACAATGGGACCCGCAGGACGGCAGTGGAGGCAACATCGACCAGGCGTTGGCCCAACTCAGTTATCGTGACACGCAGCAGCGCGTATTCAACGTCGGATACCGCTTGAGACACGGCATCACCGAACAGACTGACCTGGCAGCCATATGGCCGGTCAGCGACAAAGTCAGTCTGATCGGGCGGCACAATTACTCGCTCAGGGACAAACGCCTGCTCGAGGCACTGGCCGGCATCGAATACCGCGGCAGCTGCTGTTGGCGTACCCGCGCATTGTTGCGTCAGTACACCGACAGCACGGGAAACGACCACAACCTCGCTTTCCTCGTTCAACTCGAACTTAACGGCCTGGGCCGATTGGGAAATGACATTGACCAGACTCTGGAGCGCGGCATCTATGGCTACCGCACCGACGAAAATGACTAGACGCCGCCACCTTCGCAACGCGCTGTTGGCGGCGCTCGCCTGCTTTCTCGTGTCGGCCGCGGCAATCGCCGAGCAGGCGCTGCTGATCGACCGGATCATCGCCGTGGTCGGCGAAGACGTCGTGATGCTGAGCGAATTGCGCATCGAGGCGACAAAGCTGTCGCAGCGGCTGCAGCAGAAGGGCGTATCGCCGATGCCGAGCGTCGCAGCCATTCAGAAGCAGGCCTTCGACAGCCTGATCATGAACAAGCTGCAACTGGCCGAGGCCGCACGACTTGGTATCGAGGCCGACGAAGAGACGATCACCCGTGCGATCAATGCGATTGCCCAGAACAACCAGATGACTGTGACCGAGCTGCGTGACGCACTGCAGGCCGAGGGAATGGACTTTCAGACCTTCCGCCGCACGATGCGTGACGAGATCGTGGTGCGCAGCCTGCGCAACCGCGAGGTGACAAACCGTATCCAGGTCACCAAGTCCGAAGTCGACAGCTATCTCGAACGCAGCGGCGGCGCGGACGGCCGCACCGCAGTGCATCTTCTGTATATCCTGATCGAAGCGCCGGACGGCGCGACCCCGACACAACGCGAGGAGGCGCGCATCCAGGCATCGCGGCTGGTCGAACGCATTCGCGGCGGCGACGACTTCCGCTCCCTGGCACAGGAATACTCCACCGGACAGAACGCCCTGCAGGGCGGCGATCTCGACTGGATCGAGGTCAACAGCGTGCCGCCGCTGCTGCAGCCCTATGTCGCCAAGATGCAGGTCGGCGAGGTGCAGGGGCCGATATCCGCCGGCCGTGGTTTTCACATCATCCAGCTGGAGGACGTGCGCAGCGGCAACTCCAAGATCGTGCGCCAGACCCATCCCCGGCACATCCTGGTCCGCACCGACGAGCTGACCTCGGACGAAGATGCTCGCCGCCGCCTGGAACAGTTGCGTGAGCGCATCCTCGGTGGCGACGACTTCGACGCCCTGGCGCGTTCCAACTCCGACGACAAACCGTCGGCGATCAAGGGCGGCGACCTGGGCTGGTCGACCCCCGGCAACCTGGTGCCCGCATTCGAGGAACAGATGGACCAGCTGGCGATCGACGAGATCAGCCGACCGTTCAAGACCCAGTTCGGCTGGCACATCGTGCAGGTACTCGGGCGCCGCGACTACGACGCCACCGACGAGACGCGGCGCGACCAGGCCACCAAGGCGGTACGCGACGAGAAGGCCGCCGAGGCACTGGAAAACTACCTGCGCAAGCTGCGTGACGAGGCCTACATCGAGCTGCGCCTGGACGATATCAACAACTGAGATGACCGCCGACGCCCTCGCCCTGACCGCCGGTGAACCCGCCGGTATCGGTCCAGACCTGTGCGTGACGATCGCGCAGCGCGCATGGCCGGTACCGCTGGTCGTGATCGCAGACCCGGACCTGCTGCTGCAGCGCGCGGCACAGCTCGGCCTGCCCCTCACGCTTGAACACGTCGGCGCAGACGCCCCCAACGCTCCGGCGACGGCCGGCCGACTGTATGTCGATGCGTTACCGCTGGCGGCACCCTGCGTACCTGGCGTGCTCAACACCGGCAACGCCCGCTACGTGCTCGACACCTTGAACCGCGCCGTCGATGGCTGCCTGCAGGGCCGTTTCGCGGCGATGGTCACCGCGCCGGTGCACAAGGGAGTCATAAACGACGCCGGCATCGCGTTCACCGGTCACACCGAGTTTCTCGCCGCGCGCAGCGGTGGTCACCCGGTGATGATGCTGGCCTGCCCGGGGCTGCGGGTCGCCCTCGCCACCACGCACCTGCCGCTGCGCGCCGTGGCCGACGCAATCACACCGGCGACCCTGGACCGCGTTCTGCGCATCCTGGATGCCGAATTGCGTACACGATTCGCCATCAGCCGGCCGAGGATACTGGTCTGCGGACTCAACCCACACGCCGGCGAAAGCGGCCACCTGGGGCGCGAAGAAATCGAGGTGATCGAACCGGTGCTCGAACGGCTGCGAGAGCACGGCATGTGCCTGGAAGGGCCCATGCCCGCAGACACACTGTTCACCGAACCCAATCTGAAGCGTGCTGACGCGGTGCTGGCGATGTATCACGACCAGGGCCTGCCGGTGCTCAAACACAAGGGATTCGGCAAGGCCGTCAATATCACCCTCGGTCTGCCGCTGGTGCGCACCTCGGTGGATCACGGCACGGCGCTGGACCTGGCCGGCAGTGGCAGGGCCGATGCCGGCAGTCTGGGCGCCGCGATCGAGCAGGCCCTGCAGATGACCCGCTGATCGGCGCCGACGGCCGATCCGCTCAGGCGCCTTCTATCGTCGCCTTGACCTGCAACGCGACTTCGAGCGCTCGCAATCCCACAGACCCGCCGACGAGTGGCGTTTCACCCGAACGCGCACAACGGGTGAATGCATCGATCTCGGCATCGAGCGGCTTGACCGGCTCGATTGCGATGCGTTCGGTGACGATTTCCGGCCAGGGCTCACCCGGCTTTTCCTGCGGGTATGCGACATCCAGCTTCTGTTCGATGAAGTCGAGGGACTGGTAGCGATGGTGTTCGAACACACGGATGCGCCGCATCTTGTCGCGCGACACACGACTGGCAATCACGTTCGCCACCGCACCATTGCTGAATTCCAGGCGTGCGTTGGCGATGTCGATATGGTCGGTCAACACCGCGGTACCGGCCGCGGAGATATGCGAGATCTCGGCATCGATCAGCGATAACACGATATCGATGTCGTGGATCATCAGGTCGGAGATCACGTCCACGTCGGTCGCGCGCGCCACGAAAGGGCTCATCCGGTGCGCCTCGATGAAACGCGGGTCCTTGATGCGGCCAGCCAGCGCCATCACCCCGGCATTGAAGCGTTCGAGGTGGCCGATCTGCAGCACCACACCGGCCCGCTCGGCGGCGGCGACGATCTCGACACCCTCCTCGACGGTCGTCGCGATCGGCTTCTCCAGCAACACGTGAACCCCGTTGTCGAGGAACAGCCGCGCCACCGACAGGTGCGCCGTGGTCGGCACGACGATGCTCACTGCATCGACCTTGCCCAGCAACGCTGCGGCATCGCCAAACGCGGCGCAGCCCGCCTCTGCGGCGACGGCGCGGGCCGTATCGGGATTGGTATCGACGACGCCGACCAGGTCGACGTCGGGATGTCTGGAATAGATCAGGGCGTGGAAACGGCCGAGGTAACCGACACCGATCACCCCGACGGCAAGGCGCTTAGACAAGGAGCTGTCCTCGGTCGGCAGGAAGTTGCCGAGCCTAGCACAGTCGTTCAGTAACGCATATCGAGTGTGATACAGGGATTGAAACAGCCGGCCACATCGGCGCGATCGGTCTCGGCGCGGATCGAAACCAGTGCCTGCACCCCGATCGTGACGAACAGCGCCAGCATGACGGCCAGCACCAGCATCCCGAACGGATCGGCTCTTCCACTGGATTTCGATAGTGGCCGCTGCATTGCATCAATCCCCTTTGGCTTCAGCGCGGCAATGGTGCCGGATCCAGGTGCGGTACGCTGTGCCACAGGTCAAACCTTAGTCGCAAAACCAGGAAAATCCACGGCCCGCCGACGCAATCTCCGGCACACCGGGCAGCTTACTTCTTCGCCACCTTCCCGGCGTCCTCCTCCACCGCGCCGGCCGCCTTCAGCATCTCGACCACCCCTGCATGGCCGGCAAGCGTCGCGCGTGCCAACGCCGACCTGCCTGCGGCGTCCTTGAGATTGACGTCCGCGCCACCGACCACCAGCAGGTTCACCAGATCGCGGTGACCGAACGCGCTGGCGGCCATCAGGGCCGAGGTGCCCACGGCATCCACCGCGTTGACATCGGCCCCGGCAGCCAGGAGCGTCAGCACGGTGCGGCGGTTTCCATTGAATCCCGCCATGACCAGCACCGGTCGACCCGTCTCGTTCTTGGTGTTCGCGTCCACCCCCTGCACCAGCAGGTCACGCACCTCGTCCTCGCGACCGGCGGTGGCCGCGGCGACCAGGCGCGACGTCGCATCCGAAGCTGCAGCGGCAGGAAGTGCCAGACAGATACCCAGAACGATCCACAACAGACTTCTCACGACCCAGTTCCCCGTACGTCTTGCTTTTACGCGGGAATTCACCCGCCGATCATTGTTATTGTCGGCAGCAATTGCGCGGGCTGTAACGCGCTTGCTTTTCATCCGGCCTGAAAGTAGCTTGCTCAGGCAGCCAAGAGAGAGCCACCCGCATGACCGAGTCAGACACGCACATGATCCAGGTGGGCGTCGAAACGTCCTATATCGACGACCAGTCCGATCCGGGCGCCGACCGCTACGTCTTCGCCTACACGATCACGATCAGCAATACCGGCAAAGAGGCCGCCAAACTGCTGAACCGTCACTGGCTGATCACCGATGCGAACGGCAAAATCCAGGAGGTCCGCGGGGAAGGCGTGGTTGGCGAGCAGCCCTACCTGCGTCCGGGCGAGATGTTCCGATACACCAGCGGGACCGTACTCGAGACCCCGGTTGGGACCATGGAAGGGGAATACGAAATGCTGGCCGACGACGGAGAGTCGTTCCTGGCGCCTATCGACCGCTTTTCGCTGGCGGTACCGCGCGTCCTGCACTAACCCGGATTCAGACGTGGCCGTATTCGCCGTCGGCGACATCCAGGGTTGCTACGATGAGCTGCGACGCGCGCTCGACAGCGTCGGCTTCGACCCCTCGCACGACCGGCTGTGGTGTGTCGGTGACCTGGTCAATCGCGGCCCAAAGTCACTGCAGGTGCTGCGCTTCTTCCATCAACTGGGCGATGCCGCAATCTGTGTCCTCGGCAATCACGACCTGCATCTGCTGGCGCTGGTCGCCGGCAACGACAAGCACAAGGACGAGAGCAGCCTGGATGCAGTGATGGCCGCGAGCGATCGCGACGAGCTGCTGCACTGGCTGCGTCAACGGCCGTTGATCCATTTCGACCCGGAACTGGACTTTCTGATGGTGCATGCCGGTCTGCCCCCGCAATGGGACCTGGCGACCGCACTGGCCTGTGGCCGCGAGGTGGAGGCAGTGCTGCGCGGGACCGGCAATGTCGACTATTTCATGCACATGTACGGCAACAAGCCCGATCTATGGGATCCCTCCCTGACCGGCATGGCGCGTTGGCGTTTCGTTACCAACTGCCTTACCCGCCTGCGCTACGTCGATGGAGACGGTCGTCTGGCGCTGAAGGAAAAAGGACCGCCGGGCAGCCAGGCACGCGGGCGCATCCCCTGGTTTGAACACCCGGCCCGCGCCAGCCGCGGGCAACGTATCGTGTTCGGTCACTGGTCGACGCTGGGATATCTGGCCCGCGACAACGTCTGGGCACTGGATACCGGCTGTCTTTGGGGCGGCGCGCTGACGCTCTTGAGGCTGGACAAAGCACCGCCGGCACGCCACACAATTGCGTGCAGCGGCTGGCAGAACCCGTCCCGGTTCGCCTGAGCAGGCGCGCCGGATCAGGACAGTTTCATGCTGCGGGTGATGTTGCGCCCGTAGAAGATCTCCAGCATCTCGCGCCGGATCTTGTCTTCGATATCGCGCTGCTCTTTCGGTGACACATCGTCCACGTCGACACCGAACAGATAGCTGTCGAGGTCGAATTCCTTGAGCATCATCTTGGTGTGGAAGATGTTCTCCTGGTACACGTTCACGTCGATCATCTGGTAGCGCTCGCGGGTGTCGCGGGCGAGGAAGTTCTGGATCGAGTTGATGCGGTGGTCGATGTAGTGCTTCTTGCCATTGACGTCGCGAGTGAAGCCGCGCACGCGGTAGTCCATGATGACGATGTCGGATTCGAACGAATGGATCAGGTAATTCAAGGCCTTGAGCGGCGAGATACGGCCGCAGGTGGACACATCGATATCTGCGCGAAAGGTCGAGATACCGTTGTCAGGATGGCTCTCGGGGTAGGTGTGAACCGTCAGGTGACTCTTGTCCAAGTGCCCGACCACCGACTCCGGCAGCGGCCCGGGTGCCTCACTGTTGGATAGGTGTTCGGCGGCGATCGGCTCCTCGGAGATCAGGATGGTGACGCTGGCGCCGTAGGGATCGTAGTCCTGGCGCGCGACGTTGAGCACGTTGGCACCGATGATGTTGGCCACACGGTTGAGGATGTCGGTCAGGCGACCGGCATTGTAGGCCTCGTCGATATACCTTATATAACCGCGCTCCTGGTCAGGCGTGGCCGCATAGTTGATATCGTAGATGTTGAAGCTGAGGGTCTTGGTCAGGTTGTTGAACCCGTGCAGCTTCAGTCTCGAAGACTTGGCCATCCTGCGCTGATCCCAAATAGGTCAAAACGGGGCGCAAAATTACCCCAAAGCCCCGCCAGGGACAACCGATTCAGCTCGGCGCCCTCTCTGCCTCCCAGGCACAGACCGGCGGGTGGTGGATGATCTGCACCTGGGTGCCGTCCGGATCGTAGCAATAGAAACTGCGCGCACCGTCGCGGTGGGTGCGCGGCTCGGTACGCATCCGCACGGCGTGGCGCGTCAGCCAATCGAACCACGCATCGACGTCAGCCGCCGTGGCGACGAAGAACCCGATGTGGTCGAGGCGCTGCGAGGACTCGTCACGGGGCTGCGCATTATCGGCCTGATGCAGGGCCAGATTGTCGCTGCCCGAGGTCAGGTAGACATTGTTGTCGTCCGGCCGCCACTCCACCGACATACCGAGCAGGTCGACATAGAAGCGTTCGCACGCCGCCATGTCGCGCACGAACAGCGCGACATGGCGCATGCCGAATCCATTGGCGGGACGGCTCACTCGACCTCCACGATCTCGAAATCGTGGGTGACCTCGGCCATCGCCCCCAGCATGATCGATGCAGAGCAGTACTTTTCTGCGCTCAGCGTCACTGCCCGCTCGACGGCCTTGTCGGTCAGACCCTTGCCGCCGACGCGAAAGTGCGCATGGATCCGGGTGAACACCTTGGGATCGGTCTCGGCGCGCTCGGCCTCCAGCGCCACCTCGCAGAACGACACCTGGTGCCGGCCGCGGCGCAGGATCAGCAGCACATCGAACTGCGTGCAGCCCCCCATGCCCATCAAGAGCATCTCCATCGGCCGCACACCGAGGTTGCGGCCACCGTGCTCCGGCGGCCCGTCCATGACCAAGGCGTGGCCGCTACCAGACTCGGCCAGCATCGTCACCCCTTCGACCCACTTAATTCTTGCCTTCATTAGCGCTACGTCACAAAAAACGGGTGAAGAGGCTAGCATAGTTCGACAATGCCAAGCAGCCTGCCTAGACTTTGCTGAAGAATTGGAATTCCACCGCCATGCCGCAAACCAAAACGTACAGCATCGCGCAGCCGCCGCCGAAGGATCCGGACTGGCTCAAACCCTTTCTGGCGCACTGTCACCGCCGACGCTATCCGTCGAAGACGGAGTTCATTCATCCTGGTGACGCCGCCGACAGCCTGTTCTTCCTCGTCTCCGGTCAGGTCACGGTGTACCTCGAGGACGATGATGGGCGCGAGATCATCCTGACGTATCTCAACAAGGGCGACTTCATCGGCGAGATGGGCATGTTCATGCCGATGCCCAAGCGCTCGGTGATGGTGCGCACGCGCAGCGCCTGCGAGCTTGCGGAGATCTCCTACAACAAGCTCGAACAGCTGTTCGAAGGGGACCTGCGGCCCCACACCAAGGACATCCTTTACGCCTTGGGCCGGCAACTCACCGAGCGTCTCGCGGCCACCAGCCAGAAAGTCAGCCACCTGGCCTTCCTCGACGTCACTGGCCGCATCGCCGGCACACTGCTCGAACTGTGCAAGCAGCCCGACGCGATGACCCACCCTGACGGCATGCAGATCCGCATCACCAGACAGGAGATCGGACGCATCGTCGGTTGTTCGCGTGAGATGGCCGGACGCGTCCTCAAGGATCTCGAAGAGCGCGGCCTGATCCACGTCAAGGGCAAGACCATCGTGGTATTCGGCACCCGCTGATTCAAGGGCTGAGCCCATCCGCCGCTACCCCTGCAGGTGTAATCGCCAGCAGGGGCGCACGCGGGTATCCGGATGTCAGAGAGTTCTCCGTTCCACGAGAGTCAGAAGCTGGTGCGCTGCGAAGTGGTCAATCGTTACCACGAATCGAGCGTGCGCTTCATCGAAATCGACGCCTTCAAGCTGTGGGAATACCTGATGTCCGCGAAGCACGGGCTCAAGGTCGGCCAGCCGAGCATCTGCCTGTGGATCCACGAAAGCGAGTACCAGCGCAACGCCAGCGTCTTCGAGCGTGCCGGCGAGGTCGAGCCGGTCAACCGGCTCGTGGTCGATCTGTTCGACCGCGAGTACGGGTTCTCTCAAACCATCACACGTTACGCACGCGCCGGCGAGACCGACAAGGTACTGAGTATCCTGCGCTCACACATCCCGACAGACCTTTGCGGATCAGAGGCCTGCAACATCGACATCGTCGGTGGACAGGTGGTGCAGCAATGGCATCCGCATACCACGCGCAATATCCTGATGGGACTCGAGGGCTAGCCGGCACCGCCCGCCTGCCCTGGTAAACAGCTCAGGAAAACAGCTCGGCCAGGCGCGCGCCCGGGTCATCGGCCCGCATGAAGGCCTCGCCGACCAGGAACGCGTTGACACCGTGGCGGCGCATCAGCTGCACATCCTGCGGTGCGAGAATTCCGCTCTCGGTCACCACCAGCCGTTCAGGAGGAATCTGCGCCAGCAGGTCCAACGTGGTCTGCAGGCTGACCTCGAAAGTGCGCAGGTTGCGGTTGTTGATGCCGATCAGCCGGTTGCCTGTGCGCAGCGCACGTGACAGCTCTGCGCCATCGTGCACCTCGATCAGGACATCCATACCCAGATCATGGGCCTGCCCGTTCAGTGCGTGCAGCTGTTCATCGTCCAGGCATGCGGCGATCAGCAGGATACAGTCGGCACCGATCGCGCGTGCCTCGACCACCTGGTAAGGATCGACGATGAAGTCCTTGCGAATCACCGGCAGCGCGCAGGCCGCGCGCGCCTCCTGCAGATAGGCATCACTGCCCTGGAAGAAATCGATATCGGTGAGCACCGACAGGCAGGCAGCCCCACCGGCCGCATAGCTGCGCGCGATCTCGGCCGGCCGAAAATCCGCACGCAGCACGCCCTTGGACGGCGACGCCTTTTTGATCTCTGCAATCACCGCAGGCCTCCCGGCATCGACCCGGGCCTGCAGCGCGGCGACGAAGCCGCGCGGGGCGTCCGCATCTGCCAGGCGGGCCGTCAGCTCCGCCTCCGGGACACGCGCACGGCACGCCGCGATCTCCTCGTGCTTGCGGGCGACGATCTTCTTCAGGATATCCGGCGTGTCGTTCATCGATGCAATCCGGCTCAGTCGAAGCTCTGGGTCAGCACCACGAGACGGTCAAGTCGATTGCGCGCCTCGCCACTCGCGATTGCCCGATCGGCCTTTTTCACACCATCTTTGAGTGAGTCGGCGAGACCGGCAACATAGATTGCGGCACCGGCGTTGAGGACAACGATATCGCGAGCCGGCCCTGGGGTGTCGTCCAACACGCCGATGATGGTCTTCACGCTGTCCTGCGGCCCGTCCGCACGGATACTGTCCAATGGACTGCGATGCAGGCCGAAGTCTTCGGGCTGAACCGTAAAGCGGCGGACCATTCCGTCTTTCAGTTCAGCAACTTCGGTCTGGTCGCCGATACTGATCTCGTCCAGTCCGTCGCGCGAATGCACCACCATCACATGACGGCTGCCGAGCTTGCGCAGCACCTCGGCCAGCGGTTCGAGCAGATCGTCACTGAATACTCCGAGCAGCTGATTGGGCACGCCCGCCGGATTGGTCAGCGGCCCCAGCACATTGAAGATGGTGCGAACGCCCATCTCGCGGCGCGGACCGATCGCGTGTTTCATCGCGCTGTGATGCCCAGGTGCAAACATGAAACCGACACCCACCTCACGGACGCACTGTTCGACCTGTGCCGACGACAGGTCCAGCCGCAGTCCCGCCGTCTCGAGTGCATCGGCACTCCCCGACTTGCTCGATACCGAGCGGTTGCCGTGCTTGGCGACGTGGCAACCGGCGGCCGCGGCAACAAACATGCTGGCGGTCGAGACGTTGAAGGTCCCCGAGGCATCGCCACCGGTGCCGACGATATCCACCGTGTGGTCGAGCCCACGGATGTCCACGCCGGAGGCCAGCTCGCGCATCACGCCCGCCGCCGCCGCGATCTCGGTCACTGTCTCGCCTTTCATGCGCAGGCCGACCAGGAATCCCCCGATCTGGGCGGGCGTTGCGCCCCCGGTCATGATCGCCCGCATCACGTCGGTCATCTCTCCGGCATTCAGATCACGGCGTTCAATCACGCGCGCGATGGCCTGTTTCATATCCATGGCATCGGTCTCTCGTCGGTTGCGTCGCCGGCCTGACGGCTAACGACCTCGCAGAAAATTGTCCAGCATCTGGTGCCCATACTCGGTAAGGATCGACTCGGGGTGAAACTGCACACCCTGCACCGCCAGTTCGCGGTGACGGATACCCATGATCTCGTCGACCTCACCATCGTGCTGCGTCCAGGCTGTGACCTCCAGGCAGTCCGGCAGGCTCTCTCGCTCGATGACCAGCGAGTGATAGCGCGTCGCCTCGAACGGGTTCGGCAGATCCGAGAATACGCCGATGGATCTATGGTGGATCGGCGATGTCTTGCCGTGCATCACCGAGCGCGCATGCACGATCCTGCCGCCAAACGCCTGGCCGATGGACTGGTGTCCCAGGCACACGCCCAGGATCGGGATCCTGCCGGCAAAGGCCCTGATCGCGTCCACCGAGACACCGGCCTCGGTCGGTGTGCACGGCCCCGGCGAGATCACCAGGTGCTGCGGCGCCAGCGCTGCAATGCCGGCGACATCGATCTCGTCGTTGCGCACCACCTTGACCTCGGCGCCGAGCTCCCCGAAGTACTGCACGATGTTGAACGTGAAGGAATCGTAGTTGTCGATCATCAGCAACATGTTCAGCCCTCCTTCGTGCCACAGGGATGCTGGTCGAGTCCGGCTTCGGCAAGTGCAACGGCACGAAACACGGCGCGCCCCTTGTTCATGGTCTCCTTCCACTCCAGCTCGGGTACCGAATCGGCGACCACGCCTGCACCGGCCTGGATGTGCAGCTGGCCGTCCTTGATGACGGCCGTGCGGATCGCGATCGCTGTATCCATGTTGCCGTTCCACGACAGGTAACCCACGGCACCCGAATAGACCCCGCGCTTGACCGGCTCGAGCTCGTCGATGATCTCCATTGCCCGGATCTTCGGTGCGCCGGACACCGTACCGGCCGGGAAGGTCGCACGCAGAACATCGATCGCCGTCATGCCCGGATTGAGCTGGCCGGTCACATTGGACACGATGTGCATCACGTGCGAATAGCGCTCCACCACCATCTTGTCCGTCAGTTTCACACTGCCGACCTGCGCCACCCTTCCGGTATCGTTGCGACCCAGATCGATCAGCATCAGATGTTCGGCCAGCTCCTTCGGGTCCGCCAGCAGCTCGGCCTCCAGTGCCAGATCCTCCTCCTCGGTGTGACCGCGTCGACGGGTGCCGGCGATCGGGCGCACGGTCACCTCGCCATCCTCCAGGCGCACCAGGATCTCCGGCGACGAGCCGACAATCTGGAAGTCGTCCAGGTCGAGGAAGTACATATAGGGAGAGGGGTTGAGGCCACGCAGTGCGCGGTACAAGTCCAGCGGCCGTGCGCTGAACGGAATCGACAGCCGCTGCGAGACCACCACCTGCATGCAGTCGCCGTCGAGGATGTATTGCTTGATTCGCTCGACCGCGCGCTTGAATCCGGCCTCGGTGAACCCCGACACGAAATCGGACTCGCTGACGGAACGACCGCCCTGCCCGCGGTATCGCGGCGCACCCTGCTGCATCCGATCGATCAGCGCAGCGATGCGCCGGTTGGTCGCGGCCAGCGTGTCACCGCGTTCGATGTCCGCATGCACGATCAGGTACATACGGCCGCTCAGGTTGTCGAAAACGACGACCTCGTCGGCCACCATCAGCAGGATATCGGGGCAGTCCAGGGGGTCCGGCTTCTGCGGGTTGCGCAACCTCGGCTCGATGTAGGCGACGGTGTCGTAGCCGAAATACCCGACCAGGCCGCCGTTGAATCGCGGCATGCCATCGAGCTCGGGCACCCGGTACCGGGCCTTGAACGTCTCTACGAAGGCGAGCGGGTCGTCCACGGTGGCACGCTCGACCGTCGTTCCGTCGGTGTCGACGGTAACCTGGTCACCATTCACCCGCAGCACGGTCCGACACGGCAGGCCGATGATGGAATAACGGCCCCATTTCTCGCCACCGTGTACCGATTCGAACAGAAAGCCGAACGGTCCCTCGACAAGCTTCAGATAGACACTGAGCGGCGTATCGAGGTCAGCCAGAACCTCGCACACCACGGGGATGCGGTTGTAGCCCTGCGCGACCAGGGCATCAAATTGACTGGGGGTCATTGTTTACTCCACACAAAAAGACGTTACGACACCAAGCGAGACAATCACTTGCGCCATCGCGTCCCCGTAACGCCCGTCCTTTTGTGTGTATGACCCATCATTTTTGCGATATTCGTAGACTTGTTGCAGCGCCAACCATAGCCAAAAACGTCTATATCGCCAAGACCTTCGGCACGTCTCACAATGCCCGCATCGAACTGCCCGACACGGGATCGAAATTTAATTTGACAATTAAGAAATTACTAATATACTGATCCCTCATCGGCACGCTGTATCGCCGGCCGCCGAAGGGCGGACCCAGATTCGCAAACGGGCACGAGCTCAAACTTAAAAAACTCGGAGATTTCGAACATGAAAAAAATCATCGCTATCGTCGCTGTCATCGCTTCTGCCCAGGCTTCGGCTTTCTGGGGTAACAACGGTTACAACAACGGTTACAACAACGGCTACGGCAATGGCAACGGCTATGGCAATGGCGTAATGGACGGCACCGGCGACGCTTCTGGCGAAGGCAACTTCAGCATGAACTTCTCGGGTCGCGGCAACACCAACATGCGCGGCTACGGCAACGGCTACGGTGCAGGCGACGGCTGGGGCCGCGGCTACAACTACCAGCAGCCGGGCTACGGCTACGGCTACGCCCCTTACGGCTATGCCCCTTACGGCTACGGCCCGCAGGCTCCGGTTGCACCGGTTGCCCCGCAGGCAGAAGTTGCCAAGTAATCCAGCCTGACGGCAGATTACCGACCACTTCGGTGGTCACGAAAAACCCCGCACCAAGGTGCGGGGTTTTTTTCGCTTGTTGCGCGCCACGGCATCGCTGCCGACCGCAACACCGGGTCTCAGAGCAACGTACGCAACTGCGCCATCGAATCGATCACCGCATCCGGTGCATAGTTGCGGATGTCCTCGCCATGGTTGTAGCCATAGCTCATGCAGACGATCTGGAAACCGGCGGCACGCGCCGCGGTCACGTCGCTCTTCGAATCACCGAGCATCAACGCGTCTTCCGGCGCCACCCCGAAATGCCGCGCCGCATGCAGCAGCGGACCGGGATCAGGCTTTTTCACCGGCAGAGTATCCCCCGAGACGACAATACCGAAATCGTCGTGCACCCCAAGGTCCTTTAACAGCGGCAGAGTGAACTGCGCGGCCTTGTTGGTCACGCAACCCAGCAGATAGCCCCTGGACTTCATGTAGTCGAGGCCCTCACGAACGCCCGGGTAGAGACAGGAGCGTTTCGATGTGTTCTCGGCATACAACGCGAGAAAGATCGGATACGCCTGTGCATACTGCTCGTCACTCGGCTCACCATCGAGTTGCCCGACCAGGGCGCGGCGGACCAGACGCTCGACGCCATTGCCAACCCAGTTGCGCACCTTCGCCTCACCGTGTCCGGCCCGACCCAGTTTCTTCATCATCTCGTCGACGCAATATGCCAGGTCCGGAACGCTGTCGACCAGGGTGCCGTCGACGTCGATCAGGATCATCTTGGGAGTTTTCAACATTGAATTTCGCACTGAAGATAGCTTCGGGACGTCCAGGTCACACAGTACCCGGCCGATTGTCAACCATTCGCCGGACGGCGTGTCTTTGCACCCGTGAGGGCTCAAGGGGACTGCGCGACGCCGACGCGACGGCCGGCACCGCGCTGCAACGCCTGCTCAGCCGACCTTGGCCAGCTCGCCGCGCATCTGCGCAATGATGCTGTCGTAACGGTTCGGGTCCGAGTCCTTCGCCTTGCTGAAGATGCCCGACCCGGAGACAAAAGTGTCTGCGCCGGCGGCGGCAATCTCGGCGATGTTGTCGGCCTTTACGCCACCGTCGATCTCCAGGCGGATATCCCGCCCCGAGGCCTTGATGATTTCACGCGCCTGCTTCAGCTTGTCCAGTGCCGAAGGTATGAAGCTCTGGCCGCCAAAACCGGGGTTGACCGACATCAGCAGGATCATGTCGATCTTGTCGATGACATAGTCCAGGTGGCTGAGCGGCGTGGCCGGGTTGAATACCAGTCCGGCCTTGCATCCCTCGGCCTTGATCAACTGCAGCGTGCGGTCGACATGATCCGAGGCCTCGGGGTGGAACGTGATGTAGGTGGCCCCGGCAGCGGCGAAATCGCCGACAATACGGTCGACCGGACTGACCATCAGGTGCACGTCGATCGGCGCGGTGATGCCATGCTTGCGCAGCGCCTCGCACACCAGCGGCCCGATCGTGAGATTGGGCACATAGTGGTTGTCCATCACATCGAAATGGATGATGTCCGCACCGGCGGCCAATACCTTGTCGCATTCCTCGCCGAGCTTGGCGAAATCGGCGGAAAGAATGGACGGCGCGATCGCGTAGTCTGCCATTTGGTCGCTCCCTGGCCGGTGATCCGGCGCTAAGATGATTGCGTTAGTCCCACTGAACCGGGACCCAAAAATTCGGACGGGTGACTTTACCGGAAAGCGCCGTTTTTTGCAGCCACACAGGGCTACCAGATTGCAATGGAACACAAACGATCCACAGCGCCATACCTGGTGATACTCGTATTGTGCGCCGTGACCGCATGCGGGTCATCTGCAGCCTCCGACCCGGTTGCCGCCGTGGCAGTCAGTGACGCCGAGGGTGAACGGGTCAGGCTCGAGACAGCCGACGAGTCCTTCGACGCCTTTTTCAGGGCCCGGCAGCATGGCGATCCGCGCGGCGGACTGATCCTGCTGCACGGCCAGAACGGCCACGCCGACGGGCTCGACGCGATCAGACCACTGCGTCTTGGCCTCAGCGAGGCGGGTTGGGACACCCTGTCGCTGCAGCTGCCGAGCGCCTACCGCAACGCAGATCGTGCCCGGTGGCTGGCGCGCAGTCCGCAGATCATCGCCCGCCTCACATCCGCAATCGACTGGCTCAAGGGGCGTGACATCGCCACACGGGCCATCGTGGCACAGGGCGCCAGTGGCGCCAGCGCGCTGCAATGGATGGTGACGCAGGACACACAGGGTGTGCGCGCACTGGTGATGATCAGCACACCATTGTCCGCGGACGATGAAATTGATGGCCTGGCGGCGTTGCGCCAGGCCAAGTTGCCGATACTCGACATCTATGCAGAACGCGATATCGCCGCGGTGCTGGATACCGCCCCGGCGCGCCGGCTGGCGGCGCGTGACGCGAAGAACACCCGCTTCCGCCAACAGGCGGTCGCGGGCGCGACCCCGGGATTCCGCGGCCTCGAAGCGGGGCTGCTCGCGGACATCCGCGCCTGGCTGTCCGCCAACACCGACACCCCGGGTCCGAACGCAAAGCGCTGACACGGGCTAACCATCACCCTCGACCCGGATCACGATGATGCCCTTGAAGCCATTGTCAGCGAGGCGTTTGCGCGCCTGGTTCAACGCATCCTTGTGGCGGTAGGGGCCGGACCGCACACGGTAACGGGTGTCTTGTGCACTGATCCTGGCGCTCACCACCTTGGCCTCGAATCCGAGCAGTGCGAGCTGCGCCTTCAATCGGTCGGCATCTTCGGTGCGCCGGAAAGAGCCTACCTGCAGCAGGTAAACAGCCGGCGTGCTGGCACTACCGGGCGCCGCCGGTGGCGGCTCGTGATCGAGTTCGTCATCGGGCACCACCACTTCCATTTTCGGCAGCATTTCGTAGAAGTCGAAGCGGGGCTTGGGCTTGGTCGGTGCGGGCGTCTCGATACGCTTGTCCGGTGATGCCTTGCCTTGCGGCGGGTGATCGGGTTTGGCGCCGACCCATTCACCACCGACATCAATCGATTGCCCCTTCAGCCACACCAAGCCGACGATGAAGCCGCCCAGCAATAAACCGGTGAACAGCCACAACCAGCCTGGCAACGGCTTCTTGGGCGGTCTTTTCTGGGCGCGATGTTTGTAGTCTCGAGGCACAACTGCAATAGCCGTCAGCGCCGCACGATCAGCGGCGGCGCCAAGTCTTTGGGATGGCTCATTCTAACGCGAACCGGTGGCTGCCGGTTCACCTTACATCTGCTCTGGCGCCGAAACACCGAGCAGGTTCAGTCCGTTGCGCAGCACCTCGCGCGTGGCCAGGATCAGTTTGATGCGCGCGTCACGCAGTGCCGCATCCTCGACCAGGAACTGGTGTGCGTTGTAGTAGGTATGGAAGTCGTTGGCCAGTTCACGCAGGTAGTGGGTCAACTGGTGTGGCTCTTCGTTGCACGCGGCGGCCTCGACCACCTCGGGATAACGTGACAGCGATTTGAGCAGGTCCAGCTCGTGGGTCTCGACCAGGCGCTCGAGGTTGATCGCCCCGTCGCTGGGTTCGACATCCACCAGGCGTTCCGCCGCCTGACGCAGGACTGCATGGATGCGTGCATGGGCGTACTGCACGTAGTACACCGGGTTGTCGCTCGACTGCGACTTCGCCAGGTCCAGGTCGAAGTCCATGTGCTGCTCGCATTTGCGCATCACGTAGAAGAACCGCGCGGCATCGCGCCCGACCTCCTTGCGCAACTCGCGCAGGGTGATGAATTCACCCGAGCGCGTGGACATCTGTGCCTTCTGGCCACCGCGATACAGGATCGCGAACTGCACCAGCAGCACGTCGAGCCGGGACGGATCCGCGCCCAATGCCTGCAGCGCAGCCTTGACCCGCGGCACGTAGCCGTGGTGGTCCGCGCCCCAGATGTCGATCACCCGATCAAAACCGCGCTCCAGCTTGTCCAGGTGGTAGGCGATGTCCGACGCGAAATAGGTGATCTGACCGTTCTCGCGCACCACGACGCGGTCCTTCTCGTCACCGAATTCGGTCGAGCGGAACCACCATGCACCGGCCTGCTCGTACAGGTGACCGGATTCGCGCAGGCGGTCGATGACCTTGTTGACTTTGCCCGATTCGGTCAGCGAACGCTCCGAGTACCACTCCTGGTATTCCACACCGAACAGGCCCAGGTCGTCGCGGATGTCATCCAGGATCACGTTCAGTCCGAGTTCAAAGACGAACCGGTAACGGTTGTCACCCAGCAGTGCCTTGGCGCGCCCGATCAGGCCGTCGATATGCGCCTCCTTGTCTCCGCCCGCCGGCTCATCGAGCGGAACGCCATCGAACACCTCGTCTGCCGCATGACGGTAGGCATCGCCATGCTCGCGGTGCAGCGTGGCGGCAATATCCCACACGTAGTCGCCCTTGTAGCCATTGCTCGGGAAGTCGAGTGCCTCACCGCACAGTTCGAGATAGCGCAGCCACACCGAAGTACCGAGGATGTCCATCTGCCGCCCGGCATCGTTGACATAGTACTCGCGGTGCACCGTGTAGCCGACGGCCTCGAGCAGGTCCGCCACCACGGCGCCATATGCGGCCCCACGGCCATGTCCGACATGCAGTGGTCCGGTGGGGTTCGCGGAGACGAACTCCACCTGCACGCGCCTGCCGGCACCGATCCGGCTGCGACCGTAGTCGTGCCCCTGGCGCAGGATCTCGGGTATCAGCGAGGCATAGGCCCGGTCGGCCAGGCGGAAATTGATGAAGCCGGGACCGGCGATCTCGACAGCGGCCACCAGCTCGGACGACGGCAGCACCTCGATCAGTTTCGCGGCCAGGTCACGCGGACGCATCTTTGCGGCCTTGCTGTTGACCAGCGCCACGTTGCTCGCAAAGTCGCCGTGGCTCGGATCGCGTGTGCGCTCGACGAGCGGTGTCTGCAGATCGGCAGAATCGATGACAGCGGCAGCGGCCAGCTGATCCAGTGCCTGGACGATCAGGTCGGTGATATGCGATTTCATGGCGGTTGATCTTGCGACATCTCGGGGCGCGAAAGGATAACAGGATCGCGGTTTTTTTGGGGCGTCCGCACCGGCACTCAGAACAGATCGGCAGGATCGACGTCGAGGCTCCAGCGCACACGCTTCGACTCCGGCAGTTGGCCGGCCAGGGCGGGCAGCGTGCGCAACAGTGCATGCAGCACATCGCGCTGCCGTGCCTGGAACAACAGGTGCACCCGATGCCTTCCGGCACGTCGTGTCATCGGCGCCGGTACCGGCCCCCACACCTCCACGCCGGGATGGCCCGCCTCCTCAAGCGCTTGTGACAGGCGCCCCACGAATGCCTGCGCCGATGCCAAACCCGTCGCGTCGGCACGCAACAGGGCCTGGTGACTGTAGGGCGGCAGTCCGGCTGACTGACGCTCCTGCAGGGCGGCGTCGGCGAACGCGCGATAGCCCTGACGCACGAGGGTCTGCAGCAGCGGATGGTCTGGGTAGCGCGTCTGGATCAGGACATGGCCCGGTCGATCGCCGCGTCCGGCACGCCCGGCCACCTGCACCAGCAACTGCGCCATACGTTCGGTCGCGCGGAAATCGGCGCTGTAGAGCCCGCCATCCGCATCCAGCACACCAACCAGGGTCACCCGCGGGAAGTGATGTCCTTTGGCCAGCATCTGCGTGCCGACCAGGATCGCCGCTTCGGCCGCGTGCAGTCGATCCAGCAGCGCCTGCAGGCTGCCCTTGCGCGCGGTGGCGTCACGATCGAGACGAATCAGCGGATAGCCGGCAAAACGCTCGGCCAGGAACCCCTCCAGCTGTTCGGTGCCCTGGCCAAGCGGGTGCAGATCGTGCGCGCCACATTCCGGGCACGCCTGTGGCACGCGATGCTGCGCGCCGCAATGGTGGCACCACAGCAGGCCGCTGGCGCGGTGCACCGTCTGCCGCGCATCACAACGTGGGCAGTCAGACAGCCAGCCACAACTGAAACAGCTCAGCACCGGCGCAAACCCACGCCGGTTCAGGAACAGCATGACCTGCTCGCCGCCCTTGAGCACCGACGCCACCCGGTCGAGCAGCGGTTGAGACATGCCGCATTGCAGCGGCTGATCGCGGATATCCAGCAGGTCGACACGCGGACTCAGCGCGCCGCCGGCACGACGGTCCATCCGCAGGTGCCGATAGCGTCCCGCGGCGGCATTGCGCAGGCTCTCCAGCGAAGGCGTAGCCGAACCGAGCACGACCGGGCAGTTGGCGCGCTGGCCACGCACGATGGCCAGATCACGCGCTGAATACCGGAAGCCCTCGGTCTGTTTGAATGAGGGGTCGTGCTCTTCGTCGACCAGCACCAGCCCAAGATCGGCAATCGGGGTAAAGATCGACGACCGCGTCCCCAGCAGGACGCGCGAAAGACCAAGGTGCAGGCGGTGCCAGGCATGTTCGCGCTCCGTCTCCCCCAGCCCCGAGTGCAGCATGCGCACGGTGTCGCCGAGGCGCCGGTGAAAACGCTCGAACAACTGCGGGGTAAGCGAGATCTCGGGCACCAGGACCAGCACCGAGCGTCCCCGACGCAGCACCTCGGCCGCCAGCTGCAGATACACCTCGGTCTTGCCGCTACCGGTCACGCCATCGAGCAGAGCCACCGCAAACCCGCCGAGATCATCGCGCAGGGCTGCCACGACGGCTGCCTGATCGTCGTTGAGCGCCAGACCCGGCGAGTCCAGGATTGCCCGGTCCGGGCGGGCCTCGAGCGTGGTTCGGATCACCCAGCCACGATCACAAAGCGCACGCAGCGCGGCCGTGCCGTCCGGCAGCGCCGAACGCAGCTGGGCGTACGATGCCGCGCCATCCGGCCGGGTTACGAGCCATCGCAGGACCTCGGCCTGGCGCGGTGCGCGCGCCGGTGGCGTCGCGGCCTGCAACGCGCCGGCCGGGGTCAGCATCCAGCCTGCCGCCCCGGGAAGTGCCGCCGATTCGGCCTTGCGCAACCGCAGCGGCAGGGCCGCCATGATCACCTCGCCGACCGGATGGTGGTAGTAACCAGCGGCCCAGATCAGGAACTCGAGATCGTCACGCCCCAGCAGGGGTTCGTCGTCCAGTACCGCCTCGACCGGTTTGATGCGAGCGGAGGCGCAGTCGCTGCCGCCCGCCATAGCGACCACCACGCCGATCACCCGCGTGCGGCCAAACGAGACACGCACGCGCACCCCGACATCCAGTTGCATATCGGCAGGTATTGCGTAGTCGAAAAGGGAATGCAGCGGCGCCGACACAGCGACCCGCGCGATACAGTCAGTCATCGCCGCACTGTATCAGTCGCAACCGACATGCGGCAGGCGCAATCATCACCGCAATCAGATGCTTAGCGCGATTCCCGCGGAGCCTGTGGATAACTTTGTGGAAGAACGTTGCGTATTGGCACTTACGCCCCGATTTGCCTGGCTCCACGGCAGATTGCGTGAAAACCAGCCAAAAACATTTTCACTTGTTAAACCAACGAGTTAAAACATTTCACGAGATTCTTATGGATAATGCCCTGGCCCTTACCGCTTACTCCGGGCCACGCACAACCAATGTGCATAAGTCAAGCGGCGGGGGTGCAGCGCATTCGCCGCCTTTGCGCTTGCGGCGCGACACGCCCGTCACGACATCGCATGCCGCCCGCTTCGTATGTCCACCCCTTGAAACAACAGCACCTTGTATGCAATAAACGGCCAACTCTTGCATGGGAGTGCCCTTGGTGCCGAGCCTGTCTCAGCAGATCCTGCGTACCGACGCATCGGGCATGCCGCTGGAATGGATCACCTTCCGGCAGGCGGCCCGCCTGCATTTTCTCGACATGATCGCCTATGTCTGCGGCGAACCTTTGTTCACCCTGCATGGCGGCATCAACGCGATCAGCCAGCGCCAAAGCACTATCGAGATCAATTCGATCGTCGCGACCCACGGCAATCACCAGCTGCGCGACAGTTATACCCCGCCACTGAGCAACCGCACGCTGTTTCAGCGGGACAACCACCTGTGCCTGTACTGCGGTCAGCATTTCCCACACAGCGCACTATCGCGCGACCACGTCACGCCGATCAGCCAGGGCGGCCTCAACCACTGGGCCAACGTGGTCACCGCATGCACCCGGTGCAATAACCACAAGGCAGGCAGTACGCCGGAGCAGGCGGGCATGGAACTGCTGGCGATCCCCTATGCCCCCACCCACGCGGAATACATCTACCTGCAGGGCCGCAACGTCCTCGCCGACCAGATGGAATTCCTGCGCGCCCACTTCCCCCGTACCAGCCCGTTGCGGGCGCGTCAGGGCAGGCACGACCATACCGCCCCGTGAGTATCTGGCAGTCGGTCGCGCAGCAGATCGCGGCGACCACCGGACAACCGTTCAATCCAACGGCGCCCGACAACCTGGGTGGCGGCTGCATCAACAACGCGTTCCGGCTCGGTGACGGCACACAGACCTGGTTCGTGAAAACCAACTCGGTGGCAGCGCTCACGATGTTCGAGGCCGAGGCGCATGGTCTGCATGCGCTGGCGGCAAGCCAGACCCTGCAGGTGCCGCGTGCGCTTTGTACGGGTATCGCCGGGGAAAGCAGCTTTATCGTCCTGGAGTATCTCCAGATGGGACGCGGCAGCACCGCGGCCTGGCGCGAGGCCGGGGAGCAACTGGCGGCGATGCACCGGCACAGCGCCGACCGCTTTGGCTGGGACCGCGACAATACGATCGGGGCGACACCGCAACCCAACACCTGGAACAGCGACTGGGTGACGTTCTGGCGTGAACAGCGACTGGGGTTTCAGCTCGCGGAGGCCGCACGAAACGGCCACCACGGCCAATTGCAGCGACTTGGCGAGCGGCTGCTGGAATGCTTCCCGGCGATGATGGACCATGCGCCCCACCCATCGCTGCTGCATGGCGACCTGTGGGGCGGCAATATCGGCTTCAGCGAGCGTGGCACCCCGCTGATCTACGACCCGGCGACCTATTTCGGCGACCGCGAGGCCGAGCTGGCGATGACCGAGCTTTTCGGTGGATTTCCGGCAGACTTCTATGCCGCCTACCGCGCAACCTGGCCGCTCGACAGCGGCTACCGGGTTCGCAGGTCCTTGTACAACCTTTACCACGTGCTCAACCATCTGAACCTGTTCGGCGGTGCCTACCGTACACAGGCGGAACACATGATGCAGACCCTGCTGGCCGAACGCTGAACCCTGGCGCCGGCAACTCAGTGCAGGAAATGGCCATTTCCGAGGAACTGCAGAACCTGCCGCCGCACCTCTGCGTTGAACATCATCAGCGAATGCGTGCTGTCGGTGACGATGAAGTCACGCATCTCCGGCAGACGGGTACTGGCCACCGACACGGCACCGTCGTCCTCGCCGGGTAGCAGGCGCGAGAACCAGGGTTGCAGCGAGCGCCTGGCGGCGATGACGCCCACATCCACGTCGATCGGCCGCAACCGGTGCACGATGCCGTCGGGTCCGGTTCCGAGCTGTTGGCCGACCGGCCCCATCAGCCAGCGGTATGGAGGCCAACGACGCACGTGATCGGCGACCTCGCTGCCCTGATTGGGCGGCGCGAGCATCACGATGCGGCTGCCTGGCGGCAGCCCATTGTGCTGCAGGTATTGCCGTATCAGGATGCCGCCCAGCGAATGCGTGACCACGTGCACCGGCCGGGCCGTGCCACAGGCAGCCACCGCGGGTCGCACGTAGTGCTCGACCAGACCTTCGACATCGTGTCGGCCGGTCGGATACCCGACGTTGCACACCCGGTAGCCAGCGCGCTGCAGATCGCTTGCCAACGGCGCCATCGAACGCGCGCTTCGCGCCATTCCGTGCAGCAATACCACCCATTGCGCCGCTTCACGATCCGCACCACCGGACGCTGTCACTGGGGCTCTGTGCCACAGGCCTGCAGGTGGGCCCGCCGCAGTTCGGCCTTTTCGGCGGCACGCTCGTCTTCGCTCAGGTAGCGACGCTCACCGCCGGTGTCGGTGCGGTATACCGGACCGGCATACGACAGCAACCGCCAGCTCTTTTGCAGCTCACGACAACGTGCCGCGTCCCGCTCGCGCTGCTGCGCCAACCGCGCCTCGGCGATGCGCTTTTGTTCACGTTCGTACTCGTAGGCCTCGAGCAGCCGCTGCTGACGGTCGCGCCGCTGTGCCGACGGCTGGTCTGCCGACGGCAACGTGGCCTTCGTAGCAGGCAGCTGCATTTTCTCCGCGCCCTGCGGTGGCGGTCGCTGCCCGTAGTGAACGCGCCCCTGCTCGTCCGTCCAGCGGTAGACGTCGGCGGCCTCCGGCGTTGCCGCCGCGAGCAGCATGACCAGCGCAACGGTCGCCCGCAGGGGGCTTGGCGTCCATGAATCCGTCTCGTGCCACATGCGGTTATGATAATGCGTACAGCCGCCAGGCGCCGCCACCATAATGACCGCGCGCTCCGGCCCCAAACCGTCAGGAACCAGCACACAGGCCCCGCCGATGCCCAGCGCAAAAGAAACGACTTCACCGGCCGACGCGGCGCCGCAGACGGAGGCATCACCAGCGTCCCTGCTCGGCTGGCGGGAATGGCTCAGCCTGCCCGACCTCGGCATCGGCCACATCAAGGCCAAGATCGACACCGGTGCACGCACCTCTTGCCTGCATGCGTTTTACGTCGAACCACTCAGGCGCGATGGCCGGGACCGTGTCCGGTTCGGCGTCCATCCGCTGCAGCGCAACAGCCGCGACGTGGTGCATTGCGAGGCCGAGGTGCTGGATCAGCGTCAGGTATCGGATTCGGGAGGCCATCGTGAACTGCGTTTCGTGATTGCCACGCGGCTTGTGTTGCTGGGTTTCGACGATCTGATCGAACTCACACTCACCAATCGCGATAGCATGCAGTTCCGCATGCTCATAGGCCGCACCGCGATGGCGGCTGGCGGATTCCATGTCGACCCTTCAGCCTCTTATCTCGCCGGCCGCCGCGCCTCGCGCAAGGTACCCTTATGAAAATTGCCATCCTCTCGCGAAACCCCAAGCTTTATTCGACGCGCCGCCTGGTGGAGGCCGCCGAGCAGCGAGGTCACGAGGTGCGCGTGCTCGACGTGCTCCGTTGTTACATGAACATCACCTCGATGCGCCCCTCGATCCACTACAAGGGCGAGGACCTCCAGGGCTTCGATGCGGTGATTCCGCGCATCGGAGCATCCGTGACCTTTTACGGCACCGCGGTGTTGCGCCAGTTCGAGATGATGGGTGTCTATCCGCTCAACGAATCGGTCGCCATCACACGCTCGCGTGACAAGTTGCGCTCATTGCAGCTGCTGGCGCGCAAGGGTATCGGCCTGCCGGTAACCGGCTTCGCGCACTCACCGGACGACGTTCAGGACATGCTGAAAATGGTCGGCGGGGCCCCTGCGGTGATCAAGCTCCTGGAGGGCACTCAGGGCATCGGCGTGGTGCTGGCGGAGACGGAAAAAGCTGCCGAAAGTGTCATCGAGGCGTTCATGGGGCTCAAGGCGAACATCCTCATACAGGAATTCATTCAGGAGGCCGGTGGCGCCGACATCCGTTGCCTCGTGGTCGGCGGCAAGGTCGTTGCTGCGATGAAGCGGCAGGGCAAAGAGGGCGAGTTCCGCTCCAATCTGCACCGCGGTGGCAGCGCCACGCTGATCAAGCTCACCCCGGAGGAACGCTCAACCGCGGTGCGCGCCGCCAGCATCATGGGGCTGAACGTGTGTGGCGTGGACATCCTGCGCGCCAACCACGGACCGGTGGTCATGGAGGTCAATTCATCGCCGGGACTGGAGGGCATAGAGGGCGCCACCCAGCGTGACATCGCGGGGCTGATCGTGCAGTTCATCGAAAAGAACCACCAACCGCACAAGACCAAGACACGCGGCAAAGGCTGAGATGACAGACAAACGCCAGGCATTCCCGATCGGTGGCCAGCTGGTGCCAGCGGCGACGCGCCGATCAGTCAACCTCTCTCTGCCCGGCCTTTACACCAACGACCCGGTGTCGATGCCGGTGCATGTGATCCACGGTCGCCACGAAGGCCCGATTGTGTTCGTCAGCGCCGCCGTGCACGGTGACGAGATAAACGGCGTCGAGATCATCCGCCGCCTGCTGCGCTTACCGCAGATGAAGCGCCTGTACGGGACCTTGCTGGCGGTGCCTATCGTCAATGTGTTTGGCTTCCACAACCGTTCTCGCTACCTTCCGGACCGACGCGATCTCAATCGCAGCTTCCCTGGCAACGTATCCGGTTCGATGGCGGGCCGTCTAGGCCATGTCTTTATGTCGGAGATCGTACGGCGTGCCGATTTCGGCATCGATCTGCACACCGCGGCGGTGCACCGTGACAACCTGCCGCAGATCCGCGCCGACATCAACGACCCCATTCTGGAACCGCTGGCGAAGGCGTTCAGCGCGCCGGTGCTGCTGCACTCGGCCGCACCGGCCGGTTCGCTGCGCGGCGCTGCGGCGGACATCGGCGTTCCGGTGATGGTGTACGAGGCCGGCGAGGCGCTGCGTTTCGAGGAGATGTCGATCCAGATCGGGCTGCGTGGCGTGCTGAACGTGCTGCGTCGCCTGTCGATGCTGCCGGCAAGCAAACCCAAACCCAGCAAACCGAGTGCGGTTTTGCGTTCGAGCACGTGGCAGCGCGCGCCCCAGAGCGGCATCCTGCGCGCCCAGACCAAGCTCGGCAGCATGGTCAGGAAGGGCGAAACCCTCGGCGTGGTCGCCGACCCCACCGGTGAATCGGAGATGCCGTTGGAGGCACCTTACGACGGTGTGGTCATAGGCCGAACCAACCTGCCGCTGGTATTCGAGGGCGAGGCGCTGTTTCACGTCGGCCGCACCCGCCAGACGACATTGCTCGAGCAGCACCTGGATGCCCTGCACGAGGGTACGTCGATCACGCCACCAGAGCTCATCGAGGAACCACCGATCGTTTGAGGCCGACTCCCGCTGCCGGGCGCTTCGGCCTCCATTGAAAAAAAGGGCGCCCGAAGGCGCCCTTTTTCTGCACATGCCGCTGTCTCTCAGCGACCGGAACCACGCGTACCGGTGAATTCCGGATAGGCCTCCAGGCCACACTCACCGATGTCGGTACCCTCGTATTCCTCTTCCTCGCTGACGCGGATGCCCATGATCGCCTTGATCACCAGCCACACCACGAAGCTGACACCGAACACCCAGCCGAAGATCGTACCCGCGCCGACCAGCTGACCGACGAAGCTGGTCCCGTCATTGGTCAGCGGCACCGCCATCAGGCCCCAGAAACCGACCACGCCGTGTACCGAGATGGCACCGACCGGATCGTCGATCTTCATCTTGTCGATGGTCAGGATCGCGAACACCACCAGGGCACCACCGAACGCACCGATCAGCGTCGCCGCAAGCGGTGACGGCGTGGACGGCTCGGCAGTGATCGCCACCAGGCCGGCCAGGGCACCGTTGAGTGCCATCGTGAGGTCAGCCTTGCCGAACAGCAGGCGGGCGATGACCAGCGCAGTCACCAGGCCACCGGCAGCGGCGGCGTTGGTGTTCAGGAACACCATGGCGACCGAGTTGGCGTTGGCGATGTCACCCAGCTTGAGCACCGATCCACCGTTGAAGCCGAACCAGCCCATCCACAGGATGAAGGTACCGAGCGTGGCCAGCGGCAGGTTGGCGCCGGGGATCGCGTTCACGCGGCCGTCGGCGGTGTACTTGCCCTTGCGCGGACCGAGCAGCAGCACCCCGGCCAGTGCGGCGGCCGCACCGGCCATGTGGACGATGCCGGAGCCGGCGAAGTCAGAGAAGCCGAAGTCGTCGCCCAGGCTATACAGACCGAACACCGACGCGCCACCCCAGGTCCAGTTGCCTTCCATCGGGTAGATGAAACCGGTCATCACCACTGCAAACAGCAGGAATGACCACAGCTTCATGCGCTCGGCAACGGCACCCGAGACGATCGACATCGCGGTCGCCACGAACACCACCTGGAAGAAGAAGTCCGAGGCGTCCGAGTACACTGAGTCACCGCCAAAGCCCGCTTCCGCAGACTCCTTGAGCACACTTGCAGTAAGCGCATCGGCATTCTCAGCGCCGTCCAGCGCGATGCTGGTCAGCAGGAAGTCGCCGCCGTACATGATGGCGTAACCGCATACCAGGTACATGATGCACGCCACGGCATACAGGGCGATGTTCTTGGTCAGGATCTCGGTCGTGTTCTTCGACCGCACCAATCCGGCCTCGAGCATCGCGAAACCCGCTGCCATCCACATGACCAGTGCGCCCATTACCAGGAAATAGAAGGTATCGATGGCGTACTGGAGTTCAAAAATGTTGTTTTCCATTGGAAACCCCCAGCCGGATTAGAGTGCTTCGGTGCCGGACTCACCCGTACGGATACGGATGGCCTGAAGCACGTCATAAACGAAGATCTTGCCGTCGCCGATCTTGCCCGTCTTGGCGGCGGCGCTGATCGCCTCGATGACCGAGTCGAGTTGGCCGTCGTCGATCGCGACCTCGACCTTGATCTTCGGCAGGAAATCCACGACGTATTCGGCGCCGCGGTAGAGTTCTGTGTGGCCCTTCTGACGGCCAAAGCCCTTGACCTCGGTGACGGTTATCCCGGTCACACCGATGTCTGAAAGCGCCTCGCGCACGTCATCGAGCTTGAAGGGCTTGATGATGGCTGCAACCAGTTTCATGAATGCTTCTCCTAGATTGAGTCTGGCCGGCACCGCTGAGTGCGGCGCCGGCAGTCGTCGTGGCTGTATGGTTTATTCGAAAGTCTTGGCCCAGGACACGAAGACCTTGAGATCGTCGTCACCGCTCTCCTTCTCCGCTTTCGACAGCGAGAAGGTGAAATCGCCAAAGTCACCGGCACTCTTCGTGATATCGCCCTGGATATGCGCATAGGAGATGTCATTGCCGCCCATGCCATCTTCGTCAAAGTCGTAGTAGCCGACGGTGCCGCCAAGGCTCCAGGTCGGCATGACTTCGAAGCTGGCTGACAGGTAGTAATAGATGTCGCCGCCGATGAACTGGTCCTGGCCAGCACTCTCGGCCTGGCCGTCCACCGTGTAGTTGATACCGCCGGTCACCGGACCGTAGCTCAGCGAGCCGTAGATCTCGGTAAAGTCGGCATCGTTGAAACTCGGGTAGGCGTAGTAGATGACGCCGACGTCGTAACCCAGGCTCGCGGCTTCGCCGCTGAAGCCGCCATACAGGTCGACTTCCTCGCCACCGGCGACGTTTGACGCCCAGGTGCCGGCGTAAAAGCCGCTCTCATGGGCATAGTCGAGCCCACCAGAGATGGCGGCATCTTCACCAGTCTGCGTGACACCGCGCCAGACGTAGTTGCTGGTGGCGCCGATGTTGGCCGAGAATTCTGCAGCGGCAGAACCTGCCGCAAGAAGTACGCTCAGTGCGAGGGCTGTTTTCTTCAGTTTCATGTTGCATTGACTCCCAATAGCTATGCGATTCAGATTCGATTCGCGCGAAAATCGCGACTGACCGATTCAAAGCAGAAGCCGTGCCAACACATTTTTCCCTATATATTTTAGTAACTTGGATTGCTTGCGGCGTGAATTAGCAAACCCTGTTGCACCAATTCAAACCGTGTAATGGCCAATGCACCAAACCGACGCACCAACACGGGGCGACGACCGACGGTGGACAAGGTGCGCCGCGTTTTCTAACCTGCCGCGGTATCCGCAAATGCACGCATGGGGTGCTTTTCATGCTCGACCCGAAACTTTTCGACGACCTGTCTCGCCGTGTCGCGGACAACATGCCACGCGGCTTTCAGACCCTGCAGGGGGATCTCCAGAGAAACCTGCGGGTGGGGCTGGAGTCGGCGCTGGGCAAGCTGAACCTGGTGACGCGGGAGGAATTCGAGATCCAGCAGGCAGTACTGTTGCGCACCCGCGAAAAACTCAAGGCGCTCGAAGACAGGCTCGCCGCGCTGGAGACCGCCGCCGGGAATTAGCCCCAACGCCCGCGCAGCACGCGGGCCACAGCGACCAGGGAAGGTCATGTCATACGCAAACACCTTGTGCCGCGCCGCGGTGGGTATCACTGCCCCCGCGGTGACGGTCGAAACCCATCTGGCCAACGGCCTGCCGGCATTCAATATCGTCGGCCTGCCGGAAAAGGCCGTGCAGGAGAGTCGCGACCGGGTGCGCAGTGCCCTGGTCAACAGCGGTTTCGATTTCCCCGCGCGCCGCATTACCGTCAACCTCGCGCCGGCCGACCTGCCCAAGCAGGGCAGCCGTTTCGACCTGGCGATCGCCGTCGGCATCCTGGTCGCGAGTGGTCAGCTCCCACCACAGGCGGCCGATGGCTATGAACTGGTCGGTGAACTGAGTCTCGCAGGCGCAGTGCGTCGGGTCAGCGGCATCCTGCCGCTGGCACTGGCAAGCCGCGAGCAGCGCTCCAGGCTGATCATGCCGGCCGACAACCTCGAAGAGGCCGCGCTGGTGAGCGGCCTGACCCTGTACGCAGTCGACCACCTGCTCGCCGTCACCGGGCACCTGGGCGGCAGCCAGCGTCTTCCCGAAGCCAGCCCCCCGGACACCCGGCCTGTGCCGGTAGCGCAACCCGACCTGGCCGAGGTCTGCGGCCAGGCGCATGCACGGCGAGCCCTGGAGGTCGCCGCCGCCGGCCGCCACAACCTGCTGATGATGGGGCCGCCGGGCAGCGGCAAGTCGATGCTGGCGAGCCGCCTGCCCGGCATACTCCCGCCGCTGTCCGAAGACGAGGCACTGCACAGCGCCGCGGTCCGGTCGGTCGCCGGCCATCCGTTCGCTGGCGTGGACTGGCGCCAGCGACCGTTCCGCGCGCCGCACCATACCGCCTCAGGTGCCGCGCTGGTGGGCGGCGGGAGCCTGCCCAGGCCGGGCGAGATCTCGCTCGCACACAACGGCGTGTTGTTTCTCGACGAGCTGCCCGAGTTCGACAACCGTGTACTCGAGGTGCTGCGTGAACCACTGGAGACCGGGCGGATACTGATCTCGCGCGCCGCCCGCCAGGCCGAGTTCCCCGCAGATTTCCAGCTGGTGGCCGCGATGAACCCCTGCAGATGCGGCTACGCCGGTGACCCGGCGCGCGCCTGCGCCGGCTGTAGCCGGGAACAGGCGGCGCGCTACCAGCGCCGCATCTCGGGCCCGCTGCGCGACCGCATCGACATCCAGATCGAGGTACCGGCGCTGCCACAGCGCGAACTGCTGAATGGGCTGCAACGGGCCGGCGAAGACAGCCGTACCGTGCGAGCCCGGGTGGTTGCCGCGTGGCAGCGACAGATACAACGGCAGGGCACCGCGAACGCGCGACTCGGCCAGCAGGCGCTCGCGCGGCACTGTGCCCTGCCCGATCCGGCCCGTGACCTGCTGGCCCAGGCAATCGAAAGGCTGGGCCTGTCGGCACGTGCCTTTCATCGCATCCTGCGGGTCGCACGCACGGTAGCGGATCTCGACGCCAGCCCCGACATTGGCACCGGCCACCTGACCGAGGCCATCGGCTACCGGCGCCTGGATCGACAGTAGGGGATCGCAGGCAAGCGCCGCACGACTGCGCACGGCTATAATCCGGCGCTCGCCGAAAACCGAATCCGGATCATGCTGCAGTTCGACAACGTCTCCCTGCGCCGCGGGCCGCGCCTGCTGTTCGAGTGCGCCTCGTTTCAGATACACCCCGGCCAGAAGGCCGGCCTGACCGGCGCCAACGGCACCGGCAAGTCGAGCCTGTTTGCGCTGGTACTCGGCGCCCTGTCGACCGATGAAGGCGCTGTCCGGCGTCCGTCCGGCTGGATCATCGCTCACGTCGCGCAGGAGATGCCGGCAACCGCACAGGCGGCAATCGAATACGTGCTCGATGGCGACGAAGGCCTGCGCCGCCTGCAGCGTGAACTGGCCGCTGCCGAACACGACGGCGACGGCGAGCGCATCGCCCACCTGCATGCCGAGCTCGACCACATCGGCGGCTACCAGGCCAACAGCCGGGCCGCCAGCCTGATGAGCGGTCTCGGCTTCCGCCCGCAGGACGAGACACGGCCACTGACGGATTTCTCCGGCGGCTGGCGCATGCGTCTCAACCTGGCACGGGCGCTGATGTGCCGCTCCGACCTGCTGCTGCTGGACGAACCTACCAACCACCTGGATCTCGATGCGGTGATCTGGCTCGAATCCTGGCTCAAGCAGTATCGCGGCACCCTGCTCCTGATCTCGCACGATCGCGACTTTCTCGACAGCGTCTGCACCCAGATCCTGCATATCGAACAGAACCGCGCCACCCTGTACAGCGGCAACTACAGCGCGTTCGAGCGCGTGCGTGCCGAACAGCTGGCCAACCAGCAGTCGGCCTACGAGAAACAGCAGCGCGAGATCGCGCATATGCACAGCTTCGTCGAACGCTTCCGCGCCAAGGCCACCAAGGCACGCCAGGCGCAGAGTCGGATAAAGGCGCTCGAACGCATGGAGGCGATCGCGCCGGCGCACGTCGACTCGCCATTCCATTTCACCTTCCGCGCGCCGCTGAAGAATCCGCATCCCTTGCTCAAGCTGGATCAATGTGCCGCGGGCTATGACGGCACGGCGATCGTGGACCGGGTGCGACTGGTGCTCAACCCGGGCGACCGGATCGGCCTGCTCGGACCCAACGGCGCCGGCAAATCGACCCTGATCAAACTGCTGGCAGGCACGATTCCGGCACTGCGCGGCGAACGCATCGAGGCACGCCACCTGGCAGTCGGCTACTTCGCGCAACACCAGCTCGAACAGCTGCAGCCGGAGAACTCGCCACTGGAACACCTGCAAGCGCTCGATCCGCAGGCCAGCGAACAGTCCCTGCGCGACTATCTCGGCGGCTTTGGCTTCATCGGCGACAAGGCCCTGGAGGCGGTCGCGCCGTTTTCCGGCGGTGAGAAGTCGCGTCTGGTGCTGGCCCTGCTGGTGTACCAGCGGCCCAACCTGTTGTTGCTCGACGAGCCCACGAACCACCTCGATCTGGAGATGCGCCAGGCACTGGCGACCGCGCTGCAGGATTTCGAGGGCGCGATGGTCATCGTCTCTCACGACCGCCACCTGCTGCGGGTCACCTGCGACCAGATGCTGCTGGTGCACGGCGGCAGGGTGGAGGAATTCGCCGATGAACTCGATGCCTACCCTGCGTGGCTGAGTGCGCACGCACGCTCAGGCAGGGCGGAGACATCACCCGATGGCAAGTCCGATACCGCCGGGCAGCGCCGTGAACGCAAACGTGACGAGGCAGAGAGACGCAAGGCCCTGCAACCCCTGCGCAAGGCCGTCGAAAAGTGCGAGGCGACTGTCGACAGGCTGCACGCACAGCGGGCTAAGCTCGAGGCCGCACTTGCCGATACCACGCTGTACGCCGAGCAGAGAAAGGACGACCTGCAGGCACTGCTGCGCGACAAGGCCGAGACCGACCGCCAGCTGGATGAAGCCGAAACGGCGTGGATGGAGGCGGCCGAGGCGCTGGAGAACGCCACCGACTGATCGCCGCAGAAACTCACGGGGGAACACCGACTTGGTCAAACTGCTGGTCACACTGCTGATCGCCGTGCTGGCCTGGAAGGTCCTGCTGCAGGACGATGCCATCGAGCTGGGTCCCGGCGTTCACGCAGCGGAGCTGCCGCAACAGGAAAAACTCGATTCGCCACGCAGTTTCGACCATGCCGGGTATCGCGTGACCCCGTTGGCCGAGTTCAGTATCCGCGCCAAGGTGTTATCCCGCGAAGACTACAGTTCGGGCCGCGAGAGTGATCTCTCGCCACTCGACCTCGCCCTGGGGTGGGGGCGCATGTCCGACGAGGCGGTACTGCAGCATATCGAGATCAGCCAGTCCGGCCGCTGGTACCGCTGGCGCACCGGGCAACTCCCGATCCCGCGTCGCGAGATCGAGACACACAGCGCCAATATGCACATGATCCCGGCCGACGAGCCGGTGAACGATATCCTGGATGACGTCCGGCGCGGGCAGATCGTCGAGCTCAGTGGCTTCCTGGTGCGCGCCGATGCCGACGATGGCTGGCGCTGGGTCAGTTCACTGTCCCGAGAGGATACCGGCGGTCATTCCTGCGAATTGGTCTACGTGAAGCGCGCGCGTATCGTTGAATGACCTATCGGCATTCATGTGTCGCCAATGCCGGCCCGACCATAGAACCATCCCTGGCGCGCTAGCTGATCACCAGGAAATCGTCGGCGGACAGGTCCAGCCCACCATCCAGCCTGACAAAGGTCACCTTCTTCGCAACCCCACTGCCGTCGGCATCGTAGTAAAGCAGGCCGCTGTCAGGGTCGTAGATCACAAAGTCGTCTGCATCGACGGCCTTGGTGCCCAGGCGAAAACTGGCGGCGTCTAGCGGACGCGACACTTCCAGCGCGCCGAGTGCAGTGAAGATGTCATCATCGAGGTGTATCCGATCCTCGCCGACCCGGAAGTCGGTGATCTCATCGGTGTTATTTTCCAGCGCGTGGGCGAATTCGAAAACGTCGGCATCGGCGCCACCCGAGAGGGAATCATTGCCGCCACCCCCTGACAGGGTGTCCCTCCCGGCGCCACCGATCAGGCGATCGTTGCCGGTATTGCCAAGCAACAGATCCCGACCGGCATCCCCTCGCAGGACATCGTTCCCCGAACCACCCTGCAGGCTGTCGTCACCATTGCCACCATAGAGCCGGTCGATGGCGCTGCCGCCGCTCAACAGATCATTGCCGTCCTCTCCGTACAGCCGGTCCGAGGAGGCACCGCCGCTCAGGCTGTCACGACCATTGCCGCCGTACAGGGTGTCGGCACCGCTGCCACCGTTGATACGGTCACTGCCGGCGTAACCCTGCAATGCATCCGCGAATGCCGATCCGTAGATCACGTCGTTGCCGCGGAACATGTAGCGCGCCAGCTCGTCACCGGGCAGACCGGCATACATGTCCAGATGGAAGAGATCCGTATCCAGGCCCGTGATGCTGAACTGCTCCGAGGGGCCGATCCACGCATCGATCGCGGAAACGGTGCTGTCTGCGAGGTCGTCCGATTGATAGTCGAACGACCCGTAGACCGTCGTGACGACGCCAGCGCCTTCCAGGGAGATATGGCTGTCGCTGTAACTGACGATGTCCAACTCGAAGTCCAGATCCACCGGCGAATCGGCGACCATGTCCGTGGCGATATTGAAATAGGCTGTTGCCATCGGTGAGCTCCTTTGCAAGCAACTCCTTCGAACATCCATCGCAGCGCGGTGACCACGATCGGCAATCGATCAATGGACCGGTTATTTCAGTCTATCTTCACCCACCAACATTGTTAGAGGCCGCAGAAAAGATTTCTGCCGCCGCAACGCTGTCCGCCATTGCGCAACCGTTCGGCTGGTCTTTCCCGCGCATGGCACCGGTTGTGAGCGACCGCGAAGCGGAACAGAATCGGGGCAGCAAAGCCCACCGGTATCCCGACGTGAAAATCGCCTTCAGCCGTCTGTTCGTCATCTTGCTGCTGCATACGGCCATCGGCTTGGCATGGGCCGCCGATATCCAGAACTCCGAAGTACAGGCCTTCCGCGTGCAGACACTCACCGAGGGCCTCGAGCACCCATGGTCTGTCGCCTTCCTGCCGGACGGCCGCTTCCTGGTCACCGAGCGCCCGGGGCGCCTGCGCATCGTCGAGGCCGACGGCACCCTGATCGAGCAGACCGTTGATGGCCTGCCACCGATCCAACCGCATGGCCAGGGCGGCCTGCTCGACGTGGCCCTGCACCCGCAGTTCGCCAATAACGGCTGGGTCTATCTCAGCTTTGCCGAGGCCGGACCGGGAGGCGTCGGCACCGCGGTCGCACGCGGACGCCTCGATGGCATGACCCTGCGCGACACCGCGGTATTGTTTCGCCTGCAACCGAAATCCAGCGCTGGCGTGCACTTCGGTTCGCGCCTGGTGTTCGACCGTGCCGGCCACCTGTTCGTCACCCTGGGCGACCGCGGCGAACGCATGCGCGCGCAGGACCTCGGCGACCACGCGGGTTCGGTGATCCGCCTGAACGACGACGGCAGCGTCCCGGCGGACAACCCGTTCGTCGACCGCGCGGATACAAGGCCGGAGATCTACAGCTTTGGCCACCGCAACATCCAGGGCGCCACCCTGCACCCGAAAAGCGGTCAGCTGTGGACCCATGAACACGGGCCCCAGGGCGGCGACGAGATCAATCTGCCGCAACCCGGTGTCAACTATGGCTGGCCGGTCATCACCTATGGGGTCAACTACGGCATTGGCACACAGATCGGTGAAGGCACGCACAAGCCGGGCATGGCGCAGCCGCTGTATTACTGGGTGCCTTCGATCGCACCCTCCGGCATGGCGTTCTATTCCGGCGACCGCTTCCCCGCGTGGCAGGGCGACCTGTTCGTCGGCTCGCTGAAGTTCCGGCTGCTGGTACGCCTGGTGATCGAAAACGATCGCGTGGTGCACGAGGAGCGCCTGCTCGAAGACGAGCTGGGTCGCATCCGTGACGTGCGTACCGGCCCCGACGGGCTGATCTACCTGCTCACCGATGAAGACGATGGCAGATTGGTCCGCCTGACCCCCGCCGGGTAGACTGCGGCCGTATGCTGCAGATCACCCCCGACATCGTATTGCAGGACGAAGAACTGGATTGGCAGGCGATCCGGGCACAGGGCGCTGGCGGGCAGAACGTCAACAAGGTCTCTTCCGCACTGCATCTGCGTTTCAACATCGCGACCTCGTCACTCGACGACGCCCTGAAGCAGCGCCTGCTGGCGCTACGCGATCAACGCATCACCGCCGACGGCATCCTGGTGATCAAGGCGCAGCGTTTTCGCACCCAGGAAAAGAACCGTGTCGACGCGATCGAACGGCTGCGCGAACTGATCGTCGCCGCCAGCCATGTACCCAAGAGACGCCGCCCTACCAAGCCCAGCAAGTCCTCGCAGCGCAAGCGCATGGACAGCAAGACAAAGCGCGGTGCGACCAAGCGGTTGCGGCGGGGTGTGGAGGAATGAAACCGGTTGTCTCCGGGGATTCAAGATGCGATAGCCGCATCGCCCGGAGAGTCCTACCTCACGTCACCATCTCTCCGAATCGCTCATAACGGCGATCGACCCGCGCGCATCGATTTCGCCCACGAGTACCGGCGCCGCAAGACCGTTCGCGCCCGGGTGAACACAGCAAACCCAGGCTTTTTCATGGCACGGGAAAATGCTAGCGTTTCCGTCGAATACTTAAAATCCGGTAAAGGCGAACTGCGATGGAAAACCCGATTTTGCGCGCATTTGCGGCCATCGTTGTGATTTTTGGTTTGGCCATGCCGAGCATGGTCAACAGCGCAGTTTGGAACCAACAACCGGGCGAAAACAGTGGTGGCTTCTTGGCCGGTGTATGGATGCAGCGCTACAAAGTCGCGGTCGGCCAGGAATATCTGGAAGTCCTTGAGCTGCACGAGGACGGAACCTACACCAAACACGCCAAGGGCTGGATGGCCGACCGTGGATCCTATTCGGTCACGGGGCCGACGATCGCCTTTCGAAGCGCTGTCAGTTCGCGGTTAAACAGCGACCTCAAATTCAAACGCCTTGGAAAGGAAAAGATTGGACTCGAGTTGCCACCGCCACTCAACATCGAAACCGAATGGACGCGCGTCACGCGCCCACCAAACTTCCAGACCAGAAAACTCGACGGCCGGTATGTCCCTGGCGGATTGCCAGCACTGCTAAGGGACCTGGCTCAGGACGCGCTATCTTGGCAAACGGATGCGCTGCCGACTTGGATCGACATCCGTGAACTGCCGAACGGCCACTACGCCACCATGGTGCATTTCTATTCGCCGTCGAGCGATCGCGAAATGCATATCAACATGACCGCTTACGACGTCGAGCATTCGACCGGTGACGGGGCACGCACCGCGACTGCCGCCTTGCCGCCCGATATTCTGGATTTGCCGGACATAGTGGTGCTCGCCAAGAGCGCCGGCGTTTCCGGCGGTCTGACCAGGGCAAGCGTGCGTATGTACAAAGGTTACGGCGCGGTTTGGCGGGTCGTGACCGACCAGCGCCAAGCGGCGTCGTTCTCCGCGACGACAGGGGAACGCATCCGCAAGGACGTCACCGGCTACATCGCGCAATCACAAAAGGACTGGCAGAACATGGCCGATATCTGGCGCAAAGTGCTCGCGCAGAATCAGCCGCACACGTCCGGTACGGCCGGTGAAAAAAAATCCTACTGGAGTTCCGACACGAAGAGTCGCTGCACGGCCAACGGCGGCACCTGGTACGACGAAGGAGGGATCGGGAAATGCCGCTAGAAAAATGCGGGATCGGATCATGAAAAGGATTTCGTGCATCGCTGTCACGGCGGCCATGGCCGTCGCCACCGGGTTGACTGTAGAGACCGCTCTGCCCCAATCGCGCTACGACTTCGATGACCAGGGCCGCCCGGTTGAACGCTATGTGGTGCATGCGTCCTGCAATAGCAAGACCTTGCCGGACGCCGGCTTCAATATCGCAAGGCGCGTCCCGGGGCGCGACAAGGAATGTTATTGGGTGCGCGACAATCTGGGACCCAGCGGCGATGCCAGCCTTCCCGACTATGCGAAATCTGAGGAATCCCTGCCCGGTGCGATGCAGGCCGCGCGGCGGAACCACGAGACGACGCTACAGAAAATCGCGGCACAGCGGACCTCCGATTTGCACAGTTTTCTCCAGAAAATCGAAAACTGCGGCGCCAGTCTGGACTGTCAATCCGCGGTTATCGAACAACGTGTTGCCGCCGATCGCGTCCTGGACAGGGCGACCAATCGGGCCGCGCTCGATCTCGGTTTCGACCAAGACCGCATCGGCCGTTATTTCACCCGTGCGGCGCCGCAAGGTGCGGCCGCGCGGCCGGGCCGCTGACATGAGGTGGTTGCGGCGAGATGCATTCACCGCGGCAGCCTGTCTGATGACCGCTCTACTGTCGGCGCGCGATGCCGCCGCCGACTGCATGTCGGATTGCCAAAGCGGCTACCATTCCTGCACCGCGGGTTTCAACGAGCGCGACTGCGCGACGACGCGGTCGATCTGCCAACATCGCTGCGTCATGCGCAGCGTCAGCAAATACGGGGCCATCGCCTATTCGCCGTCGACCGGCGGCTTCGGCTTTTCGTTCAAATACGCTTCGAGGCCGGATGCCGAGGGGCGCGCCACCCGCGAGTGCCTGCGCCAGGTTAACAAAGACGACTGCAAGGTCGAAATTTGGTTCCACGACGCATGTGCGGCTCTCGCCGAGGGCGAGAGCGGAATTCGCGCGGCCGCATCCGCGCCCAGCCAGGATATCGCGAACCGCGCGGCCCTGGAGAACTGCAAGTCTGACAACAAGGGCGAGCGCTGCGAAGTCAAAGTCGCGGTGTGTTCCGAGTAACCGCGACTTCGGGAAACACGATATCCAGCCATTCGGCTATTTGATTGCGGCGAGGTTGCGGTCCGCGGTTTTGCCGAAGGCGCTCATCGCAAGTTATGCCCGCTGTGCGAGCGGGCGCCTGCCGTCCGCCTCATTCCGCTGATTCACGCGGCGAATGAGACCACCCCAAAGAGCAATTGATTCCGAACTTCGGCGAGCAGGCTCGGTCGCCCCACTCCGAACACCGCGAAGCAGCGATCGGCCCTAATCGCGACTGTTGGAATGTGAGACCTGACCCACAACCTGCGCCTTGTACCAGCATCCGGCCAACATACTGTCTGTCGGTTGGGTGCGAGGCTGCTGATGCGTTGACGCCAATCAAACTCAATCCGTCCGGGTTCAGCTTGGTTGCGATTTTTCGTTAAGCTTGAAACCCGGTTGGTTTATGCTGGTATCTGGATCGGGATGGCTCGCTGGACTTTCAACGTATGGCAGACGAATCAGAACCTCAGTACGTCGACAGCAGCCGGTTGAAGCAGGTGAACCTGGAACTCGGCGGCCTCGCCAGCAAACACAAGGCCTGCCGCTTGAACAGCGGGGCCTTCAGCGCTCTGGGGGCGGTGGTGCTCGCCATCAGCCTGCTCGGCCTGATCCACCTGTTTCCGGCAGGGGCGAGCGATTGGACCCAAAATCCGAATTCACCGGTCTACGAATTAGCCGCCCAAAATGAGCAGGCCTTCGTTCTCAAATCCTTGGCGGTAGCCGTGGGGTTCGCCACCGGCCTGGCATTCCTGTACACCGCCCGGTCGCAATGCACAAAGCAACGCGGCCTGTGGCAGCAGGAAGATGACCTGCGCAGGGAGATGCGTCAACTCAGGGACAGGCTTTACGTGGTAGGCGAGACACATGCCGTCCACGGGCCCAATCCGAAACGCCGAGTCGGGCAGACGGCGCTACTCGAACCCGATAACGCCAGAGGCGAGTATGTCGGCGTCTACAATCCGCCGGCCAGCCGTCGTGACCATGGCCCAGAACACGCGTAGGTATTGCGGCGAATAAAATCCGGACGACCGATACCAACTGCTTTCAAAACGTTGAATCGTGCGGCTTGGTTGGCCCATTTTTTTGACCACCGCCGTGGCTTGTGAAGCTCAGCGCTTTTGTTCTGCAATCGGCCATGCGCGGGCATTCCGTTTGCCGCCAGCGAACGACCGCTGCTGTTGAGCGAAGCCGACATTACGGTGGCGGGGCTGCACGTCCGCCCTCAACACTGACCAGTCGTTAGGGGCGGAGAATCGTTACTCCAGCGAACGATACAATGCGATCTTTCTCAGAGTCAGATTTCTTTACAGTCTTGCCAGAATAAATAACCACGCAGCATCTAACTCATTGAATTCCCGCGAAAATGGCGTGCTTGGCACGTTTTTTTTGCAGGCCCCTTCGGAGCAGCCGCGGAATCGTCCGTTTAGAGGAGATGCAGTAATGCAGAACAAAACATTAGCAATTTTGACGTCGTGCTTTCTGGTGGGTTTAACGGTAGCCCCGGCGCATGCGACCCCTGTACTTTGGGAGCTGGATGGCTTGGTAACCAACGACGCTCCGGCAACTGGCTCATTTACCTGGGATGCTGATTCCGCCATCTTTTCTAACGTCAGTTTAGTGACTGGTGCTGCATCTCCCACAGGTGGCCTGACGTTCACGCAATTCTTAGGAGAATCGATTGGCTTTACGGGGATCATGTTTGGTCAAGCTGGCGCTACGGACGCAACAGACTCAACCGTGCTGATCCTCAGGAATGTGTCCGTCTCAGACCTCACGAATTCAGGCGGCGTGCTGAGCCAGCCCACCTACCTCGTCTCAGGAGGAGCTGCGGAAGCCACCTGCTCGGATGTCAACTGCGGCTCCACCGTCGCTGTTTCCAACTGGCGGACGGGCTCGATGCTGACTGGGACGCCGACTTCCGTCCCGCTTCCCACTACGCTCGCACTACTCGGTATTGGATTCGCTGGCTATGGTTTCCAACGGCGCAAACAGATCAACGCAACGTAAGTTTCTTCACTCAGGCCTAAAAAAGAAACCCGCTTCGGCGGGTATTCTTTTGTCTGCTTCTGGCCGGGTTCTCGCATAGCCGCACCAATAGTCTACGTCCGCTTCTGTCAGAAACAGACGTTGCAGCGATGGAGGGTGAACGTCTCTTCGGTGTCGAAAGCAGACCAGCAACCCCGCTCGCAGGACGGCCGCCCGGCACACAAGGCAGCGACGCCCTTCGTCGGCCCGTCAATCGAATAACATCCGCCGCAGCGCATCGAGCAGGATCGCGACCGAGATCACCCACAACGAACCGCGCAGCATGCCGCGATAGGTCGCCATGTCGACGCGCTTGCGTACGCGAATGCCAAGCCACAGCGCGCCGAGGATAAGTGGCAGGGCAAACACCGCCAGCTTGACGACACCAAGGTCGAACGCGCCCTGGCTGACGAAACCGATGATCTGCCCCGACTTGCTGGTGATAAAGCTGAGATTGAACGTTGCCACCATCAACGCCACCGGCATGCGCGTGTACAGCGCATAGGCGACGACCAGCGGGGCAAAGATGTTGACGACGCCGGCCAGCAGACCGAGTAGCAGGCCGAACAGCGCCATACCCCATTTGGGCACACGGATGACATGCTCGCTGCGATGCAGGTGGTCACTGACCAGGTAACCGATCAGCATCACCGCCAGCAGGAAACGAAACGGGTCCGGATCGACGTTCAGCAGCACCTGGGTGCCGAGAAAACTGCCGACGATGGTAAAGGCCGGGATTGGCCAGTAGTCGCGCAGCGCGGCACGCCAGTGGTGCTCGGAAAGGATGCTGACCAGGTTGATGGACACCGTCGGTACCAGGGTCAGCAGGATCGCCGTTCGCAGGTCGAAACCGAGCAGCAGCAGCGGCGTCGACAGCAGCGGAAAGCCGAAGCCAAAGGCACCGTGGACAAAGGCAGCCAGCAGGCTGACCGCAATAAACAAGAGCTCGTCGGGCAACACGGGTATGCGTATCAGGAACCGGGCCGAAGCAGACCCATATGCAGACTAACCGATGCGTCGCCACGACGGCCAAGGCCGCGACAAGAACCGCCTTCTCCAATCACGGTTACGACATTCTCAATGGCGCATTTTCAGGCTAAGGTGCAGCTAATGCCGCAAAGGCAGTACTGTTAGTAAGGAAAATAATAATGGCACACAGTCCAGACAACGCAGTCGCCGCCGAACGTCGAGGCAACAAAGCCGCAATACCACCCAACCTGAATAGCGTTCTCACGCGGGACCAATCCGTTGCGTTGCGCAAGGTGGAGAATTTCGGCTGGAAGCTGGCGTTCGTGCGCCAGCCACTTTTCGAGACAGCGATCGCGGTCGTGGTCAGCCCTGACCGGCAACGTTATGCGGTGCTGGAGTCCGACGGCGAACTGAACATGAACCCGCAGATCGTCATTCGCCACTAGCGCGTACGCTTTCCATCAATTTTTCGATCCCCGCGATGCCGAGTTCGCGCAGCCGCGCAATGTTGCGTTGCGGTATCGACTCCGGGCTCGGATAGGATTCGAGTGCCGCCGCCAACCCCTCCTCGCGGATCAGGTGAAACATCGGGAAGGGTGAACGGTTGGTGAAATTCGCCGGGTCGTCCATCGGCGCATCGTCGAAGCGGTAGGCCGGGTGAAAGCTCGCCACCTGGATCACGCCGTCCAGGCCAACATCGATCACGGCCTGCTCCAGCAGATCCAGCGTATCGAGGTAATCCTCAAATCCGTCCAGCCCCTGCGGCGCGATCAGCAGTGCGGTTTCAATCTGCCGGGGGTCTGCCAGGATCAGGTCGTTCAGGGATTCGAGAAACGCCCGGTAGATTGCCTCGCGGGAGGCACCGTCACACACGGCATAGGCGATGCGGCCCTGGCGATACGGGGTAGCCGCGAACGGGCACAGATTGAGACCGATCACGAAGGTCTCCAGCCAGGCCCTGGTCAGGCGCAGCACCGTCGCGGTGTCAGGATGGCTCATTCCAGGACCTCCACCGGCATTCCAACGGCGAGCCTACCGGTACCGTCGTGGATCAGGTTCTGGCCGAAATAGATCCTGTTGTCGCGCCGGCGATAGCTCATCAGGGTACGCAGCGGTTCGGCACTGCGCTGCGCCGTCGCCGGATCGATGGTCGGGATGATGCAGCGCGAGCAGGGCTTGGCGACACGGAACTCCAGTTCGCCGATGCGGATGCGCCGCCAGCCGTCTTCTGCATAGGCGGTGCAGCCCTCAACCACCAGGTTGGGGCGAAAACGCAGCATGGGCACAGGCTGCGCCAGACGTGCATTGAGATCATCCAGCGATGCCTGCGAGATCAACAGAAAAGGAAAACCATCGGCGAATCCGACCTGGTCGGTGGCCGCGGCGTAATCCGGGTCTACGGCGCGCCTCGCGTCATATGGAAAGACCACCAGGCGGCAGTCAATCGCCAGGAACTCGCTGAGCCAGGCATCCGCGTCGCCACCCACCGGTATCGCGTGTACCTTGTCCCGCCACACCACCACCGGCAAACTCGCACCCTGCGCCCCGCGCACCATCAGATCGGGCATGCCCGGGGCCTGCAGCAGCAACCCGCCGTCGTCATCCACACGGGTATCGATCAGTGCCATTCGCGCCTGTTGCCGCTGCGTCACGAACTGTCCCTGCGCATCGACCACCATCCAGTGACGATCGAAACACAGACCACGCCCGTCCACTTCCAGCGTATCGAACCCCCCGCCCCGCAGCGATTTCACCGGGTAGCGGTAAAGCGACTTCAGGATCAATTCCGCCATCGACGCGACCTCAACTTTCCCATTCAGCGGCCGTAAACAATTACCGGACTGTAAGACACCAGGGATACGTTATGGAACTCAGCCCTTATCTGCGCCTCATGGTACAGCGCAATGGATCGGATCTGTATTTCAGCACCGGGGCCTGCCCTCACATCAAGATATCCGGGCAGACGGTGGCTATCGGTGAGACCCGCCTCGGCGCGGGTGACGTCTCCGGCCTCGCCTACTCGATCATGAGCGATGAGCAGGTCCGGGAGTTCGAGAGCACCTTGGAGTGCAACCTGGCGATCTCGGTCGCCGCACTCGGCCGCTTCCGCGTCAACGTCTTCCGCCAGCGCGGCGACGTGGCGATGGTGATCCGCTTCATCAAGGCGCAGATCCCGAGTATCGAGGAGTTGCACCTGCCGCAACTGCTGAAAAAGATCATCCTGGAAAAACGCGGGCTGGTCCTGGTGGTCGGTTCCACCGGCTCGGGCAAGTCGACGACGCTGGCCTCGATGATCGACTACCGCAACCAGAACCAGACCGGGCACATCCTGTCGATCGAGGACCCGATCGAGTTCCTGCACAGCCACAAGAAATCGGTGGTGAACCAGCGCGAGATCGGTCTCGACGCGATGAACTACGAGAACGCCCTGAAGAACGCGCTGCGCGAGGCGCCGGACGTGATCATGATCGGTGAGATCCGTGATGCGGCAACCATGCAGCACGCGATTGCCTACGCCGAGACCGGACACCTGTGCCTGTCGACGCTGCATGCCAACAATGCCAACCAGGCGCTGGACCGCATCATCAACTTCTTCCCCGACAGCGCACACCGCCAGATCCACAACGACATGTCGCTCAACCTCAGGGCCGTGATCTCACAGCGCCTCATCCCGACCATCGACGGAGGTCGCCGCGCGGCGATTGAGATACTGCTGCTGACCAGTTACACCGCCGAGCTGATCCAGAAGGGCAAGATCCACGACCTGAAGGAAGCCATGGAGCAGGGCGGCCAGCGCGGCATGATGACCTTCGATCAGTCGCTGTACGACCTGTACCAGGAAGGCGCCATCTCGCTTGAAGAGGCATTGAACCACGCCGATTCGCGCAACAACCTGGCACTGCGCATCCGCCTGGATTCCGGAGTGAAATCCAGCGGCAGCGCCATTGGCCTGCAACAGAGCGAGGCCACCGGCTAGGCGCAGCCCGCCACATCGGCACCGCGACAGCACCGGAATCGGCGATAATGTGTGATCGCTGATCCACCGGATGTCGACAACGTGAACCCCTTCAAGGCCTTCCAGGTTGCACGCCTGCCGGAAATCCATTTCGGCAGCGGCAGCCTGGATGAGCTGCCACAGATCCTGGCCGGCTACGGCCGCCACGTGCTGCTGGTCACCGGCCGCGCCTCGCTGCAGGCGACGCCGCGTTGGCCGCGCCTGCTCGACGGCCTGAGCGCTGCCGGACTGGAATGGCAGCAGGTCACCATCGCGGGCGAACCGTCGCCCGAGATGGTCGACGAGGCCGTGCGCCGGCATCGTGACGACCCCATCGACGTGGTGGCCGGTATCGGCGGCGGCAGCGCGCTCGACGCGGCCAAGGCGATTGCCGGCCTGTTGCGCAGCGGTACCAGCCTGCTTGACCACCTCGAAGGCGTCGGCCGCGGCCTGCCCTACGCGGGCCCGGCCGTACCCTTTGTCGCCGCGCCGACCACCGCCGGCACCGGCAGCGAGGCCACCAAGAACGCGGTGCTTTCGCGGCACGGACCGGACGGCTTCAAAAAATCGTTTCGCGACAACCGGCTGGTGGCCGAAGTCGCAGTCGTGGACCCGAGCCTGCTCGACAGCTGCCCCAAGGCACTGATCGCGGCGAATGGCATGGATGCATTCACGCAGCTGCTCGAGTCGTATGTCTCGCTGCGCGCCAGCCCGTTCACCGATGCCCTCGCCTCGTCGGGGATGCAGGCGTTCCGCGACGGCTTCTGGCAGGCCTGGACGACCGGCGATCCCATGGCCCAGCAGGGCTACCAGAAGATCGCCTATGCATCGCTGTGCTCGGGCATCACGCTGGCTCAGTGCGGCCTGGGCTCGGTACACGGGCTGGCCTCACCGCTCGGTGCATTCTTCCCGATCCCCCACGGGGTGGTGTGCGGCACTCTGGTGGCGGCTGCCACGCGGGTCAACATCGATGCGCTGCGCGGGCGCGACCCCACCGGCATTGCTTTGCGCAAGTACGCCGAGGCGGGGATCCTGTTGAGTGGTCGCATGTTCAACAGCGAGGCGGCGGCGCAGGACGGGCTGGTCGACCTGCTGGAGCAGTGGACCGAGCGCCTGTCGCTGCCACGGCTCGGTCAGTTCGGGATGACCGGCGCCGATATCGGGCGCGTGGTCGCCAACAGCCGTGGCGGCAGCATGCAGACCAACCCGCTACGCCTCGAAGACGACGAACTGGCCAGCCTGTTGAGCACGCGGCTGTAAGCGATGAGCATCGTCCAGGACCTGTACGCGATCTACGACAAGGAGCAGGCGAAGTACCGCGCACGCAAATCGTCGCAGGGTCTGTTGCTGACCGAGATCCGGCACAACCTCGCCTTCCTGCGCGAGGGACTGCGTGAGGGGCTGACACCGGCAGCCATCGTCGCCGGCCTCGAGGACGCGCACTATCGGGACGCCTGCAGGCAGGGCGTCGATCTCGATGGTCTGCAGAAAAAGAAGCTCGCGCCCGACACCTTTGCCAACATCCGCGAGTTCGCGCGCTACCGTGACTGGTCCACATCAAGGCTGATCGAGACAGTCTACGAGCGCATTGCGACGCTCAAGAAGCTCGTCGCCGGCTCCGCCGAGGTCGCGCTGCGCGTGCGCCTGAAGAACCTGTTCAAGCTGCTGATGGTCGTGCTCGCGCACCTGGAGGGCCGGCAACTGAAGGTTCCGGCAAGCCGCTGATCGCAGGCCCGGTCGTCAGAACCCGATGCCGATCCCCACGCCACTGCCGTAAGTCCCCACCCCGACGCCGAAGTTGACCCGCGGCTTGATCGGACTGGTGGTGACTGCGGCATCTTCCGGCCACAGGATCACCTGTTCACCCTGTACCAGCGGATAGCGGTAAGGGGAATCGCCGACGGTGCCATGGATGAACCCATCCAACTGCCCACGGACTTCGAGCAGGCGGTCCGGCGCATATTCGTGCGGCTCGAGGAATCCCTGCCGCTGCACGATGAAGCGCCCCCCGGACTTGCCGTCCACACGCGGCCGGCCGCTGCCCTCCAGCGGCAGTGCCAGCACTTCGACAAGGGTGTAGTCACGCCGGTTCTTGATACTCACGATCTGCCCACCCCAATGCACAGCACCGCTGGAATCGTCACCCGCCAGCACCTGGTTCGGCGTGGCCGCGGCATCGTCCGGTCCCGGGGTAGCGGCACAGCCGGCCAGCACCCACAAGGCAACGGAAAAGATCAGGATCAATGGCTTCATATCGGTCACCAGTAGGGATGGTGGCGGTAGGGTCCCCAACCCCCCCAGGGGCCCCACGGCCACCATGGGTCGTAGTAATAGGGATCGCGTGGTGGCTGGTACACGGGCCACAGATGAAATACATCCACCCGGACCACCGGAAACAGGTAAGGATACTCGCCCACCGCTCGCGTCAGCGCAGGTTCGAGGCGGCCGCGCACCGTCAGGCGTTTGCCTGCACGGTACTCGGCAGGATCGAGAAAGCCGGTGACCCGGGCGATGAAGCGCACCCCCTCACCGCCGTCGGGGCGTGGTTCGGCGTTGTCGAGCAGCGGTCTCGCATACACCTCGACCTCGGTGACCTTCGGATGATTCTGCAGACCCAGTATCTCGCCACCCCAGCGCACGCTCTGGCCCCGAAAGCTGTCGGGGGCCGCCTGCACCATGCGCGGCGTCGGTGCCTGCTGCAGGCTGTCTTCCAGACCCTGAGGTGGAACACCCGCGCATGCGCCGAGCAGGACGCTGAAGGTGACAGGCAGCAGTGTCAACCGAATCAGATTCGAACACATGGCGCTTACCTCATCCTGTCTGCACAGAGTCGATGATGGCCCTAATGGTTCCCCGGGCGCACAAATCAGGCCCGGCACGTATAGAATCCGCAATCGGATAAAAGGTAACACGTCATGGCCGAAAACAACCTGCCTTGCTGGGTCTATCGCAGCCTGCGCAAACAGGAGATGTATCTCTATCTCGCGCAGGAGGATGCCTTCGACAAGGTCCCCGCGCCCCTGCTCGAGCGTTTCGGCGAGCCCGTGCTGGTGATCGAACTGGAACTGAGCAGCGAGCGTAAACTCGCACGCGAGGACGTGAACAAGGTCATGACGCACCTGCGGATCCAGGGTTACCACCTGCAGATGCCGCCCCAGCTGCAGCCCGAGCTGTACCACGGGAACCTGGACTGATATGGGCCTCGAATGAAAATTCCACTCGGCATCCTGGCGATCGTCGCCGTTCTGCTGGCGGCGTTCGCGCTGCTCACCCCTGAACCCGATCCGGATGAACTGGAGCCCAGGACCGACCTGCCTTGGCAGGTCACGGTCAATGCCGATGGCAGCAGTCGCGTGTTCGATATCGAACTGGGCAGCGCCACGCTGGCCGAGGCGATGGCCAAGTTCGGTGGCATCGAGGGCCTGGCGCTGTTCGAACCCAAAGACGGGCCGATGAAACTCGAGGCCTATTTCGGTGATGTCCAGTTCGGGCCGCTCAAGGCCAAGGTCGTGGTTGGCCTGCAGGCCGACGATGCCGACCTCGATGCGCTGCGCGAACGCAGCACGCACCGCGAGGGATCACCCAGCGGCGACTGGAAATACACTCTCAACGACGCGCCACAGCTGCACATGGGACGCCGACTGACGGTAATCACCTACGTGCCCGGGACGCGCAATCTCGACAGTGATTTCTTTCGTGCGCGGTTCGGTGAACCCGCTGCCTGGCTGGAGGAAAACGAGCATGCGGTGAGCTGGTTCTATCCGCAGCTGGGGCTGTCGGTGCTGATCGACGACGAGGCGCGCGAGGTCCTGGAGTACCTGCCGCCGCGCGACTTCGTCATGCCAAACGGGGTGACACCGAACACCGCGCTGCAATGAGTGCCGCGTACCGCAGCATGGCTGCGCGGATCTGCCGCCGCTGCGCACGACGATGACCCGCTGGGTACCGCTGCTGTTCGTGCTGCTGTGGAGCACCGGGTTCATCGGGGCCAAGTACGCCCTGCCGTTCATCGAGCCGTTCAATCTGCTGTTCATCCGCATGCTGCTGACCCTGGCCGTGTTCAGCGGCCTGATTGTCATATTCCGTGCGCGCTGGCCGACACCGCGCCAGGCGATGCACCAGATGGCGGTCGGCACGCTGGTGCACGCGGCCTACCTCGGCGGCGTATTCGCGGCGATCAAGCTGCACATGCCGGCGGGTATCGCGTCACTGCTCGTCGGACTGCAGCCGCTGCTCACCGCCGTATTGGCCTGGCAGTTCACGGGGAGCTCGCTTCGGCCCGGCCAGTGGCTGGGTCTGGCACTGGGCATGATTGGCGCCACCCTGGTCCTCGTGCGCGGGGAGTCGCTCGACAGCATCCACCTGCCTGCCACTGCATTGCTGGCGATCTTTGTCGCCCTGTTTGGCATCTCGATCGGCACGCTTTATCAGAAACGCTTTGGTGGAGGCACCGATCTGCTGACCGGCTCGTTTTTCCAGTACCTGGCGACCGCGCTCTGGATGGGGCTGCTGACGGGTGGATTCGAGCACGGTGACGTGGTGTGGACGCCGCAACTGATCGCCGCCCTGGCATGGCTCGTGTGCGGGCTCTCGGTCGGCGCCATCCTGTTGCTGATGTGGATGATCCGCGAGGGTGAGGCGGCTCGGGTCGCCACCTACTTCTACCTGGTGCCGCCGGTCACTGCGATCGAGAGTTGGCTGCTGTTCGATGAGCGACTGGGTGTCGCCAGCGTGCTCGGCATCGGAGTCACCGTGGCAGGTGTCTACCTGGTGCTGAAAAGGTCACCTCGCAAGCCACCCGGCTAGCCTTGCCTCACGGACGCATCCATTTTCGTCTTGGCGGCCACCCAGACGGCATCACCGATGCGTCGCTGCGCCATCATTTCCATCAGCCCATAGGCGAGACGCCGCTGCGCCGCGGACAGATCGCGCAGCTTGTCCAGCTTGAACAGGCAACCGGCGCCTTCGTGCTCCAGCGTCGAGACCAGCGCATACAGGGTTAGCGCAGCGGCCGACCGCGGCGCTGCATTGATGACACCCAGCACCTCTTCGAGCGTGTCGCTCACCCAAGTATCCGGCTGATCTGGCAGGCGACTGCGAAACTGCCGTCGTCGTCACTGACGGGGGTGCAACGCAGTACCCGCACCTCGGCCACCATGGGGGGGGTGATATCGTTGACCGGCTTGATCTCGATTTGCAGTGTCGCGTCAGCGCCGATCTGGTGATCGATCCACATCAGTACGCCGCCACCGCTGAGATTCTTGACGATCGCGCCGCCACCCTTGCCGCCGACGACGGTGAAACTCGCGGGGCAATCGATGTCCATTCGCGGGTAATTGCGCTTCTCACGGTAGTCCAGCATGTTGTCTCCTCACTGTCGGTATGGATCTGTACCCCGCGCAACGGGGCAATCGCCGCCCGTGACTCAGCCGCGCCATGCGGCGAGCCGACCGATGCATTCAGCATTCAACGACTGGGCGCGCTCGGCGCTATCCGCCTCGGTATAGCAACGCAATTCAGGGGCGTTGCCCGACGGCCGCAGATGGACCACCTCGTCGTTGGCGAAGGTGGCGCGCAAGCCATCGGTGAGATCGATGTGGGTCACTGCACCCAGTGTAGGAAAGGCCTGTTCGATCGCCTGCGGATCCTGGGCCAGGCCGGCAATGCGCTGCGCGCTCAATTCGGTGGGAAAATCCTTCAACCGGTCACTGGCGGTGAAACGCGGTGGCAGCAATGCACCGACCTGTGACACCGGCACACCCTGGCGTCTGGCCAGCAGCAGCACACCCAGGGCCACGATTATGGCATCACGGGTGGGCAGCGCTGCCAGCGGGCGACCGTCGACGACGATCGGCGTCATGATCAGAAAGCCGCCGTTCGCCTCGTAACCAACCACCTGGCGCGCACCCTCTGAGACCGCCTGTTGCATGCCCTCGATCACAAAAGGCGAACCGATGCGGGTGCGCACCACCCTGGTGAACCATTCGGACTTTTCCAATGCGCTGTTGCTGCTGACCGGGGTCACAACCACCTCGGCATCGAGATAACGCGCCGTGAGAATACCGGCCACATCACCCCGCAACCAGTTGCCGTGTTCGTCACCCACCAGCGGGCGGTCGCCGTCACCGTCGGCGGACACCAGCAGGTCGAAATGCTCGGCGGCGGCCCAGCCCCTGGCCAGGGCGATATCCTGGGGGCGCACGGCCTCGGTGTCGACCGGAAGAAATGTTTCGGAGTACCCGCGCCGCACCACATCTGCGCCAAGGCCGCCGAAGATCTCGGTCATCACCCGCGCGGCGACACTCGAGTGTTCGTAGACCAGGATGCGGCTGCCGGCGAGGCAACCCGCTGGGAAAAAATCCAGGTACCGCGCAATGTAGCGTCGGCAGGCCGAACCGTCTTCAGCTGGCAGTGATTGCGGCTCGATGAAACACCCTTTCTCATCGAACAGGGCCAGCGGCACTGACACCGTCTGCTCGCGGATACCCGCCTCGTCCGCCTTGAGCACCTCGCCATCCGGTTTGTAGAATTTTATGCCGTTGCGGTCGTCGGGAATATGGCTGCCCGTCACCATCAAGCTGGCGATACGCTCGGCAATCGCATAACAGGCCACGGCCGGGGTCGGGATATTGCCGCAATTGACGGGCTCGTAACCGAGGTCTGATATCGCGCTGGCGGCCGCTGCCATGATACGCGGCGTACTGGGACGGAAATCACCGGCCAATGCGACAGCATCGCCGGGGCGAATGACGCCGCCCTTCTCCAGATATTGAAGAAACCCGACCGTGTACAGGTAACAGACGCGATCCGTCATCGCGTCAGCGAGACCACGGGCCCCACTGGTACCAAACCCCACACCGCTGCGCGCCATGAGATCCGCAATGACGATAGTTTCGGATTTCTCGCTCATCCTGTTTTCGCGTTTGCCGGCGATGGCCCGATTCTAGCGCCGAATCACGCACATACCGTAGCCTGAATTCGCGCGCGCCCGGAGCGGCGTCCGCGGCCGGGCATGATCACGCGCCGCGCCCTCGCCACGGGCCCTGTCTGCCGCTACGCTTGCACCCCGGATCCAATGGGAGAAAGACATGCGTATCGGTACACCCCTGAGCCCTACGGCAACGCGAGTAATGCTGCTGGGCGCCGGCGAACTGGGCAAAGAGGTGATCATCGCCCTGCAACGCTTGGGCGTCGAGGTGATTGCGGTCGACCGCTACGCCAACGCACCGGGCCATCAGGTTGCGCATCGGGCACATGTGATCGACATGACCGACGGCGCCGCACTTCGCGATCTGGTGCTGCGCGAGCGGCCGGACCTGATCGTGCCGGAGATAGAGGCTATCGCCACCGACATGCTGGCCGAGATAGAGGCCGAAGGTCTCGCCGAGGTGATCCCGACCGCGCGGGCCACCCAATTGACGATGAACCGGGAGGGCATCCGTCGCCTCGCAGCCGAGACCCTCGGGCTGCCCACCTCGGGATACGCATTCGCCGACAGCCTCGACGAGGTGCGCGTGGCGGCACAACGACTCGGGTTTCCCTGCATCGTCAAACCGGTGATGTCGTCCTCGGGCAAGGGCCAGTCGACAGCACACACGGCGGCGGAGCTGGAAACGGCATGGGACTATGCACTCAGCGCCGGCAGGGTGAACCGCGGGCGGGTGATCGTCGAGGAGATGGTGCAGTTCGACTTCGAGATCACCCTGCTGACAGTACGCGCACTCGGCAGCGACGGCGGCATTCACACCTATTTCTGTGCCCCCATCGGACATCGCCAGGAGCGGGGGGACTACGTCGAAAGCTGGCAGCCGCAGCCGATGTCGTCGGCCGCGCTCGACCGTGCACGTGATATCGCAGGCCGGATCACCGCGGAGCTGGGAGGACGCGGCCTGTTCGGCGTGGAGTTGTTCGTGCGTGGCGACGAGGTACTGTTCAGCGAGGTCAGCCCACGTCCACATGACACCGGCATGGTCACGATGATCACGCAGCAACAGGACGAGTTCGCGTTGCACGCGCGCGCCATCCTTGGCCTGCCGGTCGACACACGACTCGCACAAAACGGAGCCAGCGCGGTGATCTATGGCGGTGTCGACGGCGAAGGCATCGTGTTCGAAGACCTGGAACTGGCACTCGCGATTCCCGACAGCGAGCTGCGACTTTTCGGCAAGCCGGTCAGCTTTCTGCGCCGGCGCATGGGCGTGGCCCTGGCGCATGCCGTCGAGATCACGACCGCGCGCCGCAACGCAACCCGTGTCGCTGCGCTGGTGAAGCCAAAGCGCCCCACCTGACGCGATATATCGCGTCAATGTGAGTGCTCACTCGCGCAGTGCACTCAATCCCTTCGCCGTTCGCCGCATTGTGCGAACCAGATCACATTTCCAGGTCGCACCGGAGGCTATTTTTCTACCGGCCAAAGGCGACGTGAAACCACGTTCCGGCCGTCAATGACCTGGTTCGATGTGGGTCACTGTCAACATAACATACTGTTTTTAAACCGTATTCATGCTTTTCGCCGACACCACAGCGACGTCTGATTGGCCGGACGGCCACGTGCACGACGGCGGCATTGGCGGGCTTGAATGATGACACCGTCAAACACAGCGCCCAATCTGCAGTGTCCCCACAAAACCCTGGTTATCGCATCATCAGCCGACTTCCAATTCGGTTGCACAAACGCCGGGCCGGCCATCAGGCCACCGTCGACGCGAAATATCGCGCTCAATTCCGGAGACGCGATATTTCGCGCCGAACGTTCGCGCATAGACATTTAATGTCCATTAGCAACAAAACTAAAACATTGTTTTAAAAGGATTAAATTAAAGTGGCACGACGCTTGCTTTATCTTCTTCGCCGAAACGCACAAAGATGCGGCGAAACAACACTTCAGAAGGATCTCAGCAAGGTGGATGACATGCATACTTCGTACTCTCCAGCGACGGCAAACGAACCCAATGACAAGGCAGGGACTCTGCTCAGCGTGGTGGGTTTGGTCGCCTGGCTCTCGGCCATGATGCTGGCTATCGCGGGCCCCTTGCTCGGCGTCAACGTACCTCCGCTGCTTATTGTGGGGATGGTGGTTTTTTCCGGTGCATTTTCCGTTCTCTCGTTGCCGAAGCTCATAGGCGTTGGCAAGCAGGACGATGCCCACCACAAGGGTCACGCCTGAGCGCTGCATATATCGATTTCGAGTTCTGTTCTCCGAGTAACTACAACATCCGAATACCGTTTCGACGGACCCTAACCCCCCGTATCCCCGGGGGTTTTTTTTGCGTTGCGGTATGATTGACCGACTCCAGACGTGTCGCCTGCGCCACGTGGAGAGGGCGCGCACCTCCGGGGATCTGGCACCTTGCGTCACACGATTCGTAACAAACTGATCGCATCTACCGTCCTGCCGGTGCTGGCGGTGTATTCGATTCTGTTTTGGCTTGGCGTCTCGCACGTGCGCGAGCATCAGAGCGAAAATGCCCAGCGCTGGCTGATTGAGCACGCACGCCACCAGGCCTCACGTCTCGCCCTGGTGCTGTCCCAGGCCCCCGCCCTGGCGGGCAGCCTCGGCGACCTTGTGCTGGCCGACCCGGACCAGGCGCAGACACTGCTCTACGCACACCTGATCGATGGCCTGCGCCGCAACCCGATCGTCAGCGCCGCCGCGGTTGAATACGGCTCGCCACCGCGAGGGGCAATGATGCGCCGCGGAGAACCGGTCGGCATGCCGTTGCCTCGTGCGGACAGGGCCGCCTCCACGCGACAAGCCGGCTGGCATCTGATGGGCGACTTGCTGCGCTTCGATCGGCCGATCTATCGCCAGGGCGAGACGATCGGCTGGTCGTGGGTCGAACTCAAGGTCGCCGATGTCTATCAGGAAATCGAACGACAGCGCAGTGACTCGGTAACCCTGTTCATCCATCACGACGATGGCGCACTGCTGGCCGGCAGTTCGTCGTCGGCCCAGGTCAGCGCCCTGGCGCGCGTCCTGCCGGACGATGCACCGCTGAACGAGGTCGTCTCCATCCCGAGCAAGGCATTCGGATCCGAATACTGGCTGATCAGCACGGAACTGCCCGGCCTGCCGTGGCGCATCACGGCTGCCACACGCACCGAGACGGCACTGGGCCCCGCGCGTCGCGAGGCCTCGCTGGTTGCATTGGGGCTGCTGCTGTCACTCATTGCGATCGTCGTGATCATCGGCATGGCCGCGCGCCAGATCACCCGCCCGCTTGAGATCCTCGACGACCGCGTCGGCGCCATCGCCGAGGGTGATTTCGCCGTCGCCCCGGCCGTGGACACCGATGACGAACTCGGCCGGCTGGCCACCGCCATCGCGCGCATGGCGCGGCTCATCGCCGAGCGCGAGAGCCAGCTGCACTGGGCCCACCAGGTCCTCGAACAGCGGGTCGCCGAGCGCACGGCGGCGTTGCAGCATTCGAACACACTCCTCATCGACCAGATCGAGGAGACCCGCGAGACACAGGAAGCGCTGCGCCTTGCCAACGAGCAGGCACAACAGGCGAGCAGGGCCAAATCCGAGTTCCTGTCAAACATGAGCCACGAACTGCGCACGCCCCTGCATGGTGTGCTCGGCTATGCACAGATCCTGCGCCGCGACGCGACCAACGACGACGCACAGCGCGAAAGCCTCGAGGCGATCGAACGCTGCGGCCAACACCTGCTCACCCTGATCAACGACATCCTCGATATGACCAAGATCGAAGCTGGACAGATGCAGGTGGATCTCAGGCCCACCGATCTGCGCGAACTGCTCGAGGACGTACGCATGATCATCGCCCAGCGCGCCGCCAACAAAGGCCTGAAGCTGGTGCTCGAGCTTGCCAACGACCTGCCCGCCGGGGTGCAGACCGATGCCGTCAAACTGAAACAGATCCTGCTGAATCTACTCGGCAACGCCGTGAAGTTCACCACAACCGGGGGGCTTACCCTCGCAGCCAGCTACGAGGATGGAAACCTGTGTTTCGAGGTGGCCGATACCGGCGTCGGCATCCCCGCAGACAGGATCACCACCATTTTCGATGCCTTCAACCAGGCCCGCGACGGTCATGCCGTTGATGGCACCGGGCTCGGCCTGGCGATCAATCAGCGTCTGATCAGGCTGCTGGGCGGTGAAGCGCTGAGCGTGTCCAGCAAGCCCGGCGAAGGCAGCCGCTTTCGCTTTCGGGTTCCCGCCCCGGAGGTCACAACAGAGGAACTCGGCCACGCAACCGGCAGATCGGCCGGTGTGGCGACGCGACTGCAGTTGCGCAGCGGGCAGACCTGTTCGGTCATGGTCGTGGATGAAAACGTCGAGAACCGCGAAGTGGTGGCCACGCTGTTGCGCCATGCTTTATGCGATGTGGAGACCTTCACATCGCTCGATGAGGCCGCGGCACGCCTGCGCGAAAAGGCGTTCGACCTGATCCTGCTGGATGTGCGAATGCCCGACGCCGGCAATGCAGCCGCACAGCTGCGCGCCGGTACTGCGCAGGGCACGCCGAAGCTGGTGGCGATGAGTGCGAGCGTATTCCGGGATGTCGAACACCTGGCCGCACAGTCGGGCTTCGATGCATTTCTGGGCAAGCCGTTCAGTGACCGGCAGCTCTTTGACCTGATCGCCGCGCTGCTCGGCGTCCGCTTCGAGGCCATAGCGCTGACGAAACCTGCACCGGCGACAGCACCTACCACACCCTGGCCACACCAGCTCGCTGACGTCACCGCACGGCGCATCCGTGATGCCGTGACCGTCGGTGACGTCAGCAGCCTGTTTCAACTCGTCGAAGAATTATCCAACCAGGCCGAGGCGCCGGTAGAGGATGTGGAGAACATCGCCCGAATGGCGCGGGTTTTCGATTTCGACGGACTGGCCACGCTGGCCAAGCGACTCGACCAGGGTGGCGGCGAGCGGGGGGCCACGGCATGACAAACGAGCGACTAATCTCCTATCATGGCCGGAATCGCCGTTTCCCGCTCCCGACCTTTCGAGCATCTTGAATCCGAACCCTGCCAACAACAGCACCATCCTGCTGGTCGACGACAACCCGACCAATCTGCAGCTGCTGTTCGGCACGCTCAAAGGGCTCGGGCACAAGTTGCTGGTCGCGAAAAGCGGCGAAGATGCGCTTAAAGTGGCCCAATGGGCGCAGCCAGACCTGATTCTGCTCGATATCCTGATGTCGGGCATCGATGGCTTCGAGACCTGCGAAAAGCTCAAGGACAACCCGCAGACCCGGGATATCGCGGTGATCTTCCTGTCCGCACTGGACGACACCGACGACAAGATAAAGGGTCTGTCGATGGGTGCCGTGGACTATATCGCCAAGCCCTTCCAGGCCGAGGAAGTGATAGCGCGGGTAGAGACCCACCTGACCATCGCACGCCTGCGCAGCGAACTTGCCGAACGCAACCGCCAGCTTGAGGCCGCCAACCAGCCGATTCTCGACTCGGTGGGTGACGGCATCTACGGCCTCGACCTGGAGGGCAACGTCACGTTCGCCAATCCGGCGGCGCTGCAGCTCACCGGCTACCCGATGCAGGCACTGATCGGGCACTCGATCCACGAACTGCATCTGTATGCGCGCTGGGACGGCAGTCCCTACCACTTCATTGAGACCGGCATCTTCCAGACCCTCAAGCAGGGCACCAGCAAACAAAGCGACAGCGACGTCTTCTGGCGCAACGAAGGCGATCATTTTGCGGTCAGCTGGAACTGCACACCGATAAAGCGCGGCGGCGAGGTGCAGGGTGCCGTGCTCGCATTCCGTGACATCACCCAGCGCAAACGCCAGGAGCATCAGCTGCGCGAGGCGCTCGCCGAGGTGGAGCGACTGCGCGACCGGTTGCAGGCCGAAAACGCCTACCTGCAGGCCGAAGTGAAGACGGAAGGCCGCTTTGACAGCATCGTCGGTGAGAGCCCCGCGCTCAAGGCTGTGCTCGACCAGATCGACCAGGTCGCGCCGACCAACAGCTCGGTGCTGGTGATCGGCGAATCCGGTACCGGCAAGGAGGCCATGGCGCGTGCCATTCATGACCTCAGCGCGCGGCGTGACCGACCACTGATCAAGGTCAATTGTGGCGCCATCACCCCAACGCTGATCGAGAGCGAGTTGTTCGGCCACGAGAAGGGGGCGTTCACCGGCGCGCACAAACAGCGCCAGGGGCACTTCGAACTGGCTGACGGCGGAACCATCTTTCTCGACGAGGTCGGCGAACTGCCTCTGGATGCCCAGGTGAAGCTGCTGCGCGTGCTGCAGGAACATGAAATCAGCCGGCTCGGTTCGGAAAGCTCGATCAAAGTCGATGTGCGGGTGATTGCCGCCACCAACCGCGACCTGGTCGAAATGGTGGAAAAGAACCTCTTCCGCATGGACCTGTTCTACCGCCTCAACGTATTCCCCCTCACCGTGCCGCCGCTGCGCGAACGCCGCGAGGATATACCGCTGCTGGTCGCCAAGTTCCTGTCCGATCAGGCACGTGCGCAGGGCCGCTCGTTCAGTCGCGTGTCCGATGACGGCATGCAGCTGCTGATGGCCTACCATTGGCCTGGCAACATCCGCGAGCTGCAGAACGTGATCGAACGCGCCGCGATTCTCGCGCGCGACAAGGTGGTACCGATCGCGCCACATCTGGTGAACTCCGGCATCGGGTCGAGCGTCGAGATATCGACTGCCAGTGCCGCTCCCCCCCGGGAGCCCACAGAAGAACTGGTGCCACTGGCGGATAACGAAGCGCGCTACATCCGCCGGGTACTCGATCACACCGCCTGGGCCATTGCCGGCAAGGGCGGTGCCGCGGAGATCCTCGATCTGCCCGCCAGCACCCTGCGGTCGCGCATGAAAAAACTCGGCATCGAGCGCGACGCCTGAGCACGACTTGATCGGCGCTTCCAACCGCGCGGGGGTTCCGGGCTAGAATGCACAATCCAGCATCGCAGCAAGGTAATGTGAAATGACGCATCTGAAGCAATTACTCGGCGGCCTCGTCGGCCTGGGCATCATCGTGATTGCGCCAGCCCGCGCAGCCGAGGAACCGGCCTTTCGCATCATGAATGACCAGGAGGTCGCCGCACACACCGCCGCCATGGCCAATCTCCAGGGCACGGCACGCGACGACTACCGCAACGCGCAGTACGAGCAGTTGAAGATACGCGCACAGAAACAAGGCTACCGCATGCCGCCATCACCACCATGGGCCGGATCGCCGTCACCGGCGGCGACTGCCGCGGTAGCGGACGCAACGCCGGCAGAAGACACCGCGGCAGCCGCGGCAGCCCGGCACGAAGCCATGCGCGAAAAACTCCAGGCGCGTCGCGATGAGATGCAGAAGGCATCCGATGCGAATCTCGCCCGTCTGCAAGAGGCCGCGAACGCGCAGCAGCCAGAGGTGGAGACGCGGGCAGAGATCCCGACTGCAGAACCGGCACCCATGGCGCCTGCGGCGGACATCGCCGTTGCCTCGCCCGAACCCGCACCCGTACCCGTACCGGCCACGCCAGTTGCCGAAGCGAAACAGGTGAAAGCAGCTGACGCCATTCCCGGCCCCTACGCAACCGCCAAACCGCCGGCTCCTGCTGCCAAAGCGCCGCCTGTGGCAGTGGCCCCGCCGGCTCCCGAGGCGCCAGTCGCGCCGCCCGTGCCGGCAGAGCCCCGTTTCGCGCCACCGTCGCCGGCGATCACGGCCACCCGGCCAGTGCCGGCGCCAGCGCCGGAAATCGCCCCCCCTGTGGTCGCACCGGCACCAGCAACCGCCGACTCCGACGCACAACAAGGCGCCGCAGAAGCCACCGACACATCCGTCAGTGCCGCCGCTTTGCAGTACGAAAACACTGATGCTATGGCTACCTATCGCGAGTCGATGCGTTCACGTTTCGATATGTACATGAGCGAGCGCCAGGCCCAGCACGAGGAAAACATGCGCCGCCAGCGTGAACAGCGCGAGGCGGCGCTGGAGCAGAATCGCGCGATGCAGGCCAACCGCAACCGCTTCCAGCCGTATCCCTATCCGGCAATGCCGGCCTATGGACCGCGCTACCCCGCGGCCTACCCCGGATACCGCACGCCATACTGGCAGCAGCAGTGAAGATCACCTGATGCAGGTCAGTCGTCGACCTGCATCAGGCCCTCAATCCGGCTGACGTAGCGCCCCGTTTCTGTCGGCGCATGTGGCGCCAGTTGATCCCAGCGCTTGATCTCGCCTTGCTGCGCAGCAGCGCGCCGATAGGCCTTGAGCACGTTGCCATAGCCGGCGTTGTAGCTGGCAAAGGCGAATTTCAGGCGTTCCGCTGTCTGCACCTCGTATTTCTGCTTCCACTTCCGGTACAGCTGGCGGTCATAGAAGATGCCTGCCGCGATGTTCCAGCCGGGATCCTCGATCCCGGCCAGGAACGGATTCTGTGACTTGATTTCTTCATAGGTGGAAGGAAGGATCTGCATGATTCCGCGTGCACCGGCCGGACTGCGCGCATCCGGGTCCAGACCCGACTCTGCGATGGCCTGGGCCTTGAACCAGTGCCAATCGAAATGCGCGCCGAAATAATGCTTGGTGTACTTGCGGAACAGCGGGTCGTACTCGGTCGTCCAATGCTCGTGCTTGACATGTCGCTGCACGCCGGCCAGCGCCAGCGCCGGCAGCAACGCGGCAGCCAACCAGAAGCCGGCCCGCGCCCGCATCACTCAGTTGAGTCCGAGACCGATCACCAGCCCCATCGCGGTACCGATACCGATGAAGATGCCCATGATCATCATCCCCACGGCCATATTGCCGGCAGCCAGCTGCTGCGGGATGCTGAAATTGACGATGTGACTGAACACTTTGCACCCCAGCCACATGAACAGCAGGGTCAGAAATCCCCCCATGCAGGCATACAGGATATTGAGTATCAGGGGGTCGAAGCTGTCGGTCATGGATCCTCCGTTGGCGCGCTGACACCCGATTGCGTCAGGCGGGCCAGGTGCAAGCATACGGAGCGCGACAAGGCCGCTCAACCGCCGCGGCTCTAACCGCCCCTCGACTCGCGTATCTGCTCGTAGGCCTGGCGGATTTCGTGGGTCTTTTGTGACGCCACTCTCATCATCTCCTCGGGCAGGCCCTTGGACACCAGTTTGTCCGGGTGGTGCTGACTGAGCAGACGCCGGTAGGCACGCTTGACGTCAGCATCGCTGGCATCGCGCTGTACACCGAGCACCTGGTAGGCATCGTCCAGGCTCGGACGGCTGCCAGCACCAGTGCGGCCCTGTCCCCTGCCACCGGCCTGTCCGCCGAAGCCGCGCTCGGCCCTTACCATGCGCTCGAGGCGACGATAATCGAGTTCGGACACGCCCAGGCCGTCGCAGACGTACCTGAGCAGCCGGTCCTCGGCAGGGTCCAGGCTGCCATCGGCATAGGCCGCCTGCAGCTGGATCTCGATGAACATGCCGATCAGCGTGCTGCGCCCGTGACACTCCCGACGGAACTGCTGCAGCACCGCATCGAGATCGAACTGATCGGATTTGCCCTGATGAAAAAGGTTGATCGCGGCCTTGCGCTTGGTGGCATCCAGCGACATCTCGGCCATGACCGTCTCAGCCATGCGGATCTCTTCGGGGCTGACCCTGCCGTCGGCCTTCGCGACACGCCCCATCACCGCGAACGTCGCGGTGAAAAAGGCCATCTGTACCCGCTCGCGGTCACCCACACCCGCCGCATCGTCGGGCAGGCTTTTCATCCCCTTGTCGAAATTGTGTCCCAGGGCCACACCCAGCAGGGCACCCAACGGCCCACCGAGCATGAATCCAAACGCCCCGCCCACGAGTTTCCCCCACCAGCTCAACCTGACCCCCCATGCCCTGTGTTACCGGCCACTACCGGACGCCCCGGCGCAGCGAAACCAAGGTTAACACCACCGGGTCACTTGCCGTGCAGGTACTCTTCGTCACGAAAGGACCCAACCCAATGCGGCTTGAATCCGACCATGATCGAAATCAGCCAGCCGTTGAGCACGGCCTCGGGAAAAAACATCAGGGGGAGGAACAGCAGGTAGTTGTCAATCAACCGCTGCAGCGGGAAAGCTCCCGCTGCCAACAGCAGACCGGAAGCCGTCAACGCCACCAGGACCGTGACCAGTCCGCCGGCAAAGAACGCATTGACGAAGACGTAGACGAAATAGTGCTTCGGCAGGTAGGCGCGTGCCAGGCCGAGCAACACCTGGGTGAGTGCGGCAGGCAGCATGATAAACACCAGGGCCGTGGGCGCCAGTCCGGACCAGTCGTTCAGACCGAAGAGCGTCGCCCCCAGCAGAGCAAGGCTGCCGGCAACCACCGCCAGTGACCAGCCGAACATCAGGGTCAGGGTGACCATCGTGGACAGGTGCCAGTGGAATCCGGGCTGAATCTCGGTTCGCAAGGTCCACAACAACAGCACACATACAGCCGCACCAAGAAACACGTTGAGCTGATCTGCATCGGCCAGCCGCCGCCAGTGCGCCCAGCGTAGCGCGCGCGTCAGCAGCCAGGCGTATAACGCAGCGGACCACCACCCCCAGGATGCCGGAAAAAGTTCGCCGGAGAACTCCATAAGACCTGATCGCCCCACCATGACCTGGCGTTTGTCGGATACGGCCGACGGTGGCACGCAACCCGACCGCGACAATATACCAATAGCAGGCTGGGAAGCCTGCCCTGTCTGCCAATTGATTTCATTGACACTTGTCAGCGCTTGACAGTGCATGCGGCCGCGGCGGCATTGCCCATGACACCAGGTGGCATTCAAGGCCCGCTCCGGCCAGCCGCTATCTCCTGTAACGGCGTCCGCACGACAGGAGACAGACGATGATTACGCATTTCGACATGATCACCGGTCAGCCACTCAACAATGTGCAGGAAGCCGATCAGGCGGATATTGCCACACCAGATGTCGTCGCACCTTCACTGCGCCTGCTGACAGTGCAGGAGAGTATCGGCGCCGGACACGCCGCGGCCAGTTTCCGGTGGCCATCACCGGACTGCCGATCGGCCGTCTGCTGGACCAATGGCAGTGAACGCCTGGCGCGCCCATCAAACCGGTGAGCGCCGCGCCCCCCCTGGTGCAGCAGCCAGATAAAGCCGGCCGTCCCTGACCTCCAGTTCGAGGGGTTCCAGTGATCGGCCCACGCAGGGTCCTCGCACACAGTAGCCGTCCTCGGGCCGAAACAGTGCGCCATGGATGGCGCATTGAATGAAGCTCTGCTCCAGATCGAAGAACTGATGCGGCAGCCATTCCAGCGGTGCACCGGTATGTGGACAGTTGTTGCGGTAGGCGGCCAGGGTGCCGGACTTGCGCACCACGAACAGGCGCAGTACCTGCTGCCCGTCCAATGCGACCTCGAACCCCCGTGTACCCGGATCGTCGATGTCATCGACCGCGCACAACGCGCGGCTCTGCGTAGGATCGCTCACTGACCGGCAAGCCCCAGCAACATCGAAAACAGCTCACCTTTGCCGCTCAGCAGGCTGACGGCCTCCAACGCAAGCAGCACCACGACAGCCCCGGCCAGACCGGGCAACCAGCGATTCGGGCCCGACACGCTGGCCATCCCGATTGGCTTCTTGCTTGGTTTCAGGCGTGAATCGCGCAGGTCCGTCACCCGCGCCTGTTCGGCATCTTCCTGCAGCAGGTAAAGGGCCTCCTGCAGCTGATCGCGCGCCGTCTCGGCCTCGCGCCGGCTGAACAGGGCTTCATCCGCCTCGACCAGGGCCTTTTCGCGTTCGCGCTTCGCCTCGTCGACCTGCCGGTTGGCATCCTCCAGTGAATCTTCGAGCATGTGGCGTGATGCCTCGGCGTCGGCAAGCTCGCGCTGCCGCTCCGTCAGCGACGATTCGAGCATTTCAATCTTCTGGCGCATCGCCTCGAGGGAAATCGCCTCGCGGCCGTCGGCCTGTTGCAGCCGGCGTTTCTGCGTCTCGGCAGCCGCCAGCTGTTCACGCATGTGGGCGACATCGCGAATCGCCTGTTCGCGGACCATTTCGAGCTCGCTGCGCAGCGCCGTCACTTCGGAGACGTCATCGTCGTCCGACCGGGCGGCTCGTATCTGGTCTACATACTCTTCGAGTACCCCGCGCAACTGCTCCACTTCGCCTTCGCGCACCGCCAATTCGGCACGCAGTGCATCGCGCTGCTGCTGCAGGTCCTGCTGGTCCTCCGTCGCACCCGCGTCGACCAGGGCCTGCAGGCGTGCCACCTCTTTTTCCAGCGTTTGGCTTTGCTCGCCATGCTGTTCCAGCTGTTCGCGCAGGGCTTTCTGAACCTGCTCATGCTCCAGCAGCTCCTGTTCATGGGTGCGCAGCGCCTCGGCAACCTGGTTTTCGAGATCGACCAGGCGCGCCTGCTCCTCATCCTTGTCACTCACCGCAAGCTGCAGGGTCTCCAGTTCGATGCTCGCAGCGTTCAGCGCCTCGATCAGCTCGGACTGCTCTTCACGGGCCGCCGCCAGGGCGATTTCTCGCTCTTCGAGGCGCTGGGAAAGCTCACGTACCTCGGCGCGCAGCTGGCCTTCCGCCTCGTCGATGCCGGAGGCTTTCTCTGCGATCCCGGCCTGCAGCGTCGCGTTCTCAGCGGCCAGACGCTGTACCTGATCCCGCAGCTCCGCGGCCTCGGCTTGCGCCTGCTCCTGTGCAGCCGTCAACGCCTGTTCCGCGTGCACCGCAGCCTCGCTCAGTTCTGTGCGCAGCTGCAGCCGTTCTTTGTCGTGGTCGGCAGCGATGTCGACAGCCGCACGCTGCAGTTCGTCAATTTGCGCCTCGAGCTGCCGCGTACGCGCCTGGACCTCCTGCAGTGCCTCATCGGCAGACGCATCACCGGCCGCCACGCGCTGTTGCAGGGCGGCGTTTTCCGCCCGCAGCTGGTCGCGCTCAGCGTGCAATGCCTGTTCGGCAAGCGCCGATTCGGACTGCGCCGCCTCGAATCGCTGTTGCAGCTGCGCCAGGCCGTCGTTCGCCTCCTCCAGCCGCCGCCCGGCCACACGCGCATCGTCATCCAGACGCGTCTGCAACTCGGCCACCTGAGCCTGCAGCTGCGCGGTCTCGGACTGCGACGTTTCAAGCTGAGCATGGCTGTCCCGCGTCGCCTGCTGCTCATCGGCCAGCGCCGTTTCGAGATCTTCGATCCGCGTGCGCGCCTGCGTCAGGGCCTCGTCCGCACCCTCGCTGCTCGCGGCCAGATCGGCGCGCAACTGGTCAACGGTGGTCTGAAGCTCGTCGAATCGACGTTGGGCATCGGTCAGCACCTGCTGTGCCTGATCGTGTTCCGCACGCACCGTCTGCAGCGCGGCCGTTGTCTCAGCCAGCTCGTGTTCAAGGGCATCACCACGCTCGCCGGCGAGACGCTTCTCGTCGGCGAGGCGCGACTCCAACTCGGTGATCCGCGCCTGTGCCTGCTGTAGTGCGACACCCGCATCCTCGCTACCGGCGACCAGCTGCGACTGCAGGGCGTCGTTTTCGGCCTTTGCCTGCTCCAGGGCATGCTGCAGTTCGGCCAGCTCGGCAGTGCTCGAGGTGATGGTTTCCTGATCGCGCTCGGCCTGCTCTCGCACGGCCGACAGCTGCACCTGCAGGTCCGCAGCAATCTTCTCCTGTGCCTGCAACTCCTCGGCGCCATCGCGCGTCATCGCCGTGAGACGGCTCTCCAGTTCGGTTACCCGCTGCTGGGCCTGCTCTTCTTGTGCACTGATCTTGGTGTTCAGCTCCGCGTGTTCGTCGCGCAGACGCTGCAACTCCAGCTGCAGGGCATCCATCGTCTCGGATGCGCGGTTCTCGGCCTCCTGCAAGGCCGCATCGAGTTTGACGGCACGTTCTTCGGCATGTCCCAGATCCGTGGCCGCCTGCGCCTCCAGTTGCGCCATTCGCTGCGCCAGGCTGTCGCGCTCTGTAGTCAGCGCCTCCAGCCCGGCCTGCGCTTCGTCACGCGCACTCCTGAGTGCCTCGCTCGCAGCCTCCGCCGCCTCAAGGCGCTGCTGCAGTTCATCGAGCGCCGCATTGTCGGTGTCCTCGCTTGCCTTGCGTGCGTTCAGACTTTGCTGCAGTTCCTGCATATCGGCCTGCGCCAGCTCCAGGTCCATCTGCAGCGCGGTCATCTCCTCCTTCAGCTCGCCACGCTCTCGGGCATGCTGATCACGCTCCTCCTCGCGCTGCTCGAGAATCTCAGACAGGCGGGCAGACAGGTCTTCGAGGCTGCTGGTCGCCGACTCGGCACGCTCACGCTCACCGATCAGTTCGCGCTCGGCTTTCGCCAGTCGGGTCTGCAGCTGCTTGTCCAGGCCTTCGATCTCGGCCATGCGGCCCTGCAACGAGGCGCGCTCGCTTTCGGCCTGTTCCAGGCTGCTGGTGAGGCGCTCCATATCCGCGTACGCCTTTTCCTGCGCCGCCAGTGCCTCACGCTTCTGTTCTTCGGTCTCGACCAGCTTGCGGCGCGCCTGATCGACCGCCGCACGTACCTGCTGCAGATGCTGCTGGCGCTCTTCCTCAGCATCCTGCTTGACCCGTTCCACTGCCTTCAGGCGCTCTTCGAGTTCCTCGGCACGCTGTTCGGCCTCGCGGATACGCGCATGCGCCAGATGATCGTCCGGCACGGACGGGGCCGCAGACTGCGTCGGCGCCGCCGCCGTTGATCCGGTTTCACCGTCGCGGATCCCACCTTCGAGAACCGATACATCGATACCACGCTCGATCAACAGGAACGCACCGGCCATCGCCCGCCCGCCGGTATTGCTGTAGAGCACGTAGTGGCCGTCCGGCGCGAGACTGGCCGCCTGATAACGTAGTGACTCGAACGGGAAATTGATTGCGCCCGGCAGGTGCGACTCGTCGTATTGCTCACTGCTGCGCAGGTCGAGCCAGATCGCACCCTGATCGACCTTGGCCTGCGCGGCCTGCATGTCGATGCGATCGAGCAGTGGGTTGTGTATCAGGTCGAGGAAGTCCTCCTTGCTCAGGCGAAGGACCTCGCCGTCCTGCAGCATGCTGACGGTGGAGTTGCGCGGGCTGTCTGAAAGCAGGGCCTCCTCGCCGAACGCATCGCCGGGTCCGAGGGTCGCGAGCTCACAGGGACCCTTGCCATCGGCGGCGTCACGGCGCACCACTGCGCGGCCCTTGGTCAACATGTAGTAGTAGTCGCCTGGATCGCCCTGCCTGATCAGGTCATCGCCACTGGCGACCTCTACCTGTTCGACACTCATCATCACGCGCTGGATATTCGACGCGGGCACCTGTTGCAGCACACGTGACTGCAACAACATGCTCATCCAGTCGTCTTCCGAGGCATCGCCGAGATCCGAGACCTGGTAATCGACGGTCTGGGTGCGCGCCAGTGCGTCGCTCAACAGCCGGCTGTCGATGCGCGCGATCCGGACGTCAGTTTTTGCACGTGCAGACTGCTTGCGCGGCAGTTGATGGGCAAGCGGAAAGCGGGCGGTGTCGCTGCCGGCGCTGACCTTGTCGACCACCGCGCGGTCGCTGAGGAGAACGATCGAGCCATCGAGCAGGTAGACGTGCTCATGATCGGTGTCGCCCTGCTCGAACAGCATCCTGCCCTTGGCGATGGACTCAAACCGTGCTTTTTCCAGCAGCTCGCCGAGGGCATCGTCGGGCAGGGCGTGAAGCGGGACCAGGGCGCGCAAGTGCGCCATTTCCTCACTGGAGGCTGAGTCTGACATGCGGGTGGCAGTATCCATTAGTCCGTGCTGTTCCGGTGGCGCCCAGGGAAACGGGGTACATCAGTCCTTATCGACCCCGACCAAGGCGATCTTGAGCGATTGAGTGAGCGGTGGCCCGATCGGCCCCGCCGTGTGCAATACCTCGTCGAAAATGACCGCGCGCGCCCTTTTCGACGCACGCCGGATGCGGCACACCCCAGCATCGAAACAGCGACCGTACCGGCCTGCCGATCGATCGCCAGCCCCCAGCCAGGCTCACAACCTGTAACTGTTAGCATAGTCGCAGCGGCATTTTTGCGATCCAGACCATGAAACAAGGCATATGCATGTATTGGACCGCGTTTTTCTATGCTATGTTTTCTGCGGTTTCCCACCAATCGAGCAGGAGTCATACATGGCAGTAAAAAAGAAAGCCGCTGCAAAAAAAGCCGCGGCCAAGACGGCTACCGCTGCACCCGCAGTGAAAGCCATCGCCAGCAAGCAGACCAAGACCCAGATCATCACTGCGCTTTCGGAAAGCACGGGGCTGTCCAAGAAAGACGTGGGCAGTGTCCTGTCCTCGCTTGGCGCAATGGTCGAGGGCCATATGAAGAAGCGCGGTTCCGGTGAATTCACCATCCCGGACACCGGGGTCAAGATCCGCCGCGTGAAGAAGCCGGCACGCAAGGCCCGTATGGGCCGCAATCCGGCGACCGGCGAACCAATGAAGATCGCCGCGAAGCCGGCATCGACGGTGGTTCGCGTGACCGCGTTGAAAGCACTGAAAGATACGATCGGAAAGTAAGTGCCACCGATTGCGGGTTGAAAAACGCCGCCTCGTGCGGCGTTTTTTTATGCCCGCCCCATGGCCGCCCGTTCAGTATCGGAGCAACAACTGGCCCTCGCGCTGTATCAGTTCGATCTGACGCAGAAAGCTCATCCCCAGCAGCACAGGGTCATCCGCACGCATCGCCGGCAGGATCGAGGCACGGATATCTTCGAGTGCGATCGAGCCTATGCGCACCTGGTCGAGCACCGTCTGCCACACCGCAACCGGCCCATTCGCTGTCTGACTTATCGCGCCGCCGCCGCGTTGCAATCGCAAGTGGTTGGCCAGGCCTTCGGACAACGCCACATCGGTCGCACCGGTATCGACCAGGAAGGTGACCGGGTACCCGTTGATGAACCCGTTCGCCACATAGTGGCCCTGCGCATTCCGCTCGAGCACGACTTCACTGCGGCCATCCCGGCCCACCTGGACCACCGGCTCGCTGTTGGGGTTGAAACGCGACTCCAGTACGTCCTGGAACAGCAGTGTCAGCAAGACCAGGCCGCCGACCCATGCGGCGATCAGCATCACTCGGCCGGTGCGTTGTGTAGCGTCCTTTTCTGGCCCTGGTTTCATTTGCCGTGTAACTTTGCGATGGCATTGCTGAACGACATTGGAACCCGATCCATTGACGAAGTTCAAACCAGTCCGCGGGACACAGTACTGATGACCGCCACACGCACCCTGATCTACGTGCACGACCCCATGTGCTCCTGGTGCTGGGGGTTCCGCCCGACGTTCGAGCGCCTGTGCGATGCGCTCAGCGGCGAGGCAACGGTCGTACGGCTACTCGGCGGCCTGGCCGCCGACTCGGATCAGCCGATGCCAGCGGAGCTTCAGGCCACGTTGCAGGACACCTGGCGCCGCATCCAGCAGCGGATCCCCGGAACCGGGTTCAACTTCGATTTCTGGCGCGACGCCAAGCCCCGGCGCAGCACCTGGCCCGCCTGCCGCGCCGTAATCGCCGCACGTCGCCTGGACGGCGACGCCGAAGAGCCGATGATCGATGCCATCCAGCGCGCCTACTATCTTCAGGCGCGCAATCCGTCGGACGACGGCACCCTGATCGCGCTTGCCTCACAGTTGGGCCTGGACGGCGACCGGTTCGCACACCTGCTCAACGCCCGGGAAACCCACGCGGTACTCGCCGCCGAGATCGCGCAGGCCCGCCAGATGGGCGCGAACAGCTTCCCGAGTCTGCGTCTGCGCCTTGGCGACAGTATCTGGCCGGTGCCGGTCGACTACACGGATTTCGAGCCTATGCGCGATACCGTACTTGGCCTGTTTGCGGTCTGAGCCCGCATCGGGGCAAAAAAAACCGGGCCAGGGCCCGGTTCTGATTCAACGCAATCAGCGCATGGGCACGGGCCCGTAGGCACCGGGTGGCATGCCACGCTGCATCGGCGGTGCCATGTGACGCATCTGCGCCATACGGCGTTGCTGCATCTGGCGCATCAGTTGCTGACGATAGTGCACGATCGCGCTCTGGCCGTTTGCCGCCACGTCGTAGACGCGCCACTGGTTGCCCGAACGGTAAAGACGGAAATCGAGACGCGCGGGATAACTGCCCGGGTTGAGCACCGCGGCACTGACCTGGGCGGTCTTTCCGTCATTGCCGGCACGCGGCGGCAGGAACCGCACCTGCTGGCTGTCGTAGGCACCGAGCTTTTCCGCCATCTTGGTCAGGAAGCTCTGCTTGATCTCTGCCACCAATGCCTGCTGGTCTTCGCTGTTGAGCTGTTCGAACAGACGGCCACCGGCCGAACTCGCCATGTAGTCGAAGTCAAAGAACGGTGCAATCTCCTGATCCAGAAAAGCGGCCAGCGCCTGTGCCGGCGGCTTGGGCTCGCTGCCGAGAAACGCCAGCAGCCTGTCCACACCCGCGCGCAGTTCAACGGCCGGGTTCGCTGCCTGAGGCATGGCGACCGGACCGGGCGGTTGAGACATCGGACCCGGGCCATAGTAAGGAGCGGCATGCGCCCCACCCGCAACCAGCAGCGTCGCGAGCAGGCAATAACGTAGTTTCATTGGATTCCCCCTGTGGATGTGAACCGGCGGCCTTTGTATCGGGCTTCTATTGTCGTGCCGGACAGGACGCTCGATGGCGCCCGACGACCGGCCCCCGACGGCGACGGCTGGGCAGAGGTTGCCAAGGCACGACGGTGATTGCAATGCGGAGATTCCCGATCAGCTGGTGATTCGACGGTAGATATCGGAAATCCGGGTAGGCAGCTTGGCTACATCGTCGAGGACCGTGTAATTGGCGGCGCCGTACATGTGCGGCAGATAATCCTGGCCCTCGCGATCGATGGTGATGCAGTACGCGTGTATCCCCTCGCGACGCGCTTCATAGAGCGCCTGGCGCGTATCTTCTATACCGTACTCCCCGCGGTATTCCAGGTCGTAATCGTCCGGCTTGCCATCGGACAGGGTCACCAGCAGCTTGGTCCTGGCTTCGACCTGCTTGAGTTTCTGTGCCAGGTGGCGGATCGGCGCCCCCATGCGGGTGTAGTCCTTCGGCTCGATACCGCATACCCGACCGATCACCGTTTCGTCCCAGGGATCGTCGAAGTCCTTTACCCGAAACGCCTCGCAGCGTTTACGCGTCCAGCCGGAGAAGCCGTAGATCGCGTAGCGGTCACCCAGGGTGTTCAACGCCTCGGCCAGCAGGATCAGGGCCTCACGCTCCGCCTCGTTGATCCAGCCACGGGTCGATCCGGACATATCGACCATGAACATCACCGCGATGTTGCGCTCTTCCTTGTGCATCCGGGTAAACACGCGGTCGGTCATCTCCAGCCCGCTATGCACATCGCCCCAGGCCTCGACCAGCGCATCGATATCGATATCCTCACCGTCACTGCGCTGCCGCAGCATCCGGTCCTCGCCACGCAGGATCTCGAAGGTACGGCGGAGCGACCGTACAAAGCCGGCATATTTGCCAAGGGTTGCCCGGTGAAACGCGGTGTCACCGGGCTGCACGTCGATCTCGCGCAGTACGCACCAGTTCTTCTTGTGCGACTGCCGCGCCACGTCCCATTCGTTGTACAGAAAAGCCCCTTCCTCGTGGTAGGTGCCGCCCCAGACATCCTCCGGATTGGGCGAGGACTCCTCGAACAGGCCCGGATCGTATTCACCTTCGCCGGCAGGCGTCAGGTATTCAGGTGGGATCTCACCGAGGTCGAGCAGGATCGACAGCAACTGCTCGCGCACCTTGTCGGGGATCGGCAGCGGTTGCTCGGAGAGCGTGACTTCGACCTGCAGGGCGCCGGCCTGCGCGTCATTCTCCGCCTGCTCGACGTCGAAGCGCTCCGGCGGGGCATGGTCCGCACGCCCCTCGGCAATCTCGTTGGCAATGACACGCAGGCTCTCTCGCAGACGCGCCTTGTCACGATCGAGCCGACGCAAACGGGCAGACCATGCAGCAGGCGGGTTCAGCTGGCCCTGGTAGCAGCGCGGCGGCGGTGCAGGGCCGTCATAGAGCTGCCCGACCCAGCGCAGGCTGTCCTCGACGCGCGCGTCGACGCGCGACAGTTCCCGGGCTGCCGCGGCCCACTCCGGCCCCAACGGAGCATCGCCAAGTGAGACGCTGAGCGCCCGCATGCGCCGGCGCAGCCCCGGCAACCCGGCGCCGATCAGCGCGTCCAGGCGCAGCGTCTCGAGCGCATGAAACACGGCCTGGGCGTGCTCCGCGCGAGGGAACCGGTCGAGAAACTCAACCAGGTTGACATTTAGCGTGCCATAGCGGGTCTGCGCCCACAGATGCGCGACGATCGACTTGAACAGTTGAAAATTATCGGCACGGTTGTCGAGGCGCGCGACAATCTCGGGCAGATACAGGACCTCGCCGTCGGTCCAGGCGAACTCCCCGGACTCGATCTTCAGGCGCCGACCTTCCAGACCCTGCACGAAAGGCCGAAGTATCGGTACCGCCTCCTCGTACACAGACCCGGCAGCGCGCTGATGACCGACGAGCAGGAAGCCGTCGAGATCGCGAATCACCGCCATGGCGGCCTGCAGGCCGGCGCGGTCGTAGCTGTCCATCGCATGCAGGCACCATGCAGACACCACCTCGGGCTCGACCTCGCTCAATGCCTCCTGCGCCCGGCTGGCGAACTGAAACGCCAGCTCGGTGTTGGTCGCCGCGGCCCGCCGGGTCCACTGCAGAATGAAATCCTGTCGCTCGCGCGGCATGCCGGCAAGGGACTCGGCCAGCCTGTCGGTATGGATGAACGTGAACTCGACCTCGAGAAATTCGTCGAGGTGCGCAAGGATGGTTGCGTGGTCGAGTGCTGAACGGTTCAACGGCTTGCGGTGACAATCATTGGAAAGGGGACCCAGCTTGGCGTCGCGTCGCGATATGCCCACGCCCCGCTTGCAGGTACGCAACGCTATGCGGTGGACGTCACCGGGTCAACCGCACACATTGCGGCGTAGAAGGCGGGATGCCGCGTGCCGTCCCGTCGCCTCAGGCCCGGCGATCGGACGGGAACACGGCGACATTGTCGAACACGACCTTCGCGCGCTTCGCGTGCTCCGCCGGCCGACCCAGCAGATAACCCTGGCCACGGGAAAATCCCGCCGCCTTCGCCGCCTCCAGCGTAGCCACATCCTCGATACCCTCGGCGACCAGCTGATGACCCGCCTCGAGGATCATCTGCGCCAGATGCGTCACCATGACCCGCTGGGTGTCGTCCTGCAGGCCATGCACCAGGCTGATATCGAACTTCACGGCATCGACCGGCATGCTGGCGAGATAGCGGACTGACGAGTAGCCACTGCCAAAATCATCCAGCGCGATCTCGAAGCCGAGTCGCTGCAGACGCGTCAGGTTTTCATTGGCCAGCCCGATCTGGGTAATCAACGCCGTTTCCGTCACCTCGATCATCACCCGATAGTCCTTCAACAGCGGCTTGAAGTCCTCGAACCAGGTACAAACCTGATCGTGCACCACTGACGGCCCGGAGAGGTTGATCGAGACACCGGTACCGAGCTGCACCTTGCCGCCGCGAAGATCCGCCAGCACCCTGCGAAGTACCGCGCGATCGAGCTCGACCTCCAGACGCCGCGCCTCGACGACCGGGAAGATGTTCGAAGGCATGATCACCTCGCCGTCCTGTTCGATACGCACCAGTGCCTCGTAGTGACAGATCCGGCCGCTGTCCAGCTCGACGATCGGCTGGTAATGCATCAGCAGCCCCTTGCCGTACACCACGGCGTCGTACACCGCCGTGTTGACCCAGCTCGAGAACAGACCCTCGGAATCGCGCGCCAGGGCCTCGGTGAACATGACCACATTGGCATGCCCCGGACGTTTCGCCCGGTACATCGCCACATCGGCCTTCCACTGCAGGTTCTGCAGGTCGTCAATATCGTCCACCCGTGCCGACGCCAGTCCGGCACTGATACGCAATGGCTCGCGGATACCCAGCCTGCTGAAATCGTAGCCGACGATCTTTTCGTGGCAACGCTCGGCGATACGCAGGGCGGACGTCTCGTCACACTCCATCAGAACCACCGCGAACTCGTCGCCGCCGATACGAAACAGTTCCTCGCCACGGCGCAATACCGAGGCAATGCGTCCGGCGATCACATTGAGCACCTTGTCACCGACGCTGTGTCCGTAGGAATCATTGATCGCCTTGAAGTGATTGACGTCGAACAGCGCGAAACAGACCCCGATATCGCGCTCGCCAAGCAGTGCAGGCAGGTTCTGCATGAATTCATCGAAGGCGCGGCGATTCTTCGCCCCGGTCAGCGCATCGTGATGCGCCATGGTCCACAGCTCCTCGCTCTTCTCTTCCAGGCTGCTGTGCACATCGATCAGGCGGTTCTGATACTCATTGAGCGACTCACGGATCTTTTCGGTCTCGGCGATCGGCAGGACCCCCGCCAGGTTGTCCAGCATCAGGCCACCGGGACTGCTTTTCAAACGGTCGATATGCGCAGAGATCGCACGCAAGGGGCGCACGATAAGAAACACCAACGCGGGAAACAGCAGCAACGCGAAGATCCCCAGGATGACGCTGAGATTGGCAATGGCGCCGGACAGAAGTCCCGATACCGATTTGCTCATCGGGTTCTCACGCACCGTGAACTGCGCGGCGGCCTGCAACTCGGCCCAGGTAATCGTGGCCTTGCCCGCCGGGGCAAAGCCGATCGTCTGCGGATCGATGTACCGGTACACGCGGTTCTCACGCAGCTGCTTCAGCAGGCCGATGCGCACCCCGACATATCCGCGTGGCCGCGCCTTTGCCTCGCCGGCAATTGCCGGTACCGCGCGAAACACCAGCAACGCCGGCTCGGTGGCCGAGTAATCGACATAGGCCGGGGGGAGCGGCATCCCGATCTGGCTCGGCAGCTCGTTGACATCGAGCTTGGCCAACGCGACGCCGTCACGGTCGTAAACCTCGGCATCCGTCACGTAGTCTGGCAACACACTGTGATTGAACATCCGGTAGCTGCGCCAATAGGCGTAGTACCTGGGTACGTCCAGTTGCTGGCTGACTTCCTCCCATTGGGCGAATCGATCGGCCATCTCTTCCGACTCGCGCAACATGCGTTCCATGACCAGCCGCAACTCGTCCCTTGCCGCCGCATGAGCGGTGGCCTCCATGTCGGCGTGCACACGCTGGAACTCCCGGTAGGTGAACAATCCGTATGCAACGAACGCCACCACCACCAGGGCGACCATGATCAGCGCGTAGCTGCTGATGGAAAGTCCACGCCTCGAATCAGCCATGGCTGCCCTCTGTAATCACACTGAGTACCTCGTCCAGCAGATCAAACTCATGCGCAAGGTCAAAAAAATGGTTTGCGCCGGCCACGGGGCGAACCGCCACGCGTCCCGTACGCAGGGTCTCGATCCACCCCTTGTCGATGCGCTCGTCCCGATCGCCGTAAATCACGGTCACCGGCACCTCGCTGCCGGTCAGTGCGAACATCAGCCGCTCCTTGTCCCACTTCAGGTACGAAAGCAGGTTCGACGGGGTGGTGACATAGGTCTTGCAGTAACTCAGCGAGTACCGGTACATCGCATCTGCGGCAAGCGTCTGGTCGGTAGTGGCCCGTGCTCGCAGGAACCCGGCTTCGTCGGGCCCCTGTTCCTCACCGAAGTACGAGAGGCTGACCAGTACTGCCCGCGCAATCTTCAGGTCTCGGTCTGCGTCAAGCATCGCGGTCAATTGCACGCCGCCCACACTGTGTCCGATCACCACCGGGGCCTTGCCAGTGCGTTCGGTCAGCCAACGGGTCCAGGTACGCAGCTCGGCCACGTCCTGCTCCATGGAATGCGTATGGATGGCCTCACAGGCCACGCTCTGCCGACGCCGGCTCATACCCAGCGACAACGTCGGTGCAAGTACGCTGAAACCCTCGCCGGCGAGGGCCTCGGACAGCCGGTGGATCGTCGGAAATTCGCGGGTCGCCAGAAACCCGTGCAACAGCAGTACCGCCGGCAGGTCGGCCTCGCCCGGCCAGTACTCGGCCTCGGCCACGATGCCAGGGGCCACCATCAGCTCCATCCGTGCACTGCCTGCATGGACTGCCATCGGAACTGCCACGATCAGCAGCCGCATGAACAGCGCAGTTACAGGCATCACCTCTCCCAAATCATCATGAATATTACGTAAGCCACTCAAACATAGCCCATTTGTTAATTCGGAGCAGCATTTTTTTTGCGCACAGGAAGGCCAACCCGGGCAACCGTAGCCTCTGCGCTGAGAAAAAGCGGATTTACGCGGGGAAAACCCGGGCGTCGCCGGGCAAGCGACCGGGCAGGAAGGGCTCCGCCAGAGTCATGACGGGAATCGGGGACAGTGCCGCGTCAGGCGGCCGCACCTCAGTGCTTGTGGACGTCGTCCGCAGAACTGGCGGCGTCTTCACCCCGGCTGTACAGGATGTAGTCCTGGGTGCTGTTGTCGGCGCGTCGATAGCGGTAGATATTGCCCCAGGGGTCGAGCCAGGGTGTCGTGCCTGCCGGCGTACTTGCGGGATCGCCCAGCTCGATCTGCCCGGCACGCAGGTACAGTCCGCGTTCGTCCTCGTTGTTGCCGTCCAGCGCAACGAGATTGCGGTCCGCCGCCAGGTCGTCGAGTATCAGTTGTGCCTGACTGACGTCTTTCGCCGCCGTACCGAAACGCGCCTCGGTGACATAACCCTGGTAAAGGGGGATCGCGATCGCCGATATGATCGCCAGAATCGCGACCGCGATCATGATCTCGATCAGGGTTAAACCGGTCTGATGCGGCAATCTCATCGTCTGCTCTCTCAATCGATGTCCACCCGGAAGAGCCGGGGCAAAACGCAGTGCATACGCAGCATGGCTGAATGAATTCTGGCAGATTTCGCCAATGCGTCCGTGATGCCGCTCATGAATCGACGCCGTCAATGCACTGCCAGATACTGCCATTGTTGGCGGCCGCACGCTCTCTTCCTTGAAGAACCGCACCGGGACACCAGTCAGAACAGCGACGACGAAAGCTCGTTGACCGCCACCAGCATGTCGCGATCGTCGGTCAGCGCCTGCGCAACCGAGGCCCGGCAGGCGACGACAGGATCGACCCCGGAGTGGATCAGTTTCGCCGCATGCACCAGCAGGCGGGTAGAGGCCCCTTCGTCCAGCCCCTGACCCTTGAGGTTGCGGGTCATATGGGCGAACCGGACCAGGAGGGCCGCGAGGTCGCCATCCACCCCGGACTCGCGCTCGATGATGCGCTGCTCGAGGTGAGCATCCGGGTAATCGAACTCCAGCGCGACAAATCGCTGCCGGGTCGACTGCTTCAGATCCTTGAGCACCGATTGATAGCCCGGGTTGTAAGACATCGCCAGACAGAACCCTGGCGCTGCCTCGACCAGCTCCCCCAGTTTCTCCATCGGCAACACGCGCCGGTCGTCGGCCAGCGGGTGGATCACCACTGTCGTGTCCTTGCGCGCCTCGACCACTTCGTCGAGGTAACAGATCGCGCCGACCCGCACCGACCGGGCAAGCGGGCCGTCCACCCACACGGTCTCACCGCCTTTCACCAGAAAGCGACCGACCAGGTCGGAGGCGGTGAGGTCATCGTGACACGAGACAGTGATCAACGGCCGCTGCAGCCGCCACGCCATGTGCTCCATGAAACGCGTCTTGCCACAGCCCGTGGGCCCCTTCAGCAACACTGGAAGGTGGTTGCGGTAGGCCGCCTCGAACACCGTGATTTCGTCGCCAACCGGCTGGTAGAACGGTTCTTCGGTGATGAAATTGTCTTCCGGACGATGGATCTCAGCGGTGTCTGTCAACGCAATGGCCCCTTTTCTTCTCGCCTGGTGTAGCGCCGCCGAAGGCTAACCAGCGACGCACAACGAAGCAACCACGGGGTATGCGGGGCAACCACCTGCCCGGCCCAGACTGCGGATCCACCGCCCAGCGCATTGGCACCACAACATTAGATATATACGCCGCATCTATTAGTGCATCGGAAAATTCGATTGTTGGCGCATAGCGATGGGCGGCCAACGGGAGTATCGTTGGCGATCCCTGAAAATGCCCGGTGCCTGCATGCTTGCGCCGGTCGTCAAGAGAAAGAATTCCAGGCCCTCGGGCCTTTCCGCCGATCTCGGCCACAGCCGAAAACAGGCGAACGAGATTCATCACTATCCGCGACGGAGGACTATCCATGACGGAAGTCGTAGCCACCAACGAGACCATTCTCGTCGTCGGTGGCGGCATCAGTGGCATGACTGCCGCGCTCGAGGCCGCCGAGACCGGGAAAAAGGTCGTGCTGGTTGAAAAGCGCCCCTATCTGGGCGGCCGCGTAAGCCAGTTGTACAAGTACTTCCCCAAGTTGTGTCATCCCACCTGCGGGCTGGAGATCAACCAGCGCCGGGCCAAGATGAACCCGAACCTGACCATCATCACGATGGCCGAGGTGACCAACATCGAGGGCGAGGCCGGCGCGTATACCGCGACGGTGAAACTGGCGCCACGCTTTGTCAACGACAACTGTACCGGTTGCGGCGACTGCGGCAAGGCAGTCGAGGCGGAGTTCGACGACGAGTACAACTACGGCATGTCCAAGCGCAAGGGCGCCTACCTGCCGCATGTGATGGCGCATCCGATGCAGTACGTGATCGACCCGCGCATCATCGGCACCGACGACGCGCAGAAGGCCAAGGACGCGTGCAAATATGACGCCGTCGATCTCGAGATGACCGAGCGCGAGATCAAGTTCCCGGCGGGCGCCGTGGTCTGGGCCACCGGCTGGCAGCCGTACGACGCGGCCAAGATCCAGCCCTACGGGTACGACCGCTTCGACAACGTCATCACCAACGTCGAATTCGAGCGCATGGCCGACCCGAAGGGCCCGACCGGCGGCAGGATCGTGCGCAAGGACGGCAAGGAGGCGAAGAATGTCGCCTTCATCCAGTGCGCCGGTTCGCGTGACCGCAATCACCTGTACCACTGCTCGCGTATCTGCTGCATGGCGTCACTCAAGCAGACCCACTACGTGGTGGATGCGTACGACGATGCACAGGTCACGATCTATTACATCGATATCCGTGCAATCGACCGTTTCGAGGACTTCTACCAGACGGTCAAGGCGATGGACAACGTCAAGTTCGTCAAGTCGAAGGTCGCCAACGTGATCACCGACAAGGATGGCAACCCGATCTGTCGCGGCGTCGACACCGAGGGCTACCACCGCTATGAGAACACCCATGACCTGGTGGTACTCGCCACCGGCATGGAACCGTCGGTCGCCAAGGGCGACTTCCCGGTCGACATCGTGATCAACCGCGAGGGCTTCATCGAGCCCGACGCCGCCAACGGCGGTGTGTTCGCCGCGGGTTCGGCATCCGACGCACTGGATGTGAACCGCGCAGTTCAGCACGCAACCGGCGCCGCCCTGAAGGCCATTCAGGTGGTGAACCGCGTTGCCAGAGCGGAGGGCTAATCCATGGCAGACGATAAGAAATTTGCAGGTTTCATCTGCACCGGCTGCGGCATCGGCGAACGTCTGGATGCCGGCCAGCTGGAGACGACGGCCAAGCGCGACGGCAAGATGGCGAGCTGCCAGCAGCACGAGATGCTGTGCAGCAAGGAAGGCGTACAGCTGATCCGCAACGCCATTGATAACGACGGTGCCACCCACGTGATGATCGCGGCCTGCTCGCGCCGCGCCAAGGTCGAGGCATTCAGCTTCCCCGATGTGGCGATGTCGCGCGCCAACCTGCGTGAGGGTGTCATCTGGGCCCGCCCGGACACCGACGAGGCCCGCGAGACCACCCAGGACATGGCGGACGACTACATCCGCATGGCCTGCGCCGAAGTGAAGTTCATGACCAAGCCCAAGGTTTCGGGCGAGCAGGCGCTGAACAAGACCATCCTGGTGGTCGGCGGCGGCGTCACCGGCATGACCGCGGCACTGGAGACCGCGGCCGCAGGCTTCCCTGTGCACATCGTCGAGAAGACCGGGGCACTCGGCGGCTGGGCCGCCAAGTGGCACAAGCGCATCCCCGGCCGGGCGGCGGCCGATGGCGTGGCCAACGGCACCAACGTCGACCTGCCGATGCCGCAGGACAACGACATTGCCGACATGATCGCCGCGGTCGAGGCCAACGAGCTGATCACCGTGCACCTCAACAGCACTGTGACCAAGACTTCTGGCGCGCCTGGCCGTTTCTCTGCCGACATCACCACCGAATCGGGCGGCACGGCCACCGAGAACTTCGGGGCGATCATCCAGGCCTCCGGCTGGAAGGAATTCGACGCCTCTGCGATCCCATCGCTCGGCTCATCGAACGCCGACGTGGTCAGCAACGTCGAGCTCGAGGCACTGGCCAGGGAGGCCGGCAACGGCCCGATCAAGCGCCCGTCTGATGGCAAGGAAGTGAAATCCGTGGTGTTCGTGCAGAACGCCGGCCAGGCCTCGTCCGCAGAGGGTCACCTGCCGTACCACTCGGGCATCGGCGACCTGATCGCGATCAAACAGGCCATGTATTTCAAGGCGCAGAACGGCAAGGACTGCGACACCACGATCCTGTTCGACAACCTGCGCACCCCGGGTGCGGCCGGCGAGGACTTCTACCGCTCCGGCCAGCAGCAGATGGTGATCTTCTCCAAGGGCCAGGTCGGCGACGTGACCAGCAGCGGCAATGGTGCCACGGTCAACTTCAAGGACTTGATCCTGGACGAAGACGTCGCGCTGCAGGCCGACTTGGTGGTGCTGGACCTGGGCATGGTGCCCAATTCCGGGCCTGATCCCTACGCCGTTACCGTGGCGCTGGAAAAACTGCCGCTCAAGGAACGCGACGGCAAGAAGGCAGAAATCGAGGCCCAGGTGGCGGCCGCATCGGTTTCGATCGAGTCGATCCTCAACCTGGACTACCGCCAGGGCACCGATCTGCCGCATCTTTCCAACGGCTTCACCGACTCGCACTTCATCTGCTTCCCGTACGAGACCCGTCGTACCGGCATCTATGCGTGCGGTCCGGTCCGTCGCCCCATGGATATCAAGCAGGCCCAGGACGACGCCACGGGTGCCGCGATGAAGGCGATCCAGGCGGCAGTCAATGCCGGCCAGGGTTCGTCCGCACATCCGCGTGTCGGCGACCTGTCGTACCCATCGTTCCGCAAGGAAGGCTGCACCCAGTGCAAGCGCTGCACCGTGGAGTGTCCTTTCGGCGCGATCAACGAAGACGAAAAGCGTTATCCGCAGTTCAACGAATCGCGTTGCCGTCGTTGCGGTACCTGCATGGGCGCCTGCCCGGTGCGCGTGATCTCGTTCGAGAACTACTCGATCGACACCGTCGGCCAGCAGATCAAGGCCGTGGACATGCCCGACGAGTTCTCGGAGAAACCGCGCATCCTGGTCATGGCCTGTGAAAACGACGCCTACCCGGCGCTCGACCAGGCGGCAATGAGCGGCCAGGAGATCAGTCCCTGGGCGCGCATCGTCCCGGTACGCTGCCTCGGCTCGGTCTCGCTTTCCTGGGTGACCGATGCGATGAACAGCGGTTACGACGGCATCGTGATGATGGGCTGCCAGCGTGGTGATGACTACCAGTGTCACTTCGTGCGTGGCTCGGCCATGGCGGCGGAACGCATGGCCAAGGTCGGCGACACCCTGTCCACCCTCAACCTCGAACCCGAGCGCGTGGTCGTGCACGAGGTCGCCATCACCGACATCGAGCGCGCACCGCGCCTGATCAAGGAGATGGAAGAGGTGGTCGAGAAAGTGGGCATGAGCCCCTTCAAGTTCTAAGCGAGGTTCGTCATGAGCGATATGAACACAGCAATGATCGAGAAGTATCGCAACAGCTTCCTGTCGGAGGTTGAAGCGAACGTCGAGGAAGGCGAATGGGTCAAGATGTGCATGCAGTGTGGCGTGTGTGCGGGCTCGTGCCCGCTGGGCGACGCCTGGGAGCACACGCCGCAGAAGATCTTCATGATGATCCGTGCCGGCAAGCGTGACGAGGTACTGCAGTCCGACTCGATGTGGATGTGCACGTCCTGCTACAACTGCATCGTGCGTTGTCCGCGCGAGCTGCCGATCACGCACATCATGCATGGTCTGGCGCACTACGCGAAGCGCCTCGGGATCGTGCCGCAGGGACAGCCGACGGCCAAGTTCGCGCAGCTGTTCTGGAACAACCTGATGAAAAAAGGTCGGGTCAACGAACTGAAGCTCGGCATCAGCCTGTACTTCATGAACGGTTTCGGCGAGGGCGTGAAGACCTCGCTGAAGATGAAGGACATCGGCCTGGGCATGGTCAAGACCAAGCGCATGAACCCGATGGAGATGCTCGGTGGCCATGCGGTCAAAGATCTGTCCGGCTTCCAGAAGGTCATCAAGAAGGCCCAGGAACTCGAAGACGCCCGCCTCGCCAAGCACGGCGGATAAGAGGAGTAAGTATCCATGGCAAAACGTGAATATTCTTTTTACCCGGGATGCTCCTCGCAGAAGGGAGCCTCCTCGTCCAACTACCTCGTCTCGGTGCAGACGATGTGCGAAGAGCTGGACATCCAGCTCAACGAGATCCCGGACTGGAACTGCTGTTCGGCCTCGATCGGCTATGCCGGTGGCGGGGAACTGCCGCGTCTGGCGTTGTCGGCGCGCAACATCGCACTGTCCGAGGAGCACAATCCCGGCCAGGAGATTGTGGCCACCTGCGCCGCCTGCTGGCTCGCTACACGTGAGACCCAGGAGCGCCTGCAGCACGACCAGGGACTGCTGGCCGAGACCAATACGGCACTGGCCGAGGCCGGCCTGACACTGAAGAACGACGCACCGATCAAGCACATGGCCGAGGTCCTGATCCAGGACATCGGTTACGACGCGATCGGCGCCAAGGTCAAGAAGCCGCTCGAGGGCATCAAGATCGCGGGCTACGTCGGCTGTCAGACCAACCGTCCGTTCGGGATCGCCGGCGAGAGCTACGAGAATCCGAAATACCTGGACAAGCTGGTCGAGACCCTGGGTGCCGACTCGATCCCCGACTACGAGAAAAAGGTGCAATGCTGCGGCGGCGCACTGGCGTTCTCCGAGCCGGAAAAATCGCAGGTCATGATCAAGGGCATCATCGAGGCCGCCTACGACCACGGTGCCGACATGATCGTCACGCCCTGCCCGGTGTGTCAGATGAACGTCGAGGTCTACCAGGACCAGATCAACGCCACCCATGGCACCAAGTTCAAGATGCCGGTGGTCTACTACTCGACCCTGATGTCGGTCGCGTATGGCCGTTCGGCCAAGGACGCGGCGCTCAATGGCCAGGTGATTCCGGCCAAGCAGCTCGAGGCGATCGCCAACAAATAGGGCCCGGCGGCAGGCCTGCCACGAGACCCCGCCATCTGGCGGGGTTTTTTTTCGATCCGGCACAGCCAACCACCGGCCCCGAGCTGCCGCAATACGCCCACGCCGCGGCAGCAGGTCACAAAGTTTTGATTTCCCTCAAAGATCTCCAGCAAAAACCTGGGTTAAAAATATATTAGAGAAAAGCCATATAGGCAGACTGGTAAGGAGAGGATCATGAAAAGACACCTGAAATTCTCACTGCTGGCAGGCGTGCTGCTGACGCTGACGACCCAGGCCTCGGCCTGGTGGGGCGGCGGCTGGAACCCCTACGACCCATGGGACCCGCGTTACTGGGCGGAAGAGTTCTTCGGCGGTAGCGGCTGGGGTGGCTACGGCGGCGGTCCGTGGGGTTACGGCGGCGGACCCTGGGGCTACGGTGGCCCATGGGGCGGCTACGGTTACCCCTATTACGGCGGCGGCTATGGCTACGGACCCTATGGCTATGGTGTGCCCTACTACGGCGGCTACCGGCCGTACTATGGCGGCTGGGGCTATGCCCCGTACGCGACACTGCCTGCACAGACCACCAGCACCCAGACCGGCAAATCGAAAACCTCTGGCAAGTAACCCGTTGTCGGCAGCCCCGTGCCTCATCGAGGCGCGGGGTTTTCCTTGATCGATTGGGGCGATAGGCTGCACCACGACACCTCCTGCGCGAAGGCCCCACATGCAAGATACGATCGTCTGGTTGATCATCGCCGCGTTCTACGCGCCGTTGCACTACCTGCTGCCGGTACTGGTGCTGTTCATCACCGGCAACGAATCCGCTGACGTGCGCAAACGACTGGTGCGCAGCGCCCTGATCGACGCCACGCTGTCGATGGCGGTCGCGTTTGCCGTGGCGATCTACCTGGCGGGCCGGCAGCAGATATCGACGGCCATGCTCGTTCTGTTGCTCGCGATGGGATTTCCGTTCGTCAGGCTCTGGCGGCACAGACGCGAGATGGTCGAAACAAACACCTGAACGGCGCCCCAGGCAACCCTTCTCCTCCAGGCCCCGCGTTCCAGTTCGTGCCACTTGAGGCCACGCCTGCGGCGGTCTAGCCTGTCCACAGATCCGACTCTCGACATCCACGCAGCTGCCACGCCCGAATCACATGCGACCGGTCTTCGATGCCTGACGACAATGCCCGCGACCCTGAACGCGACGAGGCCCTCAGCCGTTCGGTCAGGGACGGGGCCGCCTATTCGGTGATGACCGGTGCCGGTGAGAGCTATCTGTCCGCCTACGCCATTCACCTGCGTTTCACCGAGCCGCAGATCGCCACGCTGGCCTCGATCCCACCGCTGATCGGTGCCCTTGCCCAGTTGTTCTCCACCTGGCTGCATCGGCGCTGGCGCATTGGCCGCGGCCGCATCATCCTTGCCGGCGCGCTCGGCCAGGCGATGAGTTGGCTGCCGATCATGCTGGTGCCGCTGTTGTGGCCGAACGACCAAGTCGCCGCACTCGTCCTCTGCGTGATCGCCTACCAGGTATTCGGCAACATCATCTCGCCTCACTGGCCGTCGCTGATGCGCCATCTGGTGCCCGAAAGGGAACGCGGGCGCTATTTCTCACGGCGCACGCGGGTCACCACCCTGGTCGGCTTTGCCGCCCTGATCGCCGCCGGTGGTGTGCTCGAAGTATTTAGGACGCACACCGACGCCATGTACGGCTTTCTGCTGCTGTTTGCGCTGGCTGCAGTGGCACGCATGATCTCCGGTTACTATCTGAGCCGGCTGCCCGATCGCAGCCCGCGTGGCGACGACATAAAGTACGGGGCCCTGCCGTTGATTCCGGTCTGGCAGGCCGGAATCCGCAGCACCCCCTATGCGCGCTTCCTTTTCTACTACGCGGGAATGTGTTTCGCGACCGCGGTCGCCGCCCCGTTCTTTGCCGTACACATGCTCCGCGACCTGCAGTTCACCTACCTTGAGTTCATGGCGATCACCGCCGCCTCGGTGCTGGTGCAGTTCCTGACGCTGAACGGCTGGGGCCGGGTCTCCGATGCATTCGGCAACCGGCTGATCCTTGCGATCACTGGCTGGATGGTCCCGTTCGTGCCGCTGCTGTGGGTGTTCTCGGACAACTTCCTGTACCTGTTGGCAATACAGGCCCTTTCCGGACTGGCATGGGGCGGATTCGCATTGAGCGCCGGCAGCTTCTTTTACGATCTCTCGGGCGATGCCGACATGGCGGCGCCGATCACCACGGCCAACGTGACCAATGCACTGGCCGCATTCGCCGGCGCGCAACTGGGCGCGGCGGCCGTGCTTTGGATGCCCGACTGGGCGCACAGCGATCACGCCTGGTCGTTCGAGTACCCGCTGTTCGGCGTGTTTTTATTGTCGTTCGCGGCCCGCCTGGCAGTAGCAGTCATTTTCGTCCCGGTGCTCAAAGAGGTGCGCCAGGTCCGGCGCGCCTCCCCCCGCCGGGTGATCTTCCGCTTCACCCGGTTTTCGGTGTTCTCCGGGGTGGGCTTCGATATCGCGTCGGTGTGGCGGCCACGCGAGCAGCGACGCCCGGTCAAGGCAGGGGAAGAATCAGGCGGTGATTAAGCCGCGCATCGCCAGGAGGACTTGCGCCGCATACCCATGCCGGCAATACCGATCGACAGCAGCAGCAGCACGCCGGGCTCAGGGACAAAGAAGACGTTGGCCTGCAGCCCGGTGATGCCGGTATTGCGCATGATGATCGCGCTCAGGGTCGATCCCTCGATGAACTCCATCCACTCGGTCTCAAACATACTGTTCTGATACCAGAAGCGGTCGCCGTCGCGCAGACGGCTGAACTGATCGCCAACGATTGCCGAGAACAGCTCGCCCAGCATGCCACCATTGACATGGTTTTCAGCCAGACCGCCGATCCACAGGTCGATATCGTTGATATCGGTGTAGATGGACATCAGCAGGTCTTTGACGCCGTCCATGAAGACCGCTTCGCCCCAATTTGAATACGGCGTCAGGCCCATCGTGGCACGCATCTGGTTGTAACTTGGCAGGCCGTGATCGCGACCACGCTGCATGTTGAGCGCGGCGAGATCGAAACCCATCGGGCCAAACAACAGATTGCGCACGTCATCCACCAGGAACGGATCCACCTCCTGTCCCAGCTGGTTGACCAGACCCCGAAGGATCGGATCTATGCCCCCGTTACCGGCGGTTAGGACGGTCTCCGGAGTGAAAAATGCATCGCGCAGCGCAAGATGGCCAGCGGCGATCTCGTTGCCGTCGGCATCGAGGCGCAACAGCACCGATGACAGCGTCGAATGACCGAACCGGTAGGCTGCGGTGCTGAACTCGTTGGCGATACCCGGATTGACGGCGGCATCGTATCCGCCATAGGCGCCAGGTGCGCCGCCGCCAAGCAGCGCCGGCAGGAACTCGTTGAAAGTGATCGCCTGCATCATGCCGCCGACCAGCTTGCGCGTCTCCTGGTAGACCTTTTCGTCGAGCACCTTCTCGTAGTCCATATCACCCGGAGCAATGCCTTCGATATCCGGCAACAACCGGTACTGCGCCTCGAGATTCTCGGCAAGTCGATTGTGTTCACGATTGAACAGGGTGTGCATCGATGTCAGGCCGACCTGTTCCCTGGCGCGCTCGTCACCAGACACAAAGACGCCGCCGTCCATGTGCAGCATGTCGCCGCTCATTTTCAACTTGCCGCCACTGAAATAGCGCAGGTCATCGGCCTCGTCCTTGCTGGAACCGTAGATCTGCGAGGCATCGATGAACGCGGTCACCGCATTGGTCTGTTGGCGCGGGTTCCCTGTGCCAGTACCGGTGGCCGGGTCATACACCGACCGGCTGAACGGCATCTCGCCGGTCATCGAGTAGATATCACCGAATACCGGATCTCCGCTCACGGCGATCGGCATCGGTTCGCTGCCGCCGGCACGCGTCAGGTCCAAGTCATGGTCGAGGAACTGCCCCCACTGCATCAACATGTCGGACACGCCCTTGGCGTTCACTATCGAACCGGACTGGGCCACGACAGCATTGCTGACGGCCCGCGGGTTCGGTCGACCCACGCCTGCCGGTGTCGAGACACCATCGGCATAATACGGGGTGCCGGCAAAGGTCCCAGTCGTATCGTGACGAAGCAACTGGCTGTCGGTGGATCCCCAACCAGGGTTGGTCATGTTGTTGCCGCTGCCGTCAAAGCTGCGGTATTCCACCGCCGTCGCGTATCCAACGGATGCAAGCACCGACCCCAGCACCGCCAGCGACAGCTTTGCCAGCCCGCTGACAACTCGTTTACGGGAACCCATTTCCTTCGCCTCCAAACACCTATTGAGTTGTTCCGGCGAAAATCATGCCAACCGCAATATCCTTCGGTTATTCAAGGATTTAACAGGCGCCCACAGGCGATGAGAGCGGAGAGTGTAAAAACGTCCGACAGTCGTTGAGAGGGGACTATCGCTGCGCATCGGAAGATGGTCTCGCGGGTTGCGGAAGAACACGCGACAAAAGAGGAGGCCGCTGTCGTCTGACAGCGGCCATTCGTTCGTTCAGTTATCGGAGCAGCCGGTGGTCTCCTGCCGCATGTCGGCCTCGGCCTTGGCGTTGCGCGCCTCGACCTCAGCCTTTGAGCGAGCCTCCCAGATCTCTTTTCTCGATTCGACCCGCTGCTCCCAGGCACCGCTGTTCTCCGGGATCGTCTTCTCCCCGAACAGCGCCTGGCGCATCAGCCGGTTGCCCAGCTTGATCAACGCGATATCGTCTTCGGCCACCTCGGCGTAGGTCTCCGGTGGCAGGTTGTAGGACTGCTTGAAGTTGTCGCTGAGCACGAACCGACGCAGCATATCGAAGTTGAACGATGCCATGAAGAACAGCTGCAGGCTCATTTCGTTGGGCTTGCCGACACCCGGGCCTCCGGATTTCTTCTTCAGGATCAGCTCGTACCAGCTGCGGTTGAAGTCGTCGTACTCGGCGACGCCCTGCTCCTTGCGGTAGTCGCGCAATGTGATCTCACGCGCCTCATCGTGACCCTTGCAGTGGTCCTCCTGAACCAGGGAATACTGCTGTTTGGCCTCGTAGGTGTCCTTTTCGCGCATGTTCAGCAACGCAATAGGGTAGTAACGGCAGACCGTAGGTCGATCCTCGTAGACGCCGCAACCGTTGTCACCGTCCAGCAGCAGGCAGGCACCATCGTTGTCGGTGCGCAGCTTGATTCCCGGCACCCCATCGGCATCGAGCTGGAACGGCACCGTGTGCTTCTTGAGGAATTCCTCGGAATTCATGCCCAGACGCTTTTGCAGGCGCAGCACGTCATACGGTGCCAACGTGACATCCGCATGTTTGCAGCAGGCGTTGAAACAGGAGATCCCTTTGTAACACTGGAAGCGGATCACGCTGTCTTCGGTCAGCAGCGCCGGCACGGCCGGGCTGGCGAACTGTTGGGGGATATCGAGTTTGTCGTTGCTCATGGGCTGGTTCCTCAGGCGGCAACATGCCGCATTCTGCAGGCCATGGAATAACGGTAAACCATGGCCGGTTCACGCAAGGGCCGGGGATTATAAGGTTTTTCTGATTTTCCTGCCGAAAAACGGCCGCGCCCGGGTCGTCGGCAGTGTCGCCGGCTTCAACACAAAAAAACCGGGCGCCTCTCGGCGCCCGGTTTCGCAGTCGTCAGACTGTCAAGCAGCTATCACTTGAACAGCTTGGACTTGTCCACCAGATCCTTGTGGGCGCGCTTGAAGCAGGTCCAGGTCTTGGTGGTCTTGTCGTAGACCGAGTTTACGAAGCAGTGCCAGTTTTCTTCGTCAACGAAGTTTTTGTCCATGCGGTAGTAGAAGCCCGGGTAACGGGACTCTTCACGGAACTGGATGTGCTTCATGTGAGCTTCGGCGGTCAGGATGCGGTGATAGTTCTCCCACGCGCGCAGCAGCTCGTGGAGGTCCTTGGCACGCATCTTCAGCGCGTCTTCCTTCAGCATTTCCAGCTTCTGCTCCGCCAGGTCGAGCATATGCTCGTTGGTGGTGTAGTAGGTGGCAACGCCGGCTACATACTCGTCCATGATCTTCTGCAGACGGAACTGCAGCATGCGCGGGGTGATGTAGTTGGGGTTGACGTCGATCGCGGTGGTGTAGTCCTTGTGCTCAAGGTAGTTACGGACCGGACGGTAGATCTCTTCGATCAGGGTGTCCACGTCGGTATCCAGCTCAGGCGTCCAGTCTTTGTTGTCCATGACAAACTTGACCATCGACTTGGCACACATACGACCTTCGGCGTGCGAGCCCGAAGAGAACTTGTGACCTGATGCACCAACGCCGTCACCTGCGGTGAACAGACCGGCGACGGTGGTCATGCCGCGGTAGCCCCAGTTCCAGCCTTCCGGCAGGTGACCCGGGATCTTGTCCTTCTCGGCATGCTCTTCGGTGGTCGGAGCGCCGATGTCGGTCGGGCCCGAAGCCCAGATACCGCAGCAGCCCGAGTGCGAACCCAGCAGGTACGGCTCGGTCGGCATCAGCTCGGAGTTCTTCTTCTCCGGCTCGATGTTCTCACCAGCCCAGATACCACACTGGCCGATACACATGTCGAGGAAGTCTTCCCATGCCTCTGCTTCCAGGTGCTTCACCTCACGCGGAGACAGGGTCTCGCGCAGGTTGGCCAGAGCGGTGACGGTGTCCATCCAGATCGGACCACGACCTTCACGCATCTCTTTCAGCATCAGGTGGTTACGCAGGCAGGAAGCCGGCACTTTGGCCAGGCCGTACGGAGGATAGTCCTCCAGCATTTCCTTGTTGCGGTCCATGTAGACCTCACCGAAGGCGTTGGTTGCCTTCGATTTGAACAGCAGGAACCACGCGCCGACCGGGCCGTAACCGTCTTTGAAACGGGTCGGTACGAAGCGGTTTTCCATCATGGTCAGCTCTGCGCCGACTTCAGCCGCCATGGCATAGGTCGAACCGGAGTTCCACACCGGGTACCACGCACGGCCCTGGCCTTCGCCAACCGAACGCGGACGGAAGATGTTCACACAACCGCCGGCAACCAGCAGGGCAGCCTTGCACTTGTAGACGAACAGCTTGTGGTCGCGGGTCGAGAAGCCGACAGCACCGGCGATGCGGTTCTTGTCGTTCTTGTCGTTGACCAGCTTGACGATGCAGACACGCTCCTGGATACGGTCGGTACCCAGCGCCTTCTTGGCAGCCTCAGCGACGATCCACTTGTAGGATTCGCCGTTGATCATGATCTGCCACTTGCCCGAGCGAACCGGCTTGCCGCCTTCTGCCAGCGGGGTCATGCCCTTCGAGCCGTCGTGACGCTCACCGTTCTCGTCCATCTTCCAAATCGGCAGGCCCCATTCTTCGAACAGGTGCACCGACTCGTCGACGTGACGGCCCAGGTCGTAGGCCAGGTCGTCGCGGGTGATACCCATCAGGTCGTTGGAGACCATGCGGGCGTAGTCCGCCGGATCCTGCTCCGAACCGATGTAGGTGTTGATAGCGGACAGACCCTGTGCCACAGCACCGGAACGGTCCATTGCAGCCTTGTCGACCAACTTGACTTTGATGTCGACGCCCTGCGCCTTGGCAGCGTCCAACCACGGACCGATCTCGTAGCCGGTGCCGCATGCGGCCATGCCACCGCCGATGATGAGGATGTCTACCTCTTCTTCGACGACGTCTGGTTTACCGAATTCAGCCATTGTAAATACCTCTTAAACTCTGTCTCTAAGTTCCGTGCAGGGCGCGATTACTTCGCGATCAGCTCGCTCGGATCGCCAACGCGGTAGCCGTTGTTCTCAACGAAGAAGCGAACGTCGCTGATCTTGTTGATGTCGGCTGCCGGCTTGCCACCGTAAGGATCGATCGAGCCTTCCGGGGTGGTACGGATCGGGAACTTGAATCGCTTCATGGTGCCGTTGCGGAACTTGATGGTCCACATGATGGAGTCGGTACCACGCAGCGGCTGCACGGAGGCACCCAGCGGGACGATGTCAGCGTACGGACGCGCTTCGATTGCGTTCTGCGGGCAAATCTTGATGCAGGAGTAGCACTCCCAGCACTGTTCCGGTTCCTGGTTGTAAGACTTCATGGCGTGGCCGGTTTCAGAACCGTCCATGTCCAGCTTCATCAGATCGTGCGGGCAGATATACATGCACGCCGTCTTGTCCTGGCCCTTACAGCCATCGCACTTATCGGTACGTACGAATGTAGGCATCGATGATTTCTCCTGAGGTTACACTGCAGTGTTGACGCCGCCCGTGAGCGACAGTTCTCTTCGAAGCGCCCCTGAATATCCGACTGGGACCATCCGGCTACTTCAATTCAGTCGGCCCTCCCGTCTGGCAACCCGGCTTCCGGATAGCCGATGACTGCCAGGTCGGACACGCGCTTATCGTCAAGCGCAGGCGCCCGGCGGGGCCTCGGGGTGGGTAAACATAGTTATGGTGGGGAAAAAAGGCCAAACAGTTTTACGGTCGGCAGGCATAAATTAGCCTTATTTCTTTTTCTAATACAGGGGGTCAAGAGGCTGTTTTCCAAGACATTTTCTGGTCAGGCCCACCCGAAATCGGCCCCTTTTGCCTTATAATCTGCACACGCCAGCGACGTATTTCGCCGGCTGTCCAAGGAAACCTCAGATGATGAACAGCGATGTCCCGGACGCAGAACTGCTGATTGCTCCCGGCTGCGTGCATTGCCCGGTGGTCCTGGCAGGGCTGGCGGAACTGCTCAAACAGGGACGGATTGGCCGTCTCGAGGTATTCAACATCGCCGCCCGCCCGGATGCGGCACAGGCACGGGGCGCACGCAGCGTACCCTGGATCCGCATCGGACCCTTCGAGATGACGGGCGCGCACAGCCAGAGCGAACTGGCCGTCTGGGTCGAGCGCGCGGGAACTGCCGGCGGACAACGCACCTACCTGATCGAGAGCCTCGAAAGCGGTCAGCTCGACACCGTGCTCGCCGCCTGTCGCCGCAACCCGCAGCTGCTGCGCCCCCTATTGTCCCTGGCCGGAGATCTGGATACACCGTTCGCCGTGCGTATCGGCGTCGGCGCCGTGATCGAAGACCTCGCACCCGACGGTCTGCTGGCCGACGCTGTCGAAGACATGGTCGCACTGGCGGCGAGCCCGCATCCCCAGGTCCGTGCAGACGCGGCGCATTTCCTCGGCCTTGTCGGCAACGACCGGGCATGGGCCGCGCTGGATCGACTGGCGCACGACGAAAGCCACGAGGTACGGGAGATAGCCGGCGAGTCCCTGGCCGCGCGCGCAGCCCCCGACGACCTGACCTGAGCGCACCACACACCGCAACAGTCGGCACCTCGGGTAGACTGCACGCAGGACGCCACATTTCTCCGACCGCCATGCACATACCGGATCGTGATCAGCAGATCATCCAGACCCATGCCGCCTTCATCTGCCAGGCGGTGGAGCTGCTGCAGCGGCACGACACGACCCGGCAGCTGGCGGGGTTGCTGGACAACGCTGCCGACAGCGGCTGGAGTACCCTCGCCAACGTTGTGCGGCAGTTTGCGGCCGGCAAGCGCGACCTCGAAAACACCCCTGAACTGGACGCAGAGGATCGAGTGATCGCCGGTGCCATTCTGCGCGGCCTGCAGGATCCGTCGACCCTGCCCGACCCCCATCACAAGGCGGATCCAGCCCTCGCCGCTCCCGGCCTGGCGCACATGATCCACGCGGCGTCGAGCGGAAACGCCCAGGCATTGAGCCTGATCAGCCAGATGGCCGAACAGATGAGCAAAGTCGGCGGCGACATGAGCCGGGTGGCCGCGGTGATCCGACCGATGATCAACGGCGAGCGTGACGCAGAGCGGCTGTGTGTGCGACTCGACGTCCGCGGCCGGCAGCTGGTGCTGCAGATCCTGGACGAACTCGGCAGGCTCGGCAGTCACTGATGAATCCGATGCGGCATTTCGTGGTTCTCGGTGCGGTCAACGGCTTTCTCGCGGTCGCATTCGGTGCGTTCGCTGCCCATGCGCTGAAAAACATCCTGAGCACGGGGCTGCTCGAGGTATTCAGGACGGGCGTCGACTACCAGGCGTTGCACGCGCTCGCCCTGGTGGCGGTTGGCCTGATCGGTGGCCAGTCAGGACACAGCCGCGTGTTGCAGCTGGCGGGCTGGTCGTTCGCCAGCGGCATCCTGCTGTTTTCCGGCAGCCTCTACGTAATGGCATTGACCGACATACGCTGGCTCGGTGCGATCACCCCGTTCGGCGGGACGGCCTTCCTCATCGGCTGGGGTGCGCTCGCCTGGCACGCCGGTCGCGCCGAATCGTGATCGACCCCGGCGCGCTCAACAATCGCGTACTCAAGACCCAGCGGCACCTCGGCAAGTGGGCCAGACGCGAGGGTATCGAGGCGTTTCGCCTGTACGACCGGGACATCCCCGAGTTCCCGCTGGCGATCGACCGTTACGCCGACTGGCTGCACGTCCAGGTATTCGAGAAGAAACGTGCACTGCAGTCCGACGAGATCGACGCCATCCGCAGTGGACTGGCGCAGACGCTGGATATCGTGCTGCCGCAGGTGGTGATCAAGCATCGCCGGCGCCAGCGCGGCCTCGCTCAGTATGAAAAGCTCGCGGCCACGACGCCCTCGTTCACCGTCGGCGAACGCGGCCTGCGTTTCGAGGTCAATCTTGGCAGTTACCTCGACACTGGCCTGTTTCTCGATCACCGCGACACCCGGCAGATGGTCCGTGAGCGCGCGCAGGACAAGGTGTTTCTCAACCTGTTTGCCTACACTGGCAGCTTCACCGTCTATGCGGCCGCCGGGGGCGCACGCCGCAGCGTCACGGTCGACATGTCGAACACCTACCAGGCGTGGAGCCGGCGCAACCTGGTGCACAACGGCCTGGAAGATACGCAGCGACACAGCTTTGTCCAGGCGGATGTGTTCGGGTTCATCGAACGCATGCGTGCCGCACGCACCCGGTTCGACCTGATCGTGCTCGATCCACCGAGCTTTTCCAACTCAAAGCGCATGGAGACGACCTTCGATGTGCAGCGCGATCAGCTCCAGTTACTGCGTGCCACAGTCGATCTGCTGACGCCGGGCGGCGAGTTGCTGTTCTCTACCAACCGACAGGGCTTCAGGCTCGACCCCGGGCTGGGCGAACTGGCGCAGATCGAAGAGATCAGCGCGCGGACGATTCCCGAGGACTTCAAGCGGCATACACCGCATCGCTGCTGGTTGATGACCCGCGATTGACGAGACAGCGGATGCTGCTTACGCATCCTGACCGACCGCGCCGGGGATCAGCCGATCTCCACCCGGTTGCGACCGGCCTTTTTTGCCGCGTAGACAGCGCGGTCGGCTGCCGCGAGCATCTGGTCGAGGTTGCCGTGCAATGCCTGGGTAGCGCCAATGCTGGCGGTAACGGCAACGCGCCGTCCGTCGCTGTACAGCTCGATGGCAGCGATGCCCAACCGGATCTGGTCGAGGCATTCAAGGGGATCCACCGTTCCGTCGAGCACGTGCAGGCAGACGAACTCCTCGCCGCCGAAGCGCGCGACCAACCCACTGCTTCCGACCTGATCGCGCAGGGTGGCAGCGATCTCGACCAGTGCATCGTCGCCGACCTGGTGCCCGAAGGTGTCGTTGATGTTCTTGAAGTGATCGGCGTCGATCATCGCCACGACGATCTGCAGTTCGCCTTTCGTGGCACGCCGGTGCAGCTGTTCGGCCTTCTCAAAAAAACGGCGGCGATTGTACAGCCCGGTCAGAAAGTCCCGGTTGGCGGCATCCCGCGCCCGCCTGATGATGCGCAACATGTCGACGTTCTGATCCACCCTGCAGTAGAACTCCTCGATGCTGAACGGTTTGTGCAGGTAGTCGCTCGCCCCTCCCTTGAGGAATCGTGCGAGTGTCTCGGGATCGGCGGAATTGGAAATCCCGATGATGGAAAGTTCGTCCTGGCTATGTGCCTTGCGCATCTCCGACACCATTTTCAGCCCATCCATGCGCGGCATGTTGTAGTCAGTGATGACCAGGCGGATTTCCGGATTCGCCCGCAGGACCTCCAGGCCCTCGATGCCGTCACGGGCACTCAAGGTCGCGTATCCGTGCTGCTGCAGCAAGCTGCACAGATAGGTGCGGAACGCGCGCGAATCATCGACGACCAACACCCGTGCGGCGCCGTTGTGTGCCAAGCGGTTGACCAGTCGCGCCACGTAGTCAATGCCCACCAGGCTGTCCTTCACCACATAGTCCGCGACGCCGCGGGCAAACATGGCGTCGCGTTGACTTGCGTCGACGTTGCCGGTCAACACGATGATGGGGATGCCCGCTTCCTGTACCAGATCGATAATCTCGCCATCCGGTGCGTCCGGGAGGTTCAGGTCGAGCACGGCGACAAAGAACGCTTGAGCATTCGTCTGCAAAAGGCCCCTGGCCTCGGCGAAGGTGCCTGCGACGACGCAGGTGATGCCATCGAACGCGTTGATGCCAGCGGCGAGTACCGAGGCGATGGCACGACTGTCCTCGACCAGCAGCACCTGTTGTGCGCGGCCGGTATGTACCTGTCGCCAAGAATGATTATTGCCCGACGGTGTATTCACGGTTCGGACCGGTTCCCGCAGTTGCCAACCGGAGGGGTCCCAATGACATCGGCCCTTCACAAATGAACTTTAACGAATGGGATTCGCCGCTGGGCAGGTCAAAACATCATGTCTAGTATCAGCCCATGTCCAAGCGCATTCTGATCATCGAAGACGACCCGGCCCTGAACCAGATGCTGTCTCTGCATTTTGAGGATCAGGGTTATCGTGTGTTCAGTGCAAAGGCGTGCGACCCCGGCCTGGCGCTCGCCATGACCGAGCCGCTCGATGTGATCCTGCTCGACCAGCAACTGCCTGACGGCGAAGGCATCACACTCTTGCCACAGTTGATCGCCGCGCGTCCGGATGCGGCTGTCGTCATGATGACCGGCCAGCACGACCTGGAACTGGCGATTCACGCGATTAAGGCCGGTGCCGCAGATTTCATTCACAAGCCATTGAAGACCGCAACCCTGCAGGCCACTGTGGACAGGGTGCTGACCGCACGTTCGCCGGAACCGGAACATGTTCAGTCATCACGGCAGTCACCGCCGGGCGACCTGATCGGTCGCAGCCAGGCGATGCTCGAGGTCAGCAAACAGATAGCGCTGAGCGCCGGCAACATGGCGACGGTGCTGCTCAGCGGCGAGTCGGGTACCGGCAAGGAGGTGGTCGCGCGGCTGATCCACCAGCACAGCGGCCGCGGCGGCCCCTTTGTCGCGGTCAATTGTGCCGCGATCGTCGACACCCTGCTCGAAAGCGAACTGTTCGGACACGAAAAAGGCGCCTTCACGGGTGCCGACCGCAGCAAGCCGGGGAAATTCGAGCTGGCAGCCGATGGCACGCTGTTCCTCGACGAGATCGCTGAACTGGCGCCACCGCTTCAGGCCAAGCTGCTGCGCGCGTTGCAGGAACGCACGATCGAGCGCATCGGGGCCACCGGCAGCATCGCGGTGCGCGCCCGGATCATCGCGGCGACCCACCGCGACCTGTTCGGGCGCGTTCGCGATGGCGCATTTCGCGAAGATCTTGCCTACCGCCTGAATGTCATCAATATCGAACTGCCACCGTTGCGCGACCGTCCCGATGACATCCCGCTGCTCGCGACCGCCTTGCTCGCGAAGGCCGCTCAACACAACAGCCGCAGCGTGCCAGCGATTGCCCAGTCCGCGATCGAGGCTCTGCAGGGACATACCTGGCCGGGCAATGTGCGGGAACTCGAGAATGTCCTGACCCAGGCGATGGTGCTGGCCCGTAACGGCCAGATCGGCGCGCAGCATTTACGTTTCCGGGGCACCGCCGACCCGCACCGCAACACACCCGAAACGGCATCGGACGGAGCACTCCCGTCACTTCAGGAGGTCGAAGCCGCGCACATTCAACGTGTTCTGGAGCACACCCGTGGGCACAAGGGCCAGACCTGCGACATCCTCGGCATTTCGCGCCCCGCACTCGACAGAAAGATCGAAAAGTACCGCCTTCGCCTGCCAGATCGGGACTGATCACAGTACCGTCATTCACACTTTGGCAGGCCTGGATTCAACGTTTCGTTACAACGAAACGTGCGAAGCCGCTGCAAGGTGACGACATTTATACTAGTTAAAACAGCCGCTTATAAGTTGGCACGTCCGGTGCAGTGTAGGAGTTGTCTCCAGCAAAAAACACAAGGATGCCACCATGACTGCCATTGCCCTCACACAGACAGCGGACCTTGCGTCACAGGCGCGCCACCAGACCGAAAATGACGAAGATCGATTCAACCGCCTGATCGGCGTGCACATGGCCGATCTGTACCGATTCGCGTATTGGCTTTGCGGCAACAGGGCGGTGGCCGACGACCTGGTGCAGGAAACGCTGGTGCGCGCCTGGAAGTCCATGGATCGGCTCAACGACCCCAAGGCCGCCAGGGGATGGCTGCTGACGATCCTGCGGCGCGAGAATGCCCGCCGCTTTGAACGCAAGCGACCTCAGGAAAGCGCAATAGCGGTCGAGGGTCTGGCGGCCGGACGGCAGGACTACGACACCTCGACCGAGGCATTCGTGCTGCGCCAGGCCCTGGAACGCCTGCCAGAGGAATACCGCGAGCCGCTGCTGTTGCAGGTGATCTACGGTTACTCGCAGAAGGAGATCGCGCGACACCTGGGGATCTCGGTCGCAGGCGCCGGTACGCGCCTGTTCCGCGCCCGCGAGAAGATGCGTGCGCTGCTGTAAATGCTCACTAGTTGCGGCAACACCGACGCCGGGACGCCTGCCCCCGCCCGTCCCGCCGAAGGCTTTCAGCCGGTCGGGTTTTCCAGCGCACTCTGCGAACGTTTGCGGAACACACCCATTTCTTTTGCCGCCTGGATATCTCCCCGCCGTTCCGCGACCTCGATACCCTGATCCAGCACATCCACCGCCTCGACATGATTGCCTGACTCGGCCAGCGCCTTGCCCAACACTTTCCAGGCCGCGGAATATTCGGAATCGAGCTTGAGTGCCTCGCGCAGGTGGGCAATGGCCGCATCCGCGTTGCCGATTTTCAGTAACTCGGTGCCGAGCGAATACCGCAACAGGGCGGTGTCTATACCGCGCTCGAGCATACCGTGCAGGTTTTCGATCATCGTCATCGCGTCACCCTCCTCAGGCGTACCGTCCGCACGCGGCCACGGCCGCGTCAAAGGACACACGCAGGGTAGGCAGCCCGGGGTACCGCAGGCAAGTCCCAACTACCCTGAAAGATTCAGGCTCAATATAGAAAACACCGATTCACCCGGCGCCGCCGGAAGGGGTAAATCAACCCTTGAGGTAGGTATAGCCGTGCAGCCCGGCCTTGAGCTCTCGGTAGTAACTGTCGATGAACGCCTCGCTGACATGCTGTGCACGCAGCTTGCGCAGGTAGGAATCGAGCATCTGTTCGGGATCGAAATGCACGTAGCGGAGCAGTTCGTCAACCGAGTCGCCGCGTTCCGGCTCGGCCAGCCGATACCTGCCACCGTCCTCCAGAATGACATTGACCGCATCGGTGTCACCGAACAGGTTGTGCATGTCCCCGAGGATCTCCTGGTAGGCGCCGACCAGGAACACACCCAGCAGGTAGGGCTCACCCGGCCGTGCCGCGTGCAGCATCAGTGTGCTCTCGACACCGTCCTGGTCGACGTAGCTGTCGATACAGCCATCCGAATCACAGGTGAGATCGTGCACCAGGGCCGCCTGATCGGGGGCCTCGTCGAGCCGGTGCAGGGGCATGAGCGGAAAGATCTGATCGATTGCCCACACGTCTGGCAGTGACTGGAACAGCGAGAAATTGCAGAACACCCGGTCGGCGAGGGTCTCCTTGAGTTCCTCGAGCAGGTCCCGATGGCGCCGGGACTCGAGGCGCAGTTCCCCCCGCACCTCGTGGGCAATGGCATAAAACAGGGTCTCCGCGAGGGCCCGCTGCTGCAGGTCCATGTCGCCGCGGGCAAAGCGTTCATTGGCCTCGGCCAGCAGGTGACGGGCGTTCTGGAAGCTCTGTGGCGGCACGCCACTGCGCACGCTGTCATGCAAAAAACGCAGACGCTGCAACAGCTCATCACCTTCGACCGCCTCTGCCGGTGGCTCGACAAAAGGCGGTTCACGCTCGATGACCTCGGTGATCAGCACCGCATGGTGAGCGGTCATCGCGCGCCCCGACTCAGTGAACACCATTGGCTGCGGCAACCCCTGTTCGCTGCACAACCTGGCAATCGGGCGCAACACCTCGGCGGCATAGGCACGCAGATCGTAGTCAGTCGAGCAGTAGTGCTGCGAGCGGCTGCCCTCGTAATCAATGCCCAGGCCGCCACCGACATCGATCACCTGGATTGCCGCGCCCATGCGGAGCAACTCGGCGTAGTAGCGGGCCGCCTCGCTGATGCCGCGATGGATATCACGCAGATCCGGGATCTGCGAGCCGATGTGCGAATGCAGCAGGACCATCCAGTGCAGGCAGTCGCGCTCGCGCAGACGTTCGACCAGGGACAGCACCTGGGCAGCCGAAAGCCCGAACTTGGATTTGGCGCCGCCAGAGTTCTGCCACTTGCCGGACGCGACGGCAGCCAGGCGTACGCGGACACCCAACAGCGGCTCGATGCCGAGATCTTCCGATTCGCTGAACACCAGCTCCAGTTCGCTCGGTTTCTCGATGACGATGTACACCTGGTAACCCAGACGACGGCCGATCAGTGCCAGACGGATATACTCGCGATCCTTGTAGCCGTTGCACACGATCGCGCCACCACTCGGTGCGGTCGCCAGCACCGCCATCAGCTCAGGCTTGCTGCCTGCCTCGAGCCCGACACAATCGGCGCCTCCGACGACGATCTGCTCCACCACACTGCGCTGCTGGTTGACCTTGATCGGGTAGACGGCCCGGTAGCCGCCCGTGTACCCCAATGACGCTGCGGCCTCACTGAACGCGCTGCACAGGCTCTGCACACGGTGCTGCAGTATGTCGTTGAAGCGCACCAACACCGGCAGCCGCAGCCCGCTCGCGGTCAGGTCACGCGCCAACTCGAAGAGGTCGAGTTCGCTTGCGTGATCGGGCCGCGGGCACACCGTGGCGTGGCCTTCGGCATTGATGCCGAAATACCCCTCGCCCCAGCGATGCACACCATAGGTCTGAGGCACGGCGGAAACTTTGGCAGGCATGACAACCCCTTTGGCGGACTGAGGACGGATTATCGGGGATTTGTGTGGCCGGCGCACCGCCGAATGGCGCCGGCCCGGATCGTGGTTGCCGCCCGCAGCCGACACGGTTAAGGTGCGCCGCATCCGATGCCAGGCAACCATGGAGCCCGCACCATGACCTTGAACGACGAGTGGATCACCGAGATCTGTGACGACTATGGCTCGGCCTTTTCGCTTAAGGGTCGCGGCCGGGTGTTCGAGCAGCAGTCGGCGTTTCAGAAGGTCGAGGTGTTCGATACCGCAAGTTATGGCAAGTTGATGCTGATCGACGGCTGCACCATGGTCAGCACGCGTGACAACTTCCTGTATCACGAGATGATGAGCCATCCGGTGCTCTTCACCCACCGGGCGCCGCGACGCGTGGCCATTATCGGTGGCGGCGACTGCGGCACCCTGCGCGAAGTGCTCAAGCACCCGGAGGTCGAGCATGCAGTGCAGATCGATATCGACGAGGTGGTGACACGCGCTGCCGAACTGCACTTCCCTGAATTGTGTGCGTCCAATGCCGACCCGCGGGCCGAGTTGCTGTTTATCGATGGCATCCAGTGGATGAAAGACGCCACGCCCAACTCGCTGGATGTGATCATCGTCGACTCGACCGACCCGATCGGTCCCGGCGAGGTGCTGTTCACCCCGGAGTTCTACCGTGCCTGCCACCGCGCGCTCGACGACGGCGGGATGGTGGTGCAGCAGAGCGAGTCGCCGCTGATCCACATGGCGATCCTCGAGCGTATGTATCGCAGCCTGCAGGCCTCTGATTTTGCCGATGCGCGGACGTTGTTTTTCCCGCAACCGATCTACCCGACCGGCTGGTGGTCGGCCACTATCGGCGCCAAGAACGGCAATCTCGACAGCTTCCGCGACGCCGACGTGGCGGCAAAGGCCTTCGAAACCACTTACTACAACACAGAGATCCACCGCGCAGCCTTTGCCCAGCCGGAATTCTTCCGCAAGGCGCGCGAATCCTGGCTCACGGGTCGCTGAGTCCTTCGACAGCGGCCGCTTGCGCGGTGCGCGATCGGGTACACCTTTAAAGTCGGCGCCGTCCGGGCCGATGATCAGTGCATCGAACAGGTACATCGACAGGGGCGTGCGCCCGCCAGCAACGAGGCGCTGTGCTACGCTTTCTGACGCCAACGAGGCAACCGGCCTGCGACCACAGACCGATGCCTTTCGGAGCCACTATGCGATCTTTCCAACTCCTGCGCGCCATGCTGTTGTGCATGCTGGCAATGCCCCTGGCCGGCCACGCCGATGAGGCCGCTGACGCCGGCCGCCGGCTCGCCGAAGCAGTGTACGACGCGCCGAATGGGGACGACCTCGCCTCGCGCGCGAAGATGACCCTGACCGAGAAAGGCAGGGACCCCCGCGAACGCGAGATGTATTCGCTTGCAGTGGATCGTGGCCGTGGCGAACGCTGGTCGCTGACCCGCTTCACCAGTCCCTCGGACATCAAGGGTGTCGGCCTGCTGACCAAGGACTATCCGGGTGACGAAAACGACCAGTGGCTGTATCTGCCTGCGCTCGACCGCGTGCGGCGCGTATCCTCGTCGCGTAAGGGTGGGCGTTTCGTCGGCTCGGACATTTTTTTTGAAGACCTGCGCGACCGCGAGGTCAGCATGGACAGTCATCGGCTCCTCGGTGAAGGCAACATCGGCAAGCTGGTGTGCAAACTGCTCGAGAGTATCCCGGTCGACCCCGACAATTCCGTTTACACGAAGCGCATCAGCTGGGTGCATCCGCAGACGCTGATCCCGTTGCGGGTCGACCTGTACCAGGCGCACTCGAAAGAACCGGTCAAACGCCTGTCGGTGCAGCGCATCAAGAAGATCCAGGGATTCTGGACCGTGCTGGAGAGCACGATGGAGGATCTCGAATCCGGTCACGTGACCCGGATATCGCAGGACGCGGTCAAGTATAATCAGGGCATTCCCGATCGCCTGTTCACCAGCCAGGCGCTGGCTGACGACAGCGCCGAGGCCGCGTACAGGCCATGAGCGCATCGGGCCCCGCTCGAAAAAGGACCGCTGAAATGCTGCATTCGCGCCGCCCACCTTTCACGCTGCTGTCGCTCGCCCTGGTCGCCGCAGGCATCCCGGGCCTGGCGGTCGCCGCGGCTGAACAACCTGTAATCGAAGAAGTAATCATCGATATCGGTGGTAACGAACCGGCCGGCGGCAGCAACGAGATCGTGATCGAGGGGCCGTCACAGCCGGACGGCGCCGGTGCGGGTGAACTCATTATCGAAGACTCAGGTCCGGCCGCGCCGGCACCGACCATTGAGGCGCGCACCGCGGCATCGACAGACAAGGAACCGGACAGTAGCAACGTCGAGATCAGGATCGACGATGTACGCGCAGAATACGGTCATTTCACACGCTCGAACGCCGAGGCCGACAGCACGCTTTACGGCAAGATCTCCGGTTTCGCCAATTGGCAGCCGACGCCGCAATGGGAATTCCAGGTCGCGGGGCGCGTGGATGGTTACGATCAGGATCAGCGCAATGCCTTCACCGAGGTGACAGCCGATTACGGCGACAGCTTCGTGCGTTATCGCGGTGACAACTTCCGCCTTACAGCGGGTACCCAGACCGTGGTGTGGGGGCGGCTCGACGAGCTCCCGCTGTCCGACCGGGTGAGCACCGCCGACCTGACACGCTTCGTGCTGGACAACCTGGAAGACCGCCGGCGCTCGAACCCGATGCTGCGCGCCGAGACCTTTGTGGGATCCGGCAAACTCGACCTGGTCTGGTTGTTCGATTTTCGCCCGGCCGAGCTCCCCGACCAGGACAGCGTGTGGTACCCGATCAACCGCGAATCGGGGCGCATCCTCGGTATCGATCCGGCGATCATCCCGCCGGCCGCGGTACAGAATGCCACGATCATCGAGGACGCACCGAGTGGCGACGGTGGTTTCGGTGCACGATACACGCGCACCCATTCGTTTGCCGATATCGGCGTCACGGTGGCGCGCACGCGCCAGTCAACGCCCTATTTTCGTTCGGCCGGGGCCGGGCGTTTCCAGGCCGAGTACCCGAGGTCCTGGGCCTATGGCGCGGACGCGGCGATCGATGCCGGCGGCGCCACCTGGCGCGTCGAGTTGCTTTACAGCAGCGACAACCCGGTCACGCGAACCGACCTCAGCTATACCACCACGCCGGGCATTGCCTGGGGCGGCGGGGTCGAGTTCCATCCCGGTGACGGCGATACGCGTGTGAACCTGCAGCTGGTCGGCATGAACCTGATCGACGCCCCTGCGATCATCGACCGCGACGAGATCTACAGCATCAACGGCGAGATCGAGACCCCGTTCGATCGTGCTCGCTGGCGAGCGAGGCTGGATTTCTATGCCGGCATCGGCGACAAGGACATCTACCTCAACCCCGAGGTCGCGTTCCTCGGCTGGGAACCGCACGAGCTCTACCTGGCGTTGCACTACTTTGCCGGCGATTCCGACACGCTGGGCGGCTTTCACGAAGACCATTCGTCGATCAATCTCGGCTGGCGCGCCAGCTTCTGATTTTCACGGAACAGGCGTGTGACTGAAGAACCCCTCCGCCCCTCGCGACTGGAACACGTACAACACCCTGTTGCGATCGTCCACGAGGGTTTCTTTGTCTACGCGAACGCGTTGTTTCTGCAACGCCTCGGATACCGTTCGTTTGATGACCTGCAAGCGGTACCGCTACTCGACATGGTCGACGAGCGCTACCACGACCGATTGCGCGAGCACCTGGATGCGGCGAAGAAATCCGCTGGCACCGAACAGCGACACCCCCAGACCAAGCTTTCTCTGCACCGCGCGGACGATCTCCCTCTCTCGGCCAGCTGCACGTCTTTTCGTACCCGCTTCGGCGGCGAGGACTGCGTCCAGCTGAACCTCACCACGGCCGAGGATGCCAGTCTTCTTGGCCGGATCGGTGCACTGCCATGGCGCCATTACCTCAGCCTGCTGTTCCTGCTGCTGTTTACGGTCCTGCCGTCATCGCTGTTGTTGAAGCTGAACATCAACAACGCCCCTGACGTGTATTTTCCGGACGACGAACCGGCCGTGGTACTCGACAGGGAGCTGCGTACCCGGTTCCCCAACGACCAGGTGTTCGTCCTCCTGTTCGAAGGGGTTGCGCTGTTTTCCGACGGCTTCCTGGGTGCCTACGACGACCTCAGGCGCAGTCTGGAGAAGCTGGACGCGATCGACGAAGTGGTGGCGGTCACCACCCAGGACCACATTGCCGGGACCCAGGACGATTTTATCGTCGAACCGCTGATCGACGTCCGCACCCTGGAGCAGTCACGGCCGGCAGACCGGCAGAAGCGGGTGCTGGAAGACGAGCTCAACAAGGGGGTCATGGCATCGGCCGACGGTTCGGCCCTGGCGATGGTCGTTATCCCGAAAAAGTCCGGCAACAGCATCGAGCGACTGGCCCTGGAGGAACAGATCCTGGCGGCCGTGAAGGACGCCCGGCTCAGAGGCTATCTGGTCGCGATGGCCGGACAGATCCCGCTCGACGTGGCGCAACTGCGCTCCATGCTGCGCGACAATATGATCTTCATACCGGCCACGGTCGCCACCGGTCTGGCGCTGATCTGGTGGCTGTTCCGGCGCTGGCTGGCGGTGATGCTCGCCGGGGTGGCGATCGGCGTGGTGACGAACTCCACCGTTGCGATCTACGTCCTGCTGGACCAGCCATTCACGCTGGTCTCCAGCATCATTCCGCCACTGCTGTCGGCATTGACCGTCGCTGCATTGGTACACCTGTTCAATGGGCTCTTCATCGCATCCAAGCTCGGTTATTCCGGCGCCGAGCGCGTCGCGCGGGCAATCCAGGAGGTCGACCGCCCGGCGCTGTTTGCCGCGCTGACCACGGCCGGCGGCCTGGCCTCGCTGGCCACCAGCCCGATCGTGCCGATCAAGACCTTTGGCCTCATCTCGGCGCTCGGGACCCTGCTGATCTACCTGGTGGTGTTTCGCATCCTGCCCAATATCGTGGTGCGCTGGGACAAGCGGCCATGGACCAATGTCCGCGGCAGCGCGCACCTCGTAGACAGGATCGTATCGATGCTTTATCGCTTCGGCATTCGACAGCCGGCGCTGGTGATCGGCACGGTCTGCGTGCTGCTCGCGCTGGGGGCGCCGCAACTCCGGAACGTCCTGGTCGAGACCAACCTGCAGGAATTCTTCGATTTCAACCACCCTGTTCGCCAGCAGACGCGTGACATCGAAGACAAGCTGGTCGGCACCATGGCGGTGTCCGTCATCTTTGACGCCGATGCCAGGGACGGACTGAAGGATCCGCAGAAACTCCGGCTGATCCGTGACTTTCAGCAATGGGCCAAGGCGCAACCGGAGATTGACCGCAGTTTCGGTCTGCCGGACTTCGTGCAGGAGATGCACTGGGCCTTCAACGCCGAAAACCCGGCATTTCGACAGCTCCCGGACGACCGCGAGCTCATCACCCAGTACCTGTTGATCTACGATGGCGAGGACATCTACGACTTTGTCGACCGCGATTTCCAGCATTCGCAGATCGCGCTGAATCTGAATGTGCACAGTGCGAACGACATCTCGCGCGTACTGGAGAACATCCGCGGATACCTGCGTGACAACGTCGGTGACGCCCTGCGCTGGGAGATCGCCGGCAATGGCCGCCTGTTTGCCGACATGGAGGACCTGCTGGTATCCGGGCAGGTCTACAGCCTGTGGGGCGCGCTGGTGCTGATCTTCGTCTTCATGCTGTTCTTCCTGCGGTCATTCTGGGCCGCCGTGTTATGCATGATCCCCAACCTGTCGCCGATTTTCCTGATATTCGTGATCATGGGCCTGACCGGGATCTGGCTGGACATGGCGACAGCGATGATCGCCAGCGTGGCGATCGGGATCGCGGTTGACGACACCATCCACGTGTTTCACGGTTTCAAACGTCGTGTCGCCGGGGGCGTATCGCCGGTGGTGGCTCTGGCGCGCGCCTATCGCGGTGCAGGCCGTGCCGTGGTTACGACGACGATCATTCTCAGCGCACAGTTCCTGATCCTGGTTTGGTCCGACTTCGTCCCGACCCGCAATTTCGGTCTGCTGACCACCGTCGGGCTGATCTCCGCGCTGGCTTTCGACCTGCTGCTTCTGCCGGCCCTGCTGATCGTCTTTTACGGGCCGGCCAGCCCCGTGGCAGCATGGGTCGGTCGACTGTCACGCAGCCGCACTTCCGCCGCGGACGATTCGGCGACGGCACCACAGGCGGTCGTGGACGCCGCCTACTGGACTACCGAACGCAAGCTGACCCTGGTCAGGGAGATACTGTCCGGCAAGTCCACTGTTGCCGCTGCGGCGCGGGAGTACGAGCTGCCGGAGGCGATGGTGCAACACTGGCACAGCGCAGCGGAAACGGCACTGGCGGACGCCCTGGATGACGACAGCGCCGTTGCCGATACGGATCAGGGCAAGGACAAAGACAAGTTGCGCAAGCTTGCCAGGGCCTACAAGCGGCTCCAGGCGGAAAACCGCGAACTGCAGGTCCGGCGTCACGACTGACGCCGTCGGTACATGTACAGTCAGATGCGTTGCAGCGTGACGAAGCTGTAAGGATACGGATTGCGCGCGTCTGCTGCGTGTGTCTCGCGTGCCACCTCGCACCACTCCGCCTGCTCGTAGTCCGGGAAGCGGGTGTCGCCATCGAACTGCCCGTGGACGAAAGTCAGGTACAGGCGCGATGCCAGGGGTAGGGTCTGGGCGTATAGCTTGGCGCCGCCGACCACCATCAGTTCGTCGGCATCGCCGGCAAACTCGATGGCTTCTTCGACCGAATGGACGACGAAACCACCCTCAACCCGGTAATCGCGGTCGCGGGACACAACGATGTGCGTACGATGCGGCAGAAGCCCGGGAAGAGATTCCCAGGTGCGGCGTCCCATCACGATCGGCTTGCCCATCGTCAGACGTTTGAAATGCGCAAGATCCGCGGGCATGCGCCAGGGCAGCGCGTTGTTGCGGCCGATCACGCCGTTGTCGGACAACGCCGCGATGATGGACAGGTTGGGAAGGGGCTCCATGCGCGAATGTTAGCAGTCCTTCCGGGCATGCCCCATGTGAAAAACCCGCTGTCGCGACAGCGGGTCCGTGATTGCCTTACTCTTCCTCGTCGCTGCCCAGCAGATCCTCGTCGGCATCGATCATCATCTCGATGATCGCCTCGACCTGATCGGGAGCCTCTTCGGACATGGCCAGCAACTCGCGGCCGTCAACTACCAATTCGCCACTCATGACCTGTACCTCGTATAAGCATTTCGTTAAATACTTTTATAGTGAATTACGAGGGAATTGCAAGCGGCAGCGGCAGACTCTTTTGACGTGGATCAATATTTCTTGTGCGTTGCACAAAACACCGGCCACTCAGACGGCGATCGGGGCCTTGATATGCGGGTGGCACTGGTAGCCGGCAAGGGTGAAATCGTCGTAGCCGAACGCGAACAGGTCTTTGACATCCGGGTTCAATTCGATCGTCGGCAGGTCATAAGGGGTTCTGGTCAGCTGCTCATCCGCCTGCTCCAGGTGATTGGTATACAGATGTGCGTCACCGAGCGTATGGATGAACTCGCCCAGGCCCAGGTCGCAGGCCTGCGCAATCATCATCGTCAGCAGGGCATAACTGGCGATATTGAACGGGACACCGAGGAACACGTCGGCACTGCGCTGGTAAAGCTGACACGACAGGCGCCCGTCACACACGTAGAACTGAAAAAACGCATGGCATGGAGCCAGCGCCATGCGCCCGGCCGCCACGTTGTCCTGCGGCGAGACACGCTCGTCCGGCAGGTCCGCCGGGTTCCAAGCCGATACGATGATGCGGCGTGAATCAGGATTGCTTCTGATCTGCTCTATGACCTGGCTGATCTGGTCGATGTGCCGCCCGTCTGGCGCCGGCCAGGCCCGCCACTGATAGCCGTAGACAGGTCCGAGGTCCCCGTCCTCGCTCGCCCATTCGTCCCAGATCTTCACCCCGTTTTCCTTCAGGTAACGGGTATTGGTGTCGCCCTTCAGGAACCACAGCAACTCATGAATCACTGATTTGAGATGGATCTTCTTGGTCGTGACCAGCGGAAACCCGTGACGCAGGTCGAAACGCATCTGGTGCCCGAACAACGACCAGGTGCCCGTACCGGTGCGGTCACCCTTGAAATCGCCGAACTGTCGGACGCGATAAAGCAGGTCCAGGTACTGTTTCATGCCCTACCTTGATGTCGGTATGCGAGGATCAGCAGCACGATGCCAAGGACGATCATCGGCGCGGAAAGAAGCTGGCCCATGGTAACCCATCCGTGCGCCAGGTAGCCCAGCTGCACATCGGGCATCCGGACGAACTCGACCGCGACACGGAACAGGCCGTAACCGACGAGAAACACCCCCGAAACGGCCATCACGGGTCGCGACCGCACACTGAATACCCACAACAGCAGGAACAACAGCAGGCCTTCCAGCGCCGCTTCGTAGAGCTGCGTGGGATGCAACGGCGGAGTCAGAACAGCGTCGGCCGGCAGTCGCAGTTTGTCCCAGCACAACGAGGCATGGCTGGCGCACGATACCTGCATCGCCCACGGCACACTCCCTGGCGCCCCCCACAACTCGCCATTGATGAAATTGCCGATGCGCCCCGCCAGCAGCCCCAGCGGCACCAGCGGTGCGATGAAATCGGTCAGGGTGAAGAACCCTCTGCCAATGCGCCGGCCATACCACCACATGGCGACCAGGACGCCGAGGAAGCCGCCGTGGAATGACATCCCGCCTTCCCAGACGCGAAGCAGTTGCAGCGGATCTGCCAACCAGCCGTCGAAGTTGTAGAACAGGGTGTAACCGAGGCGCCCGCCTACGATCACGCCCAGTGCGCCATAGAACAGGAGGTCGTCCATCTGCTGCGGTGCGATCGGCGCGCCGGGTCGCCCGGCGCGCAGCCGCCCCAGCCACCATGCGGCGGCAAAGCCGGTCAGATACATCAGGCCATACCAGCGAACCGCCAGTGGACCAATATGAAGCGCAACAGGGTCGATTTCAGGAAAAATCATGGCGCGCGAGTCTACCAGTTATTCGCCTCGCACCGGATCGCCGGTCGTGCCGTCCGTGGACACCGGGGCACCCGGAAAGTACGCTTGATGGGGTGTTCCGGAGCTGTGCATGCGCGCGCTGATCAAGCTGTCTCTTCTGCTGTTGCTGCTAAGCCCGCTGGCCGTTGCGGCGGTCATCTGGTCTGCCTTGTCCGCAGCACCCCTGGTAACGCAGCAGGCAACGCTGTCGCACCAGGATATCGCCCGCGCAAAAGACATCCTGCGCAACAACGACCCAAGGTACCTTCCGGCCGGGACGAGTCATACGCTCGACATCGGCCACCACGACCTCGACCTCGCGGCCAACTACCTGCTGCAAAGGCTGGCCAGGGGCAATGCCCGCCTGGACCTGCAGACGGACCTGCTGCACCTGCAGATGACGCTGCAGCTGCCACATGTGCCATTTCGCAATCACCTGAATGTGGAGGCCGGCATCGCCGCGAACGCGGGCCGCCCGCAGATCGCCAGCCTGCAGATCGGCAGCCTGCACATACCGGCTCCGCTGGCGGTATTTCTGGTACGCCGGGCCGCTGGGCTGATGTATGACGAGGCGCAAATGGACTCTGCGGTCGCGCTCTTGCAGGACGTCAGGATCATGCCCGACCGCCTGCGCCTGACCTACCAGTGGAATCCCGTGATGCTGGAGCAGGCGCGGGACTCACTGCTGACGCACAGCGACCGCGAGGCCCTGCGTTTCTACCACGACCGGCTCATCCACCTGCAATCAAGGGGCGTCGGCCTTCGCGGCTCGGTCACCGACCTGCTGAGCGCGATGTTCGCCGAGGCCAGGGATCGCTCGCGTGATCACTCACCGGTCGGCGAGAACATCGCCCTGCTGACGGTGCTCGGCACCTGGGCAAGCGGCCACAACATCAATCGTCTCGTGCCGGGTAGCACCCGGCGCCCCAAGGCATTTCGGCTCAAGATCGAACGGCGCATGGACTTCGCCCAGCATTTCCTTGCCTCCGCCGCCCTTGCGGCACGCGGAGACAGCGTTCTCTCGGATGCAGTCGGCCTGTTCAAGGAGATCTCCGACACCGACCGCGGCTCCGGCTTCAGCTTCACCGATATCGCTGCGGATCGTGCCGGGACAAGGTTCGGCGAACTTGCCGCCCGTTCGGTCGATGACGCACGTCGCGTGCAGGCCCTGTTGGCGGACGGCGTCAGCGATACTGACCTTGTGCCACCGGTCCGTGACCTGCCGGAACATCTGGATACGCACGCCTTCCAGGCGCAGTTCCAATATGTAGGCAGCCCCGCTTATCAGGACATGATGCGTGAGATCGAACACCGCATCGATGCCACCCGTCTTTATCGGGACTGAAAGGGGTTTCCGAAAGCTTCTGCACCGCGATTCTGTGCCATGTCATTCCGCAGTTCCCCGTTCGGCCGCTCGCTGTGCAACAGGCAAAACAAGCCCTAAATTCCTGACTTTCCTTCAACTCTCAAGTTTCCTGCAGCTGCGCCGTTAGCTAGTCCACAACACATCAGCAACCTTTTTTGGCGAGAGTTGGCTATGAGGCTCATGGGCATGAATGGAATGAAGGTTATCCCGCATCACCTGCGCACGCTGGGCGAGCGCCTGCGTTACCGGCGCAGGCAGATGGGCTGGACCCAGGAACAGCTGGCGGTCCAGGCCGGCACCAACCAGGCAGTCATTCAGAAGATCGAGAATGGCAAGAGTCTGCGCCCGCGCAAGATCGACGAAATCGCGGCCGTGCTGGACGTGAACCCGGCCTGGCTGATGTTCGGCGACGAGAAGGCGACGCCGCTGACCGACGAGGCCCGCGAGGTCGCCGAGATCTGGATGACCCTCAGCGAAGGCGAACGTGACCGCGTACGCACCGAGATCCGCCTGCTGGCCAATCGCCGGATGTCGTCCTGACGCTCACAAGGTTGGCAATACCCGCAGGTAGAACGCCTTGAGGTATGCCGTTTCAGGAATCGCGGGGTGAATAGGATGATCCGGACTTTGCTGGCCCTGCTGCAACAACTGCAGGCTGCGATCACCATGTCTGGCCGCCTGCTGCACGGTACGCAGGAACTCGTCCCTCTGCATGTGAAACGAACAGGACGCCGTCACTAGCACGCCGTCACGCTCCAGCAACCCCAGTGCCGCCTCGTTCAGGCGCCGGTACGCAAGCGTGCCCTCTTTGAGATCCTTCCTGCGCTTGATAAACGCAGGCGGATCCAACACCACCACATCAAACCGCTCGCGTTGCGCGCGCAGGTCGCGCAGCACCTGGAACGCGTCACCGCGCACGCTGTGGATGCGCTCGCCGACGCCGTTGAGCGAGGCATTGTGGGCAACCTGCTCCAGCGCCTGTGCCGAGACGTCGACCGCAATCACGTTTTCCGCCCCCGCCTTGGCCGCCCGCACTGCCCAGGCACCGATGTAGCTGCAAACATCGAGTACCCGTTTGCCGCCGACATAACGCACGAACTGCCCACGGTTGGCCGCCTGATCGTAGAACCAGCCGGTCTTCTGCCCCTGTCCCGGTGAGACCTCGAAGCGGCATCCGTCCTCCTCGATGGCAACCATCTCGGGAACGCTGCCGTGCGCCAGCTCTACATAACGCGTCAGGCCTTCAAGCTCCCGCACCGAGGTGTCATTGCGCAGGATGATCCCGGCCGGCTTGAGCACCTTCACCAGCGCGGCCACCAGCGCTTCGCGTTGCGCCTCCATGCCGGCAGTGGTGATCTGCACCGCCAGGTAGTCGCCATAGCGGTCCACTACCACGCCAGGTACGCCATCCGCCTCTCCGAACAGCAGACGATAGTAGGGTTGCGTGTACAGGCGCTCGCGCAGCGCGAGCGCAACATTGATGCGATGCACCAGCAGCGAGCCGTCGAAATTGAAGTCGCGCGAACGCGTGACCAGACGCGCACAGATCAGCGAATTGGGATTGACGTAGCCCAGGCCCAGCCAGTTGCCCTGCGCATTCTCGATAACCACCGTCTCGCCTGCCTCGAACCCCTTCAGCGGCGTCGCCTCGTTGTCCACCTCGTTCGAGTACACCCACACGTGGCCGGCACGCAGCCGTCGGTCCTGGTTTTTCGCCAGTCGCAATACCTTGTTCATGATTCCGGTTGTGCCTCAGAGGCTGGTTGCAGCAAATGTGTCACAGGCGGCCAGGGTCCCTTTGTCGAGCCCGACCTTGAACCAGCGCACGCGCTGCGCCGAACTGCCGTGGGTAAAGGATTCGGGCGTCACGAAGCCGCGCGACTGTTTCTGCAGGCGATCGTCACCGATCGCACTGGCCGCACCCAACCCCTCTTCGATATCACCCGCCTCCAGCAGCTGGCGGCTGCGGCTGGCGTGATAGCCCCAGATACCGGCAAAACAATCGGCCTGCAGCTCCTGCTTCACCGACAACTGGTTTGCCTCCTCCTCGCTGACACCACGCTTTGCCTTGTGAACCTTGGAGGAGATCCCGAGCAGCGTCTGCACATGGTGCCCGACCTCGTGAGCCACGACATAGGCCTGGGCGAAGTCACCCGGGGCATCGTGACGCCGCTTGAGGTCGTCGAAAAAACTCAGGTCGAGATAGACCTTCTGGTCACCCGGACAATAGAACGGCCCCATCGCGGCCTGTCCCATGCCACACGCCGAATTGACTGCGCCGCGAAACAACACCAGCCTTGGCTCTTTGTAGTCCTGCCCTTCGGCCTTGAAGATGTCGTGCCAGGTCTGTTCGGTATCGGCCAGCACCACGGACACGAACTCGACCAGCTCTTTTTCCTGTTCCGACTGCTTGACCTCGCCCGCCGGTGTCGTGTCAGTGGTCTGCACCGAGCCGCCTTCGAGTCCGCCGAGCAACCCGCCGAGTCCGCCACCGCTGAAATAGCTGTAAGCACCAAGCGCCAGTATCGCGAATATGGTGCCCTTCACACCCAGAAAGCGCAGCAGCATCGGCAACAACTGCGACAGACCCCCGCCGCCAGCCCTGCCCAGGCCACCGAGACCACCGAGACCACCGAACCCGCCCGGCGATGAACCGCGCCGATCCTCGACGTTGCCGCTCTGCCGTCTACCTTTCCAACGCATCGTCGTTTCTCCCCGGCATCCGAATGCCCAAACGATGGCGCCGAGTGTAAACGAAATCAGCTGCCCACTCGGCCACACGCCTGCAAACATGCCGAGCGTATGACTTTCAGGTTAAAGTTCCGGGCGCAACCAGGGGGACACGACATGGCCGAAAACGACATTCTGCTGGGCGGTACAGGCAGCAAACAGATACTGCTGAATGCCGGCATGGCGAACCGCCATGGCCTGATCACCGGTGCAACCGGCACCGGCAAGACCGTTACGCTGCAGGTCCTGGCAGAGTCCTTTTCCCGCCTCGGGGTTCCGGTGTTCACCGCTGACGTGAAAGGCGACCTGTCCGGTCTCGCCGGTGCCGGCAAGGCACACCCGAAGATCGACGAGCGACTGCAGTTCATCGGTATCGAAGGCCATGCCTTCGAGGCCTGCCCGACAGTGTTCTGGGACGTATTTGGCAAGAAGGGGCACCCGGTGCGCACCACGGCATCGGAGATGGGCCCCACCCTGCTGAGCAACCTGCTGGAACTCAACGAGACGCAGGAAGGCGTCATGCAGATCGCGTTCAGCGTGGCCGACGATCAGGGCCTGCTGCTGCTCGATCTCAAGGACCTGCGTGCGATGCTCAACTGGGTCGCCGACCATGCCGCCGAGCTGGAGCGCCAGTACGGCCGTATCTCCAAGGCCAGCGCGACCGCTATCCTGCGCCGCCTGCTGGTGCTCGAGGAGGCCGGCGGGGAGATCTTCTTCGGCGAACCGGCGATCCGCATCGAGCACCTGATGCAGAACGACTTTTCCGGCCGCGGCGTGATCAGCATTCTCGATGCGACCACGCTGTACCATTCGCCAAGGATCTACGCGACCTTCCTGTTGTGGCTGCTGTCGGAACTGATGGAAGGCCTGCCCGAACGCGGTGATGCCGACCTGCCACGCCTGGTGTTCTTCTTCGACGAGGCACACCTGCTGTTCAGCAGCGCCCCCAAGGCCCTGCTGGAGAAGATCACCCAGGTCGTGCGCCTGATCCGTTCCAAGGGGGTCGGCGTGTTCTTCATCACCCAGTACCCCAACGACGTACCCAACGAGGTGATCGGTCAACTCGGCAATCGCATCCAGCATGCATTGCGCGCCTTCACCCCGCAGGACCGCAAGGCGGTCAAGGCGGCTGCCCAGACATTCCGCGAGAACCCGGCATTTGATACCGAAGAGGTCATCGGGCAACTCGGTGTGGGCGAGGCATTGATATCGACACTGGACAGGAAGGGCGTACCCACGGTTGTCGAGCGCACGCTGATGGCGCCGCCGAGATCACAGTTCGGTCCGATCGACGATGCCAGGCGTGCCGAGCTGATCACCCGCTCGCCACTGAACAGCGCCTACGAAACGGCAGTCGATCGCGAATCGGCCTACGAAATGCTCGCCAGGCGCGAGGCGGAACTGGCGCAGCAGCGCCAACGTGAGGCCGAGGAGGCCGAGCGCGCCAGGGCTGAAGAAGAACTGCGCAAACAAAAAGAACGCGATGCACGCGCCGCCGAACGCCGCGAAGGCATCGGTGAGGCACTGGCCAAATCGGTGGCACGCGCCCTCGGCAGCAACCTCGGGCGGCAGATCGTGCGTGGCATCCTCGGCTCCATCACCGGCCGACGCTGACGCCACAGCGACTTCGAATCTCAGTTGGACATCGCCGAGCAGGCCGGAGCCTGGTCGGCAAACTCCTGGGTGCACTTGCGCACCGTGCCGCTGCGTGTATCGATCACCCATACAGCATTGACTGAGGCGTTCACGCCTTCGTAGCGACCGCGTACGTCAGCGCCCTGGTCGGCCGCCTGTGTCTGTGCAATCAGCACCGTCAGCACAACGGCGGCGACGGCCAAAGCGATATGCCAGCTCTTCATTTTTCGGCTCCTCGAGATATTGCGATAGGAAAACCCATGATCGGCCGCGATGAGGCAGACGATCGCCAAGACCCGGAATTACCCCACACACAGACCATTGGTTCCGCAGTGGGTCGGGCTTATGGTCAAGACACATTACTCCGTTGGACGTCATGATGACTGCTACCCGCCTGCGCAATGCCACCAGCCCGTACCTGCAACAACACGCCACCAACCCGGTCGACTGGTGGCCCTGGTGTGACGAGGCCCTGGAACTCGCACGACGCGAGGACAAGCCGATCCTGCTGTCCATCGGCTATTCGGCATGCCACTGGTGTCACGTGATGGCCCACGAGTCGTTCGAAGACCCGGACACCGCCGCGGTAATGAACACGCTGTATGTCAACATCAAGGTCGACCGCGAGGAACGGCCGGACCTGGACAAGATCTACCAGACCGCGCACCAGCTGCTGGCACGCCGCCCCGGCGGCTGGCCGCTGACGCTGTTCCTGACGCCCGATGATCACAGTGCGTTTTTCGCCGGCACCTACTTTCCGCCACAGCCCCGGCATGGCCTGCCGGCGTTTCGTGAGTTGCTGCGGCAGGTGGAAAGTGCCTACCGCGAGCAGCGTGCAGCGATCACCGAGCAGAACGCATCGCTGCGCGACGCCCTGCGCCAGCTGGACACGCTGCCGGCCGGCGGCGAACCGCGTGACGCGCCATTGATCGAGGCGGTACACCAGCTTTCCGGGCAGTTCGATGCGCAGTTCGGCGGGTTCGGCGGCGCACCCAAGTTTCCACATCCGACCACCCTGCGCTTTTTGTTGCGCGAGGGGCAGCGGCGTGGCACCGGGACCGGGAGCCACATGGCGCTGTACACCCTGGAGCAGATGGCCAACGGCGGGATCAACGACCACCTTGGCGGCGGCTTCTGCCGCTACTCGGTGGACGCGCAATGGATGATCCCGCACTTCGAAAAGATGCTGTACGACAATGGCCAGTTGCTGGCCCTGTATGCCGAGGCCTGGTCAGCCGGCGGGCACAGGCCGCTGTTCAAACACGTCTGCGAGCGCATCGCCGAATGGACGCTACGCGAAATGCAGTCGCCACGCGGCGGCTACTACGCGAGCCTCGACGCCGACAGCGAGGGTGAGGAAGGCCGCTTCTACGTGTGGACGCCTGCCGACGTTGCCGCATTGCTCGAGCCCGACGAATACCGCGTGTTCGCCGCCCGCTTCGGGCTCGACCGGGCCGCCAATTTCGAGGGGCGCTGGCACCTGCACACCTTCGCCGACACCGCCAGGCTCAGCGAAGATACCGGGTTCGAACCGCCGGCCGTCCGCCGCCTGCTGCTCAGTGCGCGCACCAAGCTGCTGGCCGAGCGCGCCACGCGTGTACGCCCGGGACGCGATGACAAGATCCTGGCCAGCTGGAACGCGCTGATGATCAAGGGCATGGCCGCTGCCGGCCGCCTGCTGCAGCACCCGGAGTGGATCGAATCGGCACGGCGCGCACTGGACTACCTGATGGAGCATCACTGGCGCGAAGGACGCCTGCTGGCGAGCAGCCGCGACGGCGAGGCGCAGCTCAATGCCTACCTCGACGACCACGCCTACCTGATCGACGCCATCCTCGAGCTGCTGCAGGCGCACTGGGACAGCCGTTACCTGGCGTTTGCGATCCGGCTCGCCGAACGCCTGCTCGAACACTTCGAAGACCCTGAGCGGGGCGGCTTCTTTTTTACCTCGGACGACCACGAGGCCCTGTTGCATCGCTCCAGACCACTCGCGGACGACGCCACGCCCAGCGGCAACGGTGTCGCCGTCGAGGCCCTGCAGGGCCTCGCCCTGTTGAGTGGCGACCTGCGGTTCCACGATGCGGCGGCGCGGGCCCTGCGCGCCGCATGGCCGGCCATCGAACAGGCGCCCTACGCCCATGTCGGCCTGCTGGAGGGACTGCAGTGTCATCTCGAACCCGCAGAACAGTGGGTGGTGCGCGGCGGTGATGCGGACCTTCAGGCATGGAGGCAGGCGGCAGGTACCCATTACCTGCCGGGCAGGACGCTGTACGCGATACCGACCGATGCCGACGGCCTCCCGGATAGCCTGGCCGCCAAGGCCGGCCGACCCGACGGGGTGAACGCCTATCGCTGTCGCGGTACCCGGTGCGATCCACCTACCGACAGGCTCGACCGGCTTTGACGCGTCATGCATCACCCGGACGCTGGAATAACATCCGGCCCGGGGCGTCTTACCGGACATGAGTGAGAGCAAAACCAACCTGTTTGGCAGCTTTGGCCGCCGCCGCAGGCTGCAGAGGCAGATCGGCGCCGAGCGCGATCGCCTGTACCGGATTGCCTGGTCGTGGTGTCACGACAGCTACCAGGCAGATGACCTGGTACAGGAGACCCTGGCGAGGGCGTTGGCGAAGGTCGACAACCTGCGCGAGGAGAGTCGCCTGCAGGTCTGGCTGACCCAGATCCTCGCCAACCTGCATCGGGATCACTACCGTCGGACGCAACCCGAGACGGGTCAGGACACCGACCTGCTGCCGAGCCGGGACGACCCTGAAGAACATGCCGACCGCACCCAGCTGATCACCCGAACCCGCCGCGCGATCGGGCTGCTGAACGACGACCAGCGGCAGGTGTTGACGCTGGTGGATCTGGCCGAGTTCAGCTACGCCGACACCGCGATGATTCTGAATGTGCCCGTCGGCACCGTGATGAGCCGCCTGTCCCGGGCGCGCCGGCGCATGCGCGAAATCCTTCAACAGCAAGGCATAGGACATGCCGATGTCGTACCGCTGAGGAGACCCCAATGAAGCCCAGTGATGAATTCGAACTCAACGCCTTTGTCGATGGTGAGCTGAGCGCTGACCAGCAGGCAGAGTGGCTCGAGGCCATGCGCGCAGATCCGGAACTCGCGCGCCAGGCCTGTGAACTCGGGCAGCTCAAGGCGCAGATTCGCCTCGCCTACGGCTCACCGCCACAGGTACGGCGACGCAATGCGGATAAGGTCAGGGAATCCTGGCGCGCCGTTGCCGCAAGCATCACGCTACTGGCCGTCGGCTTGGTCAGCGGCTGGCTGCTGCATGCCGGCAACCCGGGCGAAAAGACGGCCAACGCCGGGCGCTTCGTCGTACTCGATGCCGACGGACGTGGCCAGGCCCCGGCGGTAGCCGCCGACGAAGAGACACGCATCGTGTTTCACCTGACCAATGCCGACCAGACGGTGGCCGGTGAGCTATTGGACGAGGTCGAAGGCATGCTGAACGCCTATGCGGCCGACGGTCATCCACTGCGTGTCGAGGTCGTCAGCCACAGCGAAGGGCTCGACCTGCTGCGCGAATCACTGTCTGGCCATAAAGAACGCATTCACCAGCTGGCCATGCGGTTTTCCAACCTGACCTTCGTCGCCTGCAAGAACACCATCGACCGCCTCAAGGTGGAACGTGGCATCGAAGTGAAACTGATCCCTGACGCCGAGGTTATCGACTCCGGTGTCAGCCATGTCGTCAAACGACAACGAGAAGGCTGGTCGTATATCCGCGTCTAGCCACAAGTCCCACGCAACGAACTGCCGCAGAGCAGCGCAGTGGAGAGAGAAATGAACAAGCTGATGAGCATCGTATTGGCAGGCTTGGTTGGCCTGATGACCTGGTCCGGTATTGCGACCGCCGCGACCGAGGGTGCAAAACAAAAAGTCGTATATCACATCAACGAGGACGACCCAAAGCAACAGACCGGCGCACTGCGCAACATCCAGAATCTCATCAATGCGGTCGGCAAGGACAATCTCGACCTGCGCGTGGTGATGCATGGCAACGGGGTGTCGCTGGTCCTGCTACCCGACGCCCTCGGGCGGGTGAAGGGTTTCAAGAACGCCAACGCCGATCCGCAGATGCAGGCAGCGATCGACGCACTCAAGGGTCAGGGTGTCGCCTTCAAGGTCTGCAACAACACGCTCACCAACCGCAAGGTCAACAGGGATGAAGACCTCTATATGGTGGGCGCCGCCGACATCGTGCCTCGCGGCGTGGCCGAACTGGCTATCCTGCAAGGTCAGGGGTTCGCATACATCAAACCCTGATACCACCGTCCTCGTGGCGCCTGGGGGTCCGCACCGGCGGACCCTTTTTTGTTTATGCTCGACCACTGGCTCTGCCGCGCAATAAAGGACGCTGGAATCCGGTCTAGTTGGTGATGGCTAAGATACGCTCCGAATTCGACACCCTGGTCCACGCGCTTGCGCCGGAACTGTTCCGGTACGCGATGGGCCTTTGTCACAACCCGCACACCGCCGAAGACTTGGTGCAGGAGACCTTTCTGCGCGGTTGGCGCTCGCGCACTGACCTGCGCGACAGCAAGGCGGCCAAGGCCTGGCTGTACACGATCCTGCGCAACGAGCATGCGCGACTTTACGAGCGGCAGCGGCCTGAGGCCTGCGACCCTACCGTGCTGCCGGATGTACCAGACCGCGGCTATGACACCAGTGCCGAGGCCTTCGTGCTGCGGCGCGCGCTGGCCACGCTGCAGGCGGACTACCGCGATCCGTTGCTGTTGCAGGTGGTCGGCGGTTTCAGCTGCCGCGAAATCGGCGACATCCTCAAGCTCAATACGAACACCGTTCTCACCCGTCTGTTTCGCGCCCGCAAAACACTGCGCGATCTGCTGACCGATGATCTTCAGCAGGAGGCATCGTTATGAATTGCCTGGATTTTCGTCGGCGGCTGCTGACCGACCCCCTGTCCGGGGATGAAGAGCTCCTGGCGCACGAGGCCACCTGCGCGACCTGTGCACCGTTTGCGCGGGATCTGCGCGCCAGGGAGATCAGGATGCGCAGCCTGCTGCAAAACGTCGTGCCGCCACCGGGGCTCGCGGAGCGTGTGAGCCTGGCGGCCCGCTTCCAGCAGCGTGCCGAACGTCGCCGTCAATGGTGGTACAGCGCAGCGGCCGGGGTCCTGCTGGCGGTGGGCGTCAGCATGGCGTCGCTGTTCAGCACCTCGATCGAGCGCACCAACGTGGCCCTGGCACAGTCGGTAATCAACCACATCGAGGACGAGGCGAGCCACCTGCGCGCGGCGCACCCGATACCGACCGCGCGGGTCAACGGGGTGTTCGAAAGGTTCGGCGCCCAGCTGGCCGCAGATATCGGACCGGTGCATTTTGCCGCCGAATGTCTGATGCGCCAGCGCAATGGCGTACACCTGGTGATGCCCGGCAGGATGGGGCCGGTCACCGTGTTCTTCATGCCTGGAGAAATGGCAGATACGACGATGCCGGTCGCCTCCGCGCGCTTCAATGGTCAGATTGTGCCGACACATTGGGGCAGTATCGCGGTGGTCGGCGAGGCCGGTGAAAGTGTTGATGGACTGGGTGAGCGACTGGCGGCCGCGGTGCGCTGGCCGGATCCCGTACAGGCGGGCGTCTCAGTCCCCGTCGTTGGGGAGCTGCTCGCGGCCGGTCTGGTCACGCAACAAAAGAATGGTTGACCGGCAGTGTCGGCAACGCAACAACTGGCTGCCCTTGAACAGGCGCATCCAGAACTGCCGGTGATAGCGGGTCAGGTCTGTGCCGCCACAGGTGCGACAGACCCGCTTGCGGGTGATCCATGCCATGGGTTTACTGCTTCCGGCAGGCTCCTAGCGCAAAAGTTCGGGGGATACGTCGGGCCGGGTCATTTCGAATCTTCCCATGCCGCTGCGGCTGCCTCGTCGCTGCCACGTGAGTCGACCCAGCGCGTCTTGCCCTCAGCCGTCTGCTCACGCTTCCAGAATGGTGCCCGCGTCTTCAGATAGTCGATGATGAACTCGCAGGCACGGAAGGCCTCACCGCGATGCGCACTGGCGACACACACCAGGACGATCGGGTCCTGCGGGCGGATCTCGCCGACCCGATGCACGAGCCGCACGCCAGCGAGATCCCAGCGGCTGGCCGCCTCATCAACGATCGCCGCCAGGGCCTTTTCGGTCATGCCCGGATAGTGTTCCAGCTTCATCGTACTGACCGCGTCGCCCTGGTTCATGTCTCGCATCAGGCCGATGAAGCTGACCACGCCACCGATCGATGCCTGGCCGGCATACACCGGCGCAATCTCCGCCACGGCATCCAACGGCGTATCCTGTACCCGGATTTCCACGTTCATGGTGTCGTCCCGTACCGTTTCAACCACCAGTGACCGGGGGAAAGAACCCCACCTCGTCACCATCCTGCAACGCCTGTCCGGCGCCCGCCATCTCCTGATTCACCGCTGCCAGAACACGCTGACCGTCGGCGAATACCTCGTGCCAAATGCCGCCGCGGCCGGCCAGCTGGGCGCGCAGATCTGTGACCGTGGCTGGCACGGCCTCCAGGGTCTCGTCACTGCACGAGAGGCGTTCGCGCAGACTGGCAAAATACAAAACACGGATCATGTCAGCAGCTCGCAGAATGGCAGAAAGGCAACGTCATCACCGGGCTGGATCACCTGCCGCTCCGGGATGATCGCCAGGCCGTTGGCCCAGGTCACCGAACTCAGCACCCCAGACGAACGGCTCGGGTGTACGCCGATACGCGCAATACCCTTGTCGTCGAAGGATAACCGCGCGCGATGAAACTCGCGTCGCTTGTCCGGTCGCGGCCAGGCGAAATCGGCCTTGCCGAGCAGCGGCTGCAGGCGCCAATCGCTTCGCCCCTGCATGCGCAGGATAAAGGGGCGCACGAACAACAGGAAGGTCACGAACAGCGACACCGGGTTACCGGGCGAGCCGATGAACGGCGTGCCATCGACGCGGCCAAACGCGACCGGCTTGCCGGGGCGAATGGCGATATTCCACATGTCCAGCGAACCGAGCGCCTCGACAGCCGGTTTGACGTGGTCCTCTTCCCCGACCGAGACACCGCCGGACGCGAGCACGAGGTCGGCCTCGGCCGCACCCTGGCGCAGCGCCTGCACGGTCGCCTCCAGCGTGTCCTCGACGGTCCCGAGCTCGATCACCTCGCAACCGAGGGCCTGCAGTAACGCCGTGGCGGTAAACAGGTTCGAATTGTAGATCTTGCCCGGCGACAGCGGACTGCCCGGCATCACCAGTTCGTCGCCGCTGGCAAACAGGGCGACGCGCGGCCTGCGGCAGACGCGCAGCCGTGCAACCCCGACCGCCGCCGCAAGCCCGAGGTGCTGCGGCTGCAGCCGGGTACCTGCCGACACCACCTCGCCACCGGCCGTGATGTCCTCGCCACGCCGGCGGATGTTGGCACCGGGCGGTACGACTGCATTGATCTGTACGGCGCCACCGTCGAGCGCCGTGCACTCCTCCTGCATGACCACCGCATCGGCGCCCGCGGGAATCGGCGCACCGGTAAAGATGCGTGCAGCGCTGCCAGCGGTCAGCGGTTGCGGAGACACGCCGGCCGGTACCCGTTGGGACACCGGCAACTGCGCGCCCGCTGCGGCGCAGTCGGCGCTGCGCACCGCGTAGCCGTCCATCGCGCTGTAATCCCAGCCCGGGACGTCAATCGTGCTGATCACCGGTTCGGCCAGCACGGCGCCGAGCGCATCGCGCAGCCCCAGGGTACGTGGATCGCGCAGCGTTTTGGCCGCCCCGACCAGTTGTTCGACGGCGGCCTCGTAGCTGAGAAGCCCGTCCAATCCGGATGCCTTGTCTGCGTCTGCCAAGCGAAGTCTCCTGCGCGTGTAGCTGTTGTCTGGTGTCGCGGGCCGCTAAAGGGCAAAACCAAAGGTTTCTTTGAACCGGGCATCGAAGTCAGACCGGCTCAAAGCATGATTCTGGGTGCCGGCGTGCTCGATCTTGATCGCGCCCATCAACGCCGCGATGCGCCCCGTCACTTCCCAGTCCATGCCGTTCTGCAGGCCATACAGCAGGCCACCGCGGTAGGCGTCTCCACAACCGGTCGGATCGACCAGGTGCTGAGCCGGTGCCAGTGGGATCTCGATCACCTTACCGTCAGCATAGATGGTGGAGCCCTGGCCACCACGGGTCACGATCACCGCCTCGACCTGGTGCGCCAACTGCTCCGGTGAACGGCCGGTACGTTCCTGCATCAGCTTCGCCTCATAGTCGTTGAATGCCAGCCAGGTGGCCTGTTTCACGAAGCGGTCCAGGTCCCTGCCGTCGAACATCGGCATGCCCTGACCGGGATCGAAAATGAACGGGATACCGGCGGCGGCAAACTGTTCGGCATGCTCGACCATCCCGAGTCGGCCATCGGGCGAAACCATCCCGAGCGTGACTCCGCTGAACTCGTCGACCCGGTTTTCGTGGGCGAAGTTCATCGCCCCAGGGTGAAACGCAGTGATCTGGTTGTCGTCCTGATCGGTCGTGATATAGGCCTGCGCCGTATAGCTGCCCTCGATCTCGAGCAGCGCATCACGGCGGATAGCGTGACTGTCCAGCCACTGCGCATAAGGGGCGAAATCGCTGCCAACCGTCCCCATCGGGAGGCCGTCACCGCCGAGCAACTGCAGATTGAACGCGATGTTGCCGGCGCATCCACCGAAATTGCGCCGCATCTCCGGCACCAGGAACGACACGTTCAGGATATGCACCTGATCGGGAAGAATGTGGTTCTTGAACTGGTCCTGGAACACCATGATGGTGTCGAAAGCCATGGAACCACAGATCAGTGCTGACATTGGACAAGCCCTTGTAATACTTTATGTTTGCATCGCCGCTCGGGGCTACATGCCGACCTGGAGGCCGGTCCGTCGGGGCCGTCGACGCGGGTAATGCGCAAAGCGCAGTGGGATGTTACCGTATGCGCGGTTCATCTGCCCAAGGTGCTGGACACCGCGGCAAGAGCGCGCGCAGACGCGACCAAACGAAATCTCAATAAATCGAAACTCGGAGGAATCCCATGCTGACGAACAAACTCGCACTGGCGGTACTGATCGGTGGCCTGACGGTAGGTGGCACCGCGATTGCCACTGACAAGTCGGACGCAGACGCGGCCATCGCCGCGGCCAAGGCCGCGCAACAGGCGGCAAGCTCGGTGGGCGGCGAATGGCGCGATACCGGCAAGCTGATCGAAGCGGCCGAAAAGGCAGTCGCCGAAGGCAACTTCGGTACCGCTGTCGACCTCGCCAAGCAGGCCGAAGGCCAGGGCATGCTGGGCAAGGATCAGGCACTCGGCCAGCGTGGCGTAGGCAATCCGAAGTATCTGTACAACTGAGTCCGGACTGACCACGCCGAAAAACCCCGCGATCTTCGCGGGGTTTTTTGTGCCTGGCCGAAAGCGGCGCCGGTTACAACCGCGGGACCAGGATCAGGCCCCAAACGGCGGTCGCCAGGCTGATGGCCAGGAACACCGCCGCAGAACCGATGTCCTTGGCGCGGCCCGACAACTCGTGTTGCCCGGGCCCGAAGCGATCGACGGTCGCCTCGATTGCGGAGTTGAGCAGCTCGACGATCATCACCAGCAGCCAACTGCCCACCAGCAGGGACCGCTCGACACCGTTGCCACCGAGCCACAGACCCAGCGGCACCAGCACGGCCGCGACCAGTGTCTCCTGGCGGAATGCCGCCTCGTAGCGATAACAGGCGTAAAAACCCTGGAAGGAATAGCCGAACGCCCGGATGATCCGGGTCAACCCGCCCGTTGCATTGAATTCAGACATATCTCGCGGCAGCCGGTGGTGTAAAAGGCCGGGGATTATGCCATTCGATTACTGCGATCCCGGGTAAGCCCGGCTACGACGTCTGATTCCATCGCAGGTCGAGCTCGCGCGCCGCGCGCACGTCGTCGAGTCGTCTGACCGGCAGACTGTGCGGTGCTGTCTTGACCACCTCCGGCGTGTTTTCCGCCTCCGACTGGATCTTCGTCATTGCCTCGACGAATCCGTCCAGTGCATCCATGGCCTCGGTCTCGGTAGGCTCGATCAGAAAGCATTCCGGTACCAGCAAGGGGAAATAGGTGGTTGGCGCGTGATACCCGTGATCGAGCAGGCGCTTGGCAAAGTCCATCGCCGTGATGCCGAGGTCTTTCGCCTGGCGCTTCAACGTGATGATGAACTCGTGGGTCGCACGGCGCTTCGGATAGGCCAGTTCGAATCCGGCGTCGGCCAGACGTTTTGCCAGGTAGTTGGCGTTGAGCGTCGCGTATTCGGCGACGCGCACCATCCCCTCGCGCCCCAGCAAGAGCGCATAAACGTAAGCCCGCAGCAGTACCCCGGCGTTGCCGGCGAAGGCAGACAGCTTGCCGATCGTCTGCGGACAATCCTTTTCAGTCAGCCAGAAATAGTCGTGCCCGTCGAAGCCTACCATCGGCACTGGCAGGAACGGGATCAGGCGCTGGCTCACGCCCACCGGGCCGGCGCCCGGACCACCCCCGCCGTGCGGCGTCGAGAAGGTCTTGTGCAGGTTCATGTGGATCACGTCGAACCCCATGTCACCCGGCCGCACCTTGCCGAGGATCGCATTCAGGTTGGCGCCATCGTAGTACAGCAGCCCACCGGCCTCGTGGACGAGGCGCGCGATCTCGGTGATGCGGCGCTCGAACACACCAACGGTCGACGGGTTGGTCAGCATGATGCCGGCGGTCTGCGGACCGAGGGCCTTCTTCAGCGCCTCGACATCGACGTCGCCGTCATCCAGCGTTGGGATCTCGCGCACCTTATAGCCGCACATGACGGCGGTCGCCGGGTTGGTGCCGTGTGCCGCGTCGGGCACGATGATCTCGCAGCGCTGCGTGTCACCACGTGAATCGTGATAAGCGCGGATCATCGCCACGCCAGCAAACTCGCCCTGCGCCCCGGCGGCGGGAACCAGCGATACCGACTTCATGCCGGTGACGTCCTTGAGCATCTCCTGCAGGTCGTACATGCACGCCAGGAAGCCCTGGCTGTGTGACGCCGGGGCATGCGGATGCCGCGCCAGCAGACCCGGCAGCATTGCCAGGGAATTGCACGCGCGCGGATTGTATTTCATCGTGCACGAGCCCAGCGGGTAGAACTGGGTGTCGATCGAGAAATTCTTCTGCGACAGCCGCGTGTAATGGCGCACCGCCTGCATCTCCGAGACCTCGGGCAATGCCGCCGTCTCGCGGCGCAGCAACGCCGCGGGAATACCCTCCAGCGCTGGTTTGTCCTTCGGCGCCTGGGCGAAAGCGCGACGTCCGGGGCGGGATAGCTCGTGAATCAACATGTCATTGGCTCGGTATCAGTTGCGGGTCGGGCATCGTGGGACGGGAGGCGACCCTGCAGCCCAACCGCGCCAACCCGCGCGGGGGCATAGGTTCAAGTAATGGCAGGCCGCTCAACCGAGTGCCGCAATCGCGGCGTCGTAGTTCGGCTCGTCCCCAATCTCGCCCACCAGCTCTGCATGCAGCACTGTGTTGTTTTCGTCCAGCACCAGCGCTGCACGGGCGGTGATGCCTGCGAGCGGGCCGTCTTCGATCAGCATCCCGTAGTCCTTGGCGAAGTTGCGCGAGCGCATCATCGACAGGGTCTTGACGTCGGCCGTGCCTTCCGCCTGGCAAAACCGCCCCTGTGCAAACGGCAGGTCGGCCGAGACCACCAGCACCACGACGTCAGAACGGCCGCCGAGCTTCTGGTTGAACACCTTCGTCGAGGTCGCGCAGGTCGGCGTATCCAGGCTCGGGACAATGCTGATCAGCTTTTTCTTGCCGGCGAAATCTGCCAGTGTCAGGTCGTTCAACGCACCGTCGACGAGTCTGAAATCCGGCGCCTGGCTGCCGACCGCCGGCAGTTCGCCGTTGGTGTTTGCCGGGGATCCGTGCAGGGTTACCTGTGCCATGTGAATTCTCCTGTTGAGTCTTGGTCTGTTAGCCGCGGTTTGCGGTGACCGGCATCTTGCCGGCTCAATTGAACTTGGGCTCCACCGGGCACTTCGCCTGGGTACGGGCCGCCATGACGCGCGCGAGCTTTGTCGCGTATTCGGCGATCTCTCCGGCTGTGCGCATCTCTGTCGCACACACCAGCAGCGCATCGCCCAGTTCGGGATAGTCGTCGGCCAGATCGAATCCGCCGAGTACGTTGTGCGCCGCCAGTGACCGGAGCACATCGGCGACCGGCGCCGTCAGCCGCAGCACACCCTCGTGAAACACCGGTCCGTCGAACACGCGCTCGACGCCATCGATCGCCGTCAGCTGCGCGATCAGCTGCGCGGTGTTGGCATGACAGGCGGCGGCTACCCGTGACAAGCCCTCGCCGCCCAGCAAGGCCATGTGAATGGTGGCCGCCGTGACCAGCAGCCCCTGGTTGGTACAGATGTTGGACGTCGCCTTGGAACGCCGGATGTGCTGCTCACGGGCCTGAAGCGTCAGTGCATACCCCGGCTTACCCTCGAGGTCGACGGTCCTGCCGATGATCCGTCCCGGCATCTGGCGCACCATCTCCTGTTTGCAGCACATGAAGCCAAAATACGGACCGCCCGACGACAGCGGCGCGCCGAGCGGCTGCCCCTCGCCACAGGCGATGTCGGCGCCCGCCTCCCCCCACTCACCCGGCGGCTTGATCACCGCCATCGCCAGCGGATTGACCACCGCGATGGCGAGCATGCCATTGGCGTGGGCAAAATCTGTCAGCACGTCGACGTCTTCGAGCACCCCGAAGAAATTGGGCTGCGGGATCACCAGCGCGGCAAAATCCTCTCCGGCGTGTGCCTGCAATGCCGCCATGTCAATCTGACCAGCGATTGTGTCAAAGGGTACCTCGACCAGCTCGATCGACTGGTTGCGCACGATGCTGTGCACCGTCTTGCGGTACGCGGGATTGAGCGTGCGCGGCACCAGGATACGGCGCGATTTCGATTTTCGGTTGACCCTGACCGCCATCAGTACCGCCTCGGCCAGCCCGGAGGCACCGTCGTACAACGAGGCATTGGACACGTCCATCGCCATCAACGCGGTCATCATCGACTGGTATTCGTACAACAGCTGCAGCGTGCCCTGACTGGCTTCCGCCTGGTAGGGCGTGTACGCGCTGTAGAACTCACCGCGGGTCGCGATCTGCCAGACCGCCGCAGGGATATGGTGGTCGTAGGCCCCGGCGCCGATGAAACATGCCGGCTGCCCATCGTCACGCGCCCGCGCCTGCATGAGCGCCGTCACCTCCATCTCCGACATGCCCTCGGGCACCACCTGCATGGCCTTGGCACGCAGGGTGGGCGGGATTTCGTCGAACAGGTCGTCGATCTGTTGCACGCCGATGACTTCGAGCATGCGGCGGACGTCTTCTTCGGTATGGGGGATAAACGGCATGAGGTGCCCTGTCAGTATCAGTCAAAACGCAGGCGCCGCCCGGTCAGGCGGCTGCCGCGCAGTTCAGTCTTCGTCAGATTCCGAATGCTCGGCGTAGCTGTCGGCGTCCATCAGTGCATCCAGCTCGTCCGGGTCGGCCATGCGGATGCGGAAGATCCAACCGTCCTCGTACGCATCCTGGTTGATCGTCTCGGGCGCATCGGCCAGCACCTCGTTGACCTCGATCACCTCGCCGGTCAGCGGGCTGAAGACGTCCGAAGCGGCCTTCACCGACTCGACGACGGCACACTCGGCGCCCGCGCCAAGTTCGCTTCCGACCTCCGGCAACTCGACGAAGACCAGGTCGCCCAGCAATTCCTGTGCATGATCGGTGATGCCGATCGTGGCAATGCCCTCGTCGTCCACGCGCACCCACTCATGTGACTTGGTATATCTGAGATCGGTTGGGACATCGTTGCTCATGTTGTTTCCTCTTGGGCTGTCAGGTGGCCGACGAGCAGGGTCGGCAGATTCGAAAACCGGGTCGACCGGGCGGGTGGCGCCTCAGGTCTCGATGCACGGCTTGCCATTGCGCACAAAGGGCATCTTCACCCTGCGCACCGGCAGGCGCTTGCCGCGGATATCAACGGTCAGCTGCTCGCCCGCATCGGCCGCGACCCGCGCCATCGCGATCGATCGCTCGAGCGTGGGGGAAAAGCCGCCAGACGTCGTCTCGCCGACCTCGCGCTCGCCATCGAAAAGTCTCTGGTGGCCGCGCAGGATACCCTTGCCCTCCAGCAGCAGCCCGGTGAATCTGGCAAGACTACCCGCAGACCGTTGATTTTCAAGTGCAGAGCGCCCGATGAAATCGCGTTCATCCGGCTCAAACGCCACTGTCCAGGTCAACCCGGAGGTCAACGGCGACTGCGACTCATCCATGTCACTGCCGTAAAGGTTCATCCCGGCCTCCAGGCGCAGCGTGTCGCGCGCGCCCAGCCCACACGGCCTTACGCCGGCCTCTGCCAATGCCCGCCATAGCCCGGGGGCATCGTCTTCCGGCAGCATCAGTTCGAAACCGTCCTCACCGGTGTAGCCGGTGCGGCCGACAAACCACTCTCCGGCATAGGCGGCCGAGAAAGGCTTCAACGCCATCGCCGGCGCGCGTAGCGCTTGCGGCAGCAGCGCCTCCGCCCTCGACCGCGCCTGTGGCCCCTGGACCGCGATCATGCCGAGATCGAAACGCGGCTCCACCGTGACCTCAAATCCCTTCGCCTGCTCCTTGATCCATGCCAGGTCCTTTTCGGTGGTCGCCGCATTTACGACCATGCGGAACCAGTCATCGGTCAGAAAATAGACGATAAGATCATCGATAATCCCGCCATCGGCTTGCAACATGCAGGAATAAAGCGCCTTCCCGGCCACTTTGAGTTTGTCAACGTCATTGGCCAGCAGGCGACGCAGGAAAGGCCGCACAGCCGCACCGCGCAGGTCGACCACGGTCATGTGGCAGACGTCGAACATACCCGCATCGCGCCGCACGGCGTGGTGTTCGTCGAGCTGCGAGCCATAGTGCACAGGCATGTCCCAACCGCCAAATGGCACCATCCGCGCGCCCATCTCACGATGGGTTTCGTTCAATACGGTCTTCTTATCCATCGCGTACCCCGGCAGTTGCGGCAAAACAAAAGGGCGGTATGGCATCCGCTGGCAACGAAAACCATACCGCCCCTCTGTCCCTAAACCTGAGAGTTTGAAAGCGCCAGGCGCCCCCTGCCCCATCGGTGGGTACGTCACGCGTACCACTCTCCAGAGTCAACCCGAGGGCAAAGCCCTCTCCCCCGCGGTCCTTTTTGCCTGAGCGATTCCGGGCGGAATTGCGCCTTCGGCGCCGGCGATGCCGGGCTCTCCCGTGGGTTGTCGGATCGAGACGTTATACTAATCCGTCGCCTGCCCAGTGCCAAGTCGCGCCATGGAACTCGCTGAAAACTCCAATAAAGCTAGATATCTCGAATTGCTCCTGATGCGGCCGCTGGCCGTTGCCCTGCTCGGGCTGTGCATCTGGCTTGCCTGGGAGTACCCGGTTGGCCAGACAGCGCTCGCATCCGGGTTGGCGCTTTACTTTTTGCTGCTAATGCGTTGGCCGGCACTTTGGCTGGTAGCGCTACCAATGACCTTGCCCGTGCTGGAACTGGCGTTCTGGTCAGGCCGTTACTTCTTCAACGAGTATGACCTGCTGGTACTGACCACTATTGCGTCAGGGATGTGGCACGGCGGCACCTGGACTCGGCAGATAGACCGCGGCACCGCAGCCGTCGCAGTTGTGCTGCTACTTAGTCAGTCAGCGATTACCGCCAACGGCCTGTTTCCCCTGGATACGCCGGCACCTGGGGCGTGGATGGACTATTTCGCGTCGACCAATGCGCTCCGCGAATTCAAAGGCATTTTCTGGGCGCTTTTGTTATGGCCCATGCTGGGCACTGCCCGCGCTCGTGGTGACGACCTGCAGCGCTGGCTGGCGATAGGTATGGCGGCGGGATTGATCACAGCGTTCCTATCAATCGTGTGGGAACGAGGGCTATTCACGGGATTGTTCAATTTCAGTCATCCCTATCGCATCTCTGGTTGGTTCTTTTCGATGCACACGGGCGGTGCTGCGATCGATGCTTTCCTTGCGATGAGCGCACCATTCATTTTATCGCTGATTCTGATGTGGCGCCGCTTCGAATTCCGCATCGCGGCATTGGTGCTGGCATGCGCTGCGCTTTATGCGTTTTATGTGACCTACTCGCGTGCAAATTACCCTGCTTTGCTCGCGATTTTTGCGGTAGTTTCATGGGGAATCTTCGTCAACTTCGAACGACACCAACCCTACCGCACGACTGGCGGCAGGCGCAGAATGGTGATCGCGGTACTAGGTATATTGTCCGTCACACTTCTTGCAGCCGCAGCGGTCCTTTTGGGGCCTCAGATTCAGAAAAGATTTCTGACGACCCAGCAAGACCTGGCCACGCGCTTCGAGCACTGGAATGACGCAACCGCCGCTGCAGCTTCCTACCCTTTGGCGACTTATCTCGGCCGGGGAAAAGGTTCCTTCCCGCGCGACTACTACTGGCACCACGAAGCAAACAACCAGCATCTTGCGCTTGCCCAGCTTTACAGCGAGAGCGGCAAGAAATTCGTCCGATTCAGCAAAAGTGACGATTCAGGCAATCTTTTCCTACAGCAACGGTTCGAGCGAACACCCGCAGACAAGTACTTGCTCAGGGTCCTGCTCAGAACACCCGAAGGCAAGCCAGAAGCATTATTGATTGAGTTCTGTGAACGACACATCCTCAAGTTTCGAGCGGAATGCCAATGGACAAAGGTCAAGGTCCCTGCGTCGAATGGGGACTGGCTTGAGCTGACTACCACGGCAAACCTAAGCGACTTGGGCCAACCCAAGTTCGGCCCATTCAGCAGGCCTTTGGACGTTTCGCTGATGAATCGAGGCATTAAGACTGGTCTCGACATCGGCAGTGTCCAACTGCTCGCACCAGATGGCACGAATCTGCTGCGCAATTCAGAATTCTCTGCGGATTGGGATCATTGGTTTTTAACCTATGGCGATCATCTGCGATGGCATCTCAAGAACGTCTTCGTGTACTGGTACTACGAGGGCGGTATTGCTGGGCTCATTTTGATGCTTGCGCTCGGCCTTTATGTCGGCCGCCGATTGGCAAGCGTCACCCGCTCGGGCGACTTCTTCGCGCTGACGTCCCTGGCTGCACTGACCGGGGCAGTTATGGTGGGGTTATTTGACAGTCTTTTTGACGACCCACGCATCAGCATGTTGTTTTTTCTAATGACGGGCGCCGGGCTGATCAGCCGCCCGCGGAATCCGCAGCCACTACCCAGTCCGCCAACATGGTTGACGAAGGAGCGCATCGTTTTGGTTGGCCGGCTGGCGCTGTATGGTTTGGTCCTGCTGGTATTGCTGCGACTACTGATGCCATCCATGTTCCGTCAACTGGAGGCCCGCGTGGCACTGTGGGCAGAGCAACGCAGTTCCGTGCTAACCGACTGGCTCGTCGTCGATTACTCGGCGCGTGTAGACCGGGAGTTGGCGGTTGTTAGACCGGCATGGTCTCCGCTGGATGCCCTGGATGTACGAGCCGAAGAAATCCGCATTGGCAACCGCAAGTTCACGACACTCAGCGAGGCCGCTCAAGCGTTGCAACCCGGAGACCACTTGATGATTGGCGCGGGCGTCTACCACGAACCATTGGTCATTGCGGCAAACAACGTGCTTGTTTCCGGTTTCGGCCACGTGGTGATTGAGCGCACCCAAGCTCAGGGCAAGGCAGCAATCATCACTCGCGGCAACGACATCCGCATTAGTAACATCGAATGCAGGGAAATTGCCGTAGCCGACCAAAACGGAGCCTGCGTAAGGCACGAGGGCTACGACCTCACGCTGCATCATGTCTACTTCCACAGCGCTGAGCAGGGGTTGTTGACCGGGTCGCGGCCAGGACGCGTCCACATCGTCGACAGTCGCTTCGAAAAACTCGGTAAACTCGGGCGCGCTCATGGAATTTACATGGGCATCGAAGGCGAGCTGGTCATAGAAGACAGCGATGTTCTAGCCGCCACAAGTTGGGGGACCGAAATTAAGTCACGCGCTCCATTGACCCGCGTGATACGCAGCACGATCGCATCGATTGGGAGCAACCACAGCCGTTTGCTGGATATTCCTCATGGCGGCCTACTAATGATCGAAGACTCCGTCCTGCAGCATGGACCAGCATCGGCCGAAGAAGCTGCGATTGGTTTCGGGCTGGAGGGAAAGCTGCACGCACAGCAACGCATCGAAATGCGCGGCAATATCGTGATTCTCGAAAGAGACGGTGACAACAGGCTGTTCCGTTTTGCCGATAGCATTCCGGAAAAGAGGATCAGCGCCAATGTGTTTATCAATGTAGGGGAAAGCGACGACGATCCGGACAACGTCTACCTGGACAGCCGGGACGAAACCGATATCGGCGCATACCCCAATCTGCCTAAAGTGCCCAGCCGCTAACGCCCCGACTTACGCACCAGCAGCACCACCGGCACCAGCCCGACGAGCAGCAGGCCCACGGCCGGCAGGGCCGCGCGTTCCCACTCGCCTTCCGAAGTGAGTTCGAAGATCCGCACCGCCAGCGTGTCCCAGCCGAACGGGCGCAGCAACAGGGTCGCTGGCATCTCTTTCATCACGTCGACCAGCACCAGCAGGCCGGCAGTCAGAAGCCCCGGGCGCAGCATCGGCAGGTAGACGCGCCACACGGTCTCCCACTGACCGGCACCGAGGCTGCGTGCGGCGTCGCGCATACTGGGACGGATGCGCTCAAGGCTGCTCTCCACCGGACCGTAAGCGACCGCGAGAAAGCGTGCGAAGTAGGCCATCAGCAGCGCGATCACGGTGCCCGAAAGGACCAGGCCGATGTCACGCCCCGTCAGCCACTCCATGCCATCCGCCATGCGGTTGTCGAACCAGGTCAGCGACAGCATGACCCCAACTGCCAACACCGATCCGGGCAGCGCATAGCCGAGCATCCCGACGCGCACACTCAGCGCCGTCGAGTAGTCACCGTGGTAACGGTGCGCATAGGCGAGCACAAATGCCGCCGCAACGGTGAGGATGCCGGCCATGGCGCCGAGGCTCAGCGTGTGCAGGAAAAGGTCGAGATACCGGCCGTCGAGGTCCTCAGCGGCGCCCCAGGCCCAGCTCGCCAGCCTGACGACCGGGGCGGCGAACGCCAGTACGAACACCCCCCAACCAAACGCGCTGGCACCGAGGGCGAGGCGGCCTGTGAGGCGGATCCGTCGCTGCACGCCGTTGCGCCCGGATTCGGTGAAGCGCGCACGGTCGCGAAAGTGCCGTTCGACGAGCATCGCGACCAGTACGATGGTCAGCAGGATGGATGCGAGCTGCGCCGCGCTATGCAGGTCGAAAAAGCCGAACCAGGCCTTGTAGATCGCCGTGGTGAAGGTATCGAAGTTGAACACCGATACCGCGCCGAAATCAGCGAGCGCCTCCATCAGCGCAAGACTCAGACCGGCGACGATCCCGGGCCGAGCCATCGGCAGCGACACCCGAAAGAACGCAGCCCAGGGGCCAAGGCCGAGACTACGTGCCGCTTCATAGGTGCTTTGGCCCTGACCGGTAAACGACACCCGCGCCAGCATGTAGACATACGGATAGAGCACCAGCGTCATCACCGCGATCACACCGAAGGTATTGCGTACCTCGAACGACCAGGCCGGCGGCAGACCGAACAGCGCGCGCGCGCCCGACTGGACCGGACCGGCAAAATCGAGCACGCCGACGAACACGAACGCGAGCACATAGGCAGGCAGCGCAAACGGCAGCATCAGCGCCCAGTCGAGGATGCGTCGCCCGGGGAACTCGCACATCACCGTCAGCCAGGCGAGAGGCACCCCCAGCAACAGCGTGCCGACGCCCACCCCAACGATCAGTGAGGTGGTATTGAGCAGCAGCCGGGGCAGCACGGTGCTACCCAGATGCGACCAGACCTGTGGATCGAAGTACAGCCAGGACCCGAGGATCACCGCAAGGGGGACCAGCACGCTGATCGCGAGCAGCCGGGCGCTCCATCGCCAGGGCCTGTCATCGGAGCGCATCGCCTGACCCTGCGCGATCGAAGGACGGACAGCCAGGCCGGTCATGAATGCTCAGGGTTGGCCGACATACGGGGTTAGCGGTATCCCGCGCGGTCCATCAGGCGAATGGCATCCGCCTGCAACCGACCTGCCTCATTGACGTTCAGATCGTCTGCCTTGAAGGTGCCCCAGGCGGCCACGATCGGATCCGGCGCGACTGCCTTGTTGACCGGGTACTCCATGTTCAGGCCGGCGAAATCGCCCTGTGCCGTCGCCGACGACAGCCACTCCAGCAGCTTCTGGGCCGCTTCCGGATGTTTCGCATGCGCCGTCACGCCGGCTCCGGAGACATTGATATGCACACCGCTGCCGTCCTGGTTCGGCCAAAACAACGCCAACGGAATACCGGGGCGGTCTTTTTCCAAACGCCCGAAGTAATAGGTATTGACGATCGTCACGTCACACTGACCGGCAGCAACAGCTTCCATGGCCTTGGTGTCATTGGAGAACGGCTCGGCCGCGAGGTTGGCAACCCAGCCGCGTACGATCTGCTCGGCCCCGTCATCACCATGGCGTGCGATCAGGCTGGCCACCAGGGACTGGTTGTAGACCTTTTTCGAGGTGCGCAGACAAAGCCTGCCCTTCCACTTGGGATCCGCGAGGTCCTCGTAGCTGCTCAGCTCGCCCGGCTGTACGCGCTCGGTGCTGTAGACGATGGTGCGTGCACGCTCGGACAGACCGAACCAGCGCCCCTGGGGATCACGCAGGTTTGCCGGGACATTGGCCTCCAGCACCGGGGATCGGATCTCGGCCAGCACCCCGCTCTGCGCGGCATGCCAGAGGTTGCCGGCATCAACGGTAATCAGCATATCGGCGGGGGTACGTTTGCCCTCTGCCGCCAGACGCTGAAGCAGGGGCCCCTCCTTGTCGGTGATATAGCGGATCGCCACCCCTGTTTCCTGCGTGTAGCGGTCGAACAGTGGCTTGATCAGGTGTTCGTTGCGCGCGGAATACACAACGACCTCCTCGGCATGCACCACCAGTGGGGAAAGCATCGTGGCAACCACGGTCACGGACAGGGCAAGTCGCAACATCTGAATACCTCAATAAAATTACAAATGCGAATGATTTGCTATTGTATTCATGCTTTTTGCAAAGTCAAGCTGGTGCCGGTATCAGGCAACGCTTTTTCAGGAACGCTGTAGCGGGCGCATCGGCCCGAACGCGGCCGATCTAAAGGTGGACAGGCCGGGCGGTGCGGTCGGCCACGCTCAGCCGGATCGCGGCCGCCGGCTGAGCGTCGGCAGGTCGAGCCCGTCGCCGAGCGCGACTTTTTCAAAGGTACGGCGCAGCGGTCCCAGTCTGGCGGCAGCACCAAGACCAAGGTTGCGGAGCAGCGACAAGGCGGACGAGTCGTTGCTGAAGAGGTGTTTGAACACATCCATCGCCAGTTGCGTGGCGGTGTTGTGGCCCTTGCGGCGACGCTCGTATACACGCAACGTGCGCATCGCGCCGGGCTGACGTCCCTTCGATCGGCCCTCGACCAGCGCATCCACCAGCGCAGCGGCATCGAGGAAACCGAGATTGACCCCCTGCCCGGCCAGCGGATGAATCACGTGTGCCGCATCACCCACCAAGGCCAGGCCAGGCGCCGCATAGCGCTCGGCGTGTTGAAGGCGCAACGGGAAGGCGGCGCGCGCACCGAGCACGCTCAATGCACCCAGGCGCGCCTCGCTGGCCTCGGTCAACCGTGTGTTGAAAGCGTCCTCGGGCATGTCACACAACTGCTGCGCCCCATCCGGAGTCGTCGACCACACGATCGAGAAAAGATCGCGCTGCATCGGCAGCAGCGCAAGCGGCCCGTCGCGCATGAAGCGCTGCCACGCCGTCGAGCGGTTACCAAGTTCGGCGTGCACCGTCGCCACCACGGCATGCTGATCGTAGGGCTCGTTGCGCGATTCAATCCCTGCCATCTCGCGCACCTGCGACTTTGCCCCATCCGCGCCGACCAGCAAGCCCACCCGAAGCGTCGCGCCACCGGCGAGCGCAAGGTGCACACCGTCCTCGGTGGCATCGAAACCCGTGATTTGCGATGCCGTGCGCACGGCCACCCCAGCGGCCTCGAGCGAGCGCCAGAGTGCACGCACGATCACGCGGTTCTCGATGATGTGACCCAGGTCGGGCTCGGCAACATCTGCGGCGTCAAAATGGATCTCACCGAAACCTGCGCGGTCCCAGACGTGCATCTGCTGGTATGCGGTGACTCGATCTTCGACCATGACCTGCCACACCCCGAGGTTCTGCAACAGGTGCTGCGAGGCCCGGGTGATGGCCGAAACGCGCAGATCGTAACTGTCGGCTGTCCAATCCAGCGCCGGCTCGCGTGCCTCGAGCAACACGACTGAGAATGCCTGTAGGGCCAGTGCCCTGGCCAACGCGGCGCCGACCATACCGCCGCCCACCACGGCGACATCGAAATCCTGTTTACTCAAATGGCACCCCCCTGGCCAGCCGCGGCTGGCGCCCCATCAGGCCCATGGCGGCACGCGCGAGCGGGTGCTTGGCCGCCGGCAGCAACTCCATCGCCAGCAGGCCGAGATTGCGCCCCATACGCACCAGACTCAGCGGGTTGGTGAACAGGCGGGCGAGTCCATCGGTGGCGAGCGCGACGTTGCGCTGTTCGGCCTGGCGCCAAGCCTCGTAGGTCGCGAGCACCGCCGGCGCACCGATGTCACTGCCGGCGGCTGATGCGGCGTCAATCACCTCGGCCAATGCCGCCACGTCGCGGATGCCCAGATTGAATCCCTGCCCCGCGATCGGGTGCAGCGTATGTGCCGCATTGCCGATCACCACCACGCGCCCACGCACAGACTCTCGTGCGCGCAGCAGGCTGAGCGGGTACGCGGCGCGCTTGCCGACTTTCTCAAAGCGCCCCAACCGATAGCCGAAACGCTGTTGAAAAGCGGCGAGGAACTGTCCGTCATCGAGGCCGAGTACTTCGTCGACCTGTGCATCAAGCACTGTCCATACCACGGCGCAGCGACCTTCACTCATCGGCAGCAGCGCGACCGGCCCGCTGTCGGTGAAGCGTTCATACGCCACGTTGCGGTGTGCCTGCGCCGGAGTGATGTTGGTCACCACAGCAGACTGCCCGTACTGCCAGCGCTGCACCGGTACATCGAGCCGTTCACGGATCGTCGAGTTACCCCCATCTGCAGCCACCAGCAGCCTGCTCTCGAGCGTACTGACCAGGCCATCGCGTTCAACTTCGACGCTGACCCGGTCGCCGGCGTCGACGAAACCGAGCAATCTCGCCGGCGCTATGACATCGAGTGACCCCACCTGTGGCAGTTGTTCGAGCAATACCCGGCCGAGTTCGCGTGCCGTGATCACGTAGCCAAGTGCCGGCACGCCCTCGTCCTCGGCGGCCAGACGGGTAAAGCCGAAATGCCCGCGATCCGAAACATGGATGTCGTGGATCGGCTCGGCCGACCCGCGCATTGCGGGCCATACACCCATGGCATCGAAGATACGGCTCGAACCATAGGCCAACGCGATGGCACGGTCGTCGTAGCTTGGCTGTCCATCGACGCCGGGCGGATAGGCCTCGATAAGCGCCATGCGCAAACCACGCCCCGCCAGCGCAATCGCCAGGCTGGCACCGACCATACCGCCACCGACGATGATCAGGTCGTAGGCAGGATCACGAGTCATTTCGCCATTACCGACTCGATCAATTCGACCGACTTGGGCACGTCACGACTCAGCACATCGGGCTCGCCATCGGTCACCAGGACATCATCCTCGATGCGAATACCGATACCCTGCCATTTCTTGGCGATGCCTTTTGTGCCCTGGGGGATATACAGCCCCGGCTCAACGGTGAGCACCATGCCTTTTTCGAGCAGGCGCCAGTGCCCATCGACCTTGTAATCGCCGACATCGTGCACGTCCATACCCAGCCAATGGCCGGTCCTGTGCATGTAGAAGCGGCTGTAGGATTTCGCCTTCAACGCCTTGGCCAGGGTGCCGCGTAGCAGGCCGAGCTTGAGCAGCCCTTTGGTCAGTACGCGCACTGCCGCCTCGTGCGGGTCATTCCAGTGATTGCCGACACGCGCCTTGTCGATCGCCGCGGCCTGCGCCTCGAGCACCAGTTCATAAAGGATACGCTGTGGTTCACTGAAGCGGCCGTTGACCGGATAGGTGCGTGTGATGTCGGAGGCATAGCATTCGAGTTCGCAGCCGGCATCGACCAGAACCAGATCACCGTCGTTCAGCGGTTGGCTGTTCTCGATGTAGTGCAGGACACAGGCATTGTTGCCACCACCGACAATCGACGGATACGCCAGCTGCGACGCGCCGGCCATCTGGCAGTGGTGGCTGAAAATAGCGCCCAGCTGATATTCATACATCCCGGGTTCGACACGGCGCATCAACTCGGTATGTGCCTGCGCGGCGAGGCGCGCAGCGCGGCGCATCACGGTCACCTCGGCGCGGCTCTTGTATAAGCGCATGTCGTGCAGGTAGTGATCGAGGGCAAGAAACTCGATCGGGCCGTGCACGCCGGCGCGCGCGCGCGATCTGACCTGGCTGACCCAATCGGATACGCGCTTGTCCAGCGCCGGGTCGGATCCCATTGCAAAAAACACCCTTTCGCGCTCTTCGAGCAGACCGGGCAGGATGTCATCCAGGTCAGAGATCGGAAACGCATCGTCGGCACCGTACTGCGCAACAGCACCATCGAGGCCGACCCGGCTGCCGTCCCACAGCTCTTTGGCAGGGTCCTTTTCGCGACAGAACAGGATGTACTCACCGTGCGTGCGCCCGGGCACGAGCACCATCACCGCCTCCGGTTCTGCGAAACCGGTGAGGTAATAGAAGTCGCTGTCAGGTCGGTACGGGTGGTGGACGTCGCGATTGCGCACCGCCTCCACGCTGGTCGGCAGAATGGCAACACTGCCCGCCCCCATCATGGTCATCAACTGACGGCGGCGCCGTTTGAATTCCGAAAGCTGCATACCTACAAACCTCCCGCTACTCGCGCGCGCCGCCCAAATCGTCACGGATAAGCATCACACCCATGCGCACGTACTCCTCGATCTCAATCAAAGCCGACTGATTCTCCGGGCTGTTGTCAGCATCGCTGGTATCGACACGGGTGATTTCCGCAAAGTCGTTCAACAAACCGCGCGCCTCCACGGACAGGCGCGCCGTTACCGCCTCGCCGCCAAGTCCCAAACCGAACAGAAACCCCTGGCACCAGTCGCGCAACGCAGACAGGCGGCGGCTGTCCACCTTGATGTCCGACGGCAACAGCAAGGCAAACGGCATCGTTGCGTCACGATCACCGGCCAGCACGCTGGCGAACAGCCGGTCCAGCAAGGCACGGCATTCACCCGCCAATACATCGGCCGGATCGAACGCCGAATACCATTCGCGCTGCCAGACCGCCAACGGCCCTGACACCCCGGCGAGCAACAGACCGAGGGCAAATCCGTGAGCCTCTGCGGGACTCTGCGTAAGGCCACTGCGCTGCATCGCTGCGGCGGCATCCGCATACTCGGGGAGGGCTGTGTCGTCGGGCGCGTGCATTGTTTGAATCCAGGGCGGCCAAGTCAATTTGCGATCGTAGCACGCAGCGCCATTGACCCGGCTCAGCGACCGAATCTATAGTCAGAGAACTCATGAGCAACAATGATAAACAAGGCATCCAGGAACAGGATCTGCGCGCACTCGAAGTGCGTGTCGAGGAACTGATCCGTGCCTGTACCCACCTCAAAGACGAAAACAAGACGCTGCGCGCGCGCGAACAGGAGCTCATGACCGAACGCGACCGCCTGGCGGACAAGAACAGCCAGGCCAGAACCCGCGTCGAGGACATGATCGTCCGTCTCAAACGGCTGGAGGACGAGGCATGAGCGGTTCGGGCGAAGCAGTGGCGGTCAGCATACTCGGCAAGGAATATCGGATCTCCTGTGAGCCCGGCGCCGAACAGGAACTGGTTGGCGCAGCACGATTTCTGGATGCGCGCATGCGGGAAGTGCGCGGCAGCGGCAAGGTAATCGGCACCGACCGCATCGCCGTTATGGTCGCCCTGAATCTTGCCCACGAGTTGCTGAAGGAAAAATCAGATCAGGATTCCGCTGCAAGCTCGGCCAACAAGCGCATCCGCTCATTGCGTGAGCGTATTGAAATTGCGCTCAACGACAGCACTCAGCTGGAACTCTGAAGCATTTGGGTTTAGCCTTTACTCAGACATTCCCTGCGGTGCTCGACAGCTGGCCCGATGTTCCCTTGAGCCTATGCTTATGCACCCCGGGACCGGGTCACGGTTGCCAGTGTGCAAGTCCGCCTCGTAGCGGAAAGCCTGAGGCGCCGTTTCGGTCCCACTTGAACCCCACGGTTCAAGGATAACGGCAAGTACCGGCACAGGCGGGGAATGTCTCTCCATCGCATGCAAGACCCTCAGGCCCTGCGCCAACACCTCAAACAGCTCCGCTCATCGCTCTCGGCAAAAGCCCGTAGCGATGCCGAAGCGTTGGTGATACGTGGACTCCTGCAACACCCACGATTTCTGCGCGCCAAGCGTGTGGCCGGATACGTCGGCGTCAATGGCGAGATTGATCCCATGCCGCTGATGGCACGTGCAGCGGCCTTGCACAAGCACTGCTACCTGCCAGTGCTGCACCCGTTCCGCAACGGGCACCTGTGGTTCTGCCGCTGGCATCCCGGTGACCGCCTGCAACTCAACCGCTATGGGATACCCGAACCCGTTCCAAGTGCCGGTGCAATGATTTCGGCACGCCGGCTCGACCTGGTCGTTGTGCCATTGCTTGGCTTCGATCCCGCCTGTCATCGACTCGGCATGGGAGGCGGTTATTACGACCGCACATTTTCGTTTGCGCTTCAGCACCGCCTGGCAAGCCGTCCCTACCTTCTCGGGGTCGCACATGAAGTGCAACGCGTGGAGGCCCTGCCAAGCCAACCCTGGGATGTACAACTCGACTGCGTCGTGACCGATCGCAGTTGCTATAGCCGTAGGCGCAGGCCGATATCGCTGCATGTTGTCGCACGCGATTAAGCGCTCCCTTCCACACGTTTAGCATCTGCACTGTGAGGTGCAGCGTAGGTTTCAAAGCGCTGCAAGACAACGGTATATGTTCGTTGGTCCGAACGCACCAAATCCGATTCGACCCGCTATACATCGACTCAACGTTGAGTCACACCAGAAAAGAAATATTAAAAATACGCTAAAGCCTTGAATGCAAACGTCGATACACCCGTTGACAAACTAGTATTTTTGTTTTCGTTGTTTATACTCAAGCCATGGTCTATGGCACCTGTTCAACCGGAGGGAGTTTATGGCAGTCAAGAAGAAGGCATCCGCTAAGAAGACCGTAGCCAAGAAGGCTGCGGTTCCGAAGAAGAAAGTCGCTGCTAAGAAGAAAGCAGCGCCGAAGAAAAAGGCAGCCGCCAAGAAGGCCGCTCCAAAGAAAAAAGCAGCACCGAAGAAAAAGGCCGCTGCTAAGAAAAAGGCAGCACCGAAGAAGAAGGCCGCTGCTAAGAAAAAGGCAGCACCGAAGAAGAAGGCTGCTGCTAAGAAAAAGGCAGCACCGAAGAAAAAGGCCGCTGCTAAGAAGAAGGCAGCACCGAAGAAGAAGGCCGCTGCAAAAAAAAAGTAGTAGCGCGTCCGCGTAAAGTCAGACCACGCAAGAAGGCCTGATCAAGCGGTAAGCACAAAAAAGCCCAACCGGATCCGGTTGGGCTTTTTTCATGCCTGCGGCAACCCTGCAGCCTCTACCGACCCTAGTCACCCGCCCCTGGCGAACAATCGGTAAGCCGCGTTATCAGTCTCTTCACTGTATGCATATCCAGCCGTTTGCATGTAGGTACGAAACTCGCGCACGGCCTTGCGGTCCAGCTGCACACCGACAAGCACGCGCCCGTACGCCGCACCGTGGTTGCGGTAATGAAACAGGCTGATGTTCCAGCCGCGAGACAAGCCTTTGAGAAAGTCCAACAGTGCGCCTGGCCGCTCGGGGAACTCGAAGCGAAAGAGCTTTTCGTCAAGCGCGTTGGGAGCATGCCCCCCGACCATATAGCGGATATGTAGCTTCGCTGTCTCATTGTCAGTGAGATCGACCACGTCGAATCCTTTGCCAACCAGCAGCTCGACCAACTCGGCTCGCTCGGCATAGCCATTGCGCAACTCAACGCCGCAAAACACCATGGCATCGCTCTGATCCGCGTAGCGGTAGTTGAACTCGGTGATGCTGCGCTTGCCGAGCGCCCGACAGAACGCCAGGAAGCTACCGGGCTTTTCCGGGATCTTCACTGCCAACAGCGCCTCCCGCTGCTCTCCGACCTCCGCACGCTCGGCGATATGACGCAGCCTGTCGAAGTTGACATTCGCCCCACTCAGAATGCCGATCAGCGTCTGATCCGTTATCCCTTCGCGAGCGACGTACTTCTTGATACCCGCAATCGCCAGAGCACCTGCCGGCTCCGCGACACTGCGGGTATCGTCGAACACATCCTTGATTGCGGCACAGATCTCATCCGTGCTGACCAGGATCACCTCGTCGACCGTCTTGCGTGCGATGCGGAAAGGCTCCTCACCAATCTGCCTTACCGCGACACCGTCAGCAAAAAGTCCGACGCGCGGCAAGGTCACGCGCCGTCCGGCGGCGAGCGCACGCTCCAGCGTCGGCGCGTCTTCCGGCTCGACACCAATCACCTTGATCTCGGGTCGGATGTCTTTGATGTACGCCGCGACGCCGGCGATCAGACCTCCGCCGCCAACCGGAACAAACACCGCGTGAATCGGATCGGCGTGTTGACGCAGCAACTCCATGCCGATCGTTCCCTGTCCCGCGATCACATCCGGATCGTCGAACGGATGAATGAATGTCAGACCCTTGTCGCTCGCCAGCTTGGTCGCATAGGCGAAAGCGTCGTCGTAGGAATCGCCCTGAAGGACTGCCTTGCCACCGAGTCGACGCACGGTCTCGACCTTGATCGCGGGTGTCGTGACCGGCATCACTATCGTCGTCGTCACGCCCAGCCGCTGCCCGGCCAGGGCGACCCCCTGCGCATGATTGCCGGCGGAGGCCGCGATCACGCCGCCTGCACGCTGCTCCTCGGGCAACTGGTAGATCTTGTTGTAGGCACCGCGCAGCTTGAACGAGAACACCTGCTGCGTGTCTTCGCGCTTGAGCAGGACCTGATTACCGACTCTTGCCGACAGTCGGGATGCCCTTTCGAGCGGCGTCTCGACAGCGACGTCGTATACGCGGGCGCGCAGGATCTTCTCTATATAGGTGCGTGGCATGAGGAGTCTCTCGTTGATTTCGACAACAGGTCGATCTGCACGACTGACCTGCGGCGCTAGTGTAAGGCAGTCGATCACATTATGCCGCCGCTGTGGCCGATCGTTGCGGTTCAGTGATAACGTCTGCGGCCTGATCAAAACCTGACCGGCTGCAGCCGGCGCGTAAAGAGGGCAGAAATGAACGCAGACGAAATGAAGAAGCAGGCAGCGATTGCCGCAATCGATTACCTGCCGGGTGGCGGCATCATCGGCGTCGGCACCGGGTCCACAGTCAATCACTTCATCGACGCATTCGCCGCGGTCAAGGACCGTTTCGACGGCGCGGTCTCGAGCTCGGAAGCGTCGACCCAACGCATGAAGAAACTCGGGATTCCAGTGCTCGATCTGAACGCGACGGGAGGGCTTGAGGTGTACGTAGACGGTGCAGACGAGTCCAACCGCCAACTCCACCTGATCAAGGGTGGCGGTGGCGCCCTGACCCGGGAAAAAATTGTCGCCTCGGCGAGCAAGAAGTTCATCTGCATTGCAGACGAGAGCAAACTTGTCGATGTTCTGGGTGCTTTCCCGTTGCCGGTGGAAGTGATTCCGATGGCGCGCAGCTATGTAGCACGCGAGCTGGTGGCGCTCGGTGGCAATCCCGTGTGGCGAGAAAACTTCGTCACCGACAACGGCAACCTGATCCTCGATGTCCATGGCCTCGAAATCATGGAACCCATGAAGCTCGAGACACAGATCAATCAACTGGCCGGTGTCGTCACGGTCGGCATCTTCGCCCATCGCCCGGCGGATGTGCTGATTCTCGGCACGCCGAATGGCCCGAGGGTGATCGAGCCCTGACGGGCTGACGCAGCTGGCGGTGGAGCCGGGCTGGCAACGCCACCGGCTCGACTTGCGAGAAAAGAAAACGGGGCCCGAAGGCCCCGTTTTTGATCACGTCAGTCTAATCGTTGATTAGAAGTCGTGGATCATACCGATCGAGAACGAGTCCTGATCGCTGTTACCGACATCTTCGTCTTCAGTTGCGTAGGCAACGTACACCTTGGTGCGCTTGCTGAAGTTGTGCTCAGCAGCCAGACCCCAGCCGTCGGTGTCAGACGTGGTGACACCGGCAGGGTTCTTCGACTCCGAGGTCGTGTAGATGGCGCTGACAGCATTGTTGCCGAAGGTAGCCTTGGCGGTCAGACCCCATGCTTCGTAGTCAGCATTGGTGACAGCACCGCGGTTGTCGTCGGTCTCATACTGCGCACCAACGCTGAAGTTGTTGAAGGTGTAGCTTGCGCCGGCCTGGATCATCTCCTGGTCTTTACCAGAACCGCCGAGCGCCTGGTCGTCCAGGATCTCGTAGCCCACGCTGGCCTTCAGGCCAAAGCCCGAGTACATCACACCGAACGAGGCGTGGTCAGCCAGGTTGTTGGAGCTGTTGGCACCAGTCTCTTCCCCCGGGACGATTGCGGCAGCAGCCGTGAAGCCAGCGAAGCTCGGCGACACGTAGGCGATCGCGTTGCTGGCACGCACTTCGGTGAACACGCCTGCGACACCGCTGTTGAGGTCGAGGATCGAGTCGCCGAGGCGCTCGTTGCCAGAGGCATAGAAAGCGATCTTGGCCGGGGTGTCATGACGACCAACCACAACGGTACCCCAGTCGCCGGCCAGGCCGATGAAGGTGTTACGCTGGTTATCGATCGGGGTGCGCGGCCCGGTGTTCGGGTTGGTCTGCGCGGGGCCGCCGTCGGAGCTGATGCCGAATTCGATCTGGTAGATCGCCTTCAGGCCGTTACCCAGGTCTTCCGAACCCTTGAAACCCAGACGCGAGGCGTTGCTGGTGACCGTGTAGTTGTCGGAGTTGGCGACGCTCGAATCGTTCATGTTGACGCTGGTGTGCATCTTGCCGTAGACGACGCTTTCGGCGAATGCACTCGGGGCGGCGACAACAGCTGCGCCGATGGCTGCAGCGATAAGCTTTTTGTTCATTGAGAACTCCCGTAATGAGGTGTTGGTTTAGAGAAAAGCTGTGCAGCCCTAATAATAGTGACCGACCGGCAACAAGGCAAGCGAATTTTGGCAATTTTTCCACAGCGAGCAAGCCGAGTGGTAAAAACGCGACACCCATCACATCGCAAGCCGTTGAATACACAAAATATTCTTAGAGGCGGTGAGTTGGCGCCTAAAGCTAAAGTATTTTCGCAATAACGCCCGGGTTCACCAGAAATGGGGATTGGGCTGCAATGCGGCACTGTCGCAGGAACCTCTCCAGCAGGCGATCTGTTGCTGAATCCGTCCCGGCCATCATATCCACCCCGTGCACCCCCCCCGCGAGATGCGATTCCCATACAGCTGCGCTGCCCAGTATTCGGGGAGGTCCATTCACAACAGGATTTGCGGGTGCAAAAAAACGGGGCCCGAAGGCCCCGTTTTTGATCACGTCAGTCTAATCGTTGATTAGAAGTCGTGGATCATACCGATCGAGAACGAATCCTGATCGCTGTTACCGACATCTTCGTCTTCAGTTGCGTAGGCAACGTACACCTTGGTGCGCTTGCTGAAGTTGTGCTCAGCAGCCAGACCCCAGCCATCGGTGTCAGAGGTGGTAGCGCCAGCGGCATTCTTCGTCTCGGAGGTCGTGTAGATCGCGCTGACAGCATTGTTGCCGAAGGTAGCCTTGGCGGTCAGACCCCAGGCTTCGTAGTCAGCACCGGTGACAGCGCCACGGTTGTCGTCAGACTCGTACTGAGCGCCGACGCTGAAGTTGTTGAAGGTGTAGCTCGCGCCGGCCTGGATCATCTCCTGGTCGTCGCCCGTACCGCCGAGTGCCTGCTCGTGCAGGTTCTCGTAGCCGATACCAGCCTTCAGGCCAAAGCCCGAATACATCAGGCCAACCGAGTAGTGGTCGGAGATGCCATCAGCGGCATTGGCGCCGTTGGCGGCAACACTCTCTTCGCCCGGGACCACTGCGGCGGCCATGGTGAAGCCCGAGAAGCTCGGCGACACGTAGGCGATCGCGTTGCTGGCACGCACTTCGGTGAACACGCCGGCGACGCCGCTGTTCAGGTCCATGATCGAGTCACCAAGAACCTCGTTGCCGGTGGCGTAGAAGGCGATCTTGGCCGGGGTGTCATGACGACCAACCACGACGGTACCCCAGTCGCCGGCCAGGCCGACGAAGGTGTTGCGGTGGTTGTCGACCGGGGTACGCGGACCGGTGTTCGGGTTGGTCTGGGCAGGACCGCCGTCAGAGCTGATGCCGAACTCGATCTGGTAGACCGCTTTCAGGCCGTTGCCGAGGTCTTCCGAACCCTTGAAACCCAGACGCGAGGCGTTGCTGGTGACAGTGTAGTTGTCGGAGTTGGCGACGCTGGAATCGTTCATGTTGACGCTGGTGTGCATCTTGCCGTAGACGGTGGCGTCTGCGAATGCAGCCGGGGCCGCGACAACTGCTGCGCCGATGGCGGCAGCGATAAGCTTCTTGTTCATTGAGAACTCCCGTAAAGGTTTTGGTTAAAGAAAAGCTGTGCAGGCAGAATAATAGTGCGGGTTGTGCCACAACACCAGTCTTTTTTGCAAAAAATGCACAAATTTTTTTGTCGTGGCAGAAATGCGACACAGGGCATGGGCGCAAATTTCTGTAAATTCATAAAGTTATTTTTTTTAGTAAGTTGCGAGCACAAGCTAATCAGGTTTGCCAAATAGCTATGGCGGCATAAAAAGACGGAAGCAGTGGTGGGGAGGCACATCTGTGCAACAAAAAGGCCTCGGCAACGTTTTTCGTCGCATGCTGTCAGCCCGGAAGCGGTGTAGCGGAACTTGGTTCGCAACCCCCCACTCTTGCAAGCCGCCTGCTGCCGTAGGTGCACAGACAAAATACGATTCAGGAGAGTTGGCTGGGGCGGTAGGCGTACTCTGGCTGAAGCCCTCGCCCTGCGGGCCGCCGCGCCAAGGCGCGACGTTCTTCGGCGCTACGCGCCTTCGTCGAACCTTTATCGGTCCGCCCCCTACCGCAATGCGGCATTGGGTGTGCGATCGCTGCGCGTTCGGGGGAAATGGCTGGGGCGGTAGGGGTACTCGGGCTAAAGCCCTCGCCCTGCGGGCCGCCGCGCCAGGGCGCGACGTTCTTCGGCGCTACGCGCCTTCGTCGAACCTTTATCGGTCCGCCCCCTACCGCAATGCGGCATTGGGTGTGCGATCGCTGCGCGTTCGGGGGAAATGGCTGGGGCGGTAGGGGTACTCGGGCTAAAGCCCTCGCCCTGCGGGCCGCCGCGCCAAGGCGCGACGTTCTTCGGCGCTACGCGCCTTCGTCGAACCTTTATCGGTCCGCCCCCTACCGCAATGCGGCATTGGGTGTGCGATCGCTGCGCGTTCGGGGGAAATGGCTGGGGCGGTAGGGGTCGAACCTACAACCTACGGAGTCAGAGTCCGTCGCTCTGCCAATTGAGCTACGCCCCAAAAGAAAGGCCCGGGGCCGGAGAGGCCAAGGGCCAGACACGTCGGTACTGCGATTTGCGCGTTAGCGCTTCGAGTACTGCGGACGCTTGCGCGCCTTGTGCAAACCGACTTTCTTACGCTCGACCATGCGGGCGTCACGGGTCAGAAACCCGGCGCGGCGCAGCGACGAACGCATATTCTCGTCATATTCGACCAGCGCACGGGCAATGCCGTGGCGGATTGCACCGGCCTGACCAGTGGTACCACCACCGGTGACCGTTACGTTGACATCGACCTTGTCGCTCATATCGGTGACGACAAGCGCCTGGCGCACGACCATGCGCGCGGTCTCGCGACCGAAAAACGTGTCCAGCGGACGGCCGTTGACCGTAATGCTGCCGTTGCCGCTGTTGAGGAATACGCGGGCCGTGGAGGTCTTGCGGCGGCCGGTTCCGTAATTCATCTGTTGTGCCATGCTCTGTTCCGTTCTCAGATATCCAGCGGCTTGGGCTGCTGTGCCTGGTGTGTGTGCTCGGGGCCGGCGAAGATACGCAGCTTCTTCATCATGGAGCGACCCAGCGGATTGCGCGGCAGCATGCCACGCACGGCGGTCTCGATGACGCGCTCCGGGGCTTTCTGCAGCTGCTTTTCAAGGCTGATGGTCTTCAGATGACCCACGTAACCGGTCACGTGATGGTACATCTTGTCCTTCAGCTTGTTGCCGGTAACGGCAACCTTCTCGGCATTTACCACCACGATGTAATCGCCGGTATCGACGTGCGGGGTGAATATTGGTTTGTGTTTGCCCTTCAGACGACGGGCAATCTCGGAGGCCAGGCGACCCAAGGTCTTGCCTTCGGCATCTACCAACAACCATTCCCGACGGACTTCGGCGGGCTTTGCGCTTACCGTGGTGCTCATTGAATCCTGCTCCAATAAGGAGTTTGTGCTTGTTTCACGAAAGGGCGCGAATCTTACCCAGTAAAGCGCTGTCACGCAAGCCCTTGATCTCGTCTGCACAGATCGTGATCCAGGAACCGGCTCTGAAAAACAGGCAGTGCAGGCAAAAAAAAGCGCGACGGGGGACGTCGCGCTAATAGTAACCACCAAAGGAGGATGGAGGAGAACTGATCAATCACGATCAGTATGTGAGCATATTCTTATATCTTGTTTCGGTTGTCAATACCGGATTTGCACGATTCCGTTACCCAGGTCAGGGATGGTCGATCTTGAGGCGCTCGACTGTCTGACCCGCCACCAGGTGGCGGTCGATGATCTCATCCAGATCCTGTCTGTCCACATAGGTGTACCAGGTCTCATCCGGGTAGATGACGATTACCGGGCCGGACTCGCAGCGGTCCAGGCAACCGGCGTTGTTGATACGGACTTTGCCCACACCGCTGATGCCCAGTTGTTTGCACCGCTGCTTGACATAATCCCGGGCATCCTGTGCTCCGCATTGATTGCAGCACTGGCGGCCATCGTCACGCTGGTTCGTACAAAAGAACACATGATGCGAAAAATAACTCATACAAGATTCCGGACAAGGTTGCTCTGGAGCCCTCATTATATAAGCCATGCGTGACCCCGAAGCCCGGCAAACTCTCAAGGTTGAACTCGACCGCTGCGTGAAGTGCGGCATGTGCCTCCCGGAATGCCCCACCTACCGTTTGGAGGCAAACGAGAACGAGTCCCCGCGAGGCCGGCTGGCGCTGATCGAGGGCCTGCTGAACGGCCGACTGCAAGACGACAAGCCGCTGCGCCGGCATCTGGACAACTGCCTGACCTGCCGTCGTTGCGAACGGATCTGTCCGTCGCAGGTGCGTTACGGGCACCTGATCGATCAGGCACGCAGCCTGCTGTCAGACGATGCACCGCGGCGGCTGAGCGCATTGGTGCAAAACCGCAGTGCAATGACCTGGGGAACCCGCCTCGCGCGGGCCGTTCCTGCCGCGCTTTCATTGCCGCTGGGGCCGTTGCACAGGTTGCACGAGTTGGGACGTGCCCTGGCGCACGGACCACCCGCGCCGCGTCCCGGCGAGTACCCGGCCGATATGAAGACGCCACGCGCGCGCGTCGGCCTGTTCCTCGGGTGCGCCGGTGCGGCCCAGCAGGGCGGCGCATTGCAGGCCGCATCGAAACTGTTACGACGCGCCGGGTACCAGGTCTCGGTACCGGCTGCTGCCGGCTGTTGCGGTGCCATGTCACAACACTCGGGCGATCTGTCCGCTGCGGCACAACTGGCCGACATCAACCGTTCGGCATTCGGTCCGGACCTCGACGCTGTGGTCAGCATTGCCAGCGGCTGCGGCATTCACATCGACAGCTATCAGCCGGCAATGCCGAGCAGACATCTCGATATCGTCAAGTTCCTGCTGGATCGCGGTGGTTTCACTGGCGATGACTTCGCGCCGCTTCCGCGCCAGGTGCTGCTGCACACCCCCTGCAGCATCGAGAACGTCTATCGCGGTGCTGGATGGGCGAGGGCATTGCTGGCTCTGATCCCGCAACTGGAGATTCTCTCCCTGGGGGAGGCAGGGCAGTGTTGCGGGGCCGCCGGCGACTACATGCTGCGCCGGCCGGGCACGGCCGCGCGGCTGCGCCAACCGTTGCTCGACCGCATACCGCCGGGTACGGCGCACATCGTGCTGACCGGCAACGTCGGTTGCGCAATGCACCTGGCCGACGGCCTGCGCGACAGGGATCCGGCCGTCGAGGTGCTGCATCCGGTGGAATTGCTGGCCCGCCAGCTGCGGGATCGCCCGAGTGCCTGATCGCCACGCCGTCCGGTCTGAAGTTGCTAATATGGGCACCGCAACACCGCGCGTGCACTGCGCGGTTCGGAGATGCCGACATGGAACAACGCCGTTTTTCACCTGCTGACTCGCTGCTGATCAGTGCCGATCAGGCACTGCGCACTCTGTTTGGCAGGCCGCAGGTGACCGAGCGCCGCAACCCATCGCTAGACCTGCCAGAAGCGGAATTGAGCGAGGTGCAGCGCGACCACATCGCCCGCCTGATGCGCATCAACCATACCGGCGAGGTGTGTGCCCAGGCGCTATACCAGGGCCAGGCCCTGACGGCGCGCGACCCGGTGGTGCGCAGCAGCATGGAGCGCTCGGCGGCGGAAGAGAACGATCACCTCGACTGGTGTGAGCAGCGCGTCGAGGAACTCGGCGGCCGACTGAGTCTGCTCAACCCGCTGTGGTATGCCGGCTCATTCGCGATCGGCGCCGCCGCAGGCATCGCCGGCGACCGATGGAGCCTGGGTTTCGTGTCCGAGACCGAGAGACAGGTCGAGAGCCATCTCGACGGCCACCTCAACGAGGTCCCGGACGAGGATCAGCGCACACGTTCCATCCTCGAGCAGATGAAGACCGACGAGATAGAACACGGACGCAAGGCCAGGGATCACGGCGGGGTGCCGCTACCGGCGCCCATTCGCACACTGATGAAGATCACCGCCAAGCTGATGACCAAGTCGGTATACCGCATTTGAGCCCGCGCCAACCGCCGTCCGTTCGTCAATGCGAACCCTGCACCGCCTGTTGTGACGGCTGGGTGCAGATGGAGATACAGGGCCATCCGGTGCATCCAGGCAGGCCCTGTCCGCACAGCACCGGCCAGGGTTGCGACGACTACGCAAACCGTCCGAAAGACCCGTGCATCAATTTCAATTGCGGCTGGATCGTCGCTGAAAGCCCTTTGCCCGACTGGATGAAGCCGGACAACGCCAAGGTCATCGTGATATTCAACAAGACCACGTGGCGCGGTCTTCCGGTCGACGTGGCGGTACCAGTGGGCAGAAAGATCCCGCCGCGGGCGCTCAACTGGCTGAAGGACTTCGCCCAACGCCACGGGCGCCCCTTACTGTTCTCTGAACAGGTCAAGGAAAATGGCAAGTTCACCAGTCGACAGCTTTTCAGCGCTCACGGACCGGCGGAGTTCCAGCAGCATATCGCCGAGCTGCTGCGCAACAACGCGCCGCTGTGGTGACCTGCCCCGAGCTACCGATAATCAGGTCGCGTGGTAGGGCCGGCTGAGTTCGTGTACCGCCTCGATCATCGCCGCCGCATGCTCAGGCGGGATTGTCGGGTGGATGCCATGACCCAGGTTGAATACATGCCCTGAGCCTTTACCGTAGCTCGCCAGGATCTCACCGACAGATCGCCGGATGGCCTGCGGAGAGGCGTACAGGGTGCAGGGATCGAGATTGCCCTGCAGTGCCACGCGGTCACCGACCCTGGCACGTGCATCACCGATATCGGTGGTCCAGTCCAGCCCCAGGGCATCACAGCCGGTATCTGCCATCAGCTCCAGCCACTGGCCGCCGCCCTTGGTGAACAGGATCACCGGGACCTTGCGGCCATCCGCCTCGCGCGTCAGCCCATCGACGATGCGCTGCATATAGGCCAGCGAAAAGGCCTTGTAGTCGCGCGGCGACAACGTGCCGCCCCAGGTATCGAACACCATCAGCGCCTGGGCACCGGCCGCGACCTGGGCATTGAGATATTCGGTCACCGCCGCAGCCAGCTTGTCGAGCAGGCTGTGCATCAGCGCCGGTTCGTCGAACATCATGCCTTTGGAGCGGGCAAAGGTCTTGGTGCTGCTGCCCTCGATCATGTAGGTCGCCAGGGTCCAGGGGCTGCCGGAAAAACCGATCAACGGCACGCGCCCGTTCAGCTCGCGGCGAATGGTGCGCACCGCATCCATCACGTAGCGCAGATCCTGCTCCGGATCGGGCACGCCAAGGGCATCGATCGCCGCCCTGTCACGGACAGGGCGCTTGAAACGCGGCCCCTCGCCCTCGCTGAAATACAGCCCCAGCCCCATCGCATCGGGGATGGTCAGAATATCGGAAAACAGGATCGCGGCATCGAGCGGGAACCGTTCGAGCGGCTGCAGCGTGACCTCGCAGGCCAGTTCGGGATTCATGCACAGGTCCATGAAACTGCCGGCCTTCTCGCGTGTTGCGCGGTACTCGGGCAGGTACCTTCCGGCCTGGCGCATCATCCATACGGGCGTTGCGTCCACGGGCTGGCGCATCAGGGCGCGGAGGAATCGGTCGTTTTTCAGATCAGACATTTTGTTAACCGCCCAAGGCGCCAATGATTGCCGGAAGCAGGGGAGGGACGGCGCAAAGTGCATCCGTACACCACCCCAGACGAAGAGGTCAGCGCGGCAGGCTGGTCATACCCATCAAGTACTCGTCCACCGCACGTGCGCACTGCCGCCCTTCGCGGATCGCCCAGACCACCAGCGACTGACCACGGCGCATGTCGCCGGCGCTGAACACGCCTTCGATCGACGTCTTGTACGCCTCGGCACCCTCGGTAACCCCCTGCACATTGCCGCGGCTGTCGAGGGCAACGCCGAGATCGGCGAGCATACCCTCGTGCACCGGGTGCACGAAGCCCATCGCCAGAGTGACCAGGTCTGCCTTCAGTTCGAAATCCGAACCTTCGACCTCTGACATCTGCCAGCGACCGCCTTCGTCCCTGTCCCAGCGGACCAGTGCGCAATGCAGCGCGCGCAGTTTGCCATTCTTGTCGCCGAGGAATTCCTTGGTGACCACGTTCCAAAGCCGCTCGCAGCCTTCTTCCTGCGAGGACGAGGTGCGCAGCTTGTTTGGCCAGTCAGGCCAGGTCAGCCCCTTGTCTTCCATTGCCGGCGGCTTGTCGAGGATCTCGATCTGCGTCACCGAGGCCGCCCCGTGACGATTGGAGGTGCCAATGCAATCCGACCCGGTATCACCGCCACCGATGACGACCACGTGCTTGCCTGCGGCACTGATCAGGCCTTCCTCCGCCCCCGGCACCGCCTGTACCACCTTGCTGTTGGCGCGCAGGAAGTCCATCGCGAAGTGGATGCCCTCCAGTTCGCGACCGGCGACCGGCAGGTCGCGCGGTTTCTCCGCACCACCGGTCAGCACCACGGCATCGAACTCATCGAACAGACGCTGGGTCGGGAAATGCGGTCCACCGACGTGGGTGTTGGTGCGGAACTTCACACCCTCGGCCTTCATCTGCCCCATGCGGCGCTTGATGACCTGCTTCTCGAGCTTGAAATCGGGGATGCCGTAGCGCAATAGACCGCCGATACCGTCCTGCTTCTCGTAAACGACCACGTTGTGGCCAGCACGCGCCAACTGCTGCCCGGCGGCCATGCCGGCCGGCCCTGAACCGACCACTGCGACACGTTTGCCGGTCTTGTGGGCGGCAATCTGTGGCTGGATCCAGCCTTCGGCCCAGGCCTTCTCCACGATCGACAGCTCGATGTTCTTGATGGTGACCGGGGCATCGTCAATGTTGAGCGTGCAAGAGGCCTCGCACGGTGCAGGACAGATGCGGCCGGTGAATTCGGGGAAGTTATTGGTGGAGTGCAGGACGTCGATCGCCGCGCGCCAGTCGCCCTGGTAGACCAGATCGTTCCAGTCCGGGATCAGGTTGTCCACCGGGCAGCCCTGGTGACAGAACGGGATACCGCAATCCATACAGCGAGCACCCTGCTGACTGACCTCGACATCGGGCAGTGCAATCGTGAACTCGTTGTAATGCGTTATCCGATCCGCGACCGGCGCGTAACTCAGATTCACGCGCTGAATCTCTTTGAAACCTGTTGGCTTTCCCATGTATTCCCGTCCCCAAAAAGGGAGCCGACCCTTCTTGCATTTGTCTCGTTGAAAAAAGGCGTATCCACACGCCTTTTTCGATTCCTGCTGTCTGTAGCAGTGGACCTGAGCGGGCGCAGCGCCCGCGCCGTCCTGTCAGCGAAACGGCTCAGGCCGCCGATTTCGTCCTTTCCTGCTCACTCTGCATCTCGCTCAATGCGCGACGATAGTCGACTGGCATCACCTTCTTGAACTTCGGCAGCCAGTTTTCCCAGTCATCAAGTACCCGTTGCGCCACCGCAGAGCCCGTGTGGGCAAGATGGCTCTCGACCAACTGCCGCAGGCGGATGGCATCGAACCGCGTCATATCGTGCGAGACGTCGACCCGGCCGTGCGACTCCAGATCACCGCCCTGGTGCGCCAACGACTCGAGTGCGTCATCCTCGGCCGCGATCGGCTCGAGTTCCACCATCGCCAGGTTGCAGCGCTGTTCGAACGTATCGTCCTCGTCCAGCACGTAGGCAATACCACCTGACATGCCGGCGGCAAAATTGCGTCCGGTCGAACCGAGCACCACGACGATGCCACCGGTCATGTACTCGCAACCGTGATCACCGACACCTTCGACGACCGCTGTGGCGCCGGAGTTGCGGACCGCAAAACGCTCACCCGCGACACCGCGGAAATAGCACTCGCCCTTGATCGCGCCGTAAAGCACGGTATTGCCGACGATGATGTTGTCTTCGGCCCTGTCGATCTGACACTCGGCCGGGGGATAGATCACCAAACGACCGCCGGACAGGCCCTTGCCGACGTAATCATTGCCTTCGCCCGCCAGCTCGATGGTCACGCCATGCGCCAGCCAGGCGCCGAACGACTGCCCCGCTGTTCCCCTGGCGTTGATCTTGATCGTGTCTTCCGGCAGGCCGGCAAACCCGTACCTTTCGGCGACGCGGCCGGAGAGCAGGGCGCCAAACGTGCGGTTGACGTTCTGGATGTCGATATCGATCCGGACCTTTTCACCTTTTTCCAGGGCCGGCCCGGCCAGCTCGATCAGCTTGTTGTCGAGCGCCCTGTCGATACCGTGATCCTGGGTCTGTGAACAGTACACAGTATCCCCCTCGGCAGCGCTCGGCTTGGTCAGCAGGCGACTGTAGTCCAGACCGTGCGCCTTCCAATGGTTTATCGCGCGGCGCATGTCGAGCCGGTCCATCTGGCCGATCATCTCCTGGAAGGTCCGGAAACCGAGCTGCGCCATCAGCTGGCGGACCTCTTCGGCGACGAAGAAGAAATAATTGATCACGTGCTCGGGCTTGCCGGTGAAGCGCTTGCGCAGATCCGGATCCTGTGTGGCCACGCCGACCGGGCAGGTATTCAGATGGCATTTGCGCATCATGATGCAGCCCTCGGCGATCAGCGGCGCGGTGGCAAATCCGATCTCGTCGGCACCCAGCAACGCCGCTACGACCACGTCGCGACCGGTGCGCATTCCGCCGTCGGCCTGTACTGCGATGCGGCTGCGCAGGCGGTTGAGCACCAGCGTCTGATGCGTCTCGGCCAGGCCGATCTCCCAGGGCGAGCCCGCATGCTTGATCGAGGTCAGCGGCGAAGCGCCTGTACCGCCATCGTATCCCGATATGGTCACGTGATCGGCATGCGCCTTGGAGACGCCCGCGGCGACCGTACCCACACCGACCTCAGATACCAGTTTCACCGAGATGCGTGCTTTCGGGTTGACATTCTTGAGGTCGTGGATCAGTTGCGCCAGATCCTCGATCGAGTAGATGTCATGGTGTGGCGGCGGCGAGATCAGGCCGACGCCAGGGGTCGAGTGACGCACCCGCGCGATCTGCTTGTTGACCTTGTGGCCGGGCAGCTGGCCACCCTCGCCAGGCTTGGCGCCCTGCGCCATCTTTATCTGGATGTCGTCGGCATTCACCAGGTATTCGGTGGTCACACCGAAACGGCCGGAGGCCACCTGCTTGATTGCCGAGCGTTCCGGATTCATCGAGCCATCGGGCAGCGGGTTGAAGCGCTCGGGCTCCTCGCCACCCTCGCCGGTATTGGACTTGCCTCCGATCGCATTCATCGCCCGGGCCAGGGTCGAGTGCGCCTCGTAGGAGATCGAGCCGAACGACATCGCCCCGGTGGCAAAGCGCTTGACGATCTCCTTCGCGGGTTCGACCTCGTCGAGCGGTATGGGCTGCGCCGCAAATTTGAACTCGAACAGGCCGCGCAGGGTCAGCAGGTTTTCGTTCTGCTCGTTGACCGTGCGCGAGAACTCGGCGTAGGTGGCAGCGTTGTTGCCGCGTACCGCATGCTGAAGCTTGGCGATGGTCTCAGGGGTCCACACGTGGCCTTCACCGCGCAGGCGGAAGGCATAGTCCCCACCGACGTCCAGGTGCTTGCGGTAGATCTGCGCATTTCCGTAGGCATTGCGATGCCAGCGCAGGGCCTCGGCCGCCACCTCTGCCAGACCGATACCCTCGATGGTCGTCGACGTGCCGGTGAAGTACTGGTTGACGAATGCAGTCGACAGGCCGACCGCATCGAATATCTGTGCCCCGCAATAGGACTGGTAGGTCGAGATGCCCATTTTGGACATGACCTTGAACAGGCCCTTGCCGACCGCTTTGACGTAACGGTAGCGGGCCTCCTCGAGTGGCGGCGCATCATGCAGCGACGGCAGGATCGCCTGGATGGTATCGAACGCCAGATAGGGGTTGATCGCCTCGGCGCCATAGCCCGCGAGCGTCGCGAAGTGATGCACCTCGATCGCCGCGCCGGTTTCGATGACCAGGCCGGATTCGGTGCGCAGGCCGCGACGGATCAGGTGGTGATGTACTGCCGAGGTGGCGAGCAGGGCGGGGATCGACACGTTGTCCGCATCCACCGGGCGATCCGACAGGATCAGGATGTTGAACCCGGCGCGCACTGCATTTTCGGCCGCCTGGCACAGGGCCTCCAGCGCTGTGGCCATGCCCGATTCACCCTGGGTCACCGGATAGGTGATGCCCAGGGTCTTGGTGCGGAAACCGGCACAGCTGTCTTCGATGTTGCGGACGCGTTCCAGGTCTTCGTTGGTCAACACCGGCTGGCTGACCTCCAGGCGCATGTTTTCGCCCCCGGAATCCAGGCCCAAAAGGTTGGGTCGCGGGCCGATCAGCGACACCAGCGACATTACGATCTCTTCGCGGATCGGGTCGATCGGCGGGTTGGTGACCTGGGCGAACAGCTGTTTGAAATAGTTCGCCAGCGGCTTCGGCTTGCTCGAAAGCACGGCAGGCGGATTGTCCGCACCCATCGAGCCGATCGCCTCCTGGCCGGTCAGCACCATCGGCGTCAGCAGGAACTTCACGTCCTCCTGCGTATAGCCAAACGCCTGCTGACGGTCGAGCAGGGTGTCGGGATCGGGCGACATCGCCCCGACCACCGATGGCAGGTCGAATAGATCGATCTGCGTCTTGTCCAGCCAATCCTGATAGGGCTTGGCCGTGGCCAGGCTGGCCTTGACCTCTTCGTCGTCGATGATGCGGCCCTGTTCCATGTCGATCAGGAACATCTTGCCCGGCTGCAAGCGCCACTTCTTGATGATCTTGTGCTCCGGAATCTGCAGCACGCCCATCTCCGAACCCATGACCACGAGGTCATCGTCGGTGACCAGGTAACGCGCCGGACGCAGGCCGTTGCGGTCGAGTGTGGCTCCGATCTGGCGCCCGTCAGTGAAAGCGACGGCGGCCGGTCCGTCCCACGGTTCCATCAGGGCTGCGTGGTACTCGTAAAACGCGCGGCGATCCGGGTCCATCAGGGGGTTGCCCGACCACGCCTCGGGGATGAGCATCATCATCGCGTGCGCCATCGAGTAACCGCCGGCGACCAGCAGTTCAAGCGCGTTGTCGAAACACGCCGAATCCGACTGCCCCTCGGGGATCAACGGCCAGATCTTGGCGAGGTCGTCACCAAGGATCTCCGAGGCCATCGACTCGCGGCGCGCAGCCATCCAGTTGACGTTGCCGCGCAGCGTATTGATCTCGCCATTGTGCGCGATCATGCGGAACGGATGGGCGAGGTCCCAGGTCGGGAAGGTATTGGTCGAGAAGCGCTGATGCACCAGCGCCAATGCAGAGACCATACGCTCGTCGCTGAGGTCCTTGTAAAACTCGCCGACCTGGCCCGCCAGCAGCATGCCCTTGTAGACGATGGTGCGTGAAGAAAACGACGTGAAGTAGAACGAACGATGGTGATCGTGCGCGGTTTCGCGGATGCGGTTGTCGATCTGCTTGCGGATCACGAACAGCTTGCGCTCGAACGCCTGCTGATCGACACAACCGTCTTCGCAACCGACAAACACCTGGCGGATCACCGGCTCGGTCGGCAACACGCTGTAACCGAGGCCACTGTTGTCGACCGGGACATCGCGCCACCCGAGGACCGTCTGCCCCTCCGCAACCACGAATTCCTCGACCACCTGTTGCGCCTCGGCGCACGCACCGGCGTCGCGCGGGAGAAACAGCATACCGACGGCATACCGCCCCATCTCCGGCAGCCCGAAGTCAACCACGGCCCGGAAAAACGCATCCGGCAGCTGCAACAGCAGGCCGGCACCGTCACCGGCACGCGGATCGGCGCCGACGGCACCGCGATGATGCAGGCGTTCAAGTATCGTCAGGCCCTGACGGATGATCTCGTGACGTCGCTCGCCCTTGATATGCGCGACAAAACCGACGCCGCAAGCGTCATGCTCGTGTGCCGGGTCGTACAGTCCCTGTTTCGGCGGCAATGCACCGTAACTCATCGCATACCTCTTCTTTTCTCTACTCAGGTCAGTCCAGTCCGGCCGCGATCGTCTCGTGGCTGGGCCGCAGGTGGCAACGGAACCGGCAGGGACACACTGCAACGCAGATCCCGCACTGTTGCCGCAGCATCCCGGCATGGGCCGGGTCCCCGACCGCTGGCACAGGGCCGCGCGACCAGGCTGCCGCTACCGCCCCGGCGGTGAGCCGGACAGACTAGGATAATAGAATCAGAATATTCGAACCACCATTTTGCCGGACAGGGCCCCGGCCTTGCCATGGCGCCGGCACAAGCGATTGATTTTACTTCGCTTTTTGGATGGATTCGAAAGTACGGGGCCACACACCGGAGCGCTCCAGACGGTCGGGAAGGCGTTCGCGCGCGGCGATTGCCGCCGTCCGATCAGGATAGTCACCGGCCACCAGTGAGTACCAGGGTGCTCCATTCAGCGTCCTTTCAAACACGGCAAAGGGTGCCGCCACCGCATTGTCCCCGATGAATTTCTCGATCGCCGCCCGGTCGCGCGCGCCAACCAATTGCAGCGTATAGCGTTTGGGGTCGCGGCTGCTCAGCCAACCGGCTCCCCCGTTCACAGCGGTGCGCGGCGCCTCGACTGGTGCTGTTGCTGGTGCCGGGGCAGCGACAGATTGTGCAGTCACACGACTGTCCTTTGACGGCAAAGGCGCAGCGATGCGCTCCTCAACCGGGGCCGGAATTCTGTCCGATTTGGGTGCGTCACTGTCTGGTGGCGATTGACGGACCTCGACCAAGGCGGGCGACTGCGCTTCGGGAGCTGGGCCCGATTTCGGTCCTGGTTCAGCCGACCGCGGCGGGCTGAGGCTGGTCTCTGGGGCATCTTGTCGCGGCTTCGCGGTCACCGCCTGCGGTTTTGGCGGCATCACCGGCGTCTGCTGTGCAATCCGCGCCAGTGCTGGCTCGGCTTTTGGCTCGGCTTTTGGCTCGGCTTTTGGCTCGGCTTTTGGCTCCGCTTTTGGCTCAGCCTTGGGCTCGGGCCGCGGCATGGACCCAGATTCAACGGCGGCGCCGGCGGAGACTGCCGGCTGCTGGTTGTCCTCTGCCGCACTGAGCGCATCGCGCATGACCGCCTCCAGCGGGTCGGGCTCGGCAGCCGTCGGCGCCTGTCGCACCGGGTCGACGTCGACCGGCGGCGCCACGGCCAGTTCCGACTGCGCGTCGAGCGGCGGCACGCGCAAACCCGTGCTTGCCGCCGCAACCGGGCCCGGCTCAGGCGACGCCGGCTCGGCGACTGGCGCGGGATTCGCGTCTGCCGGCATGTCGGAAGGCGGCGCCATGTCCGTTTCCGCACGCCGCTCGATGACGCCCCTGGGGGCACCGACGTCAGAGTCTGCGGCAACGCTGTCCTGCGGCAACGCGGGCGCGGGTTCGAACAGCGCATTGATCTGGTCCTGAAACGCCAATGCGGCGATCAGCAGGCCCAATACCGCGGCACCGGCGGCCCAGGGGAGGAGCAGCGGTCGGCGGGCTGCCGGAACGGCAGATGCCGGCGATGGCGCACTCGACGCGCGATGAGAGGTCGGCGCCAACACCTCGTTCAGGGCCGCCAGCAACGGCCCCGGCATGCCGCGGGCGGCAAGATGCAGGGCAGAGGCCATGTCGTCGCTGATGCGCCCGGCATCATCACCCGCCCAACCACGCAGGAAGGCCGCCGTCTGCTGGCGCTCGAACGGTGGAAGATCGACGAACTGGACGTCCCAATCGCCGGTCGCCTGTGCCAGGCCGCCCCTGCCGAGCAACAGCAGCCGACCGCCGCGCGCATGCATCCCGGCCAGCTGTTCGAACGCCGCGAGGTCCAGTTGATCGGCGTTGTCGACCACGAGCAGCAATTCCTGGCCATTCAGCGCATCCAACACGGCTTCCGGCCAGGGGTCGGTCTGCTCGGCATCCAGTCCCAGCTGGTCGGCGGCAGCGGCGGGCACATCGTCCACCTGTCCGGCATGCAACCAGACGGTTGCCATTTCGTCGGCGATCTCGTCGAGCAGGCGGTGCGCGAATGCGGTCTTTCCGGCACCCGAGGGGGCGCGCAGGTAGATCACCTCGCCGGCATTGCGCACCAGGTGCAGCAATAGCTGCAGGCGTTCGGCACGCTCCGGGGTATCGAAGTAGGTTCCGGCGGTAGCTTGCTCAGACGGCATATAGTGTCTGCTTCAGGGCCTGCGGGTCGAAATCGTCACTGATGACAGACTGTCCGATATCGCGCATCAGTACCAGTCGCAACTGGCCGTCCATGACCTTCTTGTCGACGGCCATCAGTTCCAGGAAGCGCTCTGCGGGTATCTCGCGCGGAGGATGGACGGGCAGGCCGGCCGCCTCGACCAGCCTGTCGATGCGCTCGACCTGTTGCCCGCTCAACCAACCCAGACGGCCGGACATCGCCGCCGCCATGCACATCCCCGCGGCAACCGCCTCGCCATGCAGCCAGCTGCCATAACCCATGCCGGTCTCGATTGCATGACCGAAGGTGTGCCCGAGGTTGAGCAGCGCGCGCTGTCCGGACTCGCGCTCGTCAGCGGCCACCACGGCGGCCTTGTCGGCACAGGAACGCTCGATCGCAAAGGCCAGTGCGGCCGGGTCGCGGGCCACCAGGGCGGTCATGTTCTGTTCCAGCCAGTCGAAAAATTCGGGGTCGTTGATCAGCCCGTACTTGATCACCTCGGCCAGGCCGGCGGAGAGTTCGCGATCGGGCAGGGTATCGAGCGTCGAGGTATCGGCGATCACGCACTGCGGCTGATGAAAGGCGCCGATCATGTTCTTGCCCAACGGGTGATTGACGCCGGTCTTGCCACCAACCGAGGAATCGACCTGCGACAGCAGGGTCGTCGGCACCTGGATGAAGTTGACACCACGCTGGTAGCTCGCCGCCGCGTAACCCGTCATGTCGCCGATGACGCCGCCACCCAGGGCAATCAGCGTGCAGCGCCGGTCGAAACGGTTCTGCAGCAGGCCGGTATAGATGCGGTCGAGGATCTCGAGGCTCTTGTACTGCTCGCCGTCCGGCAGAATCACCCGCGCCAGGCGGTAATCGGTCAGTGCAGATTCGACCCGGTCTAGGTACAGCGGCGCCACAGTCTCATTGCTGACGATCATCACCTGACGGCCATGGATATGTGGCTGGTAGAGTGCGCTGTTCGCTACCAGGTCAGGGCCGATGAAGATCGGGTAGGAGCGGTCGCCGAGGTCGACGGTCAGCGTACGCATCGAGGAAGCCATGTCTGCACTAGATCCTGCGGGTCAGGGTGACGTGATTCAGGAATTTTACACCTGCCGGCGTCCTCTGCATCAGCCGTGCAGGCGTTCCAGGATCTCGTTGGCCACGGTTGCGGCGCTGCGGCCTTCGGTGCTGACCGTGTAATCGGCAGTGCTGAGGTACAGCGGTTCGCGTTCTGCCATCAGCGCCTTGAGGCGTTCCAGCGGGTCCTCGGTCTGCAAAAGCGGGCGATTGCGGTCACGGTAGGTGCGCTCGAACTGCTGCTCAGGCGAGCAGGCAAGAAACACCACGATGCCGCGCGCCGACAGGTGTTGGCGGTTCTCGGCGCGCAGGATGGCCCCACCACCGGTGGCGAGCACCTGGTTGTCGACCTGGGTCAGGTCGTCAATCGCCTGCTGTTCACGCTGCCGAAAGCCCTCTTCACCCTCGTACTCGAATATGGTCGGGATATCGACGCCGGTGCGGCGCTGGATCTCGTGGTCCGAATCGCCGAACGTCATGCCCAGCGATTGCGCGAGCTGCTTGCCGATCGTGGTCTTGCCGGCGCCCATCGGGCCGATCAGAAATATGCGGTTAGGTTTGGTCATGTAACAGATATGCCAGAAGCGGGAACGGCGGACAAGTGTCCGCCGTTCGTCGCATCATCCCTGTTGGACCGGCTCAGCGCAAGGTGAGCGTGTCTTTGAGGATCTTCGGCGTCAGGAAGATCAGCAGTTCGCTGTTCTCGTCCTGGATCTGTTCCTGCTTGAACGCCCAACCCACGTAGGGCAGATCGCCAAAGAAGGGCACGCGACCCACGTTCTTCGACTTGGTGCGCTCAAACACGCCACCGAGGACCACAGTCTCGCCGTTGTCCACCAGCACCGAGGTCTTCAGCTCGCGCGTATCGACCGGCGGCACACCGAGGACGGCGCGGGTGAAGTCCGGATTATCCTTCTTGACCAGCAGGTCCATGATGATCCGGTCATCCGGCGTGATGTGCGGGGTCACCGTCAGTTCGAGCACGGCATCCTTGAAGGATACCGAGGTCGCGCCGCTGGAGGTGGCCTCCTGGTAGGGAATCTGCACACCCTGCTTGATGGTCGCCTCGTTCTGATCCGAGGTGATCACCCGCGGGCTGGACACGATCTCGCCCTTGCCTTCCTGTTGCATCGCGCTCAATTCGAGACGCAGCAGGTAGGAGCCGACCTTGCCAAGCAGCAGGTTGACCGCACCACCACTGCCGGCGGCCAGGGTCTGCGGCAGGTTCACCAGCAGTCCCTGGTTGCCCGTACCGGCCGGGATCTCGACCCCCGGGGAGCCGATGGCAGAGCCATCCAGGTCACCCGGCAGGCCGCCACCGACCACGCCGGTATGACCAGACGAATTCGTGCCGCGGGCACCGAAACCGAGCTTGACGCCCAGGTCGCGGGCAAAGTCGTTGTTGGCAATGACGATCCGCGACTCGATCAACACCTGGCGTACCGGGATGTCGAGCTCGCTGACCAGGGCCCGGATCTCGCTCAGCTTCGCCGCGGTGTCCTGCACCAGCAGCGTATTGGTGCGCTCGTCGATCGACACGCTGCCGCGCTCAGAGATCAGCTTGTTGTCCGTCGACTTGAGCAGCGCGGCGAAGTCTGCCGCCTTGGCGTAATTCACCTGGATCAGCTCGGAGCGCAGCGGTGCCAGCTCTAGGATCTGCTGTTGCGATTCGAGTTCGAGTTTTTCGCGTGACGCAATCTCCTCGGTCGGGGCCACGAGCACGACGTTGTCATTGCGTCGCATCGACAGGCCCTTGGTCTTGAGGATGATGTCCATCGCCTGGTCCCAGGGGACGTTTTTCAGTCGCAGCGTGATCCGACCGTCGACGGTATCGCTGACCACCATGTTCAGGCCGGTGAAATCGGCCAGAAGCTGCAGCACCGCGCGCACCTCGATGTCCTGGAAGTTGAGCGACAGGCGCTCGCCCTCATACACCTGCTGCTCTTTGCGTCGCGCCTCTTTCTCCTGCTTGGTCAGGCCGCGGAACTCCACCGTGTAGGTGTTGTTCGCCTGGTAGGCAAGGTGTTCGAACTCGCCTGAGGTGGCGATCGTCATCCGTACGTTCCTGCCATCCGGGCGGGTCTCGATCGTGGTCACCGGGGTGGCGAAATCCATGACGTCGAGGGTGCGTGCCAGTTGCGGTGGCAGCGCGGAATCCATGAAATCGAGGACCACGCGGTCACCCTGCTGGCGCATGTCCACCACCACCGAGGGGTCGGACAGCTCGATCTCCACCCGCGCTTCACCCTGGGTGCCGCGGCGGAAATCGATGTTCTGCAAAGACAGGCCACTGCGTCCGGGGACATTGCGCGAAGACGCTACGCTCGCCGTCGGCGTGCTGGTGGCCGACATGCTGCCGGCGCCGCTGCCGGCACCGATGCTGACGATCAGCCTGTTGCCCTCGGTGCGGATCTCGTGCGAGACCTGCTCGAGCAGGTTGATCACCACACGGGTCCGGTCGCCGGCCTCGATGGCAGTGACGCTGCGCGCCAGGCCGATCGCTACCGGGGTGACCTTCTGCTCCAGGCTGCTGGTCGTGTTCACCAGATCGATGGCGATTCTGGCCGGGTTGTCTGTCGTGAACGAGGCGGGTTGGCTCACCGGCTCACTGGTGGTCAGGACAATCTCGACCCGATTGCCGGGCAGTGCCGAGAAACTGATGTCCTGCAACTGATTGGCCAGCGCATCAGTCAGACAGCCCAAGAGAAGCACGACACCCGTGAGTGCAGAATTACGCGCCTTTACCATATTAAACATCGTACCTTCTCCTATTCCTCGCCCAGTGCCACGGCTGCTTCTTTTTCGAGAAAACCCGAGCCAGTGGGTACGAGTTCAATCAGCTCAATCTTGTCTTCACTGATCCGCGTGATCCGGCCGTCGTTCTGGCCCATGTAGTTGCCCGGAGCGACGCGATGAATGGTGCCATCCGAGGTCTTTATCAGGCCCCAGGTCTCTTCATTCTGCTCCAGCGTACCGACCATGCGCAGGGAATCCAGTGCGAACACTTCGAGTTCCTCTTTGCGCCGGTTCGGATCCGGCCGGATGCCGTTGTCGAGCACCGTCTCCGTCGCCACGGCCTCGTCTTCCTGGCGCGTGAACGGATCGCGCCGGTTCTTCGCGGTATACACAAACCCGATGACCTGCTTGACCTCCGGAATCGGTTCGATACCGGACGCCGGCCTGCTTTTGACTTCGTCGACGAAGTTATGCAGATCCGACATGTCCTTGCCAGCACAACCGGCCAGCAGCAGAGGCACCACCAATGGGATGAACTTCCTCATCATCAACCACCTGCCTCATCTAGATAGCGATACGTGCGCGCGGTCGCCTCCATCACCAGGTCGGTGGTGTTGGCGCGCGGCTGGATCTGGACGTCGTGGATCGTCACGATCCGCGGGAGCGCGGCCAGCCCGCTGACGAACTCTCCGAACTCATGATAGGTGCCGATCACGCGTATCTTGATCGGCAGTTCGGCATAGAAATCCTTGGGCACCTCGGCCTGCGGCTGAAACAGCTCGAATTCGAGGCCTGCCGCAAGTCCGGTCTGTGAAACGTCGACCAGCAGGTCGGCGACCTCGGTCTTGTTCGGCAGCTGGCGCAGCATGGCGCCAAACGACTCCTGCATCTCGGCGAGTTGGGCGCGATAGGCCTCGAGGTTGGCGGCCTTGGCCTGCTTGGCCTCGAAGTCCAGGCGCAGATCCTTCTCGGCATTTTCGACCCGTTGCAGCTGCAGGTACTGATCTTCCGTATCCAGAAAGTACCAGGCGGTGCCAACCAGGCCGCAAAGAACCAGGATCAGCACCAGCTTGACCACTGCCGGCCAGTCGCCGATGTTGCTGAAATCGAGTTCGTTGAGTTCCTGCATGTTCATTGCGCACCCTCCTTCTTGGGCACGATCTGCTTCAGATCGAGCTGGAAGGTACTGCCTTCAGCGGCCTCCCGATCCTTGTCCTTGTGCTCGATGATGCGCAGCTTGGGATCGTTCAACCACGGACTCGTCTCGATATTGCGCATATACGTGGACACCCGCGCATTCGACTGCGCCCGGCCATTGAGGATCAGGTTGCGCCCGTTCTGTGCCATCTTCGTGAGGAAGGTGCCATCGGGGACCACCGTGACCAGCTCGTCGAACAGATGCACGATCTGCGGCCGGCTGACCTGCAGGTCCTCGATCACCTTCATGCGTGCGATCAGCTTCTGCCGGGTCGATTCCAGTTCCTTTATCTCTTTGATTTCCTTGTCGACTTTGGCGATTTCCTTTTCCAGGAAGCGGTTACGCGCGTTCTGGTGATCGATCAGTCCCTGGTTGTACCAGTGCCAATAGCCCAGGCCGGCCAGGGTCAGCACCAGGGCACCGAGGATGGTCAGGCCGAAGTCGCGGCGACGCTGCTTGCGCAGCTTCTCGCGCCATGGAAGTAGGTTTATGCGGGCCATGTCAGTCGAAGCTCCTCAGTGCCAGGCCGCAGGCGATCATCAACGCCGGCGCATCATTACTGAGTACCTGCGGCTTGACCCTCGATGCCACCGCCATGTTCGCGAACGGGTTGGCAATCAGGGTCTCAACGCCCAGGCGCTCCTGAATCAGGTCATCGATACCGGGGACAGACGAGCTGCCGCCGGCCAGCACCACGAGGTCGACGTTGTTGAAGGCACTTGCCGAATAGAAAAACTGTATCGAGCGATTGACCTGCTGGGCCATCGCCTCTTTGAACGGCTCGAGCACCTCGGGGATGTAGTTGTCGGGGAGCCCGCCCTGACGCTTGGCCATGCCCGCCTCTTCGACCGACAGACCGTAGCGACGCTGGATCTCCTCGGTCAGCTGGCGGCCACCGAAGTTCTGCTCGCGCGTATAGATGATGTGGTTGTTGTGCAGCACGTTGAGGGTGGTCGTGGTTGCACCGATGTCGGCAACGGCGATCGTGTGATCATGTCCGCCATTGGGCCATTGATCGATCAACTGCGTGCAGGCGTTCTCCATCGCGTAGGCCTCGACGTCGACGATCTCGCACGTCAGCCCGGCGATTTCCAGCGCCGCCACCCGGTCGTCGACGTTTTCGCTACGCGATGCCGCAAGCAGCACATCGACCAGCTCGGGACTCTTTTCCGAGGTCCCCAAAACCTGGAAGTCGATGTTGACCTCCTCGAGCGGGTAAGGGATGTACTGGTCGGCCTCGAGCTGGATCTGGCTCTCCATCTCGCGCTCGGACAAGGTGGCCGGCATCGAGATCAGCTTGGTGATCACCGCAGAACCGGACACCGCGACCGCCGCGCGCTTGTTGCGCGTTCCGGCCTTGCGCACGACGTTGCGCACCGCCTTGCCGACAGCCTCGACATCCGCAATGTTTTTTTCCACCACGGCCGTCGAAGGCAAAGGCTCTACCGCGTAGCTTTCCACGCGATACCGCACACCCCCACGACCACTCTGCTGGCTCAATTCGAGCAGCTTCACCGCCGTCGAGCTGATATCCAGCCCAAGTAGCGGCACCTTCTTCTGGGTAAAAAGGCCCATGATGATTTGTTCCAGCTTCCTTTGGTGTGCTTTCCCGAGCGCCTTGCCGCCCCGAGTCATGTGGGCTTTAGCGGCAGCCTGGAGGAACTTCTTTAATAAACCGGCTTAAGTATAAAACCTTCTGTCAGTTTTTTTGAAGGAATTAGAATCCAAGTGGAATCTATTGCCTCTCCGCCTGTCTGATTCGACCCTTTGTACTTTGTCGATCACCGGCTCGCGAACCGATCACCGGGAGGTGCTTGAACAGGTCTTGATGTCACCAGACAAACCCCAACCCCGCGACCTTTCGGGCTAGTATAGCGGCCCGCTTAGCGTCGTTTATCGACCTAATTCCTGAACTCTGTAATCTGTGAACAAGCGCATGAAGTGGCTTTTGAAGATCGTTAAATTCGGCTTGATTCTAGGCATAGTCGGCGCTTTTGCAGCGGCTGCCGCACTGGCTGCAGCGTATTACTACCTCGAGCCTGATCTGCCGGACATCAACAATCTGCGCGATGTGCGTCTGCAGGTTCCGCTCAAGGTCTACAGCAGCGACGACAAGCTGATCGCGGAGTTCGGCGAGAAGCGGCGCAACCCGCTCACCTATGACCAGATACCCGAGCGCATGATCCAGGCCTTCCTGTCGGCCGAAGACACCAACTTCTTCGAGCATCCCGGGGTCGACTACCGGGGACTGCTGCGCGCCGGCGTTCAACTGGCGCTGACCGGCAAGAAGAAACAGGGCGGCAGCACGATCACCATGCAGGTCGCACGCAATTTCTATCTCAGCAGCCAGAAGACGTACACGCGCAAACTCAGCGAGATCTTCCTCGCCCTGCGCATCGAGAAAGAGCTGAGCAAACCGGAGATCCTCGAGCTGTATCTCAACAAGATCTACCTCGGGCAGCGTGCCTATGGCGTCGGTGCGGCGGCCCGCGTCTACTACGGCAAACCGGTCGGGGAGCTCAACCTCGCGCAGACCGCGATGATCGCCGGCCTGCCCAAAGCCCCGTCGAGCTTCAACCCGCTGGCCAACCCGCCGCGCGCGGTGGAACGCCGCAATTACGTGCTCGGGCGCATGCTCGAACTCGGTTACATCACCCGCGCAGAACACGACTCGGCTGCAGCGCAGCCGATCTCGGCCAGCCGTTACGCACCCGACATCGAGGTCGATGCACCGTACATCGCCGAGATGGTACGCGCCGATCTGGTCGAACGCTTCGGCGAGGATGCCTACACCGGCGGCTACTCGGTCCGAACCACAGTGAAATCATCCGACCAGACAGCGGCCAACCGCGCGGTACGCAATGCCCTCGACGACTACAGCGAGCGGCACGGCTACTACGGCGCAGAGGCGCAGCTCGAACCCCTGCCCACAGAGCAGGCGGCACTCGACGCGGCGCTGGCCGATCGCTCGACTGTCGGCGAACTGCGCCCGGCAATCGTGACCGCGGTCGACGACAAGGCCGCCTCGATCTATTTCGGTGCCGGGGAGCAGACCACGCTCGATTTCGAGCAGATGAAATGGGCACATGCCTTCATCGATACGGATCGGCGCGGTGGCGCCCCGAAGAAGCCGGCAGACGTGGTCAAGCCCGGCGACGTGATCCGGGTCAAAGCGGTCGAAGTCAAGCAGGTGACAACGTGGCGACTGTCGCAGATTCCGCGCGTTGCCGGCGCATTGATCGCACTTGATCCCGACGACGGCGCCATCCGCGCCCTGGTTGGTGGCTATGACTTCTATCAAAGCAAGTTCAACAGGGTGACCCAGGCCAAGCGTCAACCGGGGTCCGGATTCAAGGCATTCATCTATTCGGCGGCACTGGAGAACGGCTTCACCCCCGCCAGCCTGATCAACGATGCGCCTGTGGTGTTCGAAGACCCCAGCCTCGAGGGCGACTGGCGTCCGGAGAACTACTCCGGCAAGTTCTTCGGCCCGACCCGGCTGCGCGAGGCGCTGACCAAGTCACGCAACCTGGTGTCCATCCGCCTGCTGCGCAGCATGGGGGTGGACGCGGCACTGCAGCACATCGCGAATTTCGGCTTCAACCCCGATGAACTGCCGCACAACCTGTCACTCGCGCTGGGAAGCGCCGACGTGACGCCGTTGCAGATGGCCACTGGCTACGCGGTACTGGCCAACGGCGGCTATCGCGTCGCCCCCTACCTGATCGAACGTATCGAGCAGGATGGCAATGGCGTGGTGTTTCAGGCCGAGCCGAAGCGCGTCTGCCGCGACTGTCCGCCGCCCGCCGAAGGCGACGCCGTTGATCAGTCAGGCGGACAGGCACATGCGCCGCGGGTGCTGGACGAACGCAACCGCTACCTCATGTACTCGATGATGCAGGATGTCATTCGACGCGGTACCGCGACCAAGGCGCGCGAGCTCGGACGCAACGATCTGGCTGGCAAGACCGGCACCACCAACGATCAGCGCGATGCCTGGTTCAATGGCTTCAACCAGCGCCTGGTGGCCAATGCCTGGGTTGGCTTCGACGACAACGGCAAGCTGGGGCGTGGTGAGGTCGGTGGCCGGGCGGCATTGCCGGCCTGGATGGACTTCATGCGCGAGGCCCTCAAAGACATCCCCGACGTCGAGCCAAAAATGCCCGAGCACATCGTCAGCGTGCGTATCGACCCGAATACCGGCGAGAAGGCGACAGGCTCGACGGAGGGCGCGATCTTCGAGGTCTTCCGCGAGGAAGACGCACCGGGCACGACGACCGTGAACGGGCCATCCGGAGAAGGCTCGGTCACGCGCCCGGTGCCCGTGGTTGCACCACCGCCCACCCGGGACCTGTTCTGAGCAAGACACGGCACGGGACCGATCGCCGCGGACTGCAGGCGGAGGTGGTGGCGCTGGTGGTCGACGGCGGTCACGACCTGGAGGACGCGGTCAGGCGCGCGGCCCGCAACCAGGGTATCGGCCTGCAACAGGTACGGCCATTGCTCGCTACGATTCACCCGGCGATCGCCGAGTATCGCGCACTGTTTCGGCCGCAGCAGGTGGAGAAATTGCGCGGACAACGTGAACTGGCGCGCCAGGCGATGCGGATGTTCGAGGAATTCCGGCCGCGACTGGTCGGCGCCCTGGTGCGCGGCGACGGGCCGTTCGAACGCGTCCGCCTGCTGCTATTCGCCGAAACGCCCGAAAAGGTGGCGATGCATCTGGCCGACCGCCACATCCCGTGGCGGGAGTCGGAGATCGAACTGCACTATTCGGGTGGGAGAAGGCTGGCGCGGCCAGCGTTTCTGTTTGTCGCCGGCGAGACCACGGTGGAACTCGTCATCCTCGAGGCAGGGTCACACAGCGATCCACCGCGTGATCCCCTTACCGGCGGCCGCATGCCAATGCTCGACACCGCCGCCCTCGATACACTGCTGCAGCCCGGGACGGGCTGATCAGCGCTGCACGACCGGTACGTAGTCGCGCGCCCCGGCGCCCTGGTAGAGCTGGCGCGGACGCCCGATTCGGTGCTTCGGATCATCAAGCATCTCCATCCAGTGACTCACCCAGCCTGCCGTGCGGGCTATCGCGAACATCACGGTGAACATGCTGTCAGGGATGCCCAGGGCACGATAGATAATGCCGGAATAGAAATCGACGTTGGGGTAGAGCTTCTTCTCGAGGAAGTACTCGTCCTTGGATGCGATCTCCTCCAGGCGCATCGCCAGTTCAAACAGCGGGTTGTTGCTGTCGGCCAGCTTCTCCAGCACCTGGTAGCACACCTCGCGGATGATCTTGGCGCGCGGGTCGTAGTTCTTGTAGACGCGGTGACCAAAGCCCATCAGGCGGAACGGATCGTCCTTGTCCTTCGCCTTTTCGAGATACTTGTCGATGTTACGCACGTCGCCGATCTGCTCGAGCATGTCGAGCACCGCCTCGTTCGCCCCACCGTGTGCCGGCCCCCACAACGAGGCGGTGCCGGCGGCGATGCAGGCAAACGGATTGGCCCCGGAGCTGCCGGCGAGGCGCACTGTCGAGGTCGAGGCATTCTGTTCGTGATCGGCATGCAGGATGAACAGCAGGTCCATCGCGCGCTCGGCGAGGGGATCGACCTCGTAGTCCTCACACGGAGTGGCGAACATCATCTGCAGGAAGTTGCCGGTGTAACTCAGATTGTTGCGCGGATACATCACCGGCTCGCCGACGTTGTGCTTGTAGCAGGCCGCCGCGATGGTCGGGATCTTGGCGATCAGCCGATGGGCGCTGATCTCACGGTGCCGCGGATCACTGATATCCATGGAGTCGTGGTAGAAGGCCGACAGCGAGCCGACCACACCCACCATCATCGCCATCGGGTGGGCGTTGTTGTGAAAGCCCTGGAAGAATCGCAGCAGCGATTCGTTGATCATCGTGTGATGGGTGATCACATTGTTGAAGTCGGTCAGCTGCGTGGCCGACGGCAGTTCGCCGTACAGCAGCAGGTAGGCGACCTCGATGAACGTGGATTTTTCCGCCAGCTGCTCGATCGGGTATCCGCGATACCGAAGCACACCCTCGTTACCGTCGATATAGGTGATGGAGCTGTAACAGCTTGCGGTGGAAACGAAGCCGGGATCATAGGTAAAGACCTTGCCCTGGCTGTACAGGCTGCTGATATCAACCGTATCCGGACCTTCGGTTCCGGAGAGGATATTCAGATCGATCGATTTGCCGGTATCGCTGAAAGTGAGGGTGGCTTTTCTGTCAGACATGGGCCGGACCTCTTGGCGTTGAAAGGCTGGTCGACAAAGACTAGCACAGCCGGATTTGCTTCCGATTATTGGAATTGCTGCACTGCAATGAAGCCTTTTTTCAATGCAGCAATCGCTGTTTTTCCGCAGATCAAGGCTATGGCGCGGGCTTCATACGCTGGATGTCGGCGCGCACACTGGCGGCCGACTCGCGGAACATGCGCTTTTCCTCGTCATTGAGGTCAAGGTCGATCACTTGTGACAGGCCATGATTGGAGAGCAGGCAGGGCACGCCCATCGCGATATCGTCCTCGCCGTACTCGCCCTGCAGGATCGCCACACAGGGCATCAGGCGGTTGCGATGGTGACTGATCGCATCGATCATCGCGGCGACTGACGCACCCGGTGCATCGTAGGCGCTCGAGTTCTTGCGCAGGGCCAGGATCTCGGCACCACCGCCACGCGTACGCTGCACGATCTCGTCCAGACGGTTTGGGGCGATGAAATGCCCGACCGGGATGCCGTTGACCGTGCAGAAACGCGGTACCGGCACCATGGTGTCCCCATGGCCGCCGAGAACGATCGTGGTGATATCGCGCGTCGAAAAGCCGGTCTCCATGGCGATGAATGCCGCCATGCGTGACGCGTCGAGGACACCTGCCTGTCCGATCACCCGCTCGCGCTCCCAGCCGGTGCGCTGCCACACCCGATAGGTCAGCACATCGACCGGGTTGGTGACCATGATGACGATCGCCTCCGGTGCGTACTTCATGACATCGCCGATAATCTGGTCGATGACCTCGACGTTGATGTCGAGCACGTCGGAACGCGACATGCCGGGCTTGCGCGGCACCCCGGCGGTGATCACCACGACGTTGGCGTCCTGCATTGCGGCAGGATCGTTGCTGCCGGTGACCCGGGTATCGAACTCGAAAAACGGTGCTGTCTGGAAGATATCCAGCGCCACGCCCTGCGGGACATCCTCGCGGATGTCGATCAGGACCACTTCACGGCAGGTTTCCTGTTCCGCCAGGATCTGCGCAGTTGTCTCGCCGACCCGGCCCGCACCCACAATCGCCACTTTCTGCATCGTTTTTCTCCCATCCGCTCTGTCGTCGGGTCAAACCCCGCTCCTCTGAGCTTAGACGAGGAAACCCGCGCTACTCTTGGAAAACTCAAAGGCTATTCTGGTCTTTTTCCCGGTATACCGGCCACGCAAACAAAAACGCGCAGCCGGGGCTGCGCGCATTGTGGAACGGCGGCGATGGCAGTCGTTCAGAAGGCGGGGTAGTGCGCCGGCCACGGCGCCCTTGCCACACCGCTTTCCACCGCCGCCCTCGCCACCGCAGGAGGAATCACGTCCTTCAACCGCGCATCCAGCGGCTTGGGCAGGATGTAGTCGACCCCAAAGGCCAGCGACTGCAGGCCATAGGCATCGAGCACCTCCTGCGGCACCGGCTGGTGCGTCAGATCCTTGAGGGCGTGAACAGCGGCGATCTGCATGTCTTCATTGATGCGGCTGGCACGCACGTCCAGGGTGCCGCGGAAGATGAACGGGAAGCCGAGGACATTGTTGACCTGATTCGGGTAATCGGATCGGCCGGTCGCCATGATCAAGTCGTCGCGCACTGCTCTGGCCACCTCGGGCCGGATCTCGGGCACCGGGTTCGACAACGCGAACACGATCGGCTTCTCCGCCATCACCGCCAGCATCTCCTCGGTTACCAGGTCAGGGCCCGAGACCCCGATGAAGACGTCGGCCCCCTGCATCGCGTCTGCCAGCGTACGCGCCTCGGTCTCGACCGCGACACCAAACTTGTACGGGTTGAGGTCCTTGCGGCCGAGATGGATGACGCCATTGCGATCGAGTACCAGGAAGTTGTCGCGATGCGCACCCATCGCGATCAGCAGGCGCACCGCCGCGATGCCGGCGGCACCGGCACCGAGCACGACGATCCGGGCCTTGTCCAGCTGCTTGCCCTGCAACTCCAGCGCGTTGAGCAGCGCAGCGGCGATGATGATCGCGGTGCCGTGCTGGTCGTCGTGAAACACCGGGATGTCGAGCTGCTCGATCAGCGCCTGTTCAATCTCGAAACAATGCGGCGCCGCGATGTCTTCGAGGTTGATGCCGCCGAAGGTGGGGGCGATGCGCATGACCGTTTCGATGAATTCCTGGGGACGCTTGGCATTCACCTCAATATCGAACACATCGATACCGGCGAAGTGCTTGAACAGCACACCCTTGCCCTCCATCACCGGTTTGCCGGCCAGTGCACCGACATTGCCGAGCCCCAGCACCGCGCTGCCGTCGGTGATCACCGCCACCAGGTTGCCCTTGGCCGTGTACTTGTAGGCATCCAGCGGATCAGCGGCGATGCGACGTACCGGTTCAGCGACACCGGGGGTATAGGCGAGGGCCAGATCGCGCTGCGTGCGCGTCGACTTGGACACCTCCACGCTGATCTTTCCCGGGCGCGGGTTGGCGTGGTAATCGAGTGCGGCCTGGTTGATCTCGAAATCGGCGTCTTTGTTCTTTTGATCTGCCTGACTCATTGACTAACTCCGGGGTCCGGGCTGTGCGCCCTGCTTCGAAACGACAAAAGGCGCCACGAGGGCGCCTTCCGGTAACCATCCAAGCCGGAAAGGCTCAGCGGCGAAAACGCTTGCGGAACTGGTCGACCCGACCCGCGGTATCCATCAGCTTCTGCTGGCCCGTGTAGAACGGGTGACAGGCAGAGCACACTTCAACCTGCAGGGATTCCTCACCCAGGGTCGAGCGCGTATTAAAGGTGTTGCCGCAGCTGCAGACGACCTTGATTTCGGTGTACTTCGGATGCAAGTCCGCTTTCATTGCCTTACTCCAACGCCCCCTGCGAGATACAGCGGGCCGCTATATAAACCTTGAATTGCGCGCGCGGCGCGAAAGGCCGCGTACTCTAAGACAAGGCAGAGACGAATGCAAGCGGCTGCGACGTCACTCGCGGGTACGCGCGAACGCGAGCACCTGCGCGGCCACCGGCGCATCCACGTCCTGCTCCCCGGCGTGACCGTTGAACCGGGTCTGCAGTTCGACGAAACGGTCGTTCAGGCCGCCCGGACCCAGCACCGCACGCCACATCATGCGTGAAATACGCAGGCAGGCGGCCATCGGCGTACGTGCAAGGCGTCTTTCCTGATCGATACGCCATTGCAGGCGGCGCAGGCGTTCGCGGTTGCCTTCCGGTGCGCTCTCGATCACCGCTTCGATCGCGGCAAGGCGCATCGACTCGAAGGCCTCGGGGTCTGAACGCGCCACTTCCGACCAGGTATCGAAGTCAATCTCGGCTGTTGTTTTGTTTTCCATCGCATTTACCCTAAAGTTTCTCTCGGGGCTGCCGACAGATGTCGGTTTTTCTTTACCTTCCCGAGCCAAGCTACCACACAGTTTCGGGCGCTGTCTTCGCGAATCTAAATGCGTGAAACGGGATGCCGGTTCCTTCTGTTTTAATTGGCATTTCAATATGTTACGTGATCTGATCAGGAAACAACGTTTTCTTGACGCCATAACAGATCACCATCCGGTGCATGCAGCGACAGCAACCGGTCGAGTCGCACCTGGTGCGTCTTGCCGGCGGCGTCACGCATCAGCAGGTACTCGGCAGCGTCGCGCGTCACCACGTCGTAAACGGTGGCTTCGAGTCGGAATGGCACACCCGCCTCATCCTGCGCATGGCCGACAACCGCCTTGCGGCGCATCGCGAACAGCTCGAGGATCGAGTGCTGGTCGCAATCGATCGGCCGATACCTGTCGTCATTCGTCGTCACGTCGCGCCTCCACGACCCAGCCACCACCATGTGCGGCAACGCGCACCTCGATCGGACGGCAGCACACACTGCAATCCTCGACATAGGCCTGCTCCCCGGCCGACACATCGACCTGCAGCTCGATCGACTCGCCGCAGTAAGGGCACTGTACCCATTGATAAATCACGGCTTCCATGACGCAGCTCTCACTCCGGCTCGAACAGGGCCAACAGATCATTGAGGAGGGCGAAACCGCGCTCGGTCGGCTGCAGCCGGGCCTCGTCGTCGGCCAGCAGGCCAAGCCTGCGCGCCGCAGCCAGCGGTGCGGCGACCGTCTCCAGCGACAGACCGGTACGCTGCGCGAACAGCGCCGCCGGCACACCGTCGCGCAGACGCAGCGCGTTGAGCATGAATTCGACCGGCAGCTCGTTGGACCTGAGTTCGCGCTCATTCGACACGGCACCTTCGGGAGCCGCGCGCATGTACGCGTCGGGTTGACGCAGCTTGCTGCGACGGCGCACGACCGGGCCCGGCGAGGTCAGCTTGCCATGCGCGCCCGCACCGATGCCGAGGTAGTCGCCGAACTGCCAATAGTTGAGATTGTGCCGGCACTCCCGGCCGTCGCGCGCATAGGCCGAGATCTCATACTGGTGATACCCGGCGGCCGCGAGCATTTCCTGCCCGGTGTCCAGCATGTCGGCCAACTGCTCGTCGTCGGGCAGCACCGGACGCTGATGGTAGAAAAGCGTGTTCGGCTCCAACGTCAGCTGGTACCAGGAGAGGTGCTCGGGCTCCAGGGCAATGACTGCGCGCAACTCGTCCAGGGCACCCTCGATGGTCTGCTGCGGCAGGCCAAACATCAGATCGAGGTTGATGTTCTCGAAACCCGCTGCACGCGCGAGTCGATAGGCGGCGACCGCCTCGGCCGCGGAATGGATGCGACCAATTGCGGCCAGCGCCGCGTCGTCCAGGCTCTGCACGCCGATCGAAAGACGATTGACCCCGGCAGTACGGTAGGCGGCGAAACGCGCTGCCTCCGCGGTGCCCGGGTTGGCCTCCAGCGTGACCTCGACGTCGTCCACGAGTCGCAGCCTGCGGGCGACACCCCCTAGCACGAAGTCGAGCACATCGGCACGCAGCAGACTCGGGGTGCCACCGCCAAAAAAAACGCTGCCGACCGGCCGACCGGCCTGGGACGCCAGCTCCTTGTCGAGGTCCAGCAGCAGCGCAGCGGCATAGGCCTGCTGATCGACGCCGGCATGCTGTGCATGCGAATTGAAATCGCAATACGGACACTTGCGCACGCACCACGGGATATGGACGTACAGCGACAACGGCAATGTCGCGTCGTCCACGACATCGGCGGGTACCATCTGGCGGTCCGTATCCCCTTTGATACGCATGGTTTGGTTCAAGTTTGCACGCACGCGGCCGCCCACCTGATTCTCCATTCTTTTTGGCGTTTGAAACCCATGGCGGCGATCTTATGGCCCTGTCCAACCATGGTGACCCATGATCCCGCTTGAGCGGCTTGCGGTCGAGGCGAATCTCGTCGTGCACCCGTCCGCGGCGATGCGTGACGTCGTCACCGGCATGGGGCGCGTCGACGCCCTGACGGCGCTGGTGGTAGACGAACGCGGCGCCATCGGCATCCTCACCCAGCGCGATATCGTGCGGCTGATGGCCGGCGATTTCGACTGGCACAGCTGCCGCGTGGATCAGGTGATGACGGCCCCCGTGGTCACTGTCCCCGCCGACATGTCATGCCACGCGGCATACCACCTGATGTTGGAGAAAGGTGTCCGCCACCTGGTAATCGACCGTGATCCGGCGGGACTGTTCCGCGTGATCGGCGAGAAGTCATTCCTCGACAACGGCAACCTGCGCGACGATACCGCGTCGCCACGTGTGGCCTCGATCATGCAGTGTCGCCCACTCACGCTGCCGCCGGACGCGAGCATGCGTGACGCCGTGTCGCTGATGAGCCGCGAGCGCAGCGACTATGTCATCGTGGCCCATCACGACCGGCCGCTCGGAATAGTCACGGAACGCGACGTGTTCCGTAAGACCGGGGCCCTTGTTGACCATCCCGATGCCTGCATCGACACCGTGATGTCCACGCCGGTACTGACCATCCAGCCCGATGCACCACTCAACACCGCGCTGGAGCAGATGCAGACCTATGGCGTGCGCCGCCTGGTGGTGGTCGGACTGGACAGCCGAATCCTAGGTCTCGTCTCATTGCATCAGCTGATCGCCGATCGGCAGCGACGCTACCTGGCGGTGCTGCAGGCCAATCTGCAGGATTGCGAGGAGCAACAGTTTCCCGGACAGTTGCTCGACGTGGTCGGTGATGGCGTTGTCATCATCGAGTCGGCCACCGGCCTGATCGTCAAGACCAACCCGCAACTGTCGGATTGGCTGGGCTATCACGAGACCGACATGTCCGGCATGGCGCTTTCGGACATCGCCCCCGAGCCCGCCCACCAGGCGCGCTGGATACACGATGACCCCACGACCCCCGGCGACCGGGTGTTCAGGGCGTGCTTGCGCGCTCGCGACGACCGCGACATCAACGCCGAGATATCAAGCAAACAGGTGGTGTTCAACGGCCAGTCGCTGATTGTCTCCGTGGTCCGCGACCTGACCCAGCGCGAGGCGGCAGCGGCCGCACTGCGGGCCAGCGAACAACGTCAGCGCCTGGTCGCGAAGGTGTTCGAGAACAGCAACGAAGGCGTGGTGATCACCGACGGCATCGCCCGGATTGTCGAGGTCAACCCGGCATTCAGCCTCATCACAGGCTATGCCCCGCATGAAGTGATCGGCAAGACCCCGAACGTGCTCAGCTCCGGGCGCCACGATGCCACCTTCTACCAGGTGATGTGGCGACAGCTTCGCGAGGCCGGCGCCTGGCGCGGCGAGATATGGAACCGGCGCAAGAACGGCGAGGTCTACCCGGAGTGGCTCAGCATCGCGGCAGTGCGCGACGAGGCCGGTCAGGTACAGCACTATGTCGCGATCTTCTCCGATATCAGCGAACAGCACCGCAGCCGCCAGGAGATCGAGTACCTGGCCCACCATGACGCGCTGACCGATCTGCCCAACCGCTTGCTGTTCAATGCTCGACTGGATCACGCGATCAGCCAGGCCAGGCGGTCAAAGCGGCAGCTCGCGGTGCTGTTCGTCGATCTCGATCGCTTCAAGACCATCAACGACAGCCTCGGTCATGCACTGGGTGACGAGGTCCTGCGCCGGGTCGCCGAGCGCATGCGCCTGGCGATGCGTGGCGAAGACACCATGGCCCGGCTGGGCGGTGACGAGTTCATCATCCTGCTGGAGAACATCACTGCGGCCGGGGCATGTGAGGTTGCGGAAAAGCTCGCCACGGCGCTCGGCAAGCCGCTGCAGCTGAAAGACGAGCCGGTCTACATCAGCCTGAGCATCGGCATCAGCCTGTATCCGCGCGACGGCGGGGATGTCGACACCCTGGTCAGGAACGCCGATGCCGCGATGTACAAGGCGAAATCGAGCGGGCGCGACAATTTCCAGTTTTACACCCCGGAACTCACCGACGAGGTGCTGGAGCAGGCGTTCCTGCAGAACCACCTGCGGCGCGCGATCGAACAGCAGGAGTTCCGCCTGTTCTACCAGCCGCAGGTCGATATAGAGACCGGGCGCGCCACTGGCGTGGAGGCATTGCTGCGCTGGCAGCACCCCAGCGAGGGGCTGATCATGCCGATGCGCTTCATCCCACTGCTTGAAGAGCAGGGCCTGATGCGCCAGGTCGGACCCTGGGTGCTGCGCCGCGCCTGCGAAGACTACCTGCGCTGGCAGCAGGCCGGCATTGCCCCTCGCAGCATCGCGGTGAACCTTTCCGGCGCGCAGATCCAGGCCCAGGGCGCCGTGGAACAGATCGAGCGCATACTGGCCGAGACCGGCATGCCGCCCGAACACCTCGAACTGGAGGTCACCGAGACCTTCGTAATGGACGACCCGGAGTCGAACATCAACACGCTGCATCGGTTGCGCGCCCTCGGCATCCGCCTGGCGATCGATGACTTCGGCACCGGCTATTCCTCGCTTGCGTATCTGAAACGCCTGCCGATCAAAAAGCTCAAGATCGACCGTTCGTTCGTCAAGGATGTACCCGGTGACGCCGATGACGAGGCGATCACCCGCGCAGTGATCGGCCTGGGCAAGACCCTCAACCTCGACATCATCGCCGAAGGGGTGGAGCGCAAGGCCTGCGTCGATTTCCTGCTGCGTGAGGGCTGCTACTTTGGCCAGGGCTACCTGTGGGGCAAGCCGATGCCCGAGGACGAGATCGTCCCCTGGCTCGCCCAGCACACGCGGCCGTAAACGGGCAGCAGGTCGGGGATCAGGCGATTGCCTGCAGATTGGCGTAGGCCACCACCAGCCACTTGGCGCCCGCGGCCTCGAAGTTGACCTGTACCCGCGCACCGCTGCCCTGACCCTCGGCATTCAACACCACGCCTTCACCGAACTTCGGGTGCGCCACGCGCTGACCGAGACGGAAGCCAGCCGCTTCCTGCGCCGCGGCCAGGGATGGCGATGCAGACGCATAGGGGCGACTGATGTTGGGCCTGGCGCGCACCTCCTCGATCAGGTCGGCAGGGATCTCGCGCAGAAATCGCGATGGCAGCGGATAGCTCTCCGAGCCATGCAGTCGCCGGCTCTCGGCATGGCTCAGATAGAGCTGCTCCATCGCCCGCGTCATGCCGACATAGCACAGCCGCCGTTCCTCTTCGAGACGCTCCGGGTCTTCAGCCGACATGCTGTGGGGAAACAGCCCCTCTTCCATGCCGCCGATGAACACCAGCGGAAACTCCAGCCCCTTGGCGGAGTGCAGCGTCATCAGCTGCACGCAGTCTTCGTATTCGTCGGCCTGGGTATCGCCGGCCTCGAGTGCGGCGTGGGCGAGAAAAGCGTCCATCTCCGAAAGCCCACTCTCCTCGACATCGGTGAACTCGAACTGGCGACAGGCGTTGACCAGCTCTTCCAGGTTCTCGATGCGATCCTGGCCCTTGCCATCACGGCTCTTTTCGAAATGCCCCTTGAGATGCGAGGCCTCAATGACGAAATCAGCGCGCCCGGCCAGGTCGCCATCGGCGCTGTTGGCGTCGATTTCCTCGACCAGATCCAGAAAACCGCGCAGCGCATTCGCGGCGCGCGCGGTCATCGCACCTCCCCGCAGCAGGTCACCGGCCGCCTGCCACAGCGAGCAGGCGAAATCGCGGGCGTGGGCACGCACCGCATCCAGGGTGCGCGGGCCAATGCCGCGCGGCGGCTGGTTGACCGCACGCTCAAATGACGGGTCGTCGTGGCGGTTCGATACCAGGCGCAGGTAGGCCAGTGCATCCTTGATCTCGGCGCGTTCGAAAAAGCGCAACCCGCCATAGACACGGTAAGGGATGCCGGCCTGCAACAGGGCCTCCTCGAACAGGCGGGACTGCGCGGTCGTGCGATAAAGGATCGCGCACTCGGTTCGCCGGCTGCCCTGATCGACCGCCGTGCGAATGCGCTCGATCACGAAACGCGCCTCGTCGACCTCGTTGAAGGCGCCGTACAGGCGGATCGGCTCGCCGTCACCGTCCTCGGTCCACAACTGCTTGCCCAGACGGGTGGGGTTGTTGGCGATCACCGCGTTGGCACCGCGCAGGATGTTGCCGGTCGAGCGGTAGTTCTGCTCCAGGCGCACCACGGTGGCATCGGGATAGTGGCTCTGGAAATCCTGGATGTTCTCCACCCGCGCGCCGCGCCAGCCGTAGATTGACTGGTCATCGTCACCGACCACAAACAGCTTCTGCTCACTGCCGGCCAGCAGGCGCAGCCAGGCATACTGAATGCTGTTGGTGTCCTGGAACTCGTCGACCAGGATCGCACCAAAGCGCTCGCGGTAGTGCGCCAGCAGGTCCGGCCGGTCGCGCCACAGCTCGTGTGCACGCAGCAGCAGCTCGGCGAAATCCACGCTGCCGGCGCGCTGGCAGGCCGCCTCATACTCGCGGTAGATCGCAATCATCTGCCGCTGATACGGGTCACCGCCGTGATCGAGGTGTTCTGCGCGCAGGCCCTCGTCCTTCTGCTTGTTGATGAACCACTGTGCCTGGCGCGGCGGCCACTTGCTGTCGTCGAGGTTCATCTCGCGGACGATGCGCTTGACCAACCGCTGCTGGTCGTCCGAGTCGAGGATCTGGAAACCCTGTGGCAGACCCGCCTCCTGCCAGTGCGCCCGCAGCAGACGATGGGCCAGGCCGTGGAAGGTGCCGACCCACATGCCGCCGACCGGCTGTCCCAACAGGGCCTCGATACGATGCTTCATCTCACGCGCGGCCTTGTTGGTGAAGGTCACGGCGAGGATGCCCCAGGGCGAAAGGCCCTCGACCTGGATCAACCAGGCAATGCGGTGCACCAGCACCCGGGTCTTGCCCGAGCCGGCACCGGCCAGCACCAGGGCGCTGCCGAGCGGGGCCGTGACCGCCGCGCGCTGCGCGTCGTTGAGCCCGTCGATGATGTGAGATACGTCCATCGGGGGATATTACCAGCACCCCGCCGAGGGCATTCACCGGGATGCCGGCTTCGCCGCAATAGACCAGGTCCATTACGCCGCCATTGACACCGCGCAGGCCGTGCGGCTGGGAAAATGATTATCCTTGAGCCGTCAATGCGCAATGGCGGCCGGCCGCCACAATACGGAGTGAATCGAATCATGGCATACACCACCGGGGACATCCGCAACATCGCTTTCGTCGGACACACAGCCTCCGGCAAGACGACGCTGATCGAGGCCCTGCTGGCAAGCGCAGGGCGGATTGCACAGGCCGGCGAGGTGTCCCGCGGCAACACGGTGTGCGACTTCGATCCGCTGGAAAAGGAGAGGGGCCATTCCCTGGACACCGCGCTGGTATCGCTCGACTGGCGTGGCTGCCACATCAACCTGCTCGACACACCGGGGGCAGCAGACACCCTGGGCAAGGCCGTGGCGGCACTGCCGGCAGTCGAGACCGCGGCCATCGTGATAAACGCCCGCGCCGGTATCGAGGCGGTCACGGTCCGGATGTCGCAGCGCGCCGCCGAGCGCAGTTTGTGCCGACTGATCATCGTCAACCGCATCGATGCCGAGGATGCAGATCTGCCGGCGGTGCTGGCGCAACTGCAGCAGACGTTCGGCAAGGAATGCCTGCCGCTGAACCTGCCCGCGGATAATGCAGGCCGGGTGGTCGACTGTTTCTTCAACCCAGGCGGCGACAGCGATTTCTCCAGTGTCGCCGCAGCACATCAGGCGCTGATCGACCAGGTGGTCGAGGTCAACGAAGAACTGATGACGCTTTACCTGGAGCAGGGAGAGGAGCTTGCGCCTGAACAACTGCATGCCCCTTTCGAACAGGCCCTGCGCGAGGGCCATCTGATCCCGGTCTGCTTCGTTTCCGCGCGCAGCGGTGCCGGCGTGGCCGAACTGCTGGACGTGCTCGCGCGTCTGGCACCCAACCCCACCGAAGGCAACCCGCCGCGCTGTCTGATCGGCGAGGGCGACAAGGCGGCACCTTATGCAGTTGTGCCTGATGCCGCACGGCATGTGGTGGCGCACGTATTCAAGGTCATTTTCGACCCGTTCGTCGGCAAGCTCGCGTTGTTCCGCATCCACCAGGGTACCGTCACCCGCGACAGCCAGCTGTTCATCGGCGATGGCCGCAAGCCGTTCAAGGTGGGACATCTTTTCACCCTGTTCGGCAAGGAACACCCGGAGGTGACCAACGGTATCCCCGGCGATATCCGGGCCGTGGCCAAGATCGACGACATCCACCTCGACGCCATCCTGCACGATTCGCACGACGAGGACTTCCTGCACCTGCAACCCTCGCGGTTCCCGCTCCCGGTGGCCGGCCTGGCGATCCGTGCCCGCCGCATCCAGGATGAGCAGCGACTCGCCGAAGCGCTGCACAAACTGCTGGAGGAGGACCCCAGCCTGGCCCTTGAGGCCAACCCCAGCACCCGCGAGACCGTGCTGCGCGGGCTGTCGGAACTGCACCTGCGCACCGTGCTCGATCAGCTGCAGGCGCGCTACCGCATCGAGCTGGACACCGACAAGCCCAGCGTCGCCTACCGCGAGACCATCACCGCCGGCGCACAGGGCCAGCACCGCCACAAGAAGCAGACGGGTGGCGCAGGGCAGTTCGGCGAGGTGGTGCTGCAGGTCGAGCCACTGGCGCGCGGCGCCGGTTTTCAATTCGTCTCGGCGGTGGTCGGCGGCGCCATTCCCGGGGCATTGATCCCGGCGGTAGAGAAGGGCGTGCGCGAGGGCCTCGCAGCCGGTGCGATCGCCGGATATCCGCTGGTCGACCTCAAGGTGGTGGTAACAGATGGCAAGCACCATCCCGTCGACTCGAAGGAAGTCGCGTTTGTTGCTGCCGGGCGCAAGGCGCTGCTCGCGGCCGTGCGTGAAGCGATTCCTGTGGTGATGGAGCCGATCGTCGACCTCGAGGTGCAGGTGCCGCAAGACGCAATCGGCAGCGTCACTGGCGACCTCGCCGGACGGCGTGGCCGCGTACTTGGCACCCGTGCCCTGCCCCATGGCCGCATGGTGGTCATCGCGCAGGCGCCGCTGGCCGAGCTGGACGAATACCCCGAACGGCTCAAGGCGATGACCGGCGGCAATGCCAGCTACACCCTGGAGCTTGCTCAATACGAACCCGTGCCCGAATCACTGCAGCGCGACCTTTGCGCGGCATTCAGGCATGGTGGCGAGGCCGACTGAAGCGTCAGCTAATGCGGGATAACAGTGCCTGACGGACGCGAAGCGGCTCAGGACGCCATCGCCGGCTGCAGCATTCCCTCGCGTTCGATGAACGCGATGATCGTGTCGAGTCCCTCGCGGGTCTTCATGTTGGCGAACACCCATGGTCGTTCGCCGCGCATACGGTTGGTATCGGCCTCCATCACTTCGAGCGAGGCACCGACATAGGGCGCGAGGTCGATCTTGTTGATCACCAGCAGGTCGGAGCGGGTGATGCCGGGCCCCCCCTTGCGCGGGATCTTTTCGCCCTCGGCAACGTCGATCACATAGATCGTCAGGTCGGCCAGCTCGGGGCTGAAGGTGGCCGACAGATTGTCACCACCGCTCTCGATGAACACCACGTCGAGATTGGGGAACCTGTGCTGCAGGTCCTCGACCGCTGCCAGGTTCATCGAGGCATCCTCGCGGATCGCGGTATGCGGACAACCGCCGGTCTCGACACCGACGATGCGTTCGAACGGCAGCGCCTCGGCGCGCATCAGGATCCTGGCATCCTCCTGGGTATAGATGTCATTGGTAACCACCGCGATGTCGTAGCGCTCGCGCAAGGCCTTGCACAGCACCTCGAGCAGTGCCGTCTTGCCCGAGCCAACCGGGCCGCCGACACCCACCCGCAGGGCCTGTTTGTTCGATGCCATCGCTATCTCCGTGTTCGGGCCTGCCCGTGTCAGGAACGGAACAGGCGGGTGTACTGCGTCTCGTGTTGCGCACTGGCGATCGCCAGCGCCGGCGCACCGGCGCCGATGTCTTCGTCGTCGATCGCGAGTGCTCGCTCGACCGCCAATGGCAGGCGTTCGGCGAGCGCCAGCTGTACGCGCTGACCGTCGGTCTGACCGAGCGGTACCAGCTTTATCGCTGCCGCCACCTGGTTTTCCAGCCAGCCCCAGGCATATCCCAGGGCGCAATCCTCGACACCGATCGCCCAGTGCACCGCGGCCAGCGCGAACGGTGCGGCCTGGCAGTGCGACAGCGCATCGCGCCACGCCGTTGCATGTTCGATTCCCAGGTCACCCAGCAGGGTGATCAGCGCACGTGCACGCTGCCTTTCCTCGGCGCGCAGTTCGCGGGATTCACGGCTCGCGTACAGCGTTCGCCCCCAGTGACCGATCGCATCCGGGTCAGCGTCTTTACACGCGTGGAAGAGACGGCACAGCACCGGCAGATCCAGATGAGTCAGGCCATCCTCCAGCAGGCCCTCAAGCCAGTCGCTCAGTGTCGTGCTGTCGTTGACCCAGCCGGCCTCGACCGCCCATTCCAACCCCTGCGAGTAGGTAAAGGCACCGATCGGCAGTGCCGGGCTGACCAGCTGCATCAGCCGCAGGCGGCCGAGCGCACCAGTCGATGATTCAGCTGGCGACATCGTCGTGCCGGTGGTACGGCTCCTGGTCGCCATGGGCATGATGATGTGCATGAGCGTGGGCACTGCCGCCATAGGCCCCGGCTTCGGGCTCGAATGGGGCCTGTGCAAAGGTCGGCTGCAGGCCGAGGCCACGCAGCATGTCGTCGAGCACATGGTCGTGCTGATAGCGAAGCACGCCGGCCTCGATCTGCAGTGCGACGTGGCGGTTGCCGAGGTGGTAGCAGGCGCGTGCCAGCTGCAGCGGATCGTCACAACGCACCTCGGATACAGGTTCTGCGGCGGCCCTGACCAGCACGATCAGGCCGGTGCGATCACCCAGCAGGTCACCATCACGCAGCACCTGGCCACGCGCGAGAAACACACCCGCCTCGACACCGTTGTCCAGGGTCACGCGCTGGCGGCTGCGGATGCGTTTTTCGAGTGGCAGGGTCAGGCACACGCTCGCTTTTCCGCGTGCGACACGACGATCCAGTTCCAGCATGCCCCCCCCCTTCACCCGTCATGGCTCAGAACAGGAAATAGCGCTGGGCCATCGGCAGTACCTCGGCCGGTTCACAGCTCAGCAGTTCGCCGTCAGCACGCACCTCGTAGGTCTGGGGATCGACCTCGATGTCCGGCTGCCAGTCGTTCAACACCATGTCCGCCTTCTGTACCCCGCGGCAGTTGCGCACCACGCCGATCAGCGATTCCAGTCCGAGGTGGCAGTGAACGTCCAGCTCGTGGGCCGAACGCGACAGGAACGTCATCCGGGTCGCGTGGCGCGCGCCGCCTGTGGCACCGAACATCGGCCGGTAGTGCACCGGCTGCGGGGTCGGGATCGAGGCATTCGGATCACCCATAGGCGCCGCGGCGATCATCCCGGCCTTGATGATCAGGCTGGGCTTGGCGCCGAAGAACGCCGGCTTCCACAGCACCAGGTCGGCCAGCTTGCCGACCTCGACCGAGCCGACCTCGTGCGAGATGCCGTGGGTGATCGCCGGGTTGATGGTGTACTTGGCGATATAGCGCCTTGCGCGCAGGTTGTCGTGCCTGTCCGGGTCGCCCTTGAGGCTGCCGCGCTGCACCTTCATCTTGTGTGCGGTCTGCCAGGTGCGCGTGATCACCTCACCGACCCGACCCATCGCCTGCGAATCCGACGCGATCATCGAGAAAGCACCCAGGTCGTGCAGGATGTCTTCGGCGGCGATGGTCTCACGACGGATCCGAGACTCGGCAAAGGCGACGTCCTCGGCGATCGACGGCGACAGGTGGTGGCACACCATCAGCATGTCCAGGTGCTCGTCGACGGTGTTGACCGTGTAAGGTCGCGTCGGATTGGTCGACGACGGCAGCACATTGGGAAAACCACAGGCCCTGATGATATCGGGCGCATGCCCGCCACCGGCACCCTCGGTGTGATAGGTGTGGATGGTGCGGCCGGCCATTGCCGCCAGGGAATCCTCGACGAAACCGGATTCGTTCAGCGTGTCGGTGTGAATCGCCACCTGGACGTCGAAGTTCTCTGCGACCGTCAGGCAGTTGTCGATCGCGGCCGGCGTGGTGCCCCAGTCCTCGTGCAGCTTCAGCCCGATCGCCCCGGCGGTGATCTGTTCGGACAGGGGCCCCGGGCGCGAGGCGTTGCCCTTGCCGAGAAACCCCAGGTTGACCGGCAATGCATCGGCTGCCTGCAGCATGCGCTGGATATTCCACGGGCCGGGGGTGCACGTTGTCGCATTGGTGCCGGTCGCCGGGCCGGTGCCGCCACCGAGCATGGTCGTTATGCCCGACATCAACGCGTCTTCTATCTGTTGCGGACAGATGAAATGAATGTGTGAGTCGATCCCGCCGGCAGTCAGTATCTGGCCTTCGCCGGCGATCGCCTCGGTGCCCGCACCGATCACGATGTCGACGCCCGGCTGCACATCCGGGTTGCCCGCCTTGCCAATGCCGACGATGCGCCCGTTCTTGATTCCGACGTCGGCCTTGATCACGCCCCAGTGATCGAGGATCAACGCATTGGTGATCACCACGTCCACCACCTGTGCGGATGGCTGCTGGCTTTGTCCCATGCCGTCGCGGATCACCTTGCCGCCGCCGAATTTGACCTCGTCACCGTAGACAGTGCGGTCTTCCTCGACCTCGATGAACACCTCCGAATCGGCCAGCCGCACCCGGTCACCGACGGTCGGCCCGTACATCTCTGCATACGCCTGGCGGCTTATCCTTGTCATCGCTCGCCCCCCCGATCAAGTGGCCCCATGATGTGGCCCCGGAATCCGTACACGTGGCGGTCACCGGCATAAGCGACCAGCTCCACGGTACGCGTCTGGCCCGGTTCAAAGCGCACCGCGGTGCCGGCCGGGATGTTCAGGCGGAAGCCGCGCGCCTTGTCACGCTCGAACTCCAGCGCCTCGTTGGTCTCGAAGAAGTGATAGTGCGAACCCACCTGGATCGGCCGGTCACCGGTGTTGGCCACCGACAGGGTCGCGGTCTGGCGACCGCTGTTCAACTCGATCTCGCCTGCGGCGGCGATCACCTCACCTGGAATCATCGCTGTCGTCTCCTCGCCCCAACGGCGCCGTCAGGGTCATACGATCGGGTCATGCACTGTGACCAGCTTGGTGCCATCCGGGAAAGTCGCCTCGACCTGTACTTCGGGGATCATCTCAGGCACCCCTTCCATCACATCGTCACTGGTCAGCAGCGTACGCCCGTGGTCCATCAGGTCGGCAACCGTGCGGCCGTCGCGCGCACCTTCCATGATCGCGGCGCTGATATAGGCCACTGCCTCCGGGTAGTTCAGTTTCACGCCGCGCGCCTTGCGCCGCTCGGCGACCAGCGCAGCGGTGAACAGCAGCAGTTTGTCTTTTTCTCTTGGTGTCAGCTCCATAGTCCGGGCTCTCTCGGTGATTCAGGTGGACCAGATGCGCGGCACGCTGGCGTCGCGGCCGAGCGTGTTGGGGCGCAGATGATGCCACACGGCATGAAACAGACTGCGCGCCCGCTCGGTGGAACCGCCCAGATAGCGCACCACCAGCATGTCGTCGATCAGTGTTGCGCCAGCATAGTCCGGACCCTCAACCAGCAGCAGGTCCCGACACGCCTCGACATCGCCCTCTCCGGCATGGCTGAGATACAGGGTGCCGCCCACCGGAAGTCCGGCCATCAGCGAAAGGCGCGAACGATTGTCGGTACTTACCCGCAGGCGGTCCAGGATCAACGGCACGCCGTTGCGCGCGATCGCGGTCCGGCTGTCGATGCGGCCGCAATCAAATGCCTCGCTGATTGATGGACGCCCAAGGCAGTGAATCTCCCACAGCGCGAGGCGCGCGTCACCCTGCAGCTCGACGCGGGTGTGCAGCTCAACCTGCGCGCCCGGAAAAAAGATGTTCTCCTGTGGCAGCCATTCCAGGCTGGCACCCGGGTCGACGACGAGACGCTGGTCTTGCCGCGCGAGCGCGCCGCTGCTGCGATAGAACTTGGTCGCCCCGGGCGTGGTGATCAGCGCCTGTGCACCCTTGCCGACGCGCACATCGATGTCGAGGGCGTCTCCACCAACCACGCCGCCGGGCGGATGCAGCAGGTAGACATGGCAGACGCCACCTTCGGGGTAGAACGGTCTTTGTACCGCAAGCGGTCCAAGGCGCCGGCGCTCGGCCAGCACCGTGCGTCGCGCCTGCTGGCGAAAGCCCAGCTGCAGGCTGGCCTGCCAGCCCTGCGTGCGCTCGAACGCCTGTGCGGCAGCGTCCACGACCGGAACCGCTCAGCGACGGCTGCGGCCGAGCGGCAGCAGTACCAACGGCAGCAGGGCAAGGAACAGCCAGCCATGTTCAGCCGCATGTTGCAGCACCGGCGTATCGGCAACGTGGGCACCCGCGCTGCCTGCGCCGGCAATCAGCAGCGAGGTGATGATGATCGTCTTCATTCTTGCGTTCTCCAATGCCTCATACGGTCAGATACTGCTGGATAAGGTCGTCATTCAACGCTGCCATGCCACCTGTGGCAACTGCCCGGCCGCGGTCAAGCAGGCAGAAGCGATCCGCGACCTTGCGCGCAAATGGCAGCTTCTGTTCGACCAGTAGCACGGTAAGCCCCATCTCGCGATTCAGGCGACGTACGATGTTGCCGATCTCGGCGACTATATTCGGCTGGATACCCTCGGTCGGTTCATCCAGGATGAGCAGTCTCGGGTCTGTGACCAGGGCCCGCCCGATCGCCAGCTGTTGCTGCTGGCCGCCGGACAGGTCGCCGCCGCGGCGGCCGAGCATCTGGTGCAGCACAGGGAACATCTCGAAGATGAATCCGGGGATACGGCGCAGGCCGTCGCGACGCGCCGGCAGACCGATCAGCAGGTTTTCTTCCACGCTCAGCAGCGGAAAGATCTGCCGTCCCTGCGGGACATAGCCGATACCCAGGCTGGCGCGTTGCTCGGCGCCGACCCTTCGCAGGTCCAGGTCTCCATATTCGATGCTACCGGCCCTTATCGGCTGCAGGCCCATGATGCAATTGAGCAATGTGGTCTTGCCAACGCCGTTGCGCCCCATAAGCACCGTGCACTGACCTTCGGGTACCTCGAGGTCGAGGTCCCACAACGTGTGTGACTGCCCATAGTACTGGTTGAGCTGTTCGATCTTCAGCATGCTGACGGCGCTATCACCACCTGCGCTCTCATTCGCCAAGGTAGACCTCCATCACTTTCGGATCACGCTGCACCTGCTCCATGTTGCCCTCCGCCAGCACCGACCCCTGGTGCAGAACAGTCACCCGCGAATTCAGTGCGCGCACGAAATCCATATCGTGCTCGACGACCACCACCGAGTGCTCACCGGCCAGCGAGGTCAGCAGTTCGACCGTGCGATCCATCTCCTGATGCGTCATGCCCGCGGCCGGCTCGTCCACCAGCAGCAGCATGGGGTTCTGCATCAACAGCATGCCGATCTCCAGCCACTGTTTCTGGCCATGTGACAGGGCGCCCGCAAGACGCTGACCGGCGTCGGCCAGCCCGATCAGTTCGAGTACCTCTTCGATCCGGTCACGTTCGGCCGGCGTCAGGCGTGCACGCAATGTGCGCCATACACCCTTTGGTCCGGCCATCGAAAGCTCGAGGTTTTCGAATACGTTGTGGAACTCGAAAACGGTCGGCTTCTGGAACTTGCGGCCGATGCCGGCACGCGCGATCTCGGGCTCGCTCATCTGCAAGAGGTTCATGCGCGATCCGAACCAGCAGGTGCCGGTGTCGGGTCGTGTCTTGCCGGTGATGATATCCATCATGGTGGTCTTGCCAGCGCCGTTGGGCCCGATCAGGCAACGCAGCTCGCCGGCATTGACGTAGAAATTGAGGTTGTTGATCGCCTTGAAACCATCAAACGCGACCGATACGTCTTCCATGTACAGCACTGTGCCGTGCGAAAGATCCAGCCCATCGACCACCTTGGGCACCATGAAATCGAACACCCGGTCACGCCGGAACAGCTCTTGCACCGCACTCATGATGCGGCCTCCCTGCGGCGCCACAGGCCGACGATGCCACGCGGCAGGAGCAGGGTCACCAAAACGAACAACCCACCGAGCGCGAACAACCAGACCTCGGGGAATGCGCCGGTGAACCAGGTCTTGGCGTAGTTGACGCCGAGCGCACCCAGAACTGCGCCATACAGTGTCGCGCGCCCGCCCATCGCCACCCAGATCACCACTTCGATCGAGTTCAGCGGTGCAAACTCACCCGGGTTGATGATGCCCACCTGTGGCACGTACAGAGCGCCGGCGATCCCGGCCAGCATCGCCGAGAACGCGAAGATCGCGAGCTTGACGTGCTCGACTTTGTACCCGATGAAACGCGCACGGTCTTCGGTGTCGCGGATTGCCACCGCGACGCGGCCCAGACGCGACCGGACCAGCGCACGACAGGCCAGGTAACCGAGGCCGAGTGCCACGCCGGAAGCGATGAACAGACCGATTCGGGTGCTGTCCGCCTGCAGGCTGAAGCCGAGGATGTCCTTGAAGTCGGTCAGACCGTTGTTGCCACCAAAGCCCATCTCGTTGCGGAAGAAGGCGAGCATCAGCGCATAGGTCAGGGCCTGGGTGATGATCGAGATACACCCGGTGACCCGTGAACGGAAGGCCAGCCAGCCAAACACAAACGCCAGCAGCCCCGGAGCCACAATCACCATCAGCGCGGCAAACCAGAACTGGTCGAAGCCATGCCAGAACCAAGGCAGCTCCTGCCAGTTCAGGAACACCATGAAGTCCGGCAGCTCGGCATTGCCGTACACACCGCGCTCGCCGATCTGACGCATCAGGTACATGCCCATTGCGTAGCCGCCGATGGCAAAGAACGCGGCATGACCCAGCGTCAGGATCCCGAGGTAGCCCCACACCAGATCGACTGCGACTGCCAGCAGGGCATAGGTCAGGTACTTGCCGAGCAAGGTCACGGTATAGGTCGACAGGTACAGAGGGTGTTCAGCCGGCAGCGCATTGAGCAGCGGGACCGCGATCAGGGTGGCAAGCAGCACCAGCAGGAACACCTGGCCTCCTCGGTCGCCTTTGAGAATACGTGCTAGCAGCATGGCTGGAGGCTCCAGGGGATCACTGCGCTGAAGCGCGCACCGGACAGATTGCATCGATTCAATGACATGACGTTCAGCCTTCCGCAGCACGGCCTTTCTGCGGGAACAATCCGCGAGGCCGCTTCTGAATGAACAGGATGATGAATACCAGCACCAGGATCTTTGCCAGCACCGCCCCTGCCCAGGGCTCCATCAGCTTGTTGGCGATGCCCAGGCCCAGACCACCGACCAGGGTGCCCCACAGGTTGCCGACGCCGCCGAATACCACGACCATGAAGCTGTCGACGATATAGGCCTGACCGAGGTTGGGCCCGACGTTGGTCAGCTGTGACAGTGCCACCCGGCGATGCCGGCGATCCCCGAACCCAGTCCGAAGGTCAGGGCATCGACACGGGCCGAGCGCACCCCATAGCGCGCGCCATCGCACGGTTCTGCGAGACCGCGCGTACCTGCAGGCCGAGACGGGTACGCTTGAGCACGAAGAACAGCCCGGCGAACACCAGCAGGCAGAACACGAAGATGTACAACCGGTTATAGGTCAGCGACAGCACGCTATTGATCTGCCAGGAACCGCTGAGGAAATCCGGGTTCGACACCGGCACGTTCTGAGGCGATATCAGGGTGCGCACCAGTTGCTGCAGCATCAGGCTGATACCAAAGGTCGCCAGCAGTGTCTCCAGTGGCCGGCCATACAGGAAGCGGATCACGCCGCGCTCGATTGCGACCCCCACGGCACCGGACACCAGGAACGCGGCCGGGACCGCCAGCAGGATCGACAGGCCGGTCATGTCCGGCAGCGCAAGTTGAATCAGGTAGGTGGTGTAGGCGCCGAGCATGATCAGCTCACCGTGCGCCATATTGATCACCCCCATCACACCGAAAGTGATGGCAAGGCCGATCGCGGCGAGTACCAGCACCGACCCCAGACTGAGGCCGAAGAACAGGGTCTCCAGGTGGCCATAAAGGGCGGCGCGGTCGTTGATCTTCTGCAGCGCCGCCGCGGCATCCGCACGCACCGCATCGTTGGGATCGTTGTTTGCCAGGCGGGTCAGGCCGTTGCGTACAACCGGCTCCAGGCTGTCGGCCACGTTGGCAATCGCCTTGCGCCGTGTCTGCGGGTCGGGGTCGCTGAGGCGGGCGAGGCTGGCCGCGTTCTGCATCGCCTCGCGCACCGCGGGATCTTTCTCTGTCGTCAGCAGACGCGCGAACATTTCGGCATGTGCCGGTTCACTGTTACCGAGCATCGCGTCGACCGCGGCCAGACGCACTGCCGGGTCGGGATCGGTCAGCTGGCGCTGCGCCAACAGGGCATCTATCTGTCCCCGCATGGCGTTGTTGATCGCCAGTTTCCTGAATGAGCGCGAGCCGAAGGTACCGTAGTTCTCACCGTTGAGGACGTCGATCGCCGCGGTGTCGCCCGCCTGATCACGCATCCACACCAGGCGGTTGTTGTCTTTCAGGTAGCGAAGGTCGCCGTCGCGCAGGCCACGCAGCAGTTCGCTGGCCTGCGGATGACCGGAGGCGGCCAGGGCCGTCACACCCTCGGCCTTGGTGTCGAAGTTGCGGTCCTGGAGCTGGCCGAAGGCTGCATCCAGTATCGGGACACCGGTCTCGATGTCTGCGGCCATCAGTGGTGCCATCAGGCACAGCAACAGCGTGGTCACGACGATTCGCAACATGACGTGGGGATTCTCTGTTGGGTCCTGGGATGTGACACCGGTGTACGGGACACCGGTGTCACTCGCTTGCACAGCTCTGCGTATCAGTCAGCTCAGTAGTTCTGACCCGAACACTTGGCCGTCTTGACGTTGTAGTTGCCGCAGGACAACGGCGCACGCCAGTCGGCGATCAGGTCCTTCGATCCTTCGAGATAGTCGGACCAGGCATCACCAACCACCAGTCCCGGGGTCTGCGACACGATCTGGAACTGACCGTCATCCTGGATCTCACCGATCAGCACCGGCTTGGTGATGTGGTGATTGGGCATCATTGCCGACAGCCCGCCGGACAGATTGGGTACCGCGACACCGATCAGCGCATCGCCGACGGCATCTGGATCCGTGGTACCTGCCTTCTTGACCGCCTCGACCCACATGTTGAAGCCGATGTAGTGCGCCTCCATCGGGTCATTGGTGACCCGCTTGTCGTTCTTGATGAACTTCTGCCACGACTCGATGAATGCGTCATTGGTGTCGCCCTCGACGCTCATGAAGTAGTTCCATGCAGCGAGATGGCCGACCAGCGGCTTGGTATCGATACCGGACAGTTCCTCTTCACCGACGGAGAAGGCAACGACCGGGATGTCCTGGGCCGAGACGCCCTGGTTGCCGAGTTCCTTGTAGAACGGGACGTTGGCGTCACCGTTGATCGTCGAGACCACGGCGGTCTTCTTGCCGGCCGAACCGAACTTCTTGATATCGGAGACGATCGATTGCCAGTCGGAATGACCGAACGGGGTGTAGTTGATCATGATATCGCCCGCAGCCACGCCCTTCGCCTTGAGGTAGGCCTCGAGGATTTTGTTGGTGGTACGCGGGTATACGTAGTCGGTGCCGGCCAGGACCCAACGCTTCACGCCCTGCTCCATCAGGTAGTCGACCGCAGGGATCGCCTGCTGGTTGGGCGCCGCGCCCGTGTAGAACACGTTCTTCGACGACTCCTCGCCTTCATACTGCACGGGATAGAACAGCAGGCTGTTCAGCTCCTCGAACACCGGCAGCACCGATTTGCGCGACACCGAGGTCCAGCAGCCGAACACGGCGCTGACCTTTTCCTTTTCGATCAACTCACGCGCCTTCTCGGCGAACAACGGCCAGTTCGACGCCGGATCGACGACCACGGCTTCAAGCTGCTTGCCGAGCAGACCCCCTTTCTTGTTCTGCTCCTCGATGAGCATCAACATGGTGTCTTTGAGTGTGGTCTCAGAGATGGCCATGGTGCCGGACAGCGAATGCAGAACGCCGACCTTGATGGTATCGGCGGCCTGTGCGGCACTGGCAACACCCAGCGCGGTCGCCGCCGAGACTGCCAGCGACAGGCGGCGGACTTTGTTGGCAATACTCATTCTTTCTTTCTCCCCTTGCGGTTGGTTTTGAAACTGCCTGCTGACCGATACGGAAGGGGCCTCATCACGCGGCGGGTCCGTTACGAAATCCGGACCGTATCGGCCCGGGTAAGCGACAGTACCCTGGCAGTGCAGTAGTTGTGCCAAGCATCTAAGCGGTTGTTTAATCAGGAAAACATCAAGTGGCGTGCGCCAATAATGAACACGAAGGCGCCGTGGTGGTGCAGAAAAAAGGCCGGGGCGCACCGTAATTGGGCGCCGCTCGAGCGACCGGAGGGGTTCTATTTGTTTGAGACGCTAGGCGCGCTTGATCCAGCCGCGCGCAAAGCGCTCCTGGCTGGTATCGCCGGCCATGATCTCTACATAGCGCGCGCCCTGCTGGATGTTCATCAGCTTCACCAGGGCGGTGCAGTCGCGGTCTTTCTTCATCAGTGCGTTGAGCGTTTGCAGGGTCTTGGCACCGAACCAGCCGTCGACGATGAGGTCTTCATAATCAATCTGATTCCGGTTGAGCATGTTCAATGATGACTGCAGGAAACGCACCGCGCGGCGCACGCCCATGTTGACAGCGGTGTCGTACAGCTCGTTGGCGACGGCCTGGTCGGGCAAAGCGTCACCGTCGAAACGATCCCAGTAGGCCGCCTTGTAGAACGCCTGCACTTCCGCCTGCAGCGTATCGTCACGGTCCAGGGTTTTGGGGAAGCCACGCCGACGGCGCTGTCCGTCTATACGCTTCCAGCCGGCCCAGTCCGGGTGGTGCACCCGGGCGATACCGCGATAGGTCTCGCCACCACGGTCGAGCGGATCGTTTGCGTAGCCGCCCTCGTGCGCGGAAGTCAGGGAAAAAGCCTCGCCAAAGTCTGCCATCGCCGGCTCCTTGTCTCAGTAGTCCAGCAGTTCCTTGCTGAACGGGTGTTGGGGCTCGGTGCCGAGAATGCTGCGCAACAGACTGTTCATGCTCGCCGCGTCGTTGTCGAAGCCGCCGTGGGTCGTGCTCTGGGTGATACCACTCGCGGTGCCGTCGGCGTAGTGCACGCTGAAACGGTCGGCGACCGCGGCCATCTTCGGTTTCTGCAGCAGCCCGTTCATGTGGACCTGCATACCGAGGATCGCCTCCGGCAGCTTCTCTTCGAAGGCGCGCGACACCAGGTACAGCAGCGACTTGCGGTAGACGCCGCCGACCGTGTCCTCAAGCTCCAGCCGGTCATCGAGATTGAATACCTGCATACGGTCGACGCCGAACGCGGTCGGCGGCGTCACCAGATACGGGTAGTAGTGGCTCTCGAACAGGGCAACGGAGGCAGCGGGCGCGAACAGGGTGCAGCTGCTGATGCGCAGCGTCGGCGCCAGGACCTCCATCGTCTCGAGCAGGCGCGCCAGCAGGATGGCGCCGGTGCTGTGGCCGCACAGATGCACCTTCAGGCGGTCGTCCTGCCGACGCGCCAGTTCGGTGAGCCAGATCGCCAGGGTCTGGCTGCCGGCCCTTTCGGGCAGAAACGGCAACCGCGCACCCTCTTTCATCTCGCGCCACAGGGCGCGCCCGGGGATACGCGTGCCCCACTCCAGCAGCCTGTCGGTCCAGTCGCTGATACCGCCAGCGCGTTCCTCTGTGGTGTCTTTACGACGCAGGACCACGTCCTTGACCTCTTCGAGGAGGCCGGTGTCGTACATGAAGTGGTACGGGTAGATACCGTTCTTCTTGAAAGTACCTTTCATCGCCGCGATTCGGCGTGCCGAATCGGTCGGCGAGTTGAGCCCGCCATGTGCATACAGCAGCAGGTGCTGATACTTCTGCTTGCTTCCGGCCACCAGCCCGGCAGTTGCGCGGACGTCCTCTGCGTTGCTCCAGTAGCGTCCCTTGTCGTGAAACTCACCGTCATCGACATGGATGAAATGGCCGGCGATCTCGCTGCGCGCCGGTCTTGGCTTGACCACGATGCCGCTGCGGTTGCGCTCGCTGGTCTGCGGCAGGTGCCAGATCTGCGGGGTCGGCAGGGCGAGGCTGAACACCCAGGCATCCATCACGTTCTGCAGCCAGTCTTCGTACTGCCACAGCCCCAGGCCGGCCTTGCCCCATGTCTTGCCCCAGGAGTTCTGCACCCAGAATCCCTTGCTGTTGTAACCGACGATGGCGAAGGCGTGGCCACCCTGCTCTTCCTTGGTATGGGGGATGGTGCCGGTGCGCTTGTCCGGGCGCATCCAGCCGCCATGCGTGGTGGCCGAGCAGAACACGGCACCGCCCTCGTTGATCGCAGCATGGAAGTCGGCAATGCTGGGCTGCACCCGGTAGTAGGCGCCGATCGTGTTGGCGCGCGCATCCTTGGCCCGCTCTACGGTCAGCGACCCCGGCTTGCCGGAGGTATAGGGCCACTTGGCGTCGCCACAAACGCCCATGTTGTACCAGCCCTTGATCGCGCCCCGGCAGCTCGACCCGGCGTACTCCTCGCCCGGCCATTCATCATGCAGCCTGGCCATCTCGTACAGCATGCGCGGGCTGACCCGGGCGCGTCTGCCGCGGCGCTCGTTCAGCAGGTTGATCACCGCCGCCAGGCCAAAGCCTGTACAGGCGCCCTCCTGTTGCTGGTCGAGGATGTTCAGGCTTCGCGGCGGCGTGACGTATCGACGCAGCTGGACGAGTGACGGCTCGAAGGGCCAGTCGCGCAGATCGGGGACATCCTGTACGGCCGTCGTCGGAAAGGCCGGGGCGCCGGACGAATTCTTGCGGGGAGGCATCGATCTGGTCCCATTGAGGAGGCGTGGCCACAAGTATAGCGGCCCCCCGGTTGGGCGGGCACTCAGTCCCAGTCGGTCTGGCGCAACTCGAGGATCGGGGCGCCGGCACTGTCGAACAGCGTGAGTTGGGTCTCCCTTCGACGAAAGGTACGCGCATTCTCCAGTGCGGCCGCGAATTGGGCCTCGAACATCTGGATGTCTTCTTCGCACGCCATACGCGTCGCCGCCACCGGGCCGATAAAGATGTCGTTGTCCGCGCTGGTCTGATATTCGGCGAACAGACGGTTGCAGCCGCCGAATCCCAGCAGGCGCCCCTTGCTGGCGAACTGCACGAATGCGGGGCTGCGGGCATTCAACGGCACGTCGCCCAGACTCAGTGGCGTCCACTCGCTGCCCTGCAACGCGGCGCCACTCGCGATGCCACACAGCATGCATGCCCCAAAAACAGTTATCGCGCCGCCGATTCGGCTACCCGGTCCCGACATGCATACACCCCATAACGCTGACAGCGCACTGTTGCGCCGCTTCGGGCCGGGAATCTATCACAGCGGTGGCGATGGACGCGGTACGGCGCGGCGTCGCGAAACAGCCGGGCAGATGCGCCGCAGGAAGCCGCTCAGGGCTTGCCGAACTGGGCGACCACGTCGTCGGACTTGCCTGCGTCGCGATCGGTCGGCTCCAGTGACAGACCGCTGGTCCAGTCGGCAGAGCTGAGTTTCTTGCCCGCGTCGACTGTCTTGATCTGAATCTTCACGTTACTGGCGGAGTCCGCGTACTCGATAGCCGTCTCTTCGGTGATCCTGCCTTCGCGATACAGGCTCACGAGGTGCTGATCGAACGACTGCATCTTGTACTGGGCCCCGCGCTCGATTGCGTCTTTGATGCTGCCGAGTTCGAGCTTGGCGATCAGGTCGGCGATGTAGCCGGTGTTGATCAGGACCTCGACGACCGCCACCTTGCCGCCGGCCTTTCCGGGTACCAGCCGCTGGCAGATGATGGCACGCAGGTTCTGCGCGACGCGTTTGGCCTGTTGCTCCAGCGCGTCCTGCTGGTAGAACCCGAAGATACGCTCCATCGTCGTGATCGCGTTGTTCGCGTGCAGTGTGGACAGCGCCAGGTGGCCGGTATTGGCGAACTTGAGCGCGAACTCCATGGTGTCCTGATCGCGGATCTCGCCCATCAGGATCACATCCGGTGATTCGCGCAGCGCCGCCTTCATGCCACTGCTGAACGACAGCGTGTCGGTGCCAATCTCGCGTTGTGCAACGATCGATTTCTTGTGCAGGTGCATGTACTCGATCGGATCCTCGAGGGTGAGGATATGCCCGCCGGCATTGCTGTTGCGGTGGTCGATCATCGCCGCCAGTGTCGTGGACTTGCCAGATCCGGTAGCGCCGACCACCAGGATCAGACCATTCCGCTGCATGACCAGGTCTTCGAGGACCTTGGGCATTCCCAGCCCCGCGACGTTCGGCACCTCGGTGTTGATATGCCGCAACACCAGCGAGGCCTCGCCGCGTTGACGGAAGGCATTGCCGCGGAAGCGGCCGATTCCACTGTAGGACAACGAGAAATCGACCTCGCCGTTCTCTTCGAAGTGCTTGAGCTTCTCGTCGGTCAGGATCTCGCGGATTGCGCGTTCCGCGTCTCCGGGCTCCAGTTCTTCGCCGAGTTGCGCAAACCCCTTCGGTGTCTTCATGGAGATCTTGGCGCCCGTGTACATGAACACGTCGGCGGCGTTGTTCTTGACCATGATCTGCAGAACCTGCGGAACGTCGATGTGTGCCATACGGGAACCACTCCTGTGTAATTGGTCGGCAGGCCAGCCCGCTACGCCCCGATTGAGCGCATCTGGTAGCGGCCCGCTCGTTGAGGCCGGGTGACCCGGGTCGATACGACAGGTTATCGGTGTGTAACCGCAAAACTTTGCGCGGCGCCCGCAAGCTGCGAAATAAAGGACTAATGATCGCCACAGCGGGCGGCCTGGCATGAACCGACCCCACCGACAGGATTTTGTTTGACTGCAGTCGCGTTATCATTGGCGCGGGGTTCCGGTGAGAACAGACAGATGAACGGGATGCAAGACCCACTCCAGGATCTGTTGAGGCGTTCAAACGGTTTGGAAAAGTCCTTGGCGCCGTTGTTGGAGCTCAAGACCTTCGACCAGTCCGACAGGGCGCGCTGCAGCAAGATCATGTGCAGCGTGGCCTTTGAGCATGCGGAAAGCGCAAAACTGCTGATTGCTGCGGGCAATTTCACGTCTGCCCTCGGCATGGTACGGCTACAGTACGAGGCGTTCGTCAGGGCGATGTGGCTGCTGTATGCCGCGTCGGACCGCGCAGTGGCGAAGCTGACCAGCGAACTGACCCATGAAAGCTCGAAAAAGGCCGACCGGTTGCCATTGCTGGGCAGAATGCTGCAGGAACTCGACGGCAAGGGGCCGGCCGAGCCGATGGGCATGCTGTTCGATTTCAAGGAATACTCGTGGAAGCCCCTGAGTTCCTATGTGCATGGTGGCATCCACGCGGTGCATCGGCACAGCAAAGGCTATCCCCTGCCACTGCTGGCGCAGGCAATCCGCGCGTCCAACGGCGTCTCCACGATGGTTGGCATGCTGCTGGTGATTCTCTCCGGGGAACGCAGCCAGTCCGCGAGAATCCTGCAGATCCAGGTCGACTTCGGCGACTGCCTGCCATCACCGAAACGCCAGGAGGCGTGACCCGGGCGACGACTCGCGGCCGAGCGCCTTCGTGACGCCCGATTTGATTCAATGAACCGCGCCCGCAGCTATCAGTAAGTGAGTGCTTACATAGCCTTCAACCGTTTTTTGAGGCGGTGCAGCCGTATTGTTATCGCATTTCGGCTGACCCCAAAGTGCCGTGCGATCTGCGCCGTGGACAGCCCTTCAACGACCTGCATCAACAGCGGCTCGCGGTCGGTGTCGGCCAGCCCTGAAAGTAGTTGGCCGAGCAGGATCGCGTGGTGTGGCGCCGGATCGCGGGCAAATTCGGGATTGCGGTCGTCCAGCTCGACCCGTTGCAGCCGCTTGCGCTCGAACAACCGAGCATGCTCACGCTTGAGGATCGCGACCAGCCATGCCTTGCCGGCCGCCAGCTCGTTCAGGGAATCGGCGGCGCGCCACGCCCGCAACCAGGTGTCCTGCAGCAGATCGTCTGCCAGGTCCGGGTCGCCACACAACATCCGTGCGATGCGCTTCAAGACGTCGTGATGGGTGGCATAGAGGGCGTGAAAGCGCGCGTGGGAATCGGGCCCTGCGTGCCGTAGAGGTGCCAGGCTCACGCGTCACCTCCCATTGCTGCAGTTATGGGAAGCAACGTAAGTAACTGCTTACTTGCGACCTGTCTGCGAGCCACGTCAGCGAGCAGAATGCCGGCGTCGGTCAGCCGTGAGGTCGCTATTTCGGGCGTCGCCAGATAACGCATCACGTGGTCAGCGAGATCGAGATGACGCGGCTCCGCGGTCCGGCTGGCCAGGGTGTAGAGAAAACGCGCGGCATGGATATTCTGGTCCAGCTGCGGCAGGGGTTGAAGCGGCGTGCCGTTGTCCACCGCGGCTGCCAGTCCCCCACCCGAATGCCGGAATCGGACTCCGATGAAGTCGGCCAACTCGCCGGCCTGTCGCAGCCAGACCTCCTGGCCGCTGGCCTCATGGATCGCCAGCAGCGCGCGCCCGATATACAGGCTGTCCGCGAGGTAAGGCCCTGCAATGTCGGTTTCGGCGTGCCGAAAACCACCCTGCTCCGCTCGCCGGTTACGCAGGACCCAGTCGAGTGCACCCACGGCCAGGCCCAGGTGCGCCTTGTCACCGGTGACCTGATACAGGGTCACAAGACCCTCGATCGCCTTTCCGTTGGCATCCGCATACTGGTTTCGGTCGATGCGCGGCAGACCCCGCTGCAGGCGCTGCGCCCGGTCCAGTGCGAAGTAGTCATGCGCCTTGCTGCCCTGCTGCAGGTCGGCGTCCTGACTGGTGTAGAAACCACCGTTGGGCGCTCGCATGAAATCACGCAACCAGGCCGCGACCTGTTCGGCCGCCAGACGGTACCGGGGGTCGCCGAATTGCCGATAAGCGAGACTGTAGGCGCGCAGGAAAGCGGCCTGTGTCGACATGATCTTTTCGTAATGCGGGTGAACCCAGTCACTGTGCGTCGAGTATTGGTATGCGCCCCCGAACGCGGGGTCGATCAGCGCCAATGCGGCATCGAGAAAGCCGCGTGCGCGGCTGCCGGCGGCCGCATCGCCGGCGCGAGCGAGATGCAGGTCCCACTCGACCGCATCGGCATCGAGAAATTTCTGCTGCAGCGCAAGGCCGCCCTGCAGCGGGTCGTAGGCAGCCACATGCCGGCGCTCCAGAGTCTCGATCAGCGCGGCGCCGAGCACAGGGCTACCGGCCATGCCGGGCGTTTCGGCCGGTCGCCCGGCAGCCTCCCGCCCGCCGCGCGCGGTGCGCTGCAACAGCATCGCCATCTCTTCCGGCGCAATGTAGCCGGCGCGCTTGACCAGTTCGCGGCCATCAGCCGTCAGGATGATGGTGGCCGGCCAACCGTAGTCACGATAGCGTTCTGCCAGGTCAGGGCGGGCATCGTGGTCGGCCTGGATGGCCACGTAGTGAAGTTCGATTTGTTCGATCACCGCGCTGTCGGCGTAAGTGGTTGCCTCCATTACGTGGCACCAGTGGCACCAGACGGCGACCAGATCGAGCAGGATCAGCCGGTCCTGCCGGGACGCCTGGTCGAAAGCCGCGGGCGAATAGGCCTGCCAGTTGGGTTGTTGCACCTGCGCCACGACACCACCGGCGGCGGCAAACAGCAGCGCGGAAAGCAGCCTTTTCATGTTGGGCATGGATATCTCCTTCGGTTGGCTTACCAGGAGATACGCGGTCCACGGCAGTTCGGATGCAGGCGCGGTGAATTTTTTTGCGCTCGACGAGAGCGCGGCCGGGACGCGGTCAGATCGGCGTCGGTGCCACGTACAGTACCGGGCCGGTCGGCACGCCGGTGGGTGAACCACCAACGGGCTCGAGGCTCACCGCCAGCGCCTTGGTACCACGCCAGTTCGCGTTGTCCGGCAGTACGCCGCGCAGTTCATCGCCCTTGAGCAGACCCAGTGACAGTGGCGCGGCATCGCCCCTGCGCACCAGCCAGAGTTCATGCGACTTGCCGGTGTCCGGTGCCCCGGCAGCGACCCGGTTTACCGTGAACTGGTGTGTGCGCCAGTCGCAGACGATCATCCATAGCGGCTGCTGGGTACTGTCGCGCAGCACCAGGCTGTATACGGGCGGCACCTCGGGTGCGGGCGGCGACTGCAGCAGCGTCGGGACGCCGACCACGATCAGTGCCAGTAGCGCAGCGGCTGCGAGCGAACGCCACAAGGCAAGGGACTGCCACCAGCCCGCCTTCGGCGCGTCGACTGGCATCGAGATGGCCTTGTCGATCGCACGCCAGACGTGTGGCGGCGGCGCGACCGGTCCGATGGAATCGCTCAGGCCGGCCAGGCGCGCCTCCCAGGCAACAACCTCGCCGTACAGGTCAGCGTTGTCCGCCAGCGCCTGCTCAAAGGCCTCGCGCTGCGCACCCTGCAACGTGCCGAGCACATACTCGGCGGCCTGTTCGCGCTGCGACGGCGTAAGCTGCTCAGTCATCTTCACCACCAAGACAGGCCTTGAGTGCCTGCAGGCCCCGCCTGATCCAGCTCTTGATGGTGCCTACCGGCGACCCCAGCTTCACACTCAGTTCGTCATGGGTGTAACCATCGCAGTAGGCGAGGACCAGGCAGGCGCGACGCGGCGGATCGAGTTCGTCCAGACACGCCGACAACCGGGAGTTATCCGCCTGCTGCATGGCCAGTTCGGCGGGCCCACCGCCCGGGGACTGCTGCGCATCGACGGTATCCACATCGCCCGTCGACACCTTGATGCCGGAACGGGCGCGACGCAGCATGTCGATGGCACGGTAGCGGGCAATGCTGGTCATCCAGGTCATCACCGCGCCCTTGCCGGCATGGTGGTCCGCGGCGCTGTGCCAGATCTTGATATACACATCCTGCAGCGCGTCCTCGGCCAGCTCCTGGTTCTTCAATATACGCAGCACCACAGCAAACAGTTTCGCCGAGGTCGCCGCGTACAGTGCGGCGAACGCGGCGCGATCGGCCAGCGCACAGCGCGCCAGCAGCTGATCGAGAGTCGGATTGGACGGGGATTCGGTCATGCTGCCCGCTACTGGAAGCCAGATCGACGCAGGCTAACCGCGGGCGCGGCACCACTCAAGCGGTGTCGCATCCTGCGGGCAGCGGCATGCGGGCGGCGGACTATTGCTCTGTGGGTTCTGCGCCGTAGCGGCCCACGAACATTGACACCGCCGAATCGAGGATGCGCTCGCGCGCCGTGGCGTCGGGAACAGGCTGACCGCCCAGAATCTGCGGCCACAAGGCGAACGAGTGGATCAGGCCCAGAAACTGGTCTGCCGCCCATACCGGGTCGTCGACCCTCAGCCGGCCCGCGGCAACGGCATCGCGGAGCCAGCTGGCCAGGCCCGACTGGCGCTCACGGAACAGGTTGTAGGTCTTTCGCGCCAGCTCCGGTGAACGGATCATCTCCACCAGGGTGACCCTCGCCAGGGTGGCGAAGCACGGTGATGCCAGCATATCGAGCACATGGACACCGATCTCGCGCAGCTGCCCATCGATCGGCTGGTCCGGATCGTGGCTATAGGCCGTGACACTCTGCACGCGCTCGATCAGCCGCGCCGCCATCGCATCGAACAGCGCGTCCTTGCTCGGGAAATGGTTGTACACGGTGCGTTTGGACACCTGTGCGGTGGCAGCGATGCGGTCCATGCTGGTCTCGCGGAAACCACGCGCCTCGAACTCGTGCAATGCCGCATCCAGGATGTCGTCGCGTTTTCTCCCCGATCGGCCGGGTTCGTTCATTGTGCGCCCCTGATTCGCCGGATCGGCCCCGTCGTGGTCATCATGGAAAACGTGAAATTCAATACTTCTGCTCGCCTGTGTTGAGCATATACTACACTGTGTAGTTTACTTTGGCCCGGAAGCCCTGCCCGCGCAAGGGATTACAAACACTCTCGATCAACCAAACGCGAATTGCGCTTCAACACGCAACACGCGAAGGAACACGCCATGGTGATGCGCCTGATCCTGGTGGCCTTGGTCCTGGCCGGCCTATTCGGCGGGATTTTTGGCTGGAAACAACACACTGCGCAGCAGATGGCCGCGGCCCAGGCCGCCGGCCTGCCGCCGCCGGTCATTGCCGCGACCACTGTCCGGCGCGAGAGCTGGCAACCCTACATCCAGGTCGTCGGCAGCCTGGTCGCGATCGCCGGCATCGAGGTGACCAGCGAGGTCAGCGGCCAGGTCAGCGCAATCCATGTCAGCTCCGGCGAACCGGTCGATCAGGGCGATCTGCTGGTCGAGCTTGACGACAAGACCGACCAGGCCCAGCTCAAGGGGCTGCTCGCCGAACGCGCCCTGGCGCGTCTCAAGTACGAGCGGCTGGCAGCATTGATCAGGGACAAATCGGTGTCCAAATCCGACTATGACGAGGCGCGTGTCATGCTCGATGCCGCCGATGCCGCAGTCACTGCGCAGCAGGCACTGGTCGAGAAGAAGCGCATCCGCGCGCCGTTCGACGGACGCCTGGGCATCCGGCGCATCGACGTGGGCGAATACCTCACGCCGGGCGCGGCCATCGTTCCATTGGAAAAACTTGACCCGATCTTCGCCGATTTTTCGCTCCCGGAGCGCGAACTTGCGCGAATCAAGGTGGCGCAGACGGTCGAGATCAAAGTACAGGCATACCCGGAGGCACGCTTCAGCGGGCAGATCCGCGCAATCGACCCGGGTGTCAATATCGGCAGCCGCAGCTTCCGCGTGCGCGCCGAGCTGGAGAACCCCGGGCAACAGCTGCGCCCCGGCATGTTCGCCGACGTGCGCGTGCTGCTGCCGCAACAGCAAGACGTCGTCACCGTGCCGGACACCGCGATCAGCTACGCACCTTATGGTGATTCGGTGTTCGTGATCGAAGACAAAGACGGCCAGAGCGTCGTCACCCGGCGCCAGATCGAGACAGGGCCGACCCGCGACGGCCGCGTCTCCGTGTCGTCCGGTCTCGAGGTTGGGGAAAAAGTGGTCAGTGCCGGGCATAACAAGCTGCGCAATGGCCAGGCGGTGGCGATCGACAGCCGGCCGGCGCCAGCTGAACGCGAAGCCAGCCCAGGCCCCAGCGCATGAAGTTCACCGATATCTACATCCAGCGGCCGGTACTGGCCAGCGTGGTCAGCCTGCTGATCCTCGCGGTAGGCCTGCGCGCGATCACCTCACTGGATGTCCGCCAGTACCCCGAGACCAGGGACACCGTGATCACGGTCTCGACCAGCTACCCGGGCGCCAGCAGCGAGCTGGTCAAGGGCTTTATCACCACGCCACTGCAACAGGCGATCGCCGAGGCGCAGGGTATCGATTACCTGTCGTCGACCAGCCGTCAGGGCCAGTCGGTGATCGAGGCGCACATGCGCCTGAACTATCCGCCCAACGATGCCGTTGCCGAGATCCAGGCCAAGGTGGCGAGCCGGCGCAACGTGCTGCCGGAGGACGCGCAGGACCCCGTCATCACGTCGCAGACCGGCGACCGTACCGCGCTGATGTACATGGCGTTCTACAGCGAGGAGATGCGCGCCTCACAGATCAACGACTACCTGCTGCGCGTGGTGCAGCCGAAGCTGCAGGCGCTACCCGGGGTCGCCAAGGCCGAGCTGATCGGCAACAAGACATTTGCGATGCGCGTGTGGCTGGACCCCCGGCGCATGGCGGCGCTCGACGTGACCGCGCAGGACGTGGCCGACGTGCTGCGCGCCAACAACTACCTGTCGGGCATCGGTCAGGCACGCAGTGACTATGCGGTGATCGACCTCAGCGCGACCACCGACGTGGCCGACGTCGAGGACTTCCGCAACCTGGTGGTGCGCAGCAATGGCGACACCCTGGTGCGCCTGCGCGACGTTGCACGCGCTGAACTGGGCGCCGAGGATTACGACACCGCGACCTGGTACAAGGGCAAGCCGGCGATCTTCGTCGGCGTGTCTCAGGCCCCCGGCGCCAACCCGCTGACGGTCGCCAAGGCAGTACACAAGGCACTGATCGACATCCGCAGCCAGCTGCCGTCCGGGCTCGAGGCGCACATCCCCTACGACGCCAGCGCGTTCATCCAGGACTCGATCGACGAGGTGTTCACGACACTGGTCGAGGCAGTGCTGATCGTGCTGGTGGTGATCTTCCTGTCGCTCGGCTCGATGCGCGCGGCGATCGTGCCCGGCGTCGCGGTGCCACTGTCACTGGTCGGTGCGGCGTTCCTGATGCTGCTGCTCGGCTACTCAATCAACCTGCTGACGCTGCTGGCGATGGTGCTGGCGATCGGGTTGGTGGTGGATGACGCCATCGTCGTGGTCGAGAACGTGCACCGGCACATCGAGATGGGCAAGTCACGCTACCAGGCAGCGATCGACGGTGCCCGCGAGCTCGGACTGCCGATCATCGCAATGACCACCACGCTGATCGCGGTGTATGCGCCAATCGGTTTCATGGGCGGCCTGGTCGGCACCCTGTTCACCGAGTTCGCATTCTCGCTCGCCGGCGCGGTACTGATCTCCGGCGTGGTCGCGCTGACGCTGTCGCCGATGCTGTCATCCAAGGTGCTGCGCCCGGCCGGCAACCCGGGACGCTTCGAGCGGGGTGTCGAGCACTTCTTCGACGGCCTGGCAGGCTTCTACCTGCGTCGCCTGCGCGGTGCCCTCGACTACCTGCCGGCGACACTGCTGTTCGCGGCGGCGATCCTGGGAAGCATCTATTTCATGTTCGTCACGAGCAAGGCCGAGCTGGCACCGACAGAGGACCAGAGCATCCTGTTCTTCCAGGCGGTCGCGCCACAGACCGCGTCGCTGGAATACAACGAGGCCTATACGCGCGAGATCATCAGCGCGTTCGAGAAGGTCCCTGAGTATCACGAGAGCTTTCTGCTGCTCGGTTTCGGCGGTGACGACAACGTGGTGTTCGGTGGCTTCAAGATGCAGCAACCGGCCTGGCGCGCGCGCTCGCAGATGGAGGTCCTGCCCGATGTACAGGGCCTGCTGAGCCAGATCGCCGGGTTCCAGCTGGCGGTGTTCCCGCGACCCAGCCTGCCCGGCAGCAGCGGCCTGCCGTTCCAGTTTGTGGTGCAGAGCGACGCCGATTTCCGCGAGATCGACGCGGTCGCCGACCAGCTGGTCGGACGCGGCATGGGCAGCGGGCAATTCCTGTTCCTGCGCAAGTCGATCGAGTTCTCGCGGCCCAAGGCGATCCTGGTGATCGACCGCGACCGCGCCGCCGACCTCGGCATCTCGATGGCCGATATCGGGCGCAACCTGGCGACACTGCTGGGCGGCAACGACGTCAACCGCTTTAGCCTCGAAGGCCGCAGCTACAAGGTGATTCCGCAAGCCGAACGCCTGTTCCGCCTGACCCCGGAGATGCTCGGTGACTTCTACCTGCGCAGCGCCAGCGGCGACCAGGTTCCGCTGTCATCGCTGGTGCGTATAGAACACGCCGTCGAACCGAGCAAGCGCACCCAGTTCCAGCAGCTCAACTCGGTGACGATCGAGGGCCTGATGGCGCCCGGCGTCGCGGAAGGCCAGGCGATGGCAGCAATGGAGACGATTGCTGGCGAGGTGCTGCCTCGCGGATTTACCTTCGACTACACCGGGGCGACGCGCCAGTTTGCACAGCAGGGCAGTGCCCTCGTGCTGACATTCTTCATGTCACTGCTGGTGATCTACCTGGTGCTGGCGGCGCAGTTCGAGAGCTGGCGAGACCCGCTGATCATCCTGGTATCTGTACCAATGTCGATCGCCGGCGCACTGGCCTTTCTGACCCTCGGTTTCGCGACGGTGAATATCTACACCCAGGTCGGTCTGATCACCCTGATCGGCCTGATCGCGAAGAACGGCATCCTGATCGTCGAGTTCGCCAACCAGCTGCAGATCGAGAAGAACCTGGACAGGCGCGCAGCGATCGAACGCGCCTCGACCATCCGCCTGCGCCCGATCCTGATGACCACTGTCGCGATGCTGGTCGCGATGGTACCGCTGCTGAGCGCGAGTGGTCCGGGCGCGGTCAGCCGCTTCCATATCGGCCTGGTGATCACTACCGGCCTGGGAATCGGAACGCTGTTCACGCTGTTCGTGGTGCCGGCGGTCTACCTGTTGCTCGCGCGCGATCACCACGCAGTGGCCAAATCTCCGGATGCCGCTACGATGGGGCCTGCCGTCACCAAGGGGGAATGAGGCATGGCTTCGCACAGCGACACAGTCACATCAGCATTCAGCGTCTCGGTCAGTTGAACGACCAGCGTACACCGCGGGACGCGATGTCGATGGACCGGGCGCCGGAAGAAGATGCTGTCGTGCAATCGCCGACGGTGTCGGGACGGATCCCTGGCAATCGCGGGATCTGGGTTGGCATCAGTTGCATCTTCGTCGAGTTCGCGGTGCTGTTCACCGTGTATTTCGTCGCCCGGGCACACTTCCCCGAGGCGTTTCACGCCGGTGCCGAGCGCCTGTCGCGCCTTTCCGGTACCGCCATCACCTTACTGATGATCAGCAGCAGCTTCTGCATCGCCGCCTCGGTCGCGACAATACGGGGTGGTCGCGCGCATGCCTCCCTGAAGTGGCTGATCGCCGGCATCGTGCTGGCTTTTGGCTACCCGTTGATCAAGTACTTCGAAATCCGCTGGAACCTCGCCCATGGCGTCGATGCCCAGGCCGGGGTCTTCGTTGGCGCCTACTACTACCTGACGCTCAACCACCTGGTGCACGCCAGCTGGGGGATCCTCGGGATGCTGTGGGTGCTGGCGCGCCACGTGACAGGGGCCTATTCGGCGGACGAATACAGCGGGCTTGAGGCACTGGCCAGCTATTGGCACGCGACCGATATCATCTGGCTGGTGATATTTCCGTTCTTCTATGTATTGGCCTGAATCATGAGTCAGCAAGACCAGTCGCCCTCAACGCGCCTCCGCCCGCTGTTCATTGCCTGGGCCGGCCTGGTGCTGTTGACGCTGTTGAGCGTCGCGCTCGGCGAATGGATGCGCGGCGCGCAGGGGTTGTTGCTGCCGGTCGCGTCGATCATCTGGCTGAAGGCCTGGCTGGTCGCCCGCTATTTCCTCGAGGCGCCACTGTGCACAACCTTCATCCGCCGCCTGATCTGGACCTTCATCGCCTTCGCGCCGATCGCGCTGGTGCTCACCGACCTGTTCGGCCGCCAGTTCGCCGCAACATTCCAATTGTAAGCGTCGCACCGACCTGACGGACATGAGCCACCGGGATCGAGGGCCTGTGCTAGGCTCGTGACGACTGACGCCGGCAAGCTGCGGAATTACCGCTGAGCGAACGCCCCGGGCGTTTACACCGGAACCCGCTACGCGGCGACTCTGGAACAAGAACAATCTGACGGATCATCACCATGTCTCCCATTCGCAGAGCCACTTCCTGGCCCCGGATAGCCGCTTACCTGACCACGCTGATTGCTGCATCCATTGTTATCTACGCCCTCGCCGGCTATGTATTAGTGCCCTACCTGATCCAGCGCATGGCCCCTACGCTGGTTGCCGAACAACTGCAGCGCGATCTGCGGCTGCATCACGTCGACTTCAACCCCTTCACGCTGCGTCTGACGCTGCAGGGACTCACGCTGCGGGAACACCAGGGTGACACCCTGGCGAGTATCGCCGAGGCGACCATCGATCTCGACCCGGCGCCGCTGTTCAAACGCGAGATTCGGCTTTCAGAGATACGCCTGGTCGGCCCTTGGGTGCACATCGGGATCGCGGCCGACGGTGAACTGAACCTGGCACGCCTGATCGCGGATGCTACCGGCGGTCCGGCACAGACCCCCGCGGGAGAGCCATCGGAACCCTGGCAGGTCACCCTCGAGCGGATCGCGATCCGCAACGGCGTGCTGCACGTGAGCGACCTTTCCGACAGCACCCCTGCCGAGGCCGACATCGTGCCGATCAATCTGGATGCACAGCATCTGAGCACCCGGCCCCACGGCGCCGGCGCCAAGGCGCTGACCCTGGGTTTCGGCGATGGCAGCAGCCTGTCGGTGCACGGCGACCTTACATTGAATCCGCCATCGGCCAAGGGAAGGTTGAGCTTCACGGACTACTCCCCGCGCCTGACCTGGCGCTTCCTGCAGGACGAACTCGATCTGCAGCAGCCGACTGGGCGGCTGAACGGTCGCGCGGACTACGACTTCAGCTATGCAGACGGCGCGCCGCGGCTGCACGTGTCGGACCTGCAGCTGCAGCTATCCGGCTTGCGCCTGCAGCGGCGCGGCGCCGACGAGCCGCTGTTGGAGCTGGGATCGCTGGTGCTCGAGGATGGCAGCTTCGATCTCGATGGCAATCGCGCCACGGTCGGGAACCTGCGCGTTTCGGACGGAGCCGTGCGTGCGATACGGCGCGAAACGCTGCTGGATTGGGAGGGGATCGTGCGCGGTACAGGGGCCACCAGTCAGCCACCAAGTGAAGGCCAGGCGGCACCGTTTTCGCTGGCCGTGGATGCCATCGAGGTGGCCGGGGTGGCGATTCAGTTCGAGGATCGCGACCAGACCCGTCCCGTGCGTGTTGGTCTCGGTGATCTGGCACTGGGCTTTGCGCTGCGGGCGCAGCGCCAGGGGGAGGGCATCGACCTGCAACTGGACAAGCTGCACGCCGAGCTCAGACAACTGTCGCTGACCCAGGCGGATGCCCCCGAATCGCTGTTGACACTCGATCTTGCCGTACTGCAGGGCGGTTCAGTGGATCTGGCCAGTACCCGTCTGGCGCTCGACGAGCTGCAGGTGCACGGCGGTCGGGTGGTCGTGGAGCGCGATGCCAGGGGTGCGCTCAACTGGCAACAGGTATGGACCAGTCCGGGTGCGGAAGCTGACGCAGCACCGGCCAATCCGTGGCATGTGGCACTGCAGCGTTTTTCACTCGCGGACTTCGGCGCGGTCGTCACGGATCGCGGGGCATCCAGGCCGGTGATACTGAACCTGGCACCGATCGGGCTGCAGGCAAGCGGGTTTGCCAAACCACCGGAGAAGCCGGTCGATTTCCGCCTCGATGCCGTACTGAAGGAGGGCGGCCGGTTTGGCGTGAGCGGGCAGGTGGATCTGGCAGGATCCGCGGTCACCGCGGACCTCGACCTGCAGGACATCACGCTGTTGCCGCTGCAGGCCTATGTATCCGATCTGGCGCGCGTCAGCCTCAACAGTGGCCGTGCCGGCCTGAAGGGCCGGCTTGAGGTTGCACCGGACGACCAAGGTGGTGTGCGCTTCGCCGGTAGCGCGCGCGTGGACAACCTCGCCGTCACCGAAAGGGCGGGGGGTGCCACGCTGGTGGCCTGGCAGGCGCTGCAGGCAAGCGGCCTGGCGATGGCGCCGGACCGGCTCGACATCAAAGAGGTCGCCCTCGAGCGACCGGCCGGCAAGTTCATCATCAACGAGGACATGTCGACCAACTGGCAGGACACGCTCAAGTCGCCCCCGGCGAAAAAGGCGGCGCCCAGTCGCGGCGCAACCCCAAAACCGGAGTTCCTGGTTCAGGTCGGACGGGTGCGCATCCGTGAAGGGGCCCTCAACTTCGGTGACCTGAGCCTCAAGCCGCAGTTCCGCTCCGACATCCACGCCCTGAACGGCTCGATCGCCGGGATCTCGACCGCCAAGGGCGCCCGCGCCTCGGCCGACCTCAAGGGCCGGGTCGACGAATTCGGCTCGGCGACCATCAAGGGCGAGTTGCAGCCGGGTGCACCGCAGGAATTCACCGACATCCTGATGGCGTTTCAGAACATCGAGCTGTCGCACCTGACGCCCTACAGCGCCAAGTTCGCCGGCTACAGGATCGACAGCGGCAAGTTGTCACTGAACCTGGGTTACAAGGTGCAAAAGGCGCAGTTGCAGGGCAACAACCAGATCATCGTCGACAAGCTGACCCTGGGCGAGAAGGTGGAGAGCCCTGACGCCATCAATGCGCCGCTGGAACTGGCCATCGCGCTGCTCGAGGATGCCAATGGCCGTATCGAGATCGGCCTGCCGGTGAGCGGTGACCTCAATGAGCCACAGTTCAGCTATGGTCACCTGATCTGGAAAGCGCTGGGCAACCTGATCACCAAGGCGATCAGCGCACCGTTCCGCGCATTGGCGGGGGCCCTGGGTGTGGCCGACAAGGGCCTGGACAGCATTGCCTTCGCACCGGGCGAAGCTGTCATGCCACCGCCGGAACAGGAGAAGCTCGCCACGGTCGTGAAGATGCTCGCTGCACGCCCCAAACTGGCGCTGGAGATTCAGGGCACCTATTCGCAGACCGAGGATGGTGCGGCACTCCGGTCCCTGGCCCTGCACCGGACATTGCTGCAGCGTCAGGGGGTCAAACTGGCACCTGGCGAGGCGCCCGGTCCGCTGAGCCTGACCGACAGCGATACGCAGCGGGCCGTCGAGGCAGTATTCCTGGAGCGCTTCGGCGCCGCCGCGCTGGCCGGCGAAAAGCAGGCGTCCAAGGCGAAACCCGAGGCGGGGCAGCAGACCGCCGCCCTGCCGGAACGGCTGTACCGGCAACTGCTCGAAAAAGAACCGCTGGCGCCGGCCGCATTGCCTCAACTGGCGCAGGAACGTGCACAGGCGATGGCCTCCTATGTGGCAAAGACCGGGCAGCTTCCCGCCAGTCGCTTGAAAACAGTGGAACCGACGGAGGCCGAGCAGGCCGACGGGCAAGTCGTCGCCAGCAAGCTGAACCTCGCGGCGACACCCTGAGCCCCGCGGTCCCGCCAATCGGCCAGGGGGCTGGCCTCCCACGGGACCGCGTGTCGATATCGTAGGAGCCGGGCCCTCTCGGCGCCCCGGCCATTTGGCCAGAGGCTGGAGCTTACTCGGACGGGTGTGCCACCGGCTCGTGCATCGACACCGGCAGACGCCGCGGCCCCCAGGCGCCGGGGCGTTCGTCGAACACACCCGCGATCACATGCCCACAGTGTGCGCAGTGTCCCTTGTCGGTCAGGCTCCATTCGCCGAGCTGGTACCAGTCGCGTTCGATCACGCGCTTTCCGCATCCCGGGCAGTATGTGCTGTCACCCTCAGCGTCATGCACATTGCCGACATAGACATAGTGCAGGCCGGCATCCATTGCGATTCTGCGGGCACGCTGCAGCGTCGCCGCCGGGGTGGCCGGCACATCGGTCATCTTGTAGTCGGGATGGAAGGCCGAAAAGTGCAGCGGTACATCGGGGCCGAGTTTGTCCAGGTACCATGCCGCGAGATTGTGCAGCTCGTCGTCGCTGTCATTTTGGCCCGGGATCAGCAGCGTGGTCACTTCAAGCCAGCAGTCGGTCTCGTTGTGGATGTATTCGAGCGTATCCAGCACCGGTTGCAGGTGACCGCCCGTCAGCCTGTGATAGAAGTCGTCGCTGAAGGCCTTCAGGTCGACATTGGCCGCGTCCATCTGCGCGAAGAACTCGCGCCTTGGCTCATCGCAGATATACCCCGCGGTCACCGCGACAGATTTAAGGCCGCGTTCACGACACGCGGCAGCGGTGTCGAGCGCGTATTCGAAAAAGATCACCGGGTCGTTGTAGGTGTAGGCCACACTGCGACAGCCGAGCCGCCCGGCGGTCGTGGCAATCGCCTGGGGAGATGCGCTGGCCGCCAGGGTATCGATCTCACGCGACTTGCTGATGTCCCAGTTCTGACAGAACTTGCACGCCAGGTTGCAGCCGGCTGTGCCGAACGAGAACACCGGCGTGCCAGGCAGAAAATGGTTGAGCGGCTTCTTTTCGATTGGATCGACGCAGAACCCGCTGGATCGGCCATAGGTGGTCGACACCATCTGCCCGCCCTGGCGTGCACGGACAAAACACAGGCCCCGCTGTCCGTCTTTCAGATGGCAAAAGCGCGGACACAGATCGCACTGGATGCGACCGTCTTCCATCAGGTGCCAGAAGCGCCCCGGCACTGTGTCTTTGATCACGCGCAACCCCCGGGCTTGAATTCCCTCTGTGTATGGCCCATTTACATTAATAGACCCACCACAGGCAGGCAGCCATGATGCACGTCAAAGCACCGGTCGTCGCAGGGATGTTCTATCCCGCGACGAAACAAGCACTTAGCAGCACGCTGCAGGGACTGATGAGGGATGTCAGCGGCGGCGTCGAGTCCCGCCCCCGGGCGCTGATCGTGCCGCACGCCGGCTATCAGTACTCAGGCCCTGTTGCCGCCAGTGCTTACGCGACGCTGAGCCCCTGGGCAGACGAGATACGTCGCGTCGTGGTGTTGGCGCCGTCGCATCGGGTGGCGTTCAGCGGCATCGCGACCAGCAGCGCCGGGGCCTTCGCCACCCCGCTGGGCGAGATCCCGGTCGACGCGGGGGCGCTCGAACTGCTGGCCGACCTTCCGGGCGTGCAGCAGCTCGACGAGGCGTTCGCGCAGGAACATTCCCTGGAGGTCCAGTTGCCCTTCCTGCAGACCGTGCTGAGCCGGTTCTCGCTGGTGCCGCTGATCGTCGGCGACGCCGACAGCGACGACGTCAGCCGGGTGATAGAGGCGCTGTGCGACGCCGATACCCTGATCGTGGTCAGCTCCGACCTGAGTCACTACCTCGACTACCAAAGCTGCCAGCAACGCGACCGGGCAACCACGGCGCAGATCGAGGCCATGCAGGGGGAGCGCATCGGACCCTACGACGCCTGTGGCGCCCGCCCGATCCGCGGCCTGCTGCTGACGGCACGGCGCCATGGCTGGCGGGCGCACACGCTCGACCTGCGTAATTCGGGCGACACCGCAGGCGACAGGTCTCGGGTGGTGGGCTATGGCGCCTACGAGTTCCACTGAGCCGCCCGGAGCGCTCGCCCCGGCACAGCGCGCGACCCTGATGGCGGTCGCCCGACGCTCCATCGAGCACGGCCTGGCGACCGGTCGGCCGTTGCCGATCGTGCCATCGGAGTATCACCGCGACCTCAAGGCGGTTCGTGCGAGCTTCGTGACGCTGCAGCTGCGTGGCCAGCTGCGCGGCTGCATCGGTCACCTCGAGGCGGTGCAGCCACTGGTGGTCGACGTGTCGGAAAACGCCTTCGCGGCCGCTTTTCAGGACCCAAGGTTCAACCCGCTGACGGCACAGGAATGGCCGTCAGTGGACATCCACCTGTCACTGCTGACCCGGCCAGAACCGATGCGTTTTCAAGACGAAGCCGACCTCGTGCGCCAGATCCAACCCGGTGTCGATGGCCTGATTCTGCAGGACGGCCCGAATCGGGGGACCTTCCTGCCATCGGTGTGGGAAAGCCTGCCTCAGGCGGCAGACTTCCTCAGTCACCTCAAGCTCAAGGCCGGCCTGCCTGCGAACCACTGGTCCGGGAGAGTCGAGGTGTACCGATATCGCACCGAGAGCTTCGGTGAGGCCGAACTCACCTGATCGGCTTACAACCCCGGTCTACCGGCTCTCCCAACTCACCTTGTTGCGACCGTTCTCTTTCGACTGGTACAGCGCGCGGTCGGCGCGGTCGACCAGGGTCTGGGGCGACTCCTGATCACGGTACCAGCCACCACCGACTGACACCGTGACCGCCAGCTTCTGTTCGAATCCCAGCTCCTCGGGCAGCTCGATCTTGCTGTAGCTGACCTGCTGGCGGACATTTTCTGCGACCGCCTGGCAGCCGGAGCGCGGCGTGTCACGCAACAGCACCGCGAATTCCTCGCCGCCGTACCGCGCCACCAGGTCACGCCCGCGTACCGCCGACTTGATCTGGCGCGCCACCGCGTGCAGCACGTGATCGCCCGCGAGGTGGCCGTAAGTGTCGTTGACGCGTTTGAAGAAATCGATATCGACCAGCAGCAGACAGGGGGCGTGGGAATCCTCCCTTGCCGCCTGCGCCAGGTTGTCCAGTTCCTCCTGAAAGGCGAGCCTGTTGTGCAGTCCGGTGAGCGCGTCCGAACGCGCCTCCTCCTGCGAACGCGCCAGTTCACCGCGCACCTGCTGCATCTCGACCGCGAGGCTGGAAAACTGCTGTTTCAACTCGGCGCCTCGCTCCAGCGCCGTGTTGGTCGCGCGCATCGCCCTGTCAATCAGCGAATTGAGGTTCTCGGCCGTGACATCGTTCGACAGGCTCTCTGCGACTTCGGTCAGTTCCGACGAAAAGCTGCTGTAATGGCCATCCGCCTGGCTGATGTGCGACATCAGCGCAGACACCACCTTGCTGAGCGCGCTCTTGGCAAACTGGACCTTTTCATTTCGTTCTTCGAGAAACCGGTCGTACAGTGCACGCATCTCCGTCTCGGTGATCGGCGCATCGCGACTGAGCAGCGCGTCCATCTCCAGGCGCAGCGCCTCGTTGGAGTCACTCAGGTATTCGTACCAGACGGCGTAGTTGCTCGGCGTGATCGGGATCTTCAACTCGGACATGCGCGGGATCGCACTGCGCACGATGTCGACGGTCCGATCGTAACTGGTCGGGTTGTTCGTTTTCGGCACTGGGCCCCCTTTCGTTTCTCGGTTCGATTCTTATTTATGGTCATTTTTCTGCATCGCGACGCGCCAAAGTAACGACGTCGCAGACAGACGCGCTCAAGCGCCCCTTGCAGCCCATCCTGGGTTTTTGCAATGCACTGATCGTCCATGAATCGTTAAGGGGAAACAAACCATCGGGGGGCACTTGCCCGCAACGACTGTGGCTGAACTGTGTTTATCGGCGCAACTGTCGACAACTTTAACGTCGTACGAATGCTTTGCCTTTATTGCACGGCTTTGGTGCAAGTTCAACTACCTGCCTATGTTACGGCACCCGCACCCCTGCCCGTGTGACGGCCATCGCAACGATCGCGCCGAGCGCGGCCAGCGCCGTGTCCTTCTGTGCGTCCCACTCGTCCCCCTGGGTGCCGAGGTAGGCCGCCCCGAGTTCGGGGCTGACAGCGACGGCGACCACTGCCTCCAGGGCCTCGTAGAAGCCGCTGAATCCGAGCACCATGATGACGGCGAGCAAGTTGGACCACCGGGGTTTCACGCCGGCGACGCGGATCAGCAGCTCGCGAAACGGGTAGGCAATCAGCAGGCCGAACGCGAAATGCACGATCCGGTCGTAGTGGTTGCGCGACAGGCCGAATGCGTCCTGCAGCCAGAAACCGAAAGGCGTTTCTGCGTAGGTGTAATGCGCACCGATCAGGTGAAGGCTGAGGAATACACCGAACAGCCCGTATGACAGGTTGGAAAAAGCGAACCGGCGATAGGTGAGCAGCAACAGGGCGCCGTAGATGAAAACCAGCAGGTTCTCGAGCAGCCAGTCACGGCGGTCGAACGGCTCGATCGCGGTAACGATCCAAAGGCCGCCGAGCCAGATCAGCAACAGTTGCAGAAAGCGATTGTCACGAAATTGCCCGGCCATCGGCGGATCATCGCGTATATCCGGCCAAACTGCCTAACCTATGCCAACGCGCGTCTTCGGTTTGTTGGACTTGGTCGACATCGCGCTTTCCCGGCACAAACAAAAAACCCCAGCCAAGGGGCTGGGGTCTCTGCCTGGAAGCACGGCGCCGAAAGCCAGCGCTGGCTTACTCGCTGCCGCTCGGGGCCTCGGTACCAAATGGCCAGATGGCCGGCCCATTGGCCCGGCAACCATCCACATAATTCTGTTTCTCGATCCCGGCCAGACCACGCTCATTGGCCCAGCTTTCGCATTGGCCATTGTAGAAGGCAGCGACCTGAGGATCGCTGTCGTCAATGGCGTTAACGGGATAAACAACTGCATCGGAAGATGCCATGCTCGAACCTGCGAACACGCACAGTACCGCCAGGACGGCAGCCTGAGTTTTCATCGAAGTACACTCCGCGGTGCAGGACGCACCAGTTGGAAGCGGTGAATTCCGCATATAAAACGCTATCACAAACGTAAAAAAACACTAGGGGGTCAACAAAATATTTTTCGTGCACGGACTGCGCGGTGCCGCGGTCAGCGCCGGCAGCAGGCCGCGGGCATTGCGTAAGATAGCGGCGAACAGCTGCATTGCACGGTGAACTGCATGTACCACTACGACAGCCTGCCCTACGCCAGCGACCCGTTCGCCGAGACACACCCACAGACGCTGGCGATGCTTGCACAACTGCTCGGCGTGCCGGCGGCGCCGCCGGCTGCCTGCCGCGTCCTCGAACTCGGCTGCGCAGCCGGCGGCAACCTGATCCCGATGGCGTGGCACCTGCGTGGCAGCGAGTTCGTCGGGATCGACCTCGAGCAGCGGCACGTCGACGAGGGGCGTTCGGTGATCGCGGAACTGGGCCTTCAGAACATCACGCTGCGCCAGGGCGACATCGCATTGCTTGGCGAGGAACTGGGCGAGTTCGATTACATCATCGCGCACGGTGTGTTCTCGTGGGTGCCACAGGCGGTGCGCGAGGCGATGCTGTCTTTGTACGGGCGTCTGCTGAAACCGCAGGGGATCGGCTATATCAGCTACAACACCAGCCCCGGCTGGCACGTGCGCGGCATGGTCCGCGAGATGGTGCTGTTCCACACACGGGGGATAGACGATCCGCTGGCGCGGCTCAATGCGGCGATGGCGTTCATCGACATGTATGCCGAGACGCTGCGAAGCCAGACTGCACCGCTGTCACGCCACCTGCTGCTGGAGCTGGAGTCGCTGCAGGTGGCGCACCCCAGTTATGTCTATCACGAGTACCTTGAGGCCGATAACCAGCCACTGCTGTTCAGCGACTTCGTCGGTCTGGCCGGGCGCCACGGCCTGCGCTACCTGTGCGAATCACGCCTCGAGTCGATGTTTCCGTCTGGGCTCGGCGAACAGGCCGAACGTTTCCTCGAACGTCTGGACGGCAGCGCCAGTCACGAGCAATACCTGGATTTTTTCAGCCAGCGCACCTTTCGACAGACGCTGCTGGTGCACGATAACGTCCGCCCGGACTATGACATCGACCTGGAGCGGCTCGAAGGGCTGGCCTGCGCATCCAATCTGACACCCCCGACGAGGCTCGACCTTCGGGGCGCGACCGCGCAAACCTTCGTGACGACGGACGGGCGGGATATCAGCGTCGCAGACCCGGTCGCCAAGGCGATGCTGGCGGCCCTCTACGAAAGCTATCCAAGCGCACTGTCGCTGCACGTGGTGTCCGTCGCCGCGCGGGAAGTCGTCACACGTGCAAGCCGTCGACACGGCGCAACGGTGGGTGATGCCTGGCATGGCGAACTGTTCGGCCTCTACGCCAACTGCCTGGTGCAGCTGGTACCGGAACCCCAACACCTCGACAACGCCGTGCCGGCGCTGCCGCACCTCAATGCCCTGGGCCGCAGCTGGCTGGCGCGCGGGGCGCAAAACCTGCCCACCGTCTGGCACCAGCCGTTGAACCTCGATGCGTTTGCACGGCGCCTGGCCGGCCATCTCGACGGCCGGCACGATCGCGCGGCACTGCTGCAACAGCTGCACGACGACATAGCCAACGGGCAACTTGCCCTGCCCGGGTCTGTGCCGGCAGCCGCCAGGCTGCACAAGGTCGTGGCTTCAAATCTCGACCGCTTGCTGGCGCTGTTTGCGCAGAACGGCATCCTCGCGCGCGGTGGCGACTGAGCCCGCGCAGGCGTGAACGACTGGAACACCGGTTGTGTGATCCGGTATCCGTGAAGGAAGATCCCGCCTGTCCGCGCCCGACCCACAACAGCATCGACAGTTACCGCCCTACCCGGGGCCCCGGCTACTCCACCGTCACAGACTTCGCGAGATTGCGCGGCTGGTCGACGTCGGTGCCCTTGAGCACGGCGACATGATACGAAAGCAACTGCAGCGGGATGGTGTACACGATCGGCGCCGTACCCGGGCAGATGTCGTCCAGGGTCAGGTTCTGGTAGCGATCGAGCGCGATACGCACCTTCTTGTCGCTGAACAGGAACAGCTCGCCGCCGCGCGCGCGCACCTCCTGCAGGTTGGACAGCACTTTCTCGAGAAGCGGGTCGTCGGGCAGGGCGCAGATCACCGGCATGCGCTCGTCAACCAATGCCAGCGGGCCGTGCTTGAGCTCCCCGGCCGGGTAGGCCTCGGCGTGGATGTACGAGATCTCCTTGAGCTTCAATGCGCCCTCGAGCGCAATCGGATAAAAGGTGCCACGACCCAGGAACAGCGCGTTTTGCATATCGGAGAACGAGTTGGCCATCTCCGCGATGGCGTCGCTGAGCTTGAGCACCACCTCGACCTGGCGTGGCAGTGACTGCAGCTCCTCGACCCAGGCGGTCTCCTGCGCGGCCGAAAGGCCGTTGCGCTTGGCGAGCGCCAGCGTCAGCAGACGCAGCGCGACCAGCTGGGTGGTGAAGGCCTTGGTCGAGGCGACTCCGATCTCGGGGCCGGCACGGGTCATCAGGGCGACGTCGGATTCACGCACCAGCGAGCTCTCGGGCACGTTGCATACCACCAGGCTGCCGATGTAACCGGCCTTCTTCGCGGCGCGCAAGGCGGCCAGCGTGTCGGCAGTCTCACCGGACTGCGAGATGGTGACGAACAGGGTGTCGGGCTGCACCACCGTCTTGCGGTAGCGGAACTCGCTGGCGACCTCGATCTGGCAGGGGATGCCGATCTCTTCGAGCCAGTAACGGGCGACCATGCCGGCGTGGTAACTGGTGCCGCAGGCGATGATCTGCACCGCGCGCGTGCGATCGAACAACTCGCTGGCGACGTGGCCAAAGCTCTGCTCGAGCAGCTTGCCCTTGTGGATGCGGCCTTCGAGCGTCTCGGCGATCACAGCCGGCTGCTCGAAGATCTCTTTTAGCATGTAGTGCCGGTAGGGCCCCTTTTCGGCGTTGGAGGCCGACAGCTGGCTGGTGCGCACCTCGCGCTCTACCGGTTCACCGTCGGCGGCGAAGATACTGACGCCGTCTCGCCGGATCTCGGCAAGGTCACCTTCTTCAAGAAAAATGAACTGCTGGGTCACTGGCAGAAGGGCGAACACGTCCGAGGCGATGAAGTTTTCACCGACGCCGACACCGATCACCAGCGGGCTGCCGGCGCGCGCGACCACGATCCGGTCAGGGTCGGCCGGATCAAGCACGGCGAGCGCATAGGCGCCGACCAGGCGGCCGATCGCGTTGCGTGTCGCGTCGCAGATATCCTGCCCCTGGTTAAGGAGCCCTGCCAGTAAGTGAGCGATAACTTCAGTATCAGTATCGGAGCTGAATTCAAACCCCTGCGCCTGCAGATCGGCACGCAGCTCGGCATGGTTTTCGATGATGCCGTTGTGCACAATCGCGACCTGCTCGCCGCTCATGTGCGGATGGGCATTGCGCTCAGCCGGCATACCATGGGTGGCCCAGCGCGTGTGCGCGATCCCCAGCGGACCCTCGACGGTGCCCTGGTCGAGCAGGCGCTGCAACTCGGTGACCTTACCGACCGAACGGATGCGTTGCAGGCGCGCATCGTGATTGCGCACGGCGATGCCGGCCGAGTCGTATCCCCGGTATTCGAGCCGACGCAGACCCTCCATCAGGACGGGTACGACGTTGCGTTCGGCGATGGCCCCTACGATGCCGCACATGTAACGATCTCTCCAATGGACGACGGGCTGCGTCCTGCTGGGCGCAACCCGGATCACCGTTGAACGGATGGGTTCAGATTATCCCTTAGCGTCCGGACGCACGAAATCTCGAGTCTATTTCTTCTTGGTCGGACGCTGCCAATTCAGGCTGACCTGCTTGGCACGGGTCAGCGTGAGCTGCTCGGCGGGCGCATCCCTGGTGACGACGGAACCGGCACCGATCGTGGCGCCCGCGCCTATGGTGACGGGCGCGACCAGTGCACTGTTGGAGCCGATGAAGGCGCTATCTCCGATCACGGTTCGGTGCTTGTTCGCGCCATCGTAATTGCAGGTGATGGTACCTGCACCGACATTGACGCCGGCACCGATATCGGTGTCACCGATATAGCTCAGGTGATTCACCTTGGAGCCCTGGCCGATCACCGATTTCTTGATCTCCACGAAGTTGCCGACATGTGCGCCGCCGGTCAGCCGGGCACCCGGTCGCAGTCGGGCGAACGGTCCGATACGGCTCCCCGGGCCGATGCTGGCCTGTTCGATCACGCAGTTGTCGAGGATCTCGACGTCACTGGCAATGGTCGCATCGCGCAGCACGCAGTTGGCGCCGATGCGCACGTTGTCGCCGATCACCACGCGACCTTCAAGCAGCACGTTGAAGTCGATCTCGACGTCGCGGCCATATTCAACGCTACCGCGGATATCGATGCGCGCAGGGTCGCGAAGGGTCACGCCGTCGTGCATCAGCGCCTCGGCCAGCCGGCCCTGGTGCGCCCGTTCCAGTCGTGCCAACTGCAGGCGGTTGTTCACGCCCTCAGCCTCGAGCACCGAGGCGGGTTGCCGCACCTGGATGTCCAATCCTTCAGCCACCGCCATCGCCAGTACATCTGTGAGGTAGTACTCACGCTGCGCGTTGCTGTTCGACAGGCCGCCGAGCCAGCGCACCAGCGCGGCGCGCGGCATGCACATGATCCCGGTGTTCACCTCGCGGATCGACAGCTCTTCGGCGCCGGCGTCCTTCTGTTCGACGATACGCTGCACCCGTCCACCTTCATTGCGCACGATGCGGCCATAGCCGGTCGGGTCGTCGAGTGTCACGGTGAGCAGGCCGAAGCCGTGCTGTGTCGCGTCGACCAGCGCATGCAGGGTCTCCGGGCGGGTGAGGGGGACGTCGCCGTACAGCACCAGGACCTGCTCGGCACTTCGAAGCTCGGGCATCGCCTGCATCAACGCATGACCGGTACCGAGTTGCTCGGCCTGCTCGGCCCAGCGCAGGTCGGTCTGCTCGGCAAAGGCCGCGCGCACCTGCTCGCCGCCGTGTCCGTAGACGACGACGATCTCGGCCGGGTCCAGTGCGCGCGCGCAGTCGATGACGTGTCCGAGCAGCGGCTTGCCTGCGATGCGGTGCAGGACCTTGGGGATCGATGAGCGCATCCGCGTTCCCTGGCCCGCCGCCAGAATCACGACACCGATTGTCATAGACGTTACCTTCGCAGCTCAGTTGATCGACGCGGGTCCGGGCATCTTTACCGCATGGATACCGGATACCTGCTCTTCGCCGGGCCGCGCATCACGCACCTCGGTGATGGTCACACGCACCTTCAGTGCCTTGCCGGCAAGCGGATGGTTGCCATCAACCGTGACCTGGCCATCTTCGATGCGGGTGACAAAGAACGACTTGGTCTCGCCCTTGTCGTTTTGCATCTGTACCTCGGCGCCGACCTGGCGGAACTGCGGCGGCACATTGTCGAGCGAATCGGTAAAAGTAAGGCTCGGGTCGGGTTCACCGAACCCCTGGTCCGGAGACACATCGACTTCGACCTGGTCACCAACACTCTTGCCCGCCACCGCCTTGTCCATACCGCCAATCAGCTCGGTATCACTGCCATAGACGAAACCCAGGGGCAGATCGTGCTGCTCGACCACGGTGCCGTGCTCGTCTTCGATAGTGTAGGTGAGGGCGACGTACTTGCCCCGCTTGATGATCTGGTCGCTCATATCGTTACTGCCTCGACTGCATTCCACCTGGGGGTTCGGTTACGACCTCGTCGTGACCCGACACCCACGGGGGAAAAAAGAAAACGGCCCTGACGGATGCCACCGTCAGGGCCGCTGATATTATCACCGCACGGCGAGTATCACCGTTTCTTGCGCAGGCGCTCGATCGCTCGCAACTGCGCGACGGCCTCGGCCAATTCCACCTGCGCCTTGGCAAGATCGATGTCGGCGGACTGGTTCGCGAGGGCATCCTCGGCGCGCTGCTTGGCTTCCTGAGCAGCTGCCTCATCGAGGTCGGCGGCACGGATACCGGTGTCAGCCAGCACCGTGACCTTGAACGGCTGCACCTCGATCATCCCACCGGACACATAGAAGTGCTCCTGTGGCTTGCCGTTACCCGGATCGACGCGCAATTCACCCGGTTTCAACTGGGTGACAAGCGGCGCATGGCGAGGCGCAATACCGATCTCGCCCATGATCGCCGGCGCGTAGACCATCTCTCCCAGTCCGGAGAACAGGTGGCCCTCGGCGCTAACGATGTCGACATGTATGGTCATTGCCATGCGGATTCTCCCAAACTCGCTGGATGCCGTCTAATCAGGCCTTGGCTGCCTTGGCGACGGCCTCTTCGACGCCACCGCACATATAGAAGGCCTGCTCCGGCAGGTGATCGTACTCACCGTCGAGGATCGCCTTGAAGTTGGCGATGGTCTCTTTCAGCGGGACGTACTTGCCCGGCGCACCGGTGAACACCTCGGCGACGAAGAACGGCTGCGACAGGAAGCGCTGGATCTTACGTGCACGCTGAACGACCAGCTTGTCGTCTTCCGACAATTCGTCCATACCCAGGATCGCGATGATGTCCTTGAGTTCCTTGTAGCGCTGCAGCACGCCCTGCACGCCACGCGCAACCTCGTAGTGCTCGTTGCCAACGACGTGCGGATCGAGGATTCGCGAGGTCGAGTCGAGCGGGTCCACGGCCGGGTAGATACCCAGCTCGGCCACCTGACGCGACAGCACCAGCGTGGCGTCGAGGTGGGCGAAGGTGGTAGCCGGCGACGGGTCGGTCAGGTCGTCCGCGGGTACGTAAACGGCCTGGAACGAGGTGATCGAACCGGTCTTGGTCGAGGTGATGCGTTCCTGCAGCACACCCATCTCTTCGGCCAGGGTCGGCTGGTAACCCACCGCGGACGGCATACGACCGAGCAGTGCCGAGACCTCGGTTCCCGCCAGGGTGTAACGGTAGATGTTGTCGACGAACAGCAGCACGTCGCGGCCTTCGTCACGGAAGAACTCGGCCATGGTCAGGCCGGTCAGGCCGACACGCAGACGGTTGCCGGGCGGCTCGTTCATCTGGCCGTAGACCAGCGCCACCTTGTCGAGAACGCCGCCCTCGGACATCTCGTGATAGAAGTCGTTGCCCTCGCGGGTACGCTCACCGACACCGGCGAACACCGAGAAACCCGAGTGCTCGACCGCGATGTTACGGATCAGCTCCATCAGGGTAACCGTCTTGCCCACGCCGGCGCCGCCGAACAGGCCGACCTTGCCGCCCTTCTGGATCGGCATGATCAGGTCGATGACCTTGATCCCGGTCTCGAGTATCTCTGTGGTCGCGGCCTGGTCTTCGAGCTTAGGCGCGGTGCGGTGGATCGGCATACGTTCTTCAGTCGCGATCGGGCCTGCCTCGTCGACCGGGTTGCCGAGCACGTCCATGATGCGGCCGAGGGTGGCCTGTCCGACCGGGACCTGAATGGCTGCGCCTGTGTTGACCACGTCGAGGCCGCGGCGCAGACCGTCGGTCGAGCCCATTGCGATGGTACGAACCACACCGTCACCCAGCTGCTGCTGCACTTCCAGCGTAAGGCCGACCGATTCGATCTTCAGTGCATCGTAAACCTTTGGCATATCGCCCCGCGGGAACTGGACGTCCACGACGGCGCCGATAATCTCCACGATATTACCCGTGCTCATTGGCATTTCCTCTTCGCTGCTGGGGCAGCATCACAATCGTTAAAGTCTAAAATCTACTGGCCGGGCCCCGGTGCCGTGGCCTTTCCGCCGATACTTACGACACGGCCGCGGCGCCGCCCACGATCTCAGAGATCTCCTGGGTGATGGCGGCCTGACGGGCCTTGTTGTAGATCAGCTGCAATTCGTCGATCAGGCCACCGGCGTTGTCGGTTGCCGACTTCATCGCCACCATGCGTGCAGACTGTTCGCTGGCGCCATTCTCCACGACCGACTGGTACACCAGCGCTTCGATGTAGCGCGTCAGCAGTCCGTCCAACACCTCTTTCGCGCCGGGCTCGTAGATATAGTCCCAGTGGTGCTTGAGATGTTCGGCATCGTCGCCCGCGGCGAGCGGCACCAATTGTTCGACCGTCGGTTTCTGCGTCATGGTGTTGACGAATTCGTTATACGCAATGCGTATCTCGTCGATCTCACCGTTCATGTACGCATCCAGCATCACCTTTACGGTGCCGACCAGCGCGTCGATATGCGGGGCGTCGCCGAGGTGCGTGGCCTGCGCGGTGACCTTACCGCCGACGCGGCGGAAAAACCCCAGCGCCTTGGTGCCGATCGTGCAGTACTCAATCTCAGTGCCGGCATCACGCTGGGCACGGATCTCGCGCAACAGGTGGCGGAACAGGTTGCTGTTCAGGCCGCCGCACAGACCGCGATCGGACGACACGACGATGTAGCCAATGCGCTTGACGGGCCGCACGCTCATGAACGGATGCTTGTACTCGGGGTTGGCCAGGGCGACGTGACCGATGACCTGCCGCATCTTTTCGGCATAAGGACGGGTTGCCGCCATGCGTTCCTGCGCCTTGCGCATCTTCGAGGCAGCGACCATCTCCATCGCACTCGTGATCTTCTGAGTGCTCTTGATGGAGGCAATCTTGGTGCGGATTTCTTTAGCGCCTGCCATGTTTGACCTTCGTATCCTGTTTGTTAACCACTAGGGACACAAAGAACACGAAGCGAGTCTCGGTGGCCTTCGTGACCTTCGTGGTTACATGCGTTTACCAGCTATGGTTCGCCTTGAATTCCTTCAGTGCATTGTGGAATGCACCAGCGATTTCATCGTTCCAGCCGCCCTCGGCGTTTACTTTGGCAACCAGATCGGCCTCGTGGGCCGCCATGTAGCTGTGCAGCGATGACTCGAACGACACCACCTTGTTCACGGGGACATCATCGAGATAGCCCTCGTTGGCGGCGAACAGCGAGATCGCCATGTCGGCAATCGACAACGGGCTGTACTGCGGCTGCTTCATCAGCTCGGTAACCCGCTGACCACGCTCGAGCTGTTTGCGGGTGGCCTCGTCGAGGTCCGATGCAAACTGCGAGAAAGCGGCCAGTTCACGGTACTGGGCGAGGGCGAGACGCACACCGCCGCCGAGCTTCTTGATGACCTTGGTCTGGGCGGCGCCACCGACGCGCGATACCGACAGGCCGGCGTTGATGGCAGGCCGCAGGCCGGCAGCGAACAGGTCGGACTCCAGGAAGATCTGACCGTCGGTGATCGAGATGACGTTGGTCGGTACGAATGCGGATACGTCACCGGCCTGGGTCTCGATGATCGGCAGTGCCGTCAGAGAGCCGGTCTGGCCTTTGACTTCACCGTTGGTGAACTTCTCGACGTAGTCGGCGTTGACGCGTGCGGCCCGCTCGAGCAGACGTGAATGCAGGTAGAAGACGTCACCCGGATAGGCTTCGCGACCCGGCGGGCGGCGCAGCAACAGGGATACCTGGCGGTAGGCCCATGCCTGCTTGGTCAGGTCGTCATAGATGATCAGGGCATCCTGGCCACGATCGCGGAAATACTCGCCCATTGTGCAGCCGGAGTAGGGCGCGATGAACTGCATCGCCGCAGACTCGGCAGCCGGCGCAGCGACGATGATCGTGTGCGCCATCGCATCGTGCTCTTCGAGCTTGCGCACCAGCGCCGCGATCGATGAGTTCTTCTGGCCGACGGCGACGTAGATACACTTAACGCCGGTGCCTTTCTGGTTGATGATCGCATCGATGGCGATGGCGGTCTTGCCGGTCTGGCGGTCGCCGATGATCAGCTCGCGCTGGCCACGGCCGACCGGAACCATCGCGTCGATGGCCTTGATGCCGGTCTGTACCGGCTGGTCCACCGACTTGCGCTCGATAACGCCGGGCGCGATCTGTTCGATGGCGGCCGAGGTCTTCGCATTGATCGGGCCCTTGCCGTCCATCGGGTTGCCAAGCGCGTCAACCACGCGCCCCAGCAGTTCGGGGCCGGTCGGGACCTCGAGCACGCGACCGGTACACTTGACCGCGTCTCCCTCGGAGATGTGCTTGTAGTCACCCAGGACAACCGCACCCACCGAATCACGCTCGAGGTTGAGCGCCAGTCCGTAGGTGTTGCCTGGGAACTCCAGCATCTCGTACGACATGGCTTCGGCCAGGCCGTGGATACGGACGATACCGTCGGTTACGGAAACCACGGTGCCTTCATTGTGCGCTTCAGACGTGAGATCGAACTTCTCGATCTTGCTCTTGATCAGCTCGCTGATCTCGGAGGGATTCAGTTGCATGGTTGCTTTCCCAATTAGATTCCTAGTTCGTTGGCCAGCTTGCCGAGCTGCGCGGAGATGGAGCCGTCAATCACCATGTCGCCGGCCCGCAGGCGGAAGCCGCCGATCAGACCGGGGTCTTCTTCGCTGGTGATACGGATCTCGCGGCCCAGCTTGCGCTTGAGCGCCTCGGCGAGTTGCTGTTCCTGCGCCGGCTTGAGCGCGTACGCGGAGGTAACGTGAACCTCCAACGTACCCTGGTGCTCGGCCTTGCGCGCCTCGAACAGGCTGGCGATTTCCGGCAGGACCGACAGGCGGCCATTGCTGACCAGCATACGGACCAGATTCTTGCCCTCGTCACTGAGACGGCCGCCGCCGATATCGAGCATCAACTCGGTCATCTGCGACTTGTCCAGTTTCGGACTGGCGATCAGGCCCGACAGTCCCGGATCCCTGGCCGCGAGCGCGAGCAGTTCGAGCATGTCGGACCAGAGGTCCAGTTTGTCGGTCTCGACCGCACGCGCGAAGACAGCTTCAGCGTAGGGTCGGGCGATGGTTGTAGCGTCTCCAGCCATTCGATTGCCTTAAATCTGGTTGGCCACGGATTCGACGATGTCTTTGTGCGCATCGGCGTTGATCTCTTTGCGCAGGATCTTCTCCGCACCCAGAACCGCCAATTCGGCGACCTTGGCACGCAAGCCCTCTCGGGCCTTGTTGATTTCCTGCGCGATCTCCGCCTGTGCCGCGACCAGCTGACGATGGCCTTCTTCCTTGGCTTTGTCGCGGGCCTCTTCGACGATCATGGAGGCCTGCTTTTCAGCGTTGGCCTTGATCTCGGCAGCCTGCTGTTTGGCCTGATGCAGGGTGTCCTTGGCGCGCTTTTCGGCGAGCTCCTGCTCATGCTGTCCGCGCTCGGCGGCAGCCAGCCCTTCGGCGATCTTGGCTTTGCGCTCGTCCATCGCCTTTACCAGCGGCGGCCACACGAACTTCATGGTGAACCACACGAACACCGCGAAGGACACCAGCTGGGCGATAAGTGTCAGGTTGATATTCATCCCGAAACCTCGTTAAGACGAGTTGAAACGGTTCGAGCCTGTCGGATTAACCGGCCAGCGCGAACAGTACGTACATGCCCAGACCCACAGCGATCATCGGCACGGCGTCGGTCAGACCCATAACGATGAAGAACTGGGTGCGCAGCATGGGGATGAGTTCCGGCTGGCGTGCGGCGCCTTCGAGGAAGCGACCACCCAGGACGCCGATACCGATGGCGGCGCCGACGGCACCCAGGCCCATCATGATCGCAGCAGCGATGACCAGCAGAGCTTGTTCCATGATTGTCTCCCGTTAGTTCAATCAGGTAGTTAAAAGAAAAATGAAATCAGTGATGTTCAGCGTGCGCCATATCCAGGTACACGATGGTCAGGGTCATAAAGATGAACGCCTGCAGAGTGATGATCAGGATATGGAAAATCGCCCAGCCAAGCTGCAGGACGCCGCCGAAGATGCCCATGACCCAGCCTGCGCTGTACATCACGGCGATCAGGATGAAGATCATCTCGCCGGCATACATGTTGCCGAACAGACGCAGTGCAAGCGAGACGGGCTTGGCGATCAGGTTGACGCCTTCAAGCACCAGGTTGATCACCATGAAGAAGGGCTTGAGCAACGGGTTCTTGGTCTCGAACGGCATGCCGGTCAGTTCCCCGACAAAGCCGCCGACGCCCTTGATCTTGATGCTGTAGAAAAGGATCAGTCCAAATACGCCCAGCGCCAGGGCGAAGGTGACGTTCGGATCGGTGGTCGGTACCACTTTCATGAAGTGGATACCCAGCACGCCGCTGATGTAGGGGATCAGGTCGACCGGCACCAGGTCCATCAGGTTCATCAGGAAGACCCAGGCGAACACGGTCAGCGCCAGCGGGGCGACCAGATCATTCTTGCCCGAGAAGGAGCCACGCACACTGTCGTTGACGAAGTCGATCATCAACTCGACAAAATTCTGCAACCCCGACGGAACGCCGGCGCTGGCTTTTTGCGCTGCCGTATAAAAGAAGTAGCCAAACAACGCGGCCAGACCGAGCGACCAGAACATCGAGTCGAGATGGATCGCCCAGAAACCCATCTCTTTTGCCTGCTCGGCGCTGTGGGCGACACCCCAGTGACCATCGGGAAACTGACCAAAGGTCAGGTTGGTCAGGTGGTGCTTTATGTACTCACCGGAAGTCAGGGTTTCAGAGCCAGCCATCAGTTATTTCTCTTTGCGCTCATCCGGCGATCCGATTCGCCAGCAGAGGGGGTAAAACCTGTACAACAAAAAAGGCCCCAAACAAGGCCAACGGACGCAACGGCTCCATCCAGACAATCGCAAGCGCGAAGGCAATGCCGATAAACACCAGCTTCAACAGCTCGCCGCCGTAGAACTGAGATACCAGCCTGCCGGGTTCCGCCGCCCGATAGCGCCCGAACACCCAATAGGCGAACAGGCCATTTGCGATCGTCGCGGTCAAGCCACCAATGAGGGCGAAAAGCCCTTCCCGCGGACCAAACAGCAGCCCGAACAGGGAAACGATCAGGGTGGCGACCAACTGCGCGACCAGTATCCGCTTGGCCCGTCGGGCGTCAAGATCATGCATCTGCTGCCATCCCGCGCCGCTTAACGAGCCATCGAAAGCGGGCGCAGTATAAGAACTGGGGTTTATAAGGTCAAACGATCATCCGATAAGAAATCCATGGGGTGGCTAGAGAAAAAACCTATAGATAGGTTGGACCCCTGACCACTCAACGGATGTGCTCGAGAATCCCCTCGAGTTCTTCAAGCGTGTTGTAGCTGATCATCAGGCGGCCCTTGCCGCCGGCACCCTGTTGCAGCGCGACTTTTGCTCCCAACCGATCCGTGAGATCGGACAACAGCCGGCGTACGTCCGGGTCCTGCTCCACAGCCGCCGGCGCCGGCGCCTTGGGCTGGTTCAGACGACGCACCAGGGCCTCGGTCTCGCGCACCGACAGGGCCTTGGCCGCGACCTGGGTCGCCGCCTCTGTCTGGGCACGGCCACTCAAGGCGAGCAGCGCGCGGGCATGACCCATCTCGATCGCGCCCTGATCGAGCAGATCCTTGACCTCAGTGTTGAGTTCGAGCAGCCGGATCAGATTGGTGACCGTGGTGCGCGACTTGCCCACCGCCTGGGCGACCTGCTGGTGGGTCAGCTCGAACTCGTTGAGCAGCCGGTGCAGCGCTGTTGCCTCTTCAAGCGGGTTGAGATCGTCGCGCTGGATGTTTTCGATCAGCGCCATGGCCATTGCCGACTGGTCGTCCACATCGCGCACCACGACCGGCACGTCGGCCAGACCGGCCATCTGCGCAGCGCGCCAGCGACGCTCACCGGCGACGATCTCGTAGCGGTTGTCGGCCACCGGACGCACCACGATCGGTTGCACCATGCCCTGCGCACTGATCGAGTCGGCCAGCTCGCGCAACCGGTCCTCGTCGAAGTTCCGTCTCGGCTGGTAGCGGCCGCGCTGGATAAGGTCGACCGCGAGGCTGGTCGTCGGACCCGGCGTTGTGGCGGCAGGGTTCGCATCTTGCTGCGCTGACGCGGCGGGCTGTGACCCGCCCAACAGGGCGTCCAGTCCGCGGCCGAGGCCTCTTTTCTTTACCATGGTCATGCAGGTACGTTGGGGTTGTGCGGAGGATGGCGACGCGTCATCTCGCTGGCCAGGGCCATGTAGCTGATCGCGCCGCGCGACGTTTTATCATACAGCATCACCGGCAGCCCATGACTCGGCGCCTCGGCGACCCGCACATTGCGCGGAATCATGGTACGGAACACCTTGTCTCCGAAATGCTGGATCAACTGTGCTGAAACCTGGTTGTCCAGATTGTTGCGCGGGTCATGCATCGTGCGCACTATCCCCTCCATCTCCAGCCGCGGATTGCGGTGATCCTTGATCTGCTGCACGGTGGCGAGCAGCGCCGACAGTCCCTCGAGGGCATAGTATTCGGTCTGCAGCGGAACCAGCACGCTGTCCGCGGCCACCAGGGCATTCAGTGTCAGCATGTTGAGCGAGGGCGGGCAGTCGATCAGGATGTAGTCATAGCGATCGCGCACCGGGGCGAGGGCGAGCTCGAGCCGCTTTTCGCGCAACGGGGCCTCGAACAGCCGCACCTCGGCGGCTGTCAGGTCGCTGTTGGACGGCAACACGTCGTAACCGGCCTCCGGGGTTCGCTGGATGCATTCCGCCAGCGCGATCTCACCCATCAGGGCCTCGAGTGCCGACTTTGCCAGATCGTGTTTGTCGATCCCGCTGCCCATGGTCGCGTTGCCCTGCGGGTCGAGATCGACCAACAGCACCCGACGCTGCATCGCCGCCAGTGCCGCTGCCGTATTCACTGCCGTTGTGGTCTTGCCCACGCCGCCCTTCTGGTTGGCGACAGCAATAATTCGTCCCATGGTGGTCAGCCTGGATCTTGTTGTGGCACCGGCCGGTTGGCCGGGCCGATTATCATAACGGCGCGGTGGAAAAAAGATACCCACTCGCGCCAAGGTCGTTCAGTCCCGCTGCAGGACCACGAGGTGGCGCCGCCCAGCCTCTCCCGGAACCAGCAAGGGCGTGACTTCCACCCTGAAACCGGGCGGCAGGTCCCCAACCTCGGCACGCGGATCAGCCCCCTTCATCGCCAGCCAGCAACCGTCCGCTGCCAGCAGGTGGGCGGTTGTCTGTTGCATATCCGCCAGTGTGGCAAAAGCCCGCGAGGTGATGAGCGCGTAGTGGCCATTGCGCGCCAGGCCCTCGACCCGGCTCTTTATCACCTCGACATTGGCGAGGCCGAGTTCGCCGACCACCTGTTGCACGAAGCGGGTCTTTTTGCCGTTGGTATCGAGCAGCGAGAAATTGAGATCGGGCCGGGCGACGGCCAGCGGAATACCGGGTAGACCGGCCCCGGTACCGACATCGAGGACCGGACCGCGGGTCACCCAGGGCAGTATCGAAAGGCTGTCGAGCAGCTGGCGGCGCACCATCTCGGCCGGATCACGCACGGCGGTGAGGTTGTAGGCTCTGTTCCACCTGGCCAGCAGACCGAGATAGCCGAGCAGACTCTCGTGCTGTGCCTCGCTCAGTGACAGTTGCATGGCATCCAGGCCGTGTTCGAGCTGGCGCGGCCACAGGGCGTTGATTTCCACCAGGGTGATCATCCGGCAATTCTACCGCTGCGGCGCTGCGTTGCCTTGGCTAAGATGTCGGTCAACCACTGCACAAGGTCAAACCATGATCAAACTGTACGGCATCACGCAGTCACGCGCGTTTCGGCCACTGTGGCTGCTGCACGAACTCGGACTGCCGTTCGAGCACGTCAAGGTGGACTTTCACGGCAAGGATCTCGACGATCCCGGCTACCGTGCGCTCAATCCCAACGGTCGGATCCCGACGTTGATCGACGGTGATCTGGTGTTGTGGGAGTCCATGGCGATCAACCTATACCTGGCGCGCAAGTACGGCCGGGGCGCCGGGCTGTGGCCGGACACCATTGAGGATGAGGCACGCGCGCTGCAGTGGTCTTTCTGGGTGATGAGCGAGGTGGAGAGCGCGTTGCTGAGCGTATTGATGCACAGCCGCGTATTGCCGGCGGACAGGCGTGATCCGGAAAAGGTCTCCCGCAACCGCGGCCTGCTGAAGGGACCCTTTTCGATTCTCGACCAGACGCTGGCGGACCACGAGTTCCTTGCCGGCAACCGGTTCACGGTCGCCGATCTCAATGTCGCAGCGGTCCTGTCGTGGTGCAAACCGGCGCGCCTGCCACTTGCCGATTACCCGCATCTGGACGCCTGGCTCCGCCACTGCCTGGAGCGGCCGGCGCGCAAGGCCGCACAGCTCGCCTGAACCCTGCAGCGACCACCAGCTGTCGCGGGCGGCTCGAGCTAAAAAATCTGCGCATCTGGCCGCCAAGGGATATTGGAAACCCTTGGCGACCCGGCATAGCGAACATCCCATGCAAGACGACGGCCATCTGTCCGTCCCCTGGCGACGGACACACCCGAAGGCAGCCTGCCTGTTTGCACCGGCAGTGCTGCTCGCGGCCTCCCCGGCCCTCGCCGAGGTCCCGATGGGCATCACCGGGGCAACCCGGACGCAACTTTTCGCCGCGCTGCTGGCGCTGCTGTTGCTGGTCCTGGCGCTTTCATGGAAGTTGCTGCGCAACCGTCGACAACTGGTGGCCATGCGCCGTGCGTTGAATGCCGCGCTCGCGGTGCGCAACCCGTTACTGGCGATGCTTCCCGAACTTGTCTGGTTCAAGGACACCGACGGTGTCTACATTTCGTGCAATCCAACATTCGGTCGTCTGCTCAACGCCAGCGTGGAGCAGATCGTTGGCAAGACCGATTTCGATTTCCACCGAACCGCGCTGGCGCGCGACTGGCGTCGCCATGACAAGGCCGCCGTGCGCAACGGCGCCGCCGTCGACAGCGAGGAATGGCTGACGTTCGCCGACAACGGTCACAGCGCGCTGATCCAGATCACCCGCACGCCGGTCTACGGTGACGATGGCAGACTGATCGGCATCATGGGCCTTGGGCGGGATATCACGGCGCAACACAAGATCAAAGCAGAACTGCGGCAGCGCGAGAGCTACCAGCGCGCGCTCATCGACAACTTCCCGTTCCTGGTGTGGCTGAAGGACACGGATGGCCGCTTTCTCGCGGTCAACGCCCCCTTTGCGCAGGCCTGCGGCGCCGACGACGCGGAGTCGCTGGTGGGCAAGACCGACCTGGATATCTGGCCACGCGAACTGGCGCTGGGGTATCAGACCGATGATCGTGCCGTGATGGCCTCGCGCCGGAAGAAGGAAGTCGTGGAGCAGGGCGAGGACGATGGCAGGAAGATCTGGCTCGAGACCTACAAGGCCCCGGTGCTGGATGACGATGGTCGCCTGCTTGGTACCGTCGGCTTTTCGCGCGACGTCTCCGAGCGCACGCAGGCGGAACTCGAACTGCAACGGGAACGCGACCTGTTTTCTGCCGGTCCGGTCGTGGTGTTCACCTGGACCGCAGAGGAGGGCTGGCCGGTATCGCACGTTTCGAGCAACATCGAACAGGTGATGGGTTACACGGCCGAAGAGATGACTGCCCCGGATTTCCGCTTCGTGCGAATCATTCATCCTGATGACTCGGCGCGAATCGCGCGCGAGGTGGAACGCTACCTGAGGCAGGGTATCGACCGCTTCGAGCAGTCCTACCGGCTGTCGCACAAGCATGATGGATACGCCTGGTATCGTGACTTCACGCGGGTGACACGGGACGCCCGCGGTGAGGTCGTCAGTCTGCGCGGTTACCTGGTGGATCAGACCGAGATCAAGGCAATGCAACTGGCCGTCGAGGAAGAGCGGCGGCGCCTCAAGTACGTGATCGAGGGCACCAACGTCGGCACCTGGGAATGGAACGTGCAGACCGGTGAGACCCGGCTCAACGAGCGGTGGGCACAGGTCGTCGGGTATCGACTCAACCAGCTGGTGCCGGTCAGCATCGACACCTGGACGCGGCTGGCGCACCCTGACGACCTGGAACGCTCCGGCAGGTTACTGCAGAAGCACTTCGCCGGCGAACTCGATTGTTACGAGTGCGAGGTACGCATGCGCCATCGTGACGGTCACTGGGTGTGGGTGCTCGATCGCGGCCGCGTATTCGAATGGGACGCAGATGGCAAACCCCTGTGGATGGCCGGGACGCACCAGGACATCACTGAGCGCAAGCGCACCGAGGCCAGGCTACGGGATAGCGAACACCGTCTCAATGCCGCTGTCGGACAGGCCTGAGCGGCAGCGGGCCAACATGCATGGACCGCCGTGTTCAGGCCGAACGCTTTTTCAGGTGGATCAGCAGCAGGGATACCGCAGCGGGGGTCACTCCGGGAATGCGCCCGGCCTGTCCGATGGTTTCGGGCCGCTGCCGCGACAGCTTCTCGCTGACCTCGGCCGATAGGCCTTTTACCCGCGCATAGTCGAAATCAGTCGGCAGCCGGGTCGCTTCGGCTCGGCGCGCACGCTCGACTTCGTCACGCTGACGATCGATATATCCCGCGTACTTGGCCTGGATCTCGACCTGTTCCGCGACCTGGTCACACACATCGCCGTCGATGGCGCCGGCACCGACGGTGGCCAGCGCGGTGATGCCCCGATAGGTGCACTCCGGGCGGGTGATCAGGTCCAGCGCCCGCACCTCACGGCGCAGCGCATCGCCGATCAGTTCGAGGGCCTGGTGCTCGGCCAGGTCTGACGGACGTACCCAGGTATCGCGCAGGCGTTGCTGCTCAAGCGCGATCGCCTCACGCTTGCGCTCGAAGAAAGCCCACTGGGTATCCCCGACAAGACCCAGCGTGCGGCCGGTCTCGGTCAGGCGCAGGTCTGCATTGTCCTCACGCAACATCAGGCGGTACTCGGCGCGCGAGGTGAACATGCGATAGGGCTCCTGCGTGCCGCGCGTGATCAGGTCGTCGACCAGCACACCAAGATAGGCCTCGTCACGACGCGGCGACCAGCTGTCCTTGCCCTGCACCTGCAGCGCCGCATTCATTCCGGCCAGCAGGCCCTGAGCGGCCGCCTCTTCGTAACCGGTGGTGCCGTTGATCTGGCCCGCGAAAAACAGGCCGGCGATGAACCGCGTCTCGAGCGAATGCCTGAGGTCGCGCGGGTCAAAAAAGTCGTACTCGATAGCGTAGCCGGGGCGGGTGATACGTGCATTTTCGAAGCCCTGCATCGAGCGCACCAGCTGCCACTGCACATCAAACGGCAACGAGGTCGAGATCCCGTTGGGATAGACCTCGTGGCTGGTCAGCCCTTCCGGCTCGATGAAAATCTGGTGTGATGTCTTGTCGGCAAACCTGACGACCTTGTCCTCAATCGATGGGCAGTAGCGTGGTCCTATGCCCTCAATCACCCCGGTGTACATCGGCGAACGCGACATACCGCCGCGGATCACCTCGTGGGTACGCTCGTTGGTACGGGTGATATGGCAAGGCACCTGCTGCGGGTGATCGGTGCGGCTGCCCATGAACGAGAACACCGGTTCCGGGTCGTCACCCGGCTGCACTTCGAGCACCGAGAAGTCGATGCTGCGGCTGTCGATGCGCGGCGGCGTGCCGGTTTTGAGCCGACGCACGTTGAACGGCAACTCCCGCAGGCGGCGCGCCAGGGCATTGCTCGGCGGGTCACCGGCTCGACCGCCCTCGTAGTTCTCCAGCCCGATATGGATGCGCCCGCCGAGAAAGGTACCCACCGTGAGCACCACCGCCTTCGCATGAAAGCGCAGCCCCATCTGGGTGACCACGCCGGTCACGCGATCGTTGTCGACGATCAGGTCGTCGACCGCCTGCTGGAACAGATCGAGGTTCGGCTGTTCCTGCAGCGCCGCGCGCACCGCCGCCTTGTAAAGCACGCGGTCCGCCTGGGCACGGGTCGCGCGCACTGCCGGCCCCTTGCGTGAGTTCAGGGTGCGGAACTGGATGCCGCCGCGGTCGGCCGCTTTCGCCATCAGGCCGCCCAGGGCATCAACCTCGCGCACCAGGTGGCCTTTGCCGATACCGCCGATCGCCGGATTGCAGCTCATCGAACCCAGGGTCTCGATACTGTGCGTCAGCAGCAGGGTTTTGGCGCCCATGCGCGCAGCCGCCAGCGCGGCCTCGCTGCCGGCATGGCCGCCGCCGACCACGATCACGTCGTACGCGTGTGCATGGAACATCTGTTAAACCCCTGAAAAGCCGTCCGTTATTCTAGTTCACCGCGCGTGCTGGCGTCTTCGTTGCAATGATCCGTCGCGCGGCGCGGTCTTGTGAGGACAGCCCAGACCTCGCGGAGCCCGGCCATGTTGCGAATCATCTTCCTGTCACTCGCCCTGATCACGATCGCCCATGCCGACGCGGCCGAGCGTCGCCCACTGCCGGCGTTCACCGCGACCACGACCGATGACTGGCTCAACGGCGCCCCGTTGCGGGTCGAAGACCTGCGCGGCAAGGTGGTGCTGCTCGATGTGTGGACCTTCGGTTGCTGGAACTGCTACCGCTCATTCCCCTGGCTGAATGCGCTGGAGGCTCGGCTTGCAGATGCGCCATTCCAGATCGTCGGCATCCACAGCCCGGAATTCGCGCATGAACGCGACCCCGCTCAGGTCCGCGCCAAGATCGCCGAATTCGGCCTGCGCCACCCGGTGATGCTGGACAATGACTTCGCCTACTGGCGCGCCCTGGGCAATCGATACTGGCCGGCCTACTACCTGGTCGACAAACATGGCGACATCCGCGAGCTGCACGTCGGCGAGACCCACGAAGGCGATGCGCGCGCACGCGCGATCGAGGAACGAATTGGCGCACTGCTTGCCGAATGATGCGAAACCCGCCCCGTTTGCAGGCCTGGCGGCAGCCCGCTGATTGCAGATTCAGGCTGTGCCGCCGATAGTCCGAGGGACAAGGATAGCCAGCGAGCAGTGAACAGATGCCCAAGCCTGCGTTGAACAACGCCATCGCACCCGGTGACCATGCAATCCTGCGCCAGGTCCTCGATGACGCCGGCCGCCTGATTGTTGGCAAGCCGCAAGCGCTGCGCCTGTCGCTGGCCTGCGTACTGGCAGGCGGCCACCTGCTGATCGAAGACATTCCCGGTGTCGGGAAGACCACGCTGGCGCACGTGCTGGCGCGGCTGCTGGGGCTGGACTTCCAACGTATCCAGTTCACTGCCGACATGCTGCCGGCGGACATCCTGGGCGTGTCGATCTACGACCGCGACGACGGGCGTTTCCATTTTCACCCGGGGCCGGTGTTTGCCCAGCTGGTGTTGGCCGACGAGATCAATCGTGCCACGCCCAAGACACAGAGTGCACTGCTCGAGGCGATGGAAGAGCGCCAGGTGACGGCCGACGGTGAGACCCGCGAGCTGCCGGAACCCTTTTTCGTCATCGCCACGCAGAACCCGCGCAGCCAGATCGGCACTTTCGGGCTGCCGGAGTCGCAACTCGACCGCTTCCTGATGCGCATCAGCCTCGGTTACCCGGACGCGGCTGCCGAGCGGGAACTGCTGGCTGGCAGTGATCGACGTTCGTTGCTGCGCCAGGTCACGCCACGCATCGGACCGCAGTCGTTGCTGGCCTGGCAGGCGCACGTCGAGCGGATCCACGTCTCGCCCGCGTTGCTCGACTACGTCCAGGCCCTTGTCGGCGCCACGCGCGTTTCGGCGCATTGGGAGATCGGTCTTTCACCACGTGCCGCGCTGGCGCTGCTGCGGGCGGCGCGCGCCTGGGCGATGATTGACGGCCGTGCGCACGTGGTGCCAGAGGACGTCCAGGCGGTACTGCCGAGTGTCGCCAGTCACCGGCTGAATGCCCTGGAGGGCGACACGACCGAACAGGTCCGCGCCCTGCTCGAGGGCGTGGCGATACCCTGACATGGCCTTCGCCGACTGGGCACGGGTCGAGCAGGTCTCGGCGGCGGGACAGGCCGAGATCGGGGCCCGGCGCATCTATATCCTGCCGACACGCTATGGCCTGATGTTCGGTGTACTGCTGTTTCTGATGTTGCTGGGTGCGGTCAACTATGTGAACAACCCTGGCCACCTGCTGACGTTCCTGCTCGCGGGCCTCGCCGCCAACGCGATCTATCAGACGTGGCGCAACCTGCGGGGTCTGCGCCTGGTGTGCCATGGCGGGCCGCCGGTGTTCAGTGGCGATCCGGTGCCGTTCGTGGTCGAGCTCGACGGCGCCGCGCGCGCACGACCGGCGATCCAGTTGATGTTCGATGACAGCGCACCGGCGCTGGTCGACATCGACGACGGGAACCGACCACAGCGCGTGCAGCTGCAGCTGCATGGCATACCACGCGGCCTGCATCAGCCGGGGAGGCTGGTGATCAGTACCTGTTATCCGATGGGGCTGTTGCGTGCCTGGTGTTACGTGGCATGCGACCGCCCACTGCTGGTCTATCCGAAGCCGGGGGCACGCTGGACACCGCGTGGTGCGGCCGGCGATGGTGGCAACGATGCGGAATGGGGTGGTGGCAGCGACGATTTCGCGGGGTTGCGCGGCTACCGGCCTGGCGACCTGCCGTCGCAGATCGACTGGAAGAGCTATGCGCGGGAGCGCGGCCTGAACACCCGCGTGTTCAGTGGTCAGGCCGCGACGCCATTGTGGCTCGACTGGGTGGACGCGCCCGGAAACGACGTCGAGTTGCGCGTGTCTGCGCTCACCCGGGCGGTGCTCGACGCCGAGTCGGCTGGCCGTCACTACGGCCTGAAGACCCCGGGCTCGACGATTGCGCCGGGGCTCGGTCCGGCGCACCGCCACCAGTGTCTCCGACATCTCGCGCTCTACGGCACCAGCGATGCGTGATGCGCTGGCGGCGCTGCCGATCGCACCGCGCCTACTCGGCGCCACACTGTTTGTGCTGGCGGCCCTGATGGCACCACATGCCGCCAACCTGCACCCGGCCATCCTCGGCTTCTTTTACCTCGCTGTCGGCTGGCGTGTGCTGGCGCTGCGTCATCCGCGCTGGCTGCCGGGGCGCTGGTTGTTGCTGGCATTGATGGCCGCGGCGATCGCGCTCGTGATAATGAGCACCGGGTTGTACGACGGGCGCCTGGCCGGCACCGCTTTGCTGGTGGTGATGCTGGGCCTGAAACTGCTTGAGCTGCGGGCGCGGCGTGACATCCACGTCACGGTCTTTCTTGGTTACTTCGTGGTCCTGACACAGTTCCTATACAGCCAGTCGCTGGGACTCGCGGTCTACCTGTTTGCCGGCACGCTGGTATTGACCGCGGTTCAGGTGGGCCTGAACCGGGTCCACGCGCAACCGCGGCAGGTGCTGCGCCACGCGGTGGGACTGTTCGTCGCCGCGCTGCCGCTCGCGCTGGTGGTATTCATGCTGTTTCCACGTCTGCACAGCCCGCTGTGGGGAATCAAGACGCAGCGGGCGTTCACCGGTATCAGTGGCGAGATGACCCTCGGTAGCCTCGGTGAGCTGAGTCGCTCCACGGCAACTGCCTTCCGCGTGCAGTTCGACGGCATGCCTCCGCCGCCCGAACAGCGATACTGGAGGGGGCCGGTGTTGTGGCACACAGACGGTCGCCGCTGGTCGGCTGACCGCGCCAGCGCAAGGGCACTCGACACCGTGGGCAGGGACCCGCTGGCACTGGGCTATGAGATAACGCTGGAACCGACCGGTGAGTACTGGCTGTTCGGGCTCGACGTCGTCACCGTCAAGCCACCCGGGACCCATCTCAACAGCAGCTACACCCTGGTCAGCGAACAGAGGGTCAACCAGCGCCTCACCTTTCGTGCCGCCTCCGACCCCGGATTCCATATGCTGGCCCTGAGCGAGCGCGAGCGTGCACTGGGCCTGCAGTTGCCAGACCGGGTCGCACCCCGGGTCGCCGGACTGGTCGCGCAATGGCAGGCGTCAACCGACCCCGCGCAGCCCTTGCAGATGGTGGCGCGGGCGCTGGACTTTTTCCGCAACGAACCGTTCGTCTATACGCTCACGCCGGGCACGCTTCAAGGTGATCCGGTCGAGCAGTTTCTGTTCGAGACGCGCCGTGGTTTTTGTGAACACTACGCCGGCAGCTTCGCATTGCTGATGCGCGTGGCCGGTATCCCGGCCCGCGTGGTCATCGGTTACCAGGGCGGCGAGCGCAATCCTCATGCCGACCACTGGGTCGTGCGTCAGTCCGACGCCCACGCCTGGACCGAGGTATGGATCCCAGGGCTTGGCTGGTGGCGCGTCGACCCGACCGCCGCCGTGGCCCCGGATCGCATCGAGCAGCCGATCGATACGGCGGCTTCGCAGGCCGGTGACCGCGTCATGTTCGGCGACGGTGACCCGGGTGCGCTGCTTGCGCTGTGGCAGAACGCCGTGTGGCTGGCCGACGCGGTAGACCTGGGCTGGCATCGCTGGGTGGTCGGTTTCAGCGCCGAACGACAGACCAGCCTGCTGCAATGGCTCGGCCTGGGCCGGCTGCATGGATTCGGTCTGGCGATTGCACTGTTGATCGGTGGCGCACTGGCTGTCGCCGTCGTGTACCTGTCGGCCCGGCTGCCGCGGCCGCGCAGCGGTGATCCTTTACCGATGTTGTGGCGGCGCTTCACCGACAAGCTGCGGCGTGCCGGGGTCGATGTCGTCGCCTCGCAGGGTCCGGACACCCTGTGTGCCGCAGCGATGCGAATGTTCCCCCAGTCCGCGGACCAGCTGTCCGCGATCCGGCGGATCTACGTGCAGCTGCGTTATGGCCGCCAGTCGGATCAAGAGATGGTCCGCGCGCTGAGCCGCCGCATCCGCCGCCTGTCGCTAAGACCCGCTCAGGTGGACAAGGGGTGACATGGGGCGGACAGGCCGATGAGTCGTTGTGCATGCCGTTGCAGTTGTGCCGGTGAACCGCTGGTGTAAAGCCTCACCGGCGACGCCGATGGTGTCTGCGCGGGCAGCAGTCCGAGGCGACGGCGAAGCTGGCCGATAACTGCCGGGCCCGGATCGACGAGGTTCACGCCTTCACCGACCACGGCGCGTATCGCGGGTGCCAGAAACGGGAAGTGGGTGCAGCCCAGGACATAGGTATCGACCCCAAGCTGATGCAGCGGCGCCAGCTCGGCGTTCACAAGATCAAACACCCGCGGGCTGTCCAGGTCGCCCTCCTCGACGGCCTCCACCCAGTGACGGCAGATTCGTTCGTGTACCTCGATCTGGCGTCCATGGTCGGAACGCAGTCGCGCGTAACGATCACTGGCAAGGGTGCCGCTGGTGGCCAACACCGCTACGCTGGCGCTGCGCGTCACCTGTGCAGCAGGTTTGATCGCCGGCTCCATGCCGATGATCGGGACTTCGAATTCGCTACGCAGTCCTTCCACCGCCATTGCAGTGGCGGTGTTGCACGCAACGACGATCGCCTCGGCGCCCTGTTCGAGCAGGAAACGCGTGATCAATCGGCTGCGCTGCAACACCTCCGCGGCACTGCGTGCGCCATAGGGGGCAAAAGCCGAGTCGGCGACATACAGCAGGGGGGCGCCGCCGACAGCGTCCAGCGCATGCCGCAATACACTGAAACCCCCGACGCCTGAATCGAAAAAGCCGATCGCTGACGGTGAGCTCATTTGCCGATACAGAACGAGCTGAATATCCTGCCGAGCAGATCATCGGCGGTGAATTCCCCGGTGATCTCCGCCAGCGCCAGTTGTGATTGGCGCAGATCCTCTGCCAACAGCTCACCGGCACGACCGTCGCTCAGGGCGCGTCGCCCGGCCTGCAGCGCGCTTGCGGCGCGCGCGATGGCATCCAGATGGCGGCGCCTTGCGCTGAAGTCGCCATCGCCGGAGCCCTCGAATGCCACGAGGCCCTTGAGGTGGCTGCGAAGCGCCTCGACGCCGGCGCCGGTCTTCGCGGAGAGACTGATTTCAGTTCCGTCAGCGAGTTGCTGCAGGCCCAGGGGGCGAGCGGTGATATCGGCCTTGTTGCGGACCCGCGTCACGGTCAGACCTTCGGGCAGGCCGGCCGCGGGCAGGCCCGACGCATCGGGATCACTGGCGCCGTCGAAAACCCACAAGGCATGGTCAGCACGGGCCAGCTGTTCGCGCGCCCGGCGCACACCCTCGCGTTCCACCTCGTCACCGGACTCACGCAGTCCCGCCGTGTCGATGATGTGCAGTGGCAGACCGTCAATCTCGATCTGTTCGCGCAGCACGTCGCGGGTGGTGCCCGGTGTCGCGGTGACGATCGCACTTTCCTGACCGGTCAGCGCGTTCATCAGGCTGGACTTGCCGGCGTTTGGCAGGCCGGCAATCACCAACGTCATCCCGTCGCGCAACAGCCGACCGGTATGGGCGCGTCGAAGCAGCTCTTCAACCTGTCCAATCAGGCGCTGCAGGCCGTCTGCGATGTGGGCATCGGCGAGAAAGTCGATCTCCTCTTCGGGAAAGTCGATCGCCGCCTCTACGTACATCCGAAGATCGGTTATCGCCGCGACGAGGGCGTGGATCTGGCTGGAAAACTCGCCACTGAGCGAGCGCATTGCCGAGCGGGCCGCGGCACGTGTCTGGCTGTCGATCAGGTCGGCGATCGCCTCGGCCTGGGCGAGGTCGAGTTTGTCGTTGAGAAACGCGCGGCGCGAAAACTCGCCGGGTTCAGCAAGCCGTGCGCCGAGCTCGAGCACACGTTGCAACAGGAGATCGAGGACCACGGGGCCACCGTGTCCCTGCAATTCGAGGATGTCTTCACCGGTGAAAGACGCCGGCCCTGCGAAGTACAACGCGATACCTTCGTCGATCACCTGGCCGCCGGCATCGAAAAACCGGGCATGCTGCGCGTGCCTTGCCGGAGGCAATAAACCCAGGACAGCCGCTGCAACGGTCGTTACAGAAGGGCCGGAGATGCGGACTATCCCCACGCCACCACGCCCGGGTGGCGTAGCGATCGCTGCGATCGTGTCCGCCGCCAGATCGGCCACGTGCCTAGGCTTTTGCGCCCTGCTCGATGCGCTTGGTGATGACCCACTGCTGCGTGATCGACAGCAGGTTGTTTACCACCCAGTACAGCACCAGCCCGGAAGGGAAGAACGCGAACATCACGGTGAACACCACGGGAAGGGCAAGCATGATCTTCGCCTGCATTGGATCGGGTGGTGGCGGGTTCAGCTTTTGCTGCACGAACATCGACACGCCCATGATCAACGGCAGGACGAAGAAGGGATCCTTGATGGAGAGATCATCGATCCACAGGATCCACGGCGCCTGGCGCAGTTCGACGCTCTCCAGCAACACCCAGTACAGGGCGATAAAGAACGGGATCTGAACCAGCATCGGCAGACAGCCGCCGAGCGGGTTGATCTTTTCCGTCTTGTACATCTCCATCATGGCCTGCTGCATGCGCTGTTTGTCATCGCCGTAGCGATCCTTCAGCGCCTGGATGCGCGGCGTCATCTTGCGCATGTTCGCCATTGAGCGGTAGCTGGTCTCGGACAGCTTGAAGAACGCGAGCTTGATCAGGATGGTAAATATAATGATGGTCCAGCCCCAGTTGCTGACCACATCCTGGATCTGTTCCAGTACCCAGTACATGGGTTTGGCGATGAAAACGAGCCAGCCGTAATCCACCGTAAGGTCGAGGCCTTCGGCAATCGACTCCAGTTCGCCCTGCAGCTTCGGCCCCATGAACATCGTTCCGGAAAAGCTTGCACTGGCGCCGGGCTCGACCGTCTTCGCCGGTGTGTAGGTGCCGATCACCGCGCGGCCGTTCGGCAGTTGCTTGCCATAGAAGTGCTGCTGTTCACCGCGCGGCGGGACATAGGCCGCGAGGAAATAGTGTTGGATCATCGACACCCAGCCGTCGATGACGTCACGGTCGAGCTTGCCCGCACCCAGTTCATCGAACTTGTATTTCTGGTACTTGTCGGCCTGGCTGAAGATCGCACCGCCTGTGTAGGTGTACATGAACGCATTGCCGGAATCTTCCGGTTTACCGCGCTGTAGCTGACGGTACTCGCGACCGCTCCAGGTCTTGTCGGACGCGTTGTTGACCATGTGCTGCAACTGCACGGCGTGTGAGCCGCGTCGGAAGGTAAAGCGCTTGGTCACAGTCAGACCGTCGGGCGACTGCCACAACAGATCGATATCGAGGGTGTCCTCACCGTCCTTCAACGAAAAGCTTTCCGCGCTGGCAGTGAAAACCGCTTCGTGGGTTGGTGTACGGTCGGTTTCGGGGCCGAGCAGGCCGGATTGGGCGATGAAGAAGTCGGTCGGCCGCTGGCTCAACAGACGGTACTTTTCGTCGGGCTTGTTCACTGCCACCGGGTACTTGACCAGTCGGGCGTCGACGATGGTTCCGCCGCGGGTATCAATGACCAGGTCGAACGAATCGGTATGCACCTTGAGCAGACGGCTGCTGTTACCTTCCGCGGTACTGCCGACCGTCGGAACACTTGGCGCTGCTGCATCGATATCGGCCCGGGCAGGCGCATCCGGGGTGTCCACGCCGGTGATCGTCGGTTGTACCGTCTGCTCGGTGGCAGCCTGGCGTGCAGCCGGACCATAGTCAGTCTGCCATGCCTGGTAAAGCAGCATGCCGAGGAAGGCCAGGGCCATGAACAGAAAAAGGCGAACGTTATCCATAGGAAATGCTTGAATCCGGGCAGCGATGACGGCGCAAAGGGCGGCAGTTTAACGCTTATGGGTCAAATGCGCACCGCAACCTGAGGCCTGATGCGCGGTTCAGTTGTCTGGTTGTGCAACGATCTTCGACGAAGACGAAAAACGCCTGAAATGGCGGACGAGGGAGGCATGCAATGTCGCGTTGTCTGCAACGACCGCATCGCTGCGCGCCATTACCACGAAATCACTGCCATTCAGAACGCTGTGATTGCGACGAAACACGTCTCTGATCAGACGCTTCAGACGATTTCTGTCGACTGCCCGACGGGCCTGCTTGCGTGATATCGCCAGGCCCAGTCTCGCTGAGCCCGCGGGCCGCTTTGCGGCCAACACGGTAAAGTAGGTATCGGCCGACCTTTGTGGTTTCGCGAAGACGCGCTGGAAATCGACAGACACCAGAATACGGGCTGTTCTCGGAAACCTGTTGTCGGTAATGGGTGCGAACCTGATCCGGTGAAAAATCAGGGGATCAGGCGGGCACGACCTTTCGCACGTCTGGCGTTGAGTACTTTACGGCCTCCACGCGTGGCCATGCGGGCGCGAAAGCCGTGGGTACGGGCACGCTTGATGCGGCTGGGCTGGAACGTACGTTTCATGACCGTGATTCCGATTAAATTCGTCTGGTTGGGGTTTGTTCTCTACATAGCACCAGTCGGCGAAAAAACCGCGGCTATGGAGGGGGCGGAAATTTAAAGGATATCGTGAGCCACGTCAATGCCTTTCCCATCCTTGAAGAGGTTAAAAACGCCAACTGTTCGGCACGGGCTTTTTGATACGAAGTGGTTGCTCACTTACGTTTTAAGTATCAGTAGTTAGAGATGATTTCGTTCGTCAGCCTGTGGATAAGTACGCAGGGAAAGGGTAGACTCACGTGGTCGCTGGCGACCGAATGATTTGCACAATAGACCTCGAGTCTGGCCGAAGAGCTAAGAAGCAAACAAGGCAGTCACTGCAGGTATCCCGCTTTTCGGAGATACGTTGTGATGTCCGGGGAATCCGAGTCGACAGCGCGTCAGCGTTTCATCGAGTTATATAGAAGTTGAACCACTTAATGGCTGCGCTTTTTTGGAAAGCGTGGTCCAGGGGCCCTTTTTTGGACATTACAACCACTGACCTTTGGCAACATTGCCTGGACAGGCTGGGTAGCGAGATACCCAATCAACAGTTCAACACCTGGATTCGCCCGCTGCATTGCATACAGGAAGACCATCGCCTGCGGCTGATGGCGCCTAACGCCTTCGTCCTTGACTGGGTCAAGAAAAACTACCTGGATCGACTAAAAAGTTACGTCGACGAGTTGGGCTACGCCCAGTCTGTTTCAATCAGCCTTGAGATCGGCAGTGCACCGCGCGCTCAGGGACCGGGCACACCAACACGCTCGGCCGCCACACCGGTCTCCGATAGCAGTCTGCAGGAAAACACCAGACCGTTGGCGCCAGTGCGCTCCAGTACCAACCCCGATTTCACTTTTGACAGTTTCGTCGAAGGCAAATCCAACCAGCTTGCGCGCGCCGCCGGGATGCAGATTGGCGACAACCCCGGTCGTGTCTACAACCCGCTTTTCATTTATGGCGGCGTGGGTTTGGGTAAGACCCACCTTATGCATGCGGTCGGTAACCGTATCCGCCAGAACAACCCGAACGCGCAGGTCCTTTACATGCACTCCGAGGGTTTTGTCGCAGAAATGGTGAAGGCCCTGCAACACGGTACGATCGACGAATTCAAGAGGAAGATGCGCACCGTAAACGCCTTACTGATAGACGATGTGCAGTTCTTTGCCGGCAAAGAGCGGTCGCAGGAGGAATTCTTTCATACCTTCAATGCGCTGTTTGAATCGCAACAGCAGATCATTCTCACCAGTGACCGGTTTCCCAAGGAGGTCGATGGACTTGAAGATCGACTGAAGTCGAGATTCGGCTGGGGATTGACGGTAGCAGTGGAACCTCCTGATCTGGAGACCCGTGTCGCTATCCTGATGAGCAAGGGGCAACAGCTGTTCGGCGTCGAACTGCCGAACGAGGTAGCGTTTTTTATCGGCAAAAGAGTCCGTTCAAATATTCGGGAACTCGAGGGGGCCTTGCGGCGAATCGTAGCCAATTCGCATTTCACCGGCAGACCGATAACGATGGATTTCGCCAAAGAGGCGTTGCGGGACCTGATTGCGGCACAAGACAAAATGGTCACGATGGACAATATCCAGCGGACCGTCGCAGAGTATTACAAGATCAGAACGTCTGATCTATTGTCTGGAAAACGCAGCCGAACAATCGCACGGCCGCGGCAGGTGGCGATGACGCTGTCGAAAGAACTGACGAACCACAGCCTGCCGGAGATCGGCCAGGCTTTTGGTGGCAGGGACCATACGACTGTGCTGTACGCAACGCGAAAAATCGCAGAATTGCGCGACAGCGATCAACGTGTTGCCGAGGACTACAACAACCTGTTGAGAACCCTGAGTAATTGATGTGTTTGACCGGTGCGGAAAAAAGCACCCCGCTGACGAGCAGCAGTTATCCACAAATCGCATACAGGGTTCCAAGCGTTTAGCCGCTACAGTTTCGGCCCGTTTTTTTGAGTTAAGTGACTAAGATAACTAGAGAAATAAGTTTTACTCACAAACCAGGCCAAGCCTAATAACAATAATAATTTTTAAATAAAAGATCTTTAATTACTTAGATACCGGAGAACAAGCAGCATGAAAATCAGTGCAAACCGGGATGATTTGCTTAGGCCACTGCAGCAAATCGTTGGTGTAGTGGAACGACGGCAAACGCTACCCATCCTGGCAAACGTGCTGATCGGCATTAAGGACAACAGCCTGTCCTTGACCGCAACCGACCTCGAGGTGGAGTTACGCACTCAGGCGACGGTGGAAGCGAACGGCGAAGCTGAATTCACTGTCCCCGCGCGTAAGTTGATGGATATTGTCAAAGCGCTGCCGGATGGTGCGGCGATGACGCTGGAGGTAGAAGGCGACAAAGCGGTACTTCGATCCGGAAGGGGGCGATACACCTTGGGGATGTTGCCGGCACAGGATTACCCGTCGATTGAACCCGCTACCGCCAGCGACCGGTTCAGTCTCCCAGTTCGGGTCATGAAGCGGCTGATTGAAAAGACCCAGTTCGCAATGGCGCAACAGGATGTACGTTACTACCTGAACGGTTTGTTGCTGGAGATAAGGCCGGGGAGAGTTCGTTCCGTAGCGACGGATGGACACCGCCTTGCGCTTTGCGATGCCGTGTTCGAGGGTCAGACCGGGATGGATATTCAGGTGATTCTTCCAAGGAAAGCGGTGATCGAACTTGGGCGCCTGCTGGACGACAGTGAGGCCCTGGCCCAGTTCGAGATCAGCAACAGCCACTTGCGGGTCCAACTGGAACACAGCAGTTTTACGACCAAGCTGATCGACGGTCGTTTTCCGGATTACGAAAGGGTGATGCCGAGCGGTAAGACATCACTGATGTCGGCAGACAAGGACGGACTGCGCCAAGCGCTGGCGCGTACCGCAATTCTGTCCAACGAAAAATACCGTGGGATTCGTTTTCGGCTTGGTAAAGGGCTACTGCATCTGCAGGCTCACAACCCGGAACAAGATGAAGCGGAAGAAGAAATCGAAGTCGACTACGATGGTCCGGAAATGACCATAGGGTTCAACGTCGGCTACCTGCTGGACGTATTGGGTGTTCTGGATGGTGAAGAAGTACAGATTGCTGTGATCGATTCGAATTCCAGTAGTCTGCTATCTAGGAAGGAATCGAATGAGTGTCGATACGTTGTCATGCCGATGAGGCTCTGAATTGGCAGAGGTGGTGGCCGGTTTACGCTTGGAAACGTGTAAGGGAAAAAGGGGCCGGTTACGGCCCTTTTTTATTGAGGACTGATGTTGCGAACTGGGTGTGCAGTAAGTTGAAGATAGTGCGCCTTGAAATATCGAATCTTCGCGCGTTGCGGGAACTTGTGCTGGAACCCGGCCGGGCGATCAATTTCATTGTTGGTGCCAACGGTGCTGGCAAGACGTCGGTGCTCGAAGGTATCTACCTCGCTGGTCGAGGGAGAAGTTTCCGGCACGCAGAGTCAGGTCCGCTGATTCGGAATGGCGCAGACAGTGCGACGGTGGTTGTTCATATCGACAGGGGCAATGGCGCGCGGGCGAGTATTCTGGGGCTGCGCAGAGAAAAGTCGGCGATAGTCTGCCGTATGGATGGTAATGATCTCAACAAGCGATCGGACCTGGCGGAGGCATTGCCGGTGCAATGGGTCGGATCGCAGCCGCAGGTTTTCTTGGAACATGGACCAGACGTTCGACGACGATTCCTCGATATGGGGTTGTTCCACGTGGAACATTCTTACCTACACACCGTCTCCGAGCTGCAAAGAGTACTGAGGCAGCGGAACGCCGCCCTCCGCAGCGGTGATGCGGAGATGGCCAGTATCTGGGATAAGCCCCTGCAGTTGGCTTCCGAACAGGTGAATGAAGCCCGCTCGCGGTTTGTAGAAAAGCTTATGCCGGGTGTCATTTCACTTCTTTCGGAGTGGTCCCAGGATTTCGATTTTTCATACCGGTATCGATCGGGATGGAACACAGATAAGCCCTTGTCGGCGTTACTGAAGAGTAAGATTGCGATCGATTTGAAAATGGGGTTTACCGGAATAGGTCCTCACCGAGCCGAACTTGCGCTGTTTTCTGACGGGATACCAGTAGAGAAAAAGCTGTCCAGAGGACAACAAAAAATGCTTTTGCTGGCACTGAACATTGCGTTACTCGATGTCAGCCGAACGAAAACGCAATCTTCACCGATCCTTTTGGTCGACGATCTGGCGGCGGAGCTTGATGAAATGAACCGTAGCAGGGTGCTTCGATCGTTGTTGGAGCGAGGAACGCAGGCATTTCTCACAAAGATCGACGATACCGCATTACGCGTGGACCCTGCTGACACCCGGACGTTCCACGTGGAACACGGCGTCCTTAAGTGATTGGTATCCATGTATAATCTCTCTCGACTCATACAACTTCATCAGATCTCATCACGCGCATGACAGACAACGACAAGCCGATCTACGACACGTCATCGATCAAGGTACTGAAGGGACTGGATGCAGTCCGCAAACGACCTGGAATGTACATCGGCGACACCGACGACGGCACTGGTTTGCACCATATGGTGTTTGAAGTCGTTGATAACGCTATCGACGAAGCACTCGCCGGTTATTGCCACGAAATCCGCGTCATCATCCACGCCGATAACTCGGTAAGTGTGCGCGATGATGGTCGGGGAATTCCCGTGGGGATCCACGAAGAAGAAGGTGTCTCGGCCGCCGAAGTAATCATGACGGTACTGCATGCCGGTGGGAAATTTGACGACAACTCATACAAAGTGTCCGGCGGCCTTCACGGCGTTGGTGTTTCGGTGGTCAATGCCCTATCCGAAAAACTGGAATTGACCATCTGGCGCGAAGGCCACCAGTACAACCAGATCTACAACCTTGGTGTCCCGGAAACCGCATTGGCGGCCACCACTGAAAGCGACAAGACCGGTACCCAGGTAAGGTTCTATCCGAGTACCAAGATCTTCACCGATACCGAGTTTCACTACGATATTCTGGCAAAACGCCTACGCGAACTCTCCTTTTTGAATTCCGGCGTGCGCATCCACCTGCGCGATGAAAGAGGCGACCGTGAAGACATTTTCGAATACGAGGGAGGTATTCGCGCCTTTGTTGAACACCTGAATAGAAACAAAACCCCGTTGCACACCAACGTGTTTTATTTCTCGGCCGAGCGAAATGATGTTGCTGTAGAAGTGGCGCTGCAGTGGAACGAGTCTTACCAGGAAAGCATTTTTTGTTTTACCAACAATATCCCTCAACGGGATGGTGGCACTCACCTGGCTGGAATGCGTGCCGCACTGACCAGAACGTTGAATGGTTACATCGAACAGGAAGGCCTCGCCAAGAAACAGAAGGTCTCCACTTCGGGAGATGATGCCCGCGAAGGTTTGACCGCCGTGCTTTCAGTGAAAGTACACGACCCGAAATTTTCATCGCAGACCAAGGACAAACTCGTATCGTCCGAGGTAAAGGCAGCCGTCGAAGCCCTGTTGGTGGAGAAACTATCGGAATTCCTGGCGGAGAATCCACAGGATGCCAAGACCATCGCCGGTAAGATGATCGATGCCGCGCGCGCCAGAGAGGCGGCCCGCAAGGCACGTGAGATGACACGTCGCAAAGGGGTGCTCGATGTTGCTGGTCTGCCCGGAAAACTGGCAGATTGCCAGGAAAAGGACCCTGCGCTTTCTGAACTCTATCTCGTCGAGGGCGATTCCGCCGGCGGTTCGGCGAAGCAGGGCAGGGACAGACGGACGCAGGCGATTCTGCCGCTCAAAGGCAAGATCCTTAATGTCGAGAAGGCTCGATTCGACAAGATGTTGTCTTCTGCCGAAGTCGGTACGCTGATTACGGCGCTGGGATGTGGTATCGGACGCGAAGAGTTTGATCCCGACAAACTGCGCTATCACCGCATTATCATCATGACCGATGCCGACGTAGACGGTGCCCACATCCGGACGCTGCTGTTGACGTTCTTCTACCGCCAGATGCCCGCACTCATCGAGCGTGGACATATCTATATCGCGCAGCCGCCGCTATACAAGGTCAAAAAAGGCAAACAGGAAAACTATCTCAAGGACGATAGCGAACTCAGCGCCTATTTGTTGCGCACGGCCCTTGATGGCGCCAGTCTGCTGGTCAATGCGTCCGCGCCGCCACTTTCCGGTCCAGCGTTGGAAGACCTGGCGAACAAGATGGTGACCGTGAGCGCGATTCAGCAGCGCCTCGCCAAACGCTACAACCCCGGTGTGATGCGGCACATGTTGTATATGCCGCGTGTCACAGACGAACTACTGGCCAATGAGGGTAGTTGGAGCGCCTGGTTGCACGAACTACAAAGTCGCCTCAATGCCGACACCGGCGCCTCGGATCATTACCAGATCACCTCTGTCGACGCAGACGAGAGCCAGACAGCCGGAATTGTCATAGAGCATTGGACGCACGGTATCGCTGCGCAGAAGCATCTGCCCAATGATTTCTTCCACAGTCCCGATTACCAGAAGATTGCCGACATGGGTGAGAGCCTCGACGGCTTGCTCGCTGAAGACGCTGAGATTCGGCGGGGTGACAAAGGCAGACCAATCGCTTCATTCGAACAGGCGTTGCAATGGCTGATGGAAGAGGCAAAGCGGGGACAGCACATCCAGCGATACAAGGGCCTTGGAGAGATGAACCCGGGTCAATTGTGGGAGACAACGATGGATCCGTCGTGCCGACGGCTGCTACGGGTGAAAATCGAGGATGTGGTCGGGTCAGATCAGATCTTTACCACCTTGATGGGCGACCAGGTGGAACCGCGCCGCGAATTTATCGAACGCAATGCGCTTACTGTAGAAAATCTTGATGTCTGATTGACGCCGTGGATTCATTCCACGGCACGTCGTACCCATAAGCAATTGTCCACAGGATTATCCACAGCAAACAGCCGGAACCAAAGCTCATGCGGTTCGACGCCATTCAGTTCCGTACACGCTTCAAGCGGCGACGCTACAACAGAATGAGTAAGCACATACTTACATTTAATTGATTGAAATCGGGAGATTTTCCTGCTGGCCTTCGATCCAGGTCTCGACCTCTTGCATGATCTCCGCTGCTTTTTTCCCACCGCTGCTTATCGCTGGTCCGATCACCACGCGGATAGTCCCCGGATACTTTTTCACACCCCGTCTGCGCCAGAAAACCCCAGCGTTGTGGGCAATCGGAATCACCTCAGCGCCACTGCGCTCGGCGAGGACGCCACCCCCCATGCCGTATTTGCGCCTTTCGCCAGGCGCGGTCCTTGTTCCTTCCGGAAAAATCACCACATAGCGACCTTCCGCTAGACGGGCCTTGCCGTCCTCGACCACCTTGAGGACGGCACGCCGACCTGCCGCACGGTCGATGGGTATGGACCGAGCAAAGCGCAATCCCCAGCCAAAAATAGGCAGCTGCATGAGTTCTTTCTTCAATACCCAGGACTGGGCAGGTTGCATCAATCCCCTCAGGGCCAGGGTCTCCCACGTCGATTGATGTTTGGACATGACGATGCAAGGCCCAAGCGGCAGGTTTTCGATACCGTCGATCTGGTAGCGCAAACCACATAGCACCCGTAGAAGCCAAAGATTCAGCAGCCCCCACCGCGTCGCCAGGACGTCGGAGAAACGCGTCGGAAGGAACCAGCCGAACAGGCCAATCGTCGATCCGAATACCACCACGGTGAGTACCATGGCGACGAAATAGATCACCGAACGGACAAGTATCACGCGCCCGAACTCCCTCCGAAAAGCTGATCCACCGCCTCCGTCAGGTCCTGGAACATTTCGCCGCTTCCGATCATCACCGGCTCAGCCCTGGCCGCCAGGGCTGCTTCGCGGCCATCGGCGCTGTGGCAAAAGAACACCACATCCTGTAACGGTGCATTGAAGCGCAGGCTGATTGAACGCAATAAACCGGGCGCCGGTAATCGACACTCGCATGGCTGATCTGGCCCGTGCGGACAGAAGAAAATACCGTCCACGTGGCCACCACTACGAGCCAGGGCGTTATGCAACCGGGCATGGCTGCGGTTGACCTCGTCCAGGGTCATGGTGCCATCTCCGATGCCAGTGTGAGCACTTACTATCGATACGGTTACTCCGGCGTGGTTCAATCGCGCGATCGATTCCAGGCTTCCCGGTATCGCTACCCAGTCCTCGGCCGTGGTGAGGCCGGTTTCCGGGGCGTCATCCACTACCACGCCGTCGCGTTCGAGAATTACCAGCCTGGGCAACTTGTTCATAGGCGGATATTAATGTGGCCCACGCGCTGTTTCCTAGTCGGCGTCACGGAACTCTGAGACGCGGATACGCCCATTGATCATCCGCGCGTCTCGTTGCATCAACTTGTGCATCTTGCTCCAGAAGGCGTCTTTGAGGCCCAGTCGGGCAGCGATGTCTGTACCCATCACCAGAATCAACAGGTCCGCCAGCTCCTCGGCCAATGCCTCGCGGTCCTTTCCCTTGGTTACGCAGGCCGAGATCTCTCCCAGCTCCTCCGCCATCAATGCCACGCGATATGCGAGGTCCTCGCCGCCAGTGTTGCGGAAGTCATGCTTGTCGTGAAACGCCTGCACTGCGCCCATCATTGCGTCCCAGGAATCATCATCTGTCGCCATCGGTTCAGGCCTGCAGGAGTGAGACATCGGCGACCTGCAGGAACTGGTGCGACAACGACAGTAACAAGGCCAACCGGTTTGCCCGCACACTCGGCTTCTCGGCCATCACCATCACGTCGTCGAAAAACCGGTCCACAGCAACCCGCAGACGGCTGAGTGCCTGCAGGGCGGCCCCGTAATTTGCGTCAGCGATCAATGGGGCGGTCAATGCGGCAACCGCCTGCACCTGGTCGAACAGTTCCTTTTCCGCCGTAAGCTCGAACAGGTCGGGATCGACCACGGCCGGGATCTCCTGCTCCGCCTTTTTGAGGATATTGCCGATACGCTTGTTGGCAGCGGCCAAGGCCTCGGCTTCCGGCAGGGCACGAAAATCGGTAACGGCCCGCACGCGGTGTTCGAAATCGGCAATTGAATCCGGCTGCACCGTGGCGACGGCCTCGAACACGTCTTGTGTAGTACCTGTATCGCTGTACAGGCCTTTCAACCGCTCAATCATGAACACGTAGACGGCGTCACTTACGCCGGTCTCGGCGAGTTTATCCTGCAGCTGGGTCTCTGCCTCGGTAAGCAGGGCCTTGAGGTTCAAGGGCAGCGCGTGCTCACGCAGGATGCGCAGTGCGCCCAGCGCGGATCGACGCAATGCGAACGGGTCCTTGTCGCCGGTCGGCTTCATGCCGATACCGAAGATTCCGACCAGGGTGTCCAGCTTCTCCGCCAACGAGATCGCGATACCTGTCCGGGTCTGTGGCAGGCAGTCGCCTGAAAAACGAGGCATGTAGAATTCGTCCATCGCCTGCGCGAGTTCGGCGGGTTCACCGTCGCGCTGCGCCTGGTAACGACCCATGATCCCCTGCATCTCCGGGAACTCGAACACCATGTCGGTCATCAGGTCACAGCGACTGAGCTCGCCAGCGCGCAGCGCCAGTGCCGGATCACCGCCTATCTTGTCGGCGATATGTGCGGCCAGCGTCGCCACCCGCGCGGACTTCTCGCGCATGCTGCCCAGATCCTTCTGGAAGACCACGTGTGCCAGTTTGGGCTGATGATCTTCGAGTCGCCTCTTGCCGTCCTGCTCCCAGAAGAACATCGCATCGGCGAGGCGCGGCCGCACCACGCGTTCATTGCCCTGACGAATCAGGTCCGGTTGTCTGCTCTCAACGTTGGCAATGGTGATGAAGTGATTCATCAGCCGGCCGTTGTTGTCGAACACCGGAAAATACTTCTGGTTGCCCTTCATGGTCGCCACCAGGGCCTCTTGCGGCACGGCGAGGAAGCGCTCCTCGAAAGCACCTGTGATCGGCACTGGCCACTCGTTGAGTGCGGTGACTTCGTCCAGCAGTTGGTCGTCGAGGTCCGGGTGTCCACCCAGGGCATTGGCCGCAGCCAGCACCTGCTCTTTGATACGTGCGCGCCGTTTATCAAAGTGAGCAATTACTTTCCCCAAAGACTCCAGTACCTCTGGATAGTCCTCGGGGTTGTAGAGTGTGATGGCTTGTGGGTGATGGAAGCGGTGGCCGTAGGTCTTGTTGCCCGCCTCTGCATCCAGCAATGTGCAGGGCACGACCTGATCACCGTGCAGGAACACCAGCCAATGCACCGGGCGAACAAATTGCGCGTCTGAATCCCCCCAGCGCATGCGCTTGGGGATCGGCAGCCGGTTCAATGAATTCTCGGCGATCGTCGGCAACAGTTCGGCCGCACGTTGACCGGGCTGGTGGACGTTGTAGACCAGCCAGCTGCCCTTGTCGGTCTCCAGTTTCTGCAACTGATCGACGCTGACGCCGCACGATCGCGCGAAGCCTTCGGCCGCCTTGGTCGGTTTGCCGTCGTCGCCGTAAGCGGCAGCCAGCGCCGGTCCACGGCGTTCGACATCGCGGTCCGGCTGCGCCAGGCCACAATCACGAACCAGCAGCGCCAAGCGTCTGGGCGAACAGTAAGTGGTTACTTCGCCGTGTTCCAATGCGGCATCGTCGAGTCCTTTGATGAACTCCTGGGTGAGCGCTGCGGCAAGCCGCTTGAGCGCCACCGGCGGAAGTTCCTCGGTACCCAGTTCGAACAGCAGGTTGGCCGTTTTCATGGATGTTTCACCCATTGGCCACCTCCTTTACAGCCGCACCGAGCATTGGAAAGCCCAGCGCCTCGCGCGCATCGAAATAGGCTTGGGCGACCGCGCGCGCCAGCGCGCGCACCCGCAGGATGAAGCGCTGGCGCTCGGTCACGGAGATCGCATGGCGCGCGTCGAGCAGGTTGAACGCGTGCGAGGCCTTGAGCACCTGCTCGTACGCCGGCAAAGGCAATCCCGCCTCGATCAGGCGTGCAGAATCCTTTTCGCACTGGTCAAACAGGGTGAACAGGAAGTCGATGTCGGCATGTTCGAAGTTGTAGGCCGACTGCTCGACCTCGTTCTGGTGAAACACGTCGCGATACGTGACGGCGCCCTGTGGCCCGACTGTCCAGACCAGATCGAATACCGATTCAACGCCCTGCAGATACATCGCGATGCGTTCCAGACCATAGGTGATCTCGCCGGTCACCGGGCGGCAATCCAGTCCGCCGACCTGCTGGAAATAGGTGAACTGCGTGACCTCCATCCCGTTCAGCCACACCTCCCAGCCGAGTCCCCAGGCCCCGAGCGTCGGGGATTCCCAGTTGTCCTCGACGAAGCGGATATCGTGCACCAGCGGGTCTATCCCCATCATCTTCAACGATCCCAGGTACAGCTCCTGGATGTCATTCGGCGAGGGTTTCATCGCCACCTGAAACTGGTAGTAGTGCTGCAGCCGGTTGGGGTTCTCGCCGTAGCGACCGTCAGTCGGCCGCCGCGAGGGTTGCACGTAGGCGGCATTCCACGGTTCTGGACCGATCGACCGCAGAAAGGTGGCGGTATGGAATGTGCCGGCCCCCATCTCCATGTCATAGGGTTGCAGGATCGCACAGCCCTTTTCGGCCCAGTATTTTTGCAGGGCGAAGATCAGGCCCTGAAAGGTGGAAACATCCGGCGCGTTGCTCATGGTTGAAAATCCGTGGGGTTCGCTACTCGCTAAAAGCCCGCGAGTATACAACCGCGGCCGGCGTCTATCCTTATAATGTCGCGCTTTTCGTCGCCAATGCACACCAGATGGACAAGCAAGCCAAGGCCCTCGCACTGATCTCCGGCGGACTCGATTCCCTGTTGGCCACCAAGGTGGTACTGGACGAGGGTGTGCACGTGGAAGGCGTCAATTTCTTCACCGGGTTCTGTGTCGAGGGGCACACGCACGCGATCCGGAAGAAGGACCGTGAGCGCCCCAAACGAAACAATGCACTCTGGGTTGCAGAACAGCTCGGCATCAAGCTGCATATCGTGGATATCGTCGACGAATACAAAGACGTCGTGTTCAACCCACGGCACGGCTACGGCGCCAACATGAACCCCTGTCTCGACTGCAAGATCTTCATGGTGCGCAAGGCACGCGAATGGATCGAACAACGCGGGTTCGACTTCGTGATCACCGGAGAGGTCGTAGGTCAGCGACCGAAATCACAGCGCAAGCAGAGCATGCCGATCGTGCAACACGAATCGGGTATCGAAGACCGCCTGCTGCGGCCGCTGAGTGCGCAGAACCTGCCACCCACGCTGGCGGAGCGCGAAGGCTGGATCCGGCGTGAGCGGATGCACGGTTTTTCCGGCCGCAGCCGTAAACCGCAGATGGCCCTGGCTGCGCACTACGGTTTTGCTGACTACGCCCAACCCGCCGGTGGCTGCTGCTTTCTCACCGATGAAAGCTACTCGGTGAAGCTGCGTGACCTGTGGGACGCACGCGGCGCCCGCCAATACGAACTCGACGACATCATGCTGCTGAAGGTCGGCCGTCATATCCGACCGGCGCCGCATTTCAAGGTCATCGTGGCGCGAGAGGAGGGCGAGGGGAATTTCCTCAGCGGCTACCGCAAGCAGTATCCGAGTTTGACGATAACCAGTCATGGCGGTCCATTCGCGTTGCTGGACGGCGCAGTGGACGACGATGATGTCGCGCTGGCGGCGCGCATCGTCGGCCGCTACAGTCAGGGCCGTGACGCACCCTTCATCGAACTCGAATACCGAACAACGACGGGCGAGACCCGGTTGCTGCGCGTGCCGCCGCTGACTGCCGACCAGATGCCGGCCGATTGGCTCATCTGAAGGCAGCGCCCTACTGCGCTGAGGCCTCGCCGCCAGCAGGGTCTGGGTCGGGTGTGCCGATGTAGTGGCAGCGGATCGATCCGCTCACGTGGCGCTCCCGGCCAAACCATGCGACGCGCTCAGACCGGGCGTCGAATACGCATTCGAAGCCCTCACCTCCGTGCAGATGGCGTGAGCCGCCAGCACCGGCGGCGACATCGACCGCCAGCAGATCAAACTGATCGCCGATATCGACCGTCACGCTGTCGTTGAATGATGCGCAACCACCCAGCCCCCAGCACAGGCTGGCGAAAGCGAGCATTCGAATCCACGCAGTTGAAACCATCTGTCCTCCAGCAGCGATCGGCCGCTTCACGGGCCTGCTGGCAAGTGTAACCGGGGATTCTCGGGTATCATGCGGCCGCTATGTCGCCGCGCCACGAAACCATTGATTGTCATCGTTTGCTTTGCCCCATGCCGGTCATCCGGGTGCAGGACAAGGTGGAAACGCTGCGTGCCGGTGATCTGCTGACTGCACTGTGTACAGATCCTGGCGTGCTCCAGGATATCCCGGCGTGGTGCCGTATCAACGGGCACCAGGTGGTAGGCACCGAGACGCGTGACGCCGAGTACATTATTACGGTGCGGGTCGGACCTGCGGCGGGTGGTTTGGCCTGATGTCCCTGCCGCACACCAACCCACCAGTGGAAGCGCAGCGCGAAACCGCCGACCAACGGCGTACCTTGCGCGGCCGCGATACGCGCCGCGTTGCGGTTGTCAGTGCCGTCGTCAACCTGTTGCTGGCGGGGGGTCAGGTGGCGGTGGGACTGATCGCCAACTCTGCTGCATTGGTTGCCGACGGCATTCACACCGCCTCGGACCTGCTTTCCGATGTCCTGGTGTGGGTGGCGGCGCGCCATGCGTCTGTCGCGCCAGACGAGGACCACCCCTACGGACACGGCCGATTCGAGACCGCGGCCACGCTGGGCCTGGGCATACTGCTCACGCTGGTCGGACTGGGTATCGTGTGGGCGGGCGCCGAACGCATGCTCGACAGCGACCGCCCGGCGCCCGGCCAGCTGGCGATAGTGGTTGCCGCGTTCGGTATCGTGGCCAAGGAGGCGCTTTACTGGTACACGATGGCAGCCGCCAGGCGGTTGAAATCGGACATGCTGCGAGCCAATGCGTGGCATCATCGCTCAGATGCCATCTCGTCGGTCGTCGTGCTGATCGGTGTTGCGGGTGCGGTCATGGGGTTCAGCTACCTGGATGCGCTCGCGGCGGTCGTGGTCGGCCTGATGGTGGCCCGTATCGGCTGGGACCTCGGATGGCGCGCGCTCACCGAGTTGGTGGACACGGCTCTGGACGAGGACGAGGTCAACGAGGCGAAGCGTGTCATCATGGGCATCGACGGTGTGCGCTCCGTGCACATGCTGCGGACCCGCCGTCACGGTCCGGAGGCCAGCGCCGACGTGCATGTGCAGGTGGCGCCGCGTCTCTCGGTATCCGAGGGCCATATGATCAGTCAGGCCGTCGAGGACAGGGTGATCGAGAAGATTGACTCCATCACCGATGTGACCGTGCACATCGATCCTGAAGACGATGAGGACGCGCCGGCCTGCCGCGGCCTGCCGTTGCGCGCGGCTGCGCTGGCGGCGATCGAGACCGCGTGGAATGAGGTACATGTCACGCCGGTGCAGCGCGAAATCCGGCTGCACTACCTCGGCGGCCGCATCGAGGTCGAACTGGTGCTGCCATTGATGGGGTTCACCGATGCCGACACGGCGCTGGCATTCCAGGCGAGACTCGAAGACGCGGTCCGTCACCTGCCATGGCTCGGCAGATTGCGCGTGCTGTACGGGTAGCACCATGATGGTGCGACCGACACCGTATGTGCACCAATACTGGGCGCCCAGTTTGTCGCGTCGCGACCGGTGGCATAATGGACTTGCGCCGACCACGCCCCTTTTTGGCGCGGGGAAGCTATGTAAGCGCATGATTTCAATGCGATAAGACGGGGATATTTTGAGTCCGGGAACCAGGGCTAAGCCGGGCTTGACCATGAAAAGCAGGGGGTGGCATGGTTCCTGCTCCCACAACCGTATGCCGCAAATGCAGACCTGGATAGGCCTGTCCGGCAACCCAATGTAACCGCTGTCACCTCGACAGCAGCACCCACAGCTACTTTCTGGAGAGATCGAGAATGGCCGCAAAAGACGTCCTGAAAATGATCAAGGACAACGACGTCAAGTACGTCGATTTCCGCTTCACCGATACCCGCGGCAAGGAGCAGCACGTGACCGTGCCGTCTCACACCGTCGAAGAAGACCTGTTCACCGAAGGCAAGATGTTCGACGGTTCGTCGATCGCCGGGTGGAAGGGTATCAACGAGTCCGACATGATCCTGATGCCGGAAGCCGATACCGCGGTACTCGATCCGTTTACCGATGACACCACGCTCAACCTGCGCTGCGACATCCTGGAGCCATCCACGATGGAAGGTTACAACCGTGACCCGCGCTCGGTGGCCAAGCGTGCCGAGGCCTACCTGGCCTCCACCGGTATTGCCGATGCGGCCTATTTCGGGCCCGAACCCGAGTTCTTCGTGTTTGACGACGTGCGCTGGAGCGTCAGCATGTCCGGCTGCATGGTCAAGATCGATTCGCAGGAAGCGGAGTGGAACTCAGAGCGCGTCTACGAAGACGGCAACATCGGTCACCGTCCGGGTGTCAAGGGCGGCTATTTCCCGGTTCCGCCGGTCGACTCCCTGCACGACCTGCGTGGCGCCATGTGCGACGCGATGGAAGAAATGGGCGTTCCGGTCGAGGTGCATCACCACGAAGTGGCAACCGCCGGCCAGTGTGAGATCGGTACCCGGTTCTCCACCCTGGTGCAGCGTGCCGACTGGGTGCAGATCCAGAAATACGCCACCTGGAACGTCGCTCACGCCTACGGCAAGACCGTGACCTTCATGCCCAAGCCGATGGTCGGTGACAACGGTTCCGGCATGCACGTTCACCAGTCGCTGGCCAAGGGCGGGGTGAATATCTTCGCTGGCGACCAGTATGCCGGCCTGTCCGAGACCGCGCTCTACTACATCGGCGGCATCATCAAGCATGCCCGCGCCCTGAACGCGTTCTGCAACGCCTCGACGAACTCGTACAAGCGCCTGGTCCCCGGTTTCGAGGCACCTGTCATGCTCGCTTACTCGGCGCGCAACCGCTCTGCTTCGATCCGTATTCCGTGGGTGTCCAGCCCGAAAGGCCGTCGCGTCGAGGTGCGTTTCCCCGATCCGACCGCCAACCCCTACCTCGCGTTTGCCGCGATGATGATGGCTGGCCTGGACGGTATCCAGAACAAGATCCACCCCGGCGACGCCGCGGACAAGGACCTGTATGACCTCGAGCCGGAAGAGGCAGCGGGCATCCCGACGGTATGCCACAGCCTGGACATGGCACTCGAGCAGCTCGATGGCGACCGTGACTTCCTGAAGGCCGGCGGCGTGTTCAGCGATGACCTGATCGATGCCTACATCAGGCTGAAGATGGACGAAGTGACCCAGTTGCGTATGACCACGCACCCGGTGGAGTTCGATCTCTACTACAGCCTCTGAGCACCATCCCGGTGCTCGACACAGACCCCGCCAACCGGCGGGGTTTTTCGTTTCTGCAGGGCAGCGGTTCTGTCCAGCCCATCACATTTTCCCAGTCGCCACCGGACAGGCGCTGCACTATGCTTGCAGCATGATCAAATTCATCGCCCTGACCCTCATAGTGCTGCCCGGATTCGCCCAGGCAGTGATCTGCAAGACCGTCGAGCCGGACGGCAGCGTCAGCTACGCCGATGTTGCCGCGTCGGAGTGTCCACAGGAGGTCAAACTTCCTCCCTATTCGAGCTATGCACCGCGTCAGGTCCAGTCCACCCCGGCACAGGACAGTACAGCGCGCGGCACCCTGGCCACTTTCGTACGCTACGAGTCGATGCGCATCGCACAACCGGCGGGCGGCGGGACGGTGCGCAACAACGAAGGCACGGTGCCGGTGTCCATCGCACTCGTACCGCCACTTCAGGAAAACCACACGATCACGCTGTATCTGGACGGCAATGCGGTACCGGGCAGTTTCGACGGCTCGGCGATCGACCTCAGCGGTGTGCAACGCGGCAGCCACACCCTCAAGGCCGCGGTTTTCGATGCCAGCGGTCGGCGTCTGATTGAGTCACAGGCGACCCGGTTCACGATGCGGCAGAGCAGCACCTACGATCTGCCGAAGCAACCGGAAAATCCGATAGAACCCCCGCCAGACCCGAAACCGCCTTATCAGCCGCCGGCGCAGCCGGGGTACAAGCCATCCGCACCGGCGGACTACAAGCCGAATGCCGGAGGGATCTCCAGCACGCCGGGCAGGACCAACCCCACATTTGCGCCCAAGTACAACCCCTGACCGGCGTATATCTCCACCTCAAGATCCGGCTCGTGCACTAAAATAGGGCGCGAGTACGGGAATGGTGCGCCCTGAAACAGCGCACGTAATGCAGTCCATCGCCAAGCCATTGATTTGGCAATTGAAAAACATCGTTCTGCGTAACATCCGATACGTCGCAGACTGGCCCAAACCTTGCTACGTCGTAGGTATGCAGGTCTCCATGATGCCCACAACGCTGCTTTCAACCACAGTTCTCGACAACCTGGCGACCGCTGTCGTCGTGTTCGACGAGGAGCTGCGTGTCAGTTACGTCAATCAGATGGCCGAGATGGTGCTGGCGGTCAGCGCGAAACATATCGTCGGGGAACTGCCATCCGCCTGGATGTCGTGCCACGGCGAGGCGGTCGTCGACCTGGTGCGCGCCGCCGCAGTCGGATCACCGATCACCAAGCGCGGCGTGGTGCTGCGCAACGAGCGCAGCGAGGTGACCGTCGACTGCACGGTGACACCGGTGCTCGACGAGCAGGGCAAGCCGATCACCATCGTCGAGCTGCAGCAGATCGATCATCACCTGCGGATCTCCCGTGAAGAGCGACTGCTCACCCAACAGGCCCTGAGTCGCGATGTGGTGCGCGGTCTTGCCCACGAGATCAAGAATCCGCTGGGCGGCCTTCGCGGTGCAGCGCAATTGCTCGAAAGCGAACTCGACAGCGCCGAGCTGCAGGAATACACGCACATCATTATCCAGGAGGCCGATCGCCTGCAGGAACTGGTCAACCGGATGCTCGGGCCGAATCGCCGGCCGAGTTTCGAGCCGGTCAACATCCACCACGTCCTTGAGCGTGTGCGTACCCTGGTGCTTGCCGAGACTGCGGAGCGGATGACCATCATCCGTGACTACGATCCGAGCATCCCGGAACTGATCGGCGACCATGACCAGCTGATCCAGGCGATGTTGAACGTGGTGCGCAATGCGGCGCGCGCACTGGGCGAGTCCGGCACCGTGACACTGCGAACCCGCATTCAGCGACAGCTGACCATCGGCAATGAACGTTACCGGCTGGCGGCCAAGATCGACATCATCGACGACGGCCCGGGGATACCTCCGGAGATCGCCGACACGCTGTTTCTGCCGATGGTCACTGCGGGGACCGGCGGCATGGGACTCGGGTTGTCGATTGCGCAATCGCTGATCAACCAGCACCGCGGCCTGATCGAATGCAACAGCCGTCAGGGCGAGACTGTTTTCACCATCTTCCTCCCGGTCGGTGAAGAACCGGCTGCCGAGCGGAGTAACAAGGAGCGTAGCCCCCGTGACTGAGACGAACCAGGTATGGGTGATCGACGACGACCGCTCGATCCGATGGGTTCTCGAGAAGGCCCTCACCAAGGCAGGGATGCAGGTCACCTGCTTCTCCAACGCCAATGGCGTGATAGAGGCCCTCGACCGCGGCCAGCCGGAAGCGATCATCTCTGACGTACGCATGCCGGGGATGGACGGGTTCACATTGCTTGAAAAGATCAAGCAGAAGCATCCGGATGTCCCGGTGATCATCATGACCGCGCACTCGGACCTGGACAGCGCCGTGTCCGCCTACCACAGCGGTGCCTTCGAATACCTGCCCAAGCCATTCGACATCGACGAGGCCGTCGACCAGGTTCAGCGTGCATGCAAGCTGCGTAGAGAGGCGCGCGCCAGTGCCGCGCACGAGACGGTCGCCGCCACTGAAATCATCGGTGCGGCACCGGCGATGCAGGAGGTGTTTCGAGCCATCGGACGGCTGGCAAGATCCAATATCACCGTCCTTATCAATGGCGAGTCCGGGACCGGCAAGGAATTGGTCGCGCACGCCCTGCACAAGCACAGCCCGCGCGCCAATGGTCCGTTCATTGCACTGAACATGGCGGCTATCCCCCGCGACTTGCTGGAATCGGAGTTGTTCGGCCACGAAAAGGGCGCATTTACCGGCGCGCAGGCGCGTCGTGTCGGACGCTTCGAGCAGGCCAATCACGGCACCCTGTTTCTCGACGAGATCGGCGATATGCCGGCGGAGCTGCAGACACGCCTGTTGCGCGTGCTGGCGGACGGTGAGTTCTACCGCGTCGGCGGTCACGAGCCGGTGAAAGCGGATGTCCGGATCATTGCCGCCACTCATCAGAACCTGGAAAAGCTGGTGGCGGAGGGACGCTTTCGCGAAGACCTGTTTCACCGTCTCAATGTCATCCGCGTGCACCTGCCGTCGCTGCGCGAGCGCCGTGAGGACATCCCGCTGCTGATGGACCATTTTCTGCAGCGTGCGGCGCGCGAGTTGGGAGTCGAATGCAAGACCCTGATGCCAGACACGATCAACGAGCTCAAGGCCCTGGAGTGGCGCGGCAACGTACGCCAGCTGGAGAACACTGCGCGATGGCTGACCGTGATGGCCTCGGGCCGGGAGATCCATGTCGAAGACCTGCCGCCGGAGCTGCACCGTGAACGCGACCCGCAGGCCGCTGACGGTGACTGGCGTGCAACCCTGCGCGGCTGGATCCGCAACAGCCTGGCCTCGGGGCGTGTTGCTTTGCTCGACCAGGTGATGCCGGAGTTCGAGACCATCCTGATCGAGACGGCACTGGAATTCACCGGTGGACGCAAACAGGACGCCGCGCGCCTTCTTGGATGGGGGCGCAACACCCTCACGCGCAAGATCAAGGAACTCGGTCTCGAAGACGACCATCGCGAGGCCGGTTGATTCTTCCCAGTCCCGGGGGTGCAACCTTCTGTAACACGGGTCCATCTGTGATCCCCGCCGCCCTATAATCGGCGCCATTTCAGCGTGGAGGACAGGCCATGGACAGTACCAGTATCGAGCTTCCCGGCTCGCGGATCACCGCGGTCACGGTAGACGGCAGCACCGTACGCATCGAGTTCGACCCGGCCTATCTGGTCAAAAACATGACCGGATCGGTAGAGCGCACGCGCTGGCGTCAGAGTGGGGCGCTGGTGTTCGAGGGAGCGGCGCTCGACGAGGACAGCCCGCTGCCGGATTTTCCGGTCGAATGCAGCGGCGGCGATGTTGGCGAAAACGTCTATACCTACCGCGACATGATCCCAGTGCCGTTGGTCAGCCGCGGTCAAGCGCATTGTGCGTTGAAGGCCGGAGACCGGGTGATCCGCGTCAGCGGAAGCGCGGTCCGCCTGGATATGCAGGAAGTTCCGCGTTACATCGAGCACATCCGTCCGCAGTAAGGCATCCCCGATCGGCGCAAGATTTCCGCCAGGCTGCCGCCAAGGTGTGGCAATAGGCGAGAGGATCGTCGTGTTGACCGGGTGTGCTGATGGCGGTGGAACTGTATAGAAAAGGCAGCCATGTGTGCGTGGCATTTCGTGACCTGGTGACCGGCGAGGCGGTTCAGGCCAACCAGTTCCTGATCTACGACAGCGACCATGCTGCACTGATCGACCCGGGTGGCGACCTCACCTATTCGGCACTTTTCATGGCGATCAGCAACTACATGAACGTCCGGGACCTGGACTATGTGGTCGCCTCGCACCAGGACCCGGACATCGTCGCGTCACTCAACAAGTGGCTGGTTGGCACTGACGCCAAGGTGGTGGTCCCGGCCCTGTGGGAGCGCTTCATTCCGCATTTCACCCGACCGGGAAAACTGGCGGGTCGGGTGGTGCCGATCCCCGACGAGGGCATGAATCTGCAACTGGGCAGCATCCCGCTCAAGGCGATACCCGCACACTTCCTGCATGCCGAGGGCAATTTCCAGTTCTACGATCCGCAGAGCCGCATCCTGTTCTCCGGCGATCTCGGGGCCAACCTGTGCCCGAGAGATGTACTCGACCAGCCGGCCAAGCGGCTGGAGGAGCTGTTGCCGTATATGGAGGGCTTTCACAAGCGCTACATGAACAGCAACAAGGTCTGTCGCTTCTGGGCGCATATGGCTTCGGGGATGGACATCGACATGATCGTCCCGCAGCACGGCCGTCCGATGGTCGGCAAGGCGGTGCGCGAGTTCATCCAATGGATCAGTGAACTGCAGTGCGGTGTCGACCTGATGATGCAGACGAACTACCGGGTGCCCTGATCGCAGGGGCCTGTAATTCGGCCTGCGGTACCTCAGATATCCAGCAACTGATCCGCGCGATCGATGGCGTTGTTGCCGGCCTCGACGATCTTCAGACTGAGCTCTGGCGACGCACCGTGCAGGCCGAGCCGGCGGAACGCCGGGATCTCTTCGATCGACGGTATGCGCCGGCTGCGTGGTCCGCCGATCATTGCGTGCCACTGCGCGACCAGCAGGATATCGGTGTAGTCCGCCTCACGGGGCTGCTCGTACTCCCAGTAGTTGCACAGGGTTGCCGCATCGACGACCTCGCGCGGCAGGCCCCACAGGACCAACAGGATGCGCGCGAGCTGCGCGCGGTTTTCGTACACCACGTTGTCGAGCGTGGCGGCATCCCTCAAGTCACTGTGGCGGTCGGCGTAACCGAGCAGCACCGGTTCTGCGATGCTGTGCAGCAGCCCGATGAGGCCAGCGTACTCGGGGTCGAAGCGTTCACTCGTGCGTGCCAGCACCTTGCACATCGCCGCCACCCGCATGGTCCTTTCCCACCAGGCGCTAATGCGCTTGCGTACCACCGGTGAACGCGTGCGCAACGATTCCCGCAGCACGCACTGAACAGCGAGTTCGATCGCGCGCTCGCTGCCAAGGCGTACAACCGCTTCCTTGATGTTGCGGATCTTGGCCCGTTTCGGATTGCTGACCATTGCCGCGCGGACTACTTTCAGGGCAATGGCCGGGCACACGACCAGCGTGTTGGCAATGCCGGTCGGGTCGCTGCCCTGGGCGTGCAGGGCACGGCCGACGCGGATCGCGATCTCCGGGTCGGAGGGCACCACCACGCGGCCGTGGTTGAGATCGTCGAACACATCGAACATCAACGGGTGGGTTGCGCTGTCGTCGATCAGCTCGTTGGGTTCGCTCGCGACCATCAGCGCCTCTTCGACCAGCACGCCGCCGACCGGCACGTGTTCGACAAAGCGGTCGAGCAGGCTCTGCTCAATCATCAGGTAACGCACATCCGACAGCGCCGTTACCCCATAGCGGGATGGGCGCAAACGAGACACCGGCCCGAGTGCTGCGGCGTCCGTGTGGCACACGACATGACCGGCGCCGTCCGCCGCCTCGAGCTTCAGTTCACCCTCGAGCAGAAACAGTACGCGGGTGTCCTTGCTGCCCAGACTGAGCAGGCAGGTCCCGTGCGGCGCCTGCAGAACCTCTACAAGCTGCGCCAGTTCGTTGAGCTGACCCTCGTCGAGGCCGGCGACTGTGTCCAGGCGGCGCAGTGCGGCATCGATTGCGATCGTACTCCCGAGCGACATCCAACAACTCCCGTGGCGGATTTCCGGTATCCCCGTTCAGGGACCCGATGTTATCCGTCACCGCCTGCCTTGGCTATGCGGTCTATCCCCCGCGTCGCTGGTTCAGCCGGTCAGCAGTTGCTTGGCCGCTGCCACCTCTTCGTGCGCCTCGTGCAGCAGGTCCAGCCCACGGTCGATTTCGCTCGGAGCCAGGCCCAGACGCTGCAGCGACGGCACCTTGGCCGGGTCGATGTCGCCACCAATCCCCTCGTGCAGCTGGGCGACAATCACCAGATCGGCATAGTCGGCCTTGCCCTGGCGGGTGCGGTACCAGTTCTCTGCTTCCTTGGCAGCGGTCACCAGTTCGGCTGGCAGCTGCCACTTGGACAGGATCATGCCGCTGAGCTGGGTGCGCAGCGCGTTGATGCTCGACTCCAGTGCTACCGGGTCTTCCGCCACCTCGGGAAAATCGCGTGCATAGGCGATCACGGCGAGTCCACCGATATCGTGTACCAGGCCGGCCAGCAGCGCCTCGTGGGAATTGAACTTGCCGACTTTGTCACCCAGCACCTGCGTGAGGGCAGCAATCCGCCGGCTGTG